>JBMORD010000361.1:0-5265 GCA_049322495.1 Myxococcota bacterium | reverse complement strand
CGAGGCCCTTCGTCGGGCACGCCAGCGCGACCCACAGCTTCCAGTCGAGCTGGTCGAGCGCGAGGAAGTCGGCGCCGCTCTCGAAGCGGACCTGGTCGAAACCTCCGGCACGGAAGAACTGAAACGCGCGAGTCATGTGGTGAACCCTCCCGGCGCGAGACTTACTTCAGCTCTCGTCGCGCCACCGGACGAACGCGCGCTACAAGCCCTGCATGGCGACCAGGAAGGCACCGACCCGGAAGGAGCTCGTCGAGAAGCTCATGGCTGCGAGCGTCGCGCTCGGCGAGCTGCACGAGGCCGTGGGCGCGTTCGAGAAGCACGGAGGGCGCGAGCTGATGGCCCGCAACGCCGACTGGCTGCCGTTCCTCGAGCTCCTCGACCAGATGCAGGACGACGACGGGCGGCTGCAGGGCCTCGGGGCGTCGGTGTTCTCCGAAGCGTTCTCGCTCAGCGAAGAAGCGCATGACGCGAAGAAGGCGCGCCGGGCCCGGAAGTGAAGGCGCGCGTCAGGCGAGGGCCTTCTTGATCTTCGGAACGTCGGCCTTCGCGTAGTAGCTGCACACGCCCTTCTTCGCGGCGGGCTTCAGCTTGAGCGCGGCGATGGCCTTCTTCACCTTCGCGTCGGAGACCTTCAGCTCGGCGGCAATCTTCGAAGCAGTCAGCAGTCCGTCCATGGTGCGCGCGACGGTAGCCGCGGCGTCATCGCCGCACGAACGCGCGCAGCACGCCGCCTGATGCGAGCCATCGCCCGCTCAGTGCATGAAGCCGTCGCGCGCGACCTCGGTGCCCTGCGCCACGCGCAACAGCGTCAGCTTCGCCAGCGCCGCGTGCGCCAGCGCGTTGCCGCGCTCGGGGAAGCCGAGGCCCTTCGCGGTGAACTCCGGCACGAAGAGGATGGGCGTCGCCGCGCCGTCGTAGCCGAGCTGCACCAGCTGGTTCGCCTCGTAGCGCACGCACTGCTTCTCGCAGCAGTAGAAGGGCTCCTTCACCGCGTAGAGCCCCTCGGGCGGCAGCGGCGAGAGGAAGCCCGCTGACGCCTCATCGGGCAGCGTGAAGCCCTGCGGCGCCCACTTCGCGCGGTTGAGGTTCCACGACTCGGGCAGGTAGAGGCCCGCGCCCGGGTCGCCGTGGTTGTGGAAGTACACCAGCCGCCCCGCGGGGACTCCGGCGACGGCGTGGGTGGTGCGGTAGAGGCCACAGGGAGGGAGCGCCATGCGCGTCAGCTAACACCCACCGCTGAACCGCGAAAACCATCTCGCGTCACATGGAGCCTCCGTCACCGCCACGGAGGCCCCATGAAGAACCGCACGCTGCTCCCGCTGCTCCTCGCGCTCGCGTCGTTGCCTGCGCTCGCCCAGTCCCCCGACAACCCGGAGTGCCTCGGCTCGAACTGCGGCCGCCCGAAAGAGGAGGGCGGCGGCGGCGGCGGAGCGTGCGTCGACGGCGTGTGCACCGGCGGCGGCTGCTCGGTGTGGGTCGCGTACACCGACGACGGCAAGACGCTCGCGTACACCGACGACGCCGACGGCGACGGCCGCTCCGACACCAGCGACAACTGCCCCTTCGCGTCGAACCGCGAGCAGCTCGACGGTGACGGCGATGGAGTGGGCGACCGCTGCGACACCTGCGCGGCGGCGTCGAACTTCGACCAGCTCGACACCGACGGTGACGGGCGCGGCGACGCCTGCGACGACGATCTCGACGGCGACGGCGTGCTCAACGCGCTCGACCGCTGCCCGCGCGTGTCCGACGCGGCGCAGCTCGACACCGACGGCGATCAGCTCGGCAACGCCTGCGACGGCGACGACGACGGAGACGGCCTCGCCGACGTCACCGACCTCTGCCCGCTGCTGCCCAACCCGGGCAACGCGCCGCTCGCCGACCCGCGCTGCAACGCCGACCAGGACGGCGACAACGTGAGCGACACCTTCGACAACTGCCTCGCGGCGGTGAACCCCGGCCAGGCCGACCTCGACCTCGACGGCCAGGGAGACGTCTGCGACCTCGACCGCGACGACGACGGCATCCTCGACAGCGCCGACAACTGCCCGGGCGCGCGCAACCGCGGCCAGTGGGACGAAGATGCCGATGGCGTCGGCGAGGCGTGCGACCCGCACTACTGCGTCGTCATCGACCCGACCAACCGCGAGGACTGCCTCGACCCCAACGGCCCCTTCCGGGTGCACGGCGGCGGGCACGTCACGCTCAAGGCCGGCGAGCAGTTCCGCCTCCCGCTCTTCGCCAACCGCAACGGCGCGGCCATCGAGTACGCGTGGACCGTCGCGCGCCGCCCCGCCGGCTCGAAGGCGGCCATCACCTCGCCGGTGGGCGTCGTCACCCAGAGCAACCGGTGGATGTACGCGTACCCGCAGGGCGAAGCGCCGACCTTCACCGCCGACGTCGACGGCGAGTACGCGCTGCAGCTCCAGGCGCACCTGGTGTTCGCCGACCGCGCGTACCCGGCGCAGCGCGACTCGACCTCCTCGCTGCAGATGAACGCTCTCGGGCGCGAGGGGGCGAGCTGCGCCGCGGTGCCCGTCGAGGGCCTCTTCGCCCTGGCCGCCCTCACGCTGCTCCGCCGGGGGCGCACCCCACGCTCTGTGGACGCCGCCCCCCACCGGTGAGCCGCTCCCGTGGCAACGCGTGGCAACACAGGGGCACCCCTGGCCCCCGCGTTGCCACCCGTCGGGCGCCGGTGGCGCGCCGCTCGCATCGCGCCGCCCCGTGCTGCCCACGCAACCCTTCGAGATCAGACCGGTTGAACCGCGAGCGCGCGCTCAGGTCACCGGGCGCTTCGTGGCAGCCCTGGCTCGCACCCAGCCCGTGTCGTTCCCCGTGACCGACGAGCGGCTGCTCGAGGCGCTGCGCGCGAAGCGGCCGGGCACGTGGCTCCAGTTCTACGACGCGTTCGCGCCGTACGTGCTCTCGGTGCTGCGCCGGCTGCTGGGGGCCGACCGCGAGCTCGAGGATCTCCTGCAGGACATCTTCGCGCGGGCGCTCGAGGGCATCGACCGCGTGCGCGACCCCGACAAGCTCAAGCCGTGGCTGCGCGGGCTGACGGTCTTCACGGTGCGCGAGACGCTGCGCCGCCGCAAGTGGCGCAGCTGGCTGCCGCTGGGCAACCCCGACGAGGAAGCAGACGTGGTGCCCTTCCCGACGACGACCGACGCGCTCGAGGAGCGGCTGCTGCTCAAGAAGGTGATGGCGGTGCTCGCGGGGATGAACGTCGACGATCGCCTCGCCTTCACCCTGCGCCACTTCGAAGGCCTCGAGCTGACCGAGGTCGCCGAGACGATGAAGATGTCGCTGTCCACCGCGAAGCGGCGCATCTGGCGCGCCGAGGCGGAGTTCGAGCGGCGCGCCGGCCAGGACCGCGAGCTGCGCGCGCTCCTCCCGGAGCGGGAGGTGGTGACGTGAGCGGCTTCGACACCCTCGGCAGGCGCGTGGCGCGGGCGGCGGCGAGCCAGCGCGACTCGAAGGCGCTCCTCGCCGGCGCGCGCGAGCGCTTCGCGGAGCACCTGTACGGCATCGACGCGCCCGCGCCGTCGCGGTGGCGCTTCGTCGCGCCGGCGCTCGCGCTCGCGGCGGCGGCGGGGCTCGCGCTCGTGCTGTGGCCGGAAGCGCCGCTCGGCGTGCAGCTCCGTGGGCAGCCCGAGGCGCCGGTCGACTTCGTGGCCGCGGCGCCCGGCGCAGAAGAGGTGATGGACTTCAGCGACGGCTCCGAGGTGCGCGTGCGCGAGGCGTCGGAGCTGCGGCTGCTCGGCGTCACCGCGCAGGGCGCGCAGGTCTCGCTCGAGCGCGGCGCGGCGCACGTGCAGGTGGTGCACCGCCAGCAGACGCGGTGGACCTTCTCCGCCGGCCCGTACCGCGTGCACGTGGTGGGCACCGAGTTCGAGCTCCGGTGGAACCCCGACACCCACGGGCTGGTGGTGGAGATGGACGACGGCATCGTGGAGGTCGACGGCCCGGGGCTCGCCCGTCAGCGCGTCACCTCGCGCCAGAAGCTGGAGGCTTTCGCGGAGCCGGCGAGCGCGTCGCTGTACCTCGAGGCCGCGCCGGTGGCGGCGGGGGCCGACGATGCCACCACCGCGCCCGCGAAGCGCCGCCGCGAGCAGGACAGGCCCGTCGAGCCGCCGCGCTACACCGGCCCGTCGTGGCGTCAGCTCGCCGACAAGGGTGACGCGCGCGGGGCGATGAGCGCCGCCGAGCAGGCCGGCTTCACCTGGCTCGCGCGCTCGATGCCGCTCGCCGACGTGCTGGCACTGGGCGACGTCGCGCGCAAGGCGAAGGAGCCGCAGCGCGCGACCGAGGCCTGGCTCGCGGTGCGCGAGCGCTTCTCGGGGACCGTCGGCGCGAGCGAGGCCGCGCTGCGCCTCGGCGAGCTCGCTGACGCCCAGCGCGACGTCGACGGCGCCCTGCGCTGGTTCCGTCAGGCCGCCCAGGAGTCGCCGAACGCGCCCACCGCGCCGACCGCGCTCGGCCGTCAGCTCGAGGTGCTGGTGCGCGCCCAGCGTGACGATGAGGCGAAGCTCGTCGCCGCCGAGTACCTCGCGAGGTTCAAGAACGGCCCCGACGCGCCGGCGGCGAAGGCGGCGCTGCGGAGGTGAGGGTGGATCAGCTGATCAGGCCGCCCGGAGGCCGACCTTGAGCTGCATGATGGCCACCGTCACCTGCTTCGACGCGGTGACGTAGGCCGGCGCCGTGAGGAGCCGCTCCGCCTCGTCGTACTTCCCGGCGCTGATGGCCTTCGCCACCTCGGCCGCGGCGCGGTGGAACGTCGCGTGGAGCTGCAGCAACTCCGCCCACGCGGGCGTGGCGCCGTAGCGCTCCTTCGCTTCGCCGTGGAGCCACTTGCCGAGCTCGCACACGTTGTCCTTCGCGATGGTGTCGGCGTCGAGCGGCTGCCGGGTGCGGATCGCGGTGCGGAGTTTGATCTTCCACTGCGCATGAGCGTCGATGGCGTTGTCCAGATTCACGAGGTTCCCCCGGAGGCGACGCGAGAGGCGTCTCTCGTTCGATGACGGGGGCTGCTCCGGCGCGCAACGAGTCGACCGGGACACCGGTTCCATTGCTCCGGTCGTGCGCGGCGCCTCGCATACAGCCGCGAGGCACCCCCACGCCCTTCGCTGCCTCCGGCGGGTTCCATTGCTCCGGTCGTGCGCGGCGCCTCGCATACAGCCGCGAGGCACCCCCACGCCCTTCGCTGCCTCCGGCGGGTTCCATTGCTCCGGTCGTGCGCGGCGCCTCGCATACAGCCGCGAGGCA
>JBMORD010000360.1:0-5279 GCA_049322495.1 Myxococcota bacterium | reverse complement strand
AAGCCCAGCCCGAACGCGAGCAGCACCATGCGCGCGCGGAGCAGCGACGCGAGGTGGAAGAGCCGCGGCGAGAGCCACAGGCCGAGCACCAGCGAGCCGACGAGGAAGCCGATCGCCTTGCCGAGCGTCAGCGCGACCTCGCCGATCGCCAGCTCGGTGCCCCGGTCGGCCGCCCCGATGATGCCCGTCACCACCGCGAGGATGACCAGGCCCAGCACGTCGTCGATGACCGCCGCGCCGAGGATGACGCGCGCCTCCGGCGTCTGGCTCTTGCCGAGATCCTTCAGCACGCGGGCGGTGATGCCCACGCTGGTCGCGGTGAGCGTCGCGCCGATGAAGAGCGCCACGAAGCTCGAGTGCTCCGGCAGCAGCAGCCGCGTGACGAAGTAGCCGGCCACGAACGGCACCGCGACGCCCACCACCGCCACCAGCAGCGCCGAGAGGCCGACCTTCATCATCTGGTCGACGGTGCTCTCGAGGCCGACCTCGAAGAGGAGGATGATCACCCCCACCCGCGCGAACATGTCGATGAACGCGTTCGCGGCGATCGGCTCGAAGAGCTGCACGCCCAGGAGCGACACGTTGCCCAGCACCACGCCCACCAGCAGCTCGCCGAGCACCGCGGGCTGGTGGATGCGCGTCGCGAGATCGCCGCCGACCTTCGCCGCGATGAGGATGACCGCGAGCGCCAGCACCACCGGCGCGGCCGGATCTCCGTGACCCGAGCCGCTGGCGAGCGCGGGCACCGTGCCCACCGCGACGGCGAGCGCGAACAGGCGGGTGACGAGGCGCGACGACATGCACGCGTTGTCGCCACCCATCGTTGGTGACGCAACGAAAACCGGCGCGAAATCGTCAGGGCAGCCCGAGCTCGCGGGCGAGGAACGTCCACGCCAGCGCGTTCATGTACGCCCGCTGCTCGTTGTTCGCGGCGCCGCCATGACCGCCCTCGATGTTCTCGTAATAGAGGACGTCCGCGCCGTGCTCGAGCAGGCGCGCCACCATCTTGCGCGCGTGGCCCGGGTGCACGCGGTCGTCCTTCGTCGAGGTGGTGAAGAGCGTGCGCGGGTACTTCGTGCCCTTCTTCACGTTCTGGTACGGCGAGAACTGCTTGAGCGCGAGCCAGTCCTCCGCCTTGTCGGGGTCGCCGTACTCCTCCATCCACGAGGCGCCCGCGAGCAGCAGGTGGTACCGCTTCATGTCGAGCAGCGGCACCTGGCAGACGATGGCGCCGAACAACTCCGGGCGCTGGGTGAGCATCACGCCCATCAGCAGCCCGCCGTTGCTCCCACCGAGAATGCCGAGCTTCCTGGTCGAGGTGACCTTGCGGGCGATGAGATCCTCCGCCACCGCGGCGAAGTCATCGTACGCGCGCTGACGGTGGTGCGTGAGCGCCGCCTGATGCCACGCCGGCCCGTACTCGCCGCCGCCGCGGATGTTGGCGAGCACGAACACCCCGCCCCGCTCGAGCCACGCCGCGCCCGCCGTGGGGTCGTAGTACGGCGTGAGCGAGACCTCGAAGCCGCCGTAGCCCTCGAGCAGCGTGGGGGTGTTGCCGTCGAGCGCGAGGCCCTTCTTCGCGACCTGGAAGTAGGGGACCTTCGTGCCGTCCTTCGAGGTGGCGAAGAACTGGCTCACCTCGAGGCCGTCGGCCTTGAAGAAGGCCGGCGACGTCTTGAGCAGCTCGCGCTTCGCCTTCCCCAGCGAGCCGAGCATCACGGTGGACGGCGTGATGAAGCCGGTGTCCCAGAAGAAGTAGTCGTCGTTGACGTTGTCATCCCACGCCGCGATGCCAAAGCTGCCGACCGCGGGCGTGTCGAGCCGCTTCTGCTCCCAGCCCTTCTTGCCGCGCGTGGCGACGAAGATGACCGACTTCACGTCTTCGAGCGTCGAGATGAAGATCGCCGTCTTCGTGCCGGTCCACATCTCGAGCGAGGTGTTGGGCTTCGGCTCGAAGAGCACCGTGAAGTTGCGCTTGCCCGCCTTGAGGTCGGCGATGGGCAGCACGAGCAGCGAGCCCGCCTTGTAGATGTTCTCGTTGATCACCCAGTCCGAGCGGAGGCGCAGCAGCGCCTGATCGTCCCAGGCAGAGACCATCGCGTCGTCCGGCTTGTCGATCTTGAGGAGCTTGTCGCCCTCGAGCAGCCAGGTCTCGTCGCTGAAGAAGGTCTTGCTGCGCACGAACCAGTCCCGCGTGCGGCCGTGGTCGAACTCGCGCTCGCCCGAGACGCTCACGTCGGTCTGCTCGCCCTCGAGCATCAGCTTCGCCGAGGCGAGCGGCGTGCCGCGCTTCCACTCACGCACCTGGCGCGGGTAGCCGGAGCTGGTCAGCGTGCCGGGGCCGAAGTCGGTGGCCACCCACAGCGTGTCGAGATCCTTCCAGCTCACCTGCGACTTCGCCTCGGGCAGCGAGAAGCCGTTCTCGACGAAGGCCTTCTTCATGACGTCGTACTCGCGCACCACCTCCGCGTCAGAGCCGCCGGGGGAGAGGCTCAAGAGGCACCGCTCGTACTTCGGCGGCAGGCACTGCCAGCCGTGCCACACCCAGCTCTTCTTCTCTGCCGCCGCCAGCGCATCGACGTCGAGCACCAGCTCCCACGCCGGCGCGGGCTTGCGGTACTCCGCCAGCGAGGTGCGGCGCCAGAGGCCGCGCGGGTGCGCCTCGTCCTTCCAGAAGTTGTAGATGAAGCGGCCCTGCACGTACGGCGAAGGAATGCGGTCCTTCGAGTCGTAGATCGCGCGCAGGCGCGCGCGGAGCGGGGCGAAGCGAGGATCGGCCTCGAGCTCCTTCTGTGAGACGGCGTTGCGCTCGCGCGCCCACGAGAGCGCCTTCTCGCCCGACACGTCCTCGAGCCAGAGCCACGGGTCTTCCGGCTGCATCGGCGGCGGCGGCGCCGGCTCGGCGACCACCGGCGGCGTCACGGCGGGAGGTGGCGTCGGCGTCGCGCTCTGCGTCGAGGTGCAGGCCGCGAGGAGCAGCACGGCGGAGGTGAGGTGCGTTCGCATGGCGGCGCACCATACGCGCTCCGCTCAGGTCGCGCGCGACCACCTTCCATCGAGGTGCGGCTTCTCGCGTCGCTCGTCGACGAGGCGAAAGGCGCCATCGTCGAGCACCTCCAGCACCGGGCGAGACGGGAGGAACAGCGGCAGCTTGAACTGCGCCTCGAGCGTGCCAGCGCCGTGCACCTCCAGCTCCGCCGCGCAGCGCGCCAGCGACCACATGCCGTGCGCGATGGCGCGGGGAAACCCGAAGAGGCGTGCCGGCAGATCGCCCACGTGGATGGGGTTCAGATCGCCCGCGACCGCGCCGTAGCGACGCCCGAGGCCCGCGGGCGCCTCCAGCTGAACCGTGCGTCGCACCGCAGCTCGCGCCCCCGGAGGCGACGGCACCTTCGAGCCGGTCCGCTTGCGCCGCGCGAGGAAGGTCGACGTCTCCCGCCACGGCACCTCACTGCCGACGCGGAGCTCGGTGTGGAGCTCGAACTCCTGGCCGCGCTCCGTGTCGCGGTGCCCCTCGAGCGTGGCCACCAGCCGCCCTGCCTCGGTCGCCGACAGCGCGCGCCGCTGCTCGATGCGGTTGGCGAGGTGCACCAGGCCGAGCAGGCGCACCGGGAACTCGCGCGAGGTGAGCATCGCGAGGTGGAGCCCGCTGGCCAGCACGTGCGGCCACGTCGGCGGCACGTCGTCGCCACGCCAGCCGCACAGCGCGCGGTAGCGAGCGAGCCTGCCGTCGTCGACGCGCACGGGGAGCGAGCCCTCGAGGCGCGCCACCAGGCTTCCCTCGGGCACCAGCGACGGCTTCCGGGCGAAGAGCGCCCGCGCATAGAGCGGGCCGAGCGACGGCGAGCGGGTGAGCTCCATGTGCGCGCCTTGTAGCTGGAAGCGGAGGCGTCGCGCATACTCGACGTTCGTGAAGCGCCTGGTCCTCGTCCTCCTCGTCCTGCTCGTCGTCCTCACCCTCGGCGTCGGCGGCTTCTGGCTGCGCCTGTCCACGCTCGCCACCGCGCCCGGCCCCGGCGGCGGTGAGGTGGAGCTCGAGGTGCCGAAGGGCGCGAACGCGCGCAGCGTCGGCGTGCTGCTCGAGAAGAACGGCCTCGTGCCCGACACCACCGTCTTCCGCTTCGTGGTGTGGAAGCGCGGCGGGCTGTCGCTCAAGGCCGGCAAGTTCAAGCTCTCGCGCGCGCTCTCACCGATGGAGCTCGCCGCCGCGCTCGAGAAGCCGCCGCTCGCCGAAGACGAGCCCTTCGTGGTGGTCGAAGGCTGGCGCATCCGCGACGTCGACGAGGCGCTTGCCGCAGCGGGCCGCGCGGACCCGGGCGCGTACGTCAAGGCCGCCTCGTCGCGCGAGGGCTACACCGCGCCCTTCACGCTGCCCGACGGCACGCTCGAGGGGTACCTCTACCCCGAGACGTACATGCTCCCGAAGGGGCGCATCGACCCGCGGGTGCTGGTGCAGAAGCAGCTCGACCAGTTCGCCGCCCGCGTCTTCACCCCGCTCGAGGCCGACCTCCGCGGCTACAAGCGCTCGCTCCACGAGCTGGTGACGATGGCCTCGATGCTCGAGCGCGAGGAGCCGGTGCCGAGCAACCGCCCCATCGTCTCGGGCATCCTCTGGAAGCGCATCGAGCTGGGCTACCCGCTCGGCGTCGACGCCACCAGCCGCTACGAGCTCAAGGAATGGAACGATCGCGCCGCGTTCCTGGTGAAGCTGAGGGACCAGAGCGACCCGTACAACACGCGCCACCGCAAGGGCCTGCCCCCGACGCCGATCGGCGCGCCGACCTACGCGTCCTTCGAAGCGGCGCTGCGCCCCACGGCGAGTGACTTCCTCTACTACCTGCACGACGCGCAGAAGCAGCTCCACCCGTCGCGCAACGCCGAGGAGCACGAGGCGCTCCGCAAGAAGTACGACGTGTACTGACGCGTCACTGCGCGCCGAAGCGCACCGGCACCGCGAAGCAGCGCTCGACCGCCTCGGGAGGGAACGGCGCGGCGCGCGCCACCACGCACGTGCGCGCCGCTGCGTCGAGGAGCTCCGAGCCGCTCGACTGCGTCACCTCGGTGGTGCGCGCGGCGCCGCTCGCGTCGATGCAGAACGAGAGCTGGACCGTGCCCCGCTGCCGGAACCGCTTCGCCGCCGGCGGATAGCAGCCCTCGGCCACCGCCGCGAGCCGCGCGTGCATGAGCGCCGTGAGCTCCGGCGTGAGGGCCGTCGACGCGGTCGCCGTCGGCACGGTCGCGCCCGGTGCGCCCGCTTCACCGCCGCCTGGCGCAGCCTC
>JBMORD010000359.1:0-5297 GCA_049322495.1 Myxococcota bacterium | reverse complement strand
CACTCAGTCAGATGCGACGAGTACAGCCCCTCGCGTCGCAAGATCGCGCCGACGCCACCCGCCTCGGTGGTCTCGTCAACCAGCCGAAGGATCCGCAACTTCTCCTGGGCACTGAACCGCCTGCGCTGGTCATCGCCTGCCCGTGCGCGCTCGGCCTCGCCACGCCGGCCGCCGTCGCGGTGGGCACGGGGCGGGGCGCGCAGCTCGGGCTCCTGGTGAAGGGCGGCGCGGTGCTCGAGGCGGCGAGCCACGTCGACGTGGTGCTGCTCGACAAGACCGGCACCGTCACCGAGGGCCGCCCGACGCTCACCGACGTGGTGGCGGTGCAGGGTGACGAGCGCGCGCTCCTCTCGACCGTCGCCGCCGTCGAGCGGCTCAGCGAGCACCCCATCGCGCGGGCCATCGTCGCGGGCGCCGAGCAGCGCGGCATCGACGTGCTCCGCGCCTCGCAGTTCGTGATGGAGGCCGGGCGCGGCGTCGAGGCGCAGCTCGCCGGTCGGCGCGTGCGCATCGGCACTCCGGAGTGGATCGAGGCCCCCGTCGCGCCGCTGGAGGCGCAGGCCGCGCAGCTCGCCGACGCGGGGCGCACGCCTTCCTTCGTCGCCATCGACGGCGCGCTCGCGGGCCTGGTCGCGGTGGCCGATCGCCCCTCGACCGGCGCGCGCGAGGCGGTGGAGGCGCTCGTCGGCTCCGGCCTCACCGTGCACCTCGTGACCGGAGATCGTGAGCGCACCGCGAAGGCCATCGCGCGCGAGGTGGGCATCGCGCAGGTCGACGCGGAGGTGCGGCCGGAAGGGAAGGCGGAGGTCGTCCGCCGCGAGAAGGCCGCGGGCCACGTGGTGGCGATGGTCGGCGACGGCATCAACGACGCCCCCGCGCTCGCGGCGGCCGACGTGGGCATCGGCATCGGGAGCGGGACCGACGTGGCGGTGTCCACCTCCGACGTGGTGCTGCTCGGCGGCGGGCTGCGCGCGGTGGCGCGGGTGCTGGCGCTGGCGCGCGCGACGATGCGCACCATCCGCCAGAACCTCTTCTGGGCCTTCATCTACAACCTGGTCGGCATCCCGCTCGCGGCGGGCGCGCTGGTGCCCTTCTTCGGCCTCGAGCTCTCGCCCGTCTTCGCCAGCGCGGCGATGTCGCTCTCGAGCGTGTCGGTGCTGGCCAACTCGCTGCGGCTCCGGCGGTTCACGGCCTGAGCCGCGTGGCCCTCACGAGGGGAAGGCGGCCAGCAGGGCGTCGCGCACGGCCGCGACCGCGCGAGGGAGGTAGCGGCCAGAGGGGTAGACCAGCCACAGCGTGCTCTCTGGCAGGCCCCACGACGGCAGCACGCGGACGAGCTGGCCGCGCTTGACCTCCGCGGCGCAGAGGAAGGTGGGCAGCAGGGCCACCCCGACGCCGCTGAGCGCAGCGCGCAGCGCGTAGCCCCACGAGTCGACGCTGAGCTTCGGCCGCACCTCGACGGTCACGGCCCCGTCGGGCCCGGTCAGCTTCCAGCTCGCGCGACCGCGCCCGGCGCGTACGACGATCGCCGCGTGCGCCTCGAGCTCCCGCAGCCTCCGCGGCTGGCCGTGCGCGGCGAGGTAGCCCGGCGCGGCGAAGAGGCCGGCCGACTGCCCCGCCGCGGCGCCGCCGAGCCGCCGCGCCACCAGCGACTCGTCACGCAGCGGCCCGTTGCGCACGGCGAGGTCGATGGCCTCCTCGGTGAGGTCGAGCACCTTCGAGGTCAACACCACGTCGAGCTCGACGCCGGGGTTCCTGGTGAGGAAGCGCGAGAGCACCGGCTCGAGCAGGCGCGTGCCCAGCTCGACGGGCGCCGTCAGCCGGACCCGGCCTCGCAGCGACCCCTGATGGTCGGTGACCTCGAGCGACGCCTCGTCGATGGCGCGCAGGGCGGGCGCGGCGCGGCGGTGCAGCGTCAGGCCCGCCTCGGTGATGGTCATCGCGCGGCTCGTCCGGTTGAGCAGGCGGACGCCCAGCTCCCGCTCGAGCCCGGAGATGGCCTGGCTCACCGCCGAGCGCGGCAGGTCGAGCGCGCGGGCGGCGCCGGAGAAGCTCCCTTCGTCGACGACCTTCACGAAGACCGACAGCCGGCGCAGGTTCATGGTCATGAATCATGAACGAATCGTTCACCTGATGGCGGCTTGTGTGAACGAAGGGTGCGTGTCACTCACTGCGCCATGGACCTCGTCGTCATCGGTGGAAGCGGTCGGGTCGGGGCGCAGCTGGTGGCCGCGCTGCGCGCGGAGGGCCACGCCGTGCGCGCGCTCTCGCGGCGGAGCGGCTTCGAGCTCCTGCGCCCCGAGACGTGGGCGGCTGGCTTCGAAGGGGCCCGCCGCGCCTTCTACCTGACACCGCGCGAGGTGCCGCGCCCCGACGAGCTCGGGGCGGAGGTGTTCCGGGCGCTGCGTCGCGCGGGCGTGGAGCGCGTGGTGAACCTCACGGGCCTCGGCGTCGATCGCGCGAAGGGCTCCGCGCTGTTCCGGCTCGAGCAGGCGTTGGAGGCCTCGGGGCTCGCCTTCACCCACGTGCGGCCGAACTACTTCCTGCAGAGCCTCTGCGAGGGGGCGCTGCGCGAGGGCATCGCGAGGCGCGACGAGCTGGCGGTCGCCGCGGGCGAGGCGCGGGTGTCGTACGTCGACATTCGCGAGCTCGCGGCGGTGTGTGCCGCGGCGCTGACGCGCGACGGGCTCGAGGGCAGGGGGCTCGACGTGACCGGTCCGGCCGGCCTCACGCACGAGGAGCTGGCGGGCGCGATCTCCCGCGCGACGGGGCGGCGCATCCGGTACCGCGCGCTGAGCGAGGCGGAGGCCCGCGCGGCGGCCAGCGCCGAGGGCCTGTCGGCCGAGCGGCTCGAGGCGCGGCTCGCGTTCCAGGCGCTCCTGCGCAAGGGCGCCTTCGCCGCGGTCTCGCCGCACGTCGAAGAGGTCCTCGGTCGCCCCGGCCGCACGGTGGACGAGTTCGCCCGCGAGGCGGCGGCGAGCTGGGCGCGGGAGGCCGCATGAGCCCCTTCGCCCCGTACACGCTCGCCGGCCGCACGCTGCGCAACCGGTTCGTCGTCGCGCCGATGACCACCAGCCAGAGCCACGTCGATGGCGCTCCGAGCGAGGCTGAGGCGCGCTGGCTCGGGCGGCTGTGCGACGACGGCTACGGGCTCGTCATCACCTGCGCCGCCGCGGTGTCGAAGACGTCGATCGCCTTCCACCGGCAGCTCAGCTTCGGTGAGGACGCGCTCGTGCCGGCCCTCACCGCGCTGGCCGCGCGCCTGCGGCGGCCGAACCAGGCGCTCATCGCGCAGCTCTGTCACGGCGGCTCGCGCACGATCCCCTCGCTCACCGGGCTCCCGGCGGCGAGCGCGAGTCGCTACGAGCTGCCGATCGAAGGCTTCGTGCCCCCGCTCGAGCTCACGACGCGACAGATCGAAGGCATCATCGACGACTTCGCCTCCGCGGCCGTGCGCGCGGCGCGGGCGGGCTTCGACGGCGTCGAGCTCCACGGGGCGAACGGGTACCTGCAGACGCAGTTCACCAGCACGATGACCAACCGCCGCACCGACGCGTGGGGCGGCAGCCTGGAGAACCGGGCCCGCTTCTCGCGGGAGTGCGTGAGGGCGATCCGCGCGCGCGTGCCGAGCGACTTCCTCGTGGGGTACCGCGTGAGCCTCGAGGGCTTCGGCCTCGAGACCGGGCTCGACCTCGACGAGAACGTGCGCCTGCTGCAGTGGCTCGCAGAGGACGGCATCTCGTGGGCGCACCTCTCGCACTTCGAGGCCGCCGCGCGGGCGCGGAAGTACCCGGAGCGCTTCCTCGTCTCGTACGTGCGTGAGGGCGTCGGGGCCGAGCTGCCGCTGATCAGCGCGGGCAGCGTGCGCTCGCGCGCCGACGCCGAGCGCGCCCTGGAGCTCGGGGCGGATCTCGTCGCGGTGGCGCGCGCCGCGATCGGCAACGACCAGGTGCCCGCCCGCCTCGAGCGCGACGAGGCGCTGGTCTGGACTCCCTTCGCTCGCCAGCGACTGCGCGCGCTCGCCGTGAGTGAGGCGTTCATCGACTACATGACCAACACCTCGCCGGTGAACTCGCTGAACATCGTCGCCGGGGAGTGAGCTCCGCAGGCACTCACGGCTCGAGCCCGTCCCAGCGCACGAACGCGACCAGCACGAAGGCCGCGAGCGCCACGAGCGGGACGCCGGCCGCGACCATCGGCAGGCTCACCTGCTCGCTCCTGAGCGCCGGCCAGTCAGGGCGCGTGAAGGCCAGCCCGACGCCGCGCCCGCGCGCTTCGAGGTTCATCAGCAGGCCGGCGCAGCCGTAGATGATCGGCGAGAGCCGGAGGTTGCCGAGCCAGCGGTGCGTGTACGCGCCGTCCCGGAGCAGCAGGTAGCCGTCGTAGAACCAGCTGCTCGCGAAGAGGCAGGCGGCGAGGGCGACGAGCGCGGCGAACCACGGCCGCTCGCCGGTGAGCACCTTCCAGAGCGTCCCCACCGCCCACGCGGAGCTGAGGAAGGTGAGCGCCGACATGCCGAAGCCGGTGACGACGTCCCACGTCTCGTCGTCGGTGAAGCGGCCGGCGAAGGTGACGAAGGCGATCGCCGGAAGGAAGACGGCGAGCTTCCACGGCACGAGGAGGAACCGGAGCTCGGCGGCGAGGTCGAGCTCGAGCCGCGTGGCGAGCCCGAGCGCGAGGAGGCAGAAGCTCAGCCAGCCGAGCACGTAGCGCGCGAGGAAGGGCGTCATGTGCCGAGTCTCGGAGGCCCCGCGCGCGCGCCGCGGCTCTCGCGGGCGAATGGTCGAAGGCGATCGGTGAGCGGCTCGGCGTGAGTAGTGTCCCGCGGATGTCGCTCGTCTGGCTGAACCGGTTGGTGCGCGCGGTCGGCGTGGTCTTCCTCTGCGCTGGCGTGTTCCACGGCCTCGCGTTGATCTGGCCCAACATCAGCGAGCCGATGCCGTGGACCACGCACGCCGCGTTCGTGCTCATCAACCTGTTCATGGCGGTGGTGTTCTTCCTGCGCGTTCGCTGGCTGCCGTGGCCGCTCGCGGTGCTCTCGGTGCAGCAGGTCTGGAGTCACGGCGGCGACTTCATCCGAGCGCTGCCGCGGATCGACGTGCAGAGCCTGTTCGCGTTGCTCGGGCTCGCGGCGATCTGGTGGCTCGTCATCGCGTGGAGGCGCGCGTCGTAGTGCCGGGCTGAGGGGCGTCACTGCCGGGCTGAGGGGCGGCACTGCCGGGCTGAGGGGCGTCACTGCCGGGCTGAGGGGCGTCACTGCCGGGCTGAGGGGCGTCACTGCCGGGCTCAGGGGCGTC
>JBMORD010000358.1:0-39308 GCA_049322495.1 Myxococcota bacterium | reverse complement strand
TCGAGTTGAGCCACCATCACGCCCAGCAGGCCACGCCCTGCCGGCTCGCTTTTCGTGACCTGTCACCGTCACCGCAACGAGTGCATAGGAAACTATGCGTTCGTTGCAGTTCAGGTGACAGAGCGCCCCGCGCTGTTGGCCCCACCCGGCACCTGTCGGCTCGACCCGACAACCGTCGGCGACTCTCCGCTCGGAGCGCGGCTGGCCTCGCCGTTGCTCCTGCTGTGCGCAACCCGCAGCCAGGAGACTCCATGTTCAAGACCTCGTTCCGACTCGCCGCCCTCACCGTCGCGATGAACCTCTCAGCCTGCGCGCCGCCTGAGACCACCCCTGAGGAAGACCAGTCGTACGTCGCGCGCTCAGCGCTCTCGGTCGAGCTCGGCCCTGAAGGCGGAGACCTCCTCGCCCCCGACGACAGCCCGCTCGCGGGCGCGATGCTGCACGTCCCCGCCGGCGCGCTCTCGGCGCGCACCACGCTGACCCTCGACCTGCGCACCGACGCGAAGTCTCTGCAAGGCGACGCAGAGCGAGTCGGCCCGCAGTTCGTCGTCGGCCCGGCCGACGTCACCTTCGCGAAGCCCATCGAGCTCACCGTGCCCATCGACCCCGCGACGCTCGCCATGCACGGCCAGACGCACGAAGACTGCAAAGTGTGGTTCCGCAACGGCGGCGAGTGGTCGCGCCTCGAGCGCAAGACGAGCACCGAAGGCACCATCACCGTCGAGCTCGCGTCACCGGGCGTCGCAGCTGCCGGCGTGCTCGCGAGGACCGGCCGCCTCGACTGCGTCGCGAACCCGAAGTGCCTCGCGGGCCTGACGCCGATCATCCCCGCCGCGCAGCGGTGCACGAGCCCCACCGGCTACTGCATCGTGAAGCTGCCCACGCCGCGTCATGCGCCGCTCGAGCGGAACGCCGGCTTCAACGTCGTCGGCCGCAAGCTCTACTACGCGCACGCCCCCGCGGATGATCAGCTCAGCGTCGTCACATACGACCTCGACACCGGCGACTCCGAGGTGCTCGGCACGGTGAACACCAACCAGGATCCGTTCACCGATCAGCCCATCGCCGTCGCCGCGGACGGGAGCGCCTGGCTCCCTCTCGGCTCCTTCGGCAACGTGCGCTTCAAGCGCAACACCGTGCCGTTCCGCTTCGACTTCGAGACGCCCACCCTGCCCCGGCGTGACGGCGTCGGAGTCGTCGTCACCGGCGGCACCACGCTCCGTTTCCTCAAGAACCCGAACGCGCAGATGACCGACGGCACCACGCTGAAGGAGCTCCCGCGCACCGACACCTCGTCGTCGCGCCTCTCGTTCTCGCCGCGCCACGCCGTGCCGGGTGGAGTCCTCGCGCGCCGGATCATCGACTTCTACGCGTTCACCTTCGACGACACCGTCGCGACGGAGGTCTTCAACTCGAACGCCTACCAGGCCGGCGGCGCGTCGTTCCGCAACGCAGGCATCGCCACGCTCATCCACAACCCCGACGAGATCCGCTGGCAGACCGCCACGCGCGGCGAGGTGCGCATCGCGGTCCCTCCCGAGCAGCAGCTGCTCGCCTTCGACGCCGACGATCTCGTGTACGTCGCGGCGCCGCTCACGCCCGCGGTGAGCATCGCGAACGAAGAGGGCGGCCTGGCGGTGCTGCCCCTCACCAACGCGCCCGAAGGCACCGCCGAGTACCGCGCGATGCGCCCGCGCGCGCTGATCAGCGTGCCGGGCCGCGGGGAACTCATCGTGCAGGTCGACGGCGCCGTCACCCCGCGGCAGCGGGAGTTCTACCTGCTGCGCAAGTCGAACTGATTTCGAGCCCCGTCGGCGGCTGCTGCCGTACCATGCGCAGCAACCACCGCGAGGAGCGACGCCTGAACACGACGAGCGACGAGCTGGCCGCAGCCCTGAGAGGAGACGCGAAGGCGCTCAAGGCACTCGCGCGAGACAAGAGCGCTGCGGCCTCGCGAGCGCTGGCCCAGGTCGCGCGACAGGCGAAGGGCTTCGACGCTCGCGACGAAGCCGTGGTGACGCTCAGCAAGCGCGTGGGCGACTCCGCGGCGTTCGACGCGCTCGTGAGCATCACCGCCGACAAGAAGGCGATGTCGTTCTCGAACATCGGCACTCACGTCGTCGAGGCGATCGCGCGCCATCGTGACGCACGCGTGGTCGCCTGCCTCGTCAAGCTCACGCGGTCGCCGAGGAAGGCACGCGCGGTGGCCATCGCGTCGCTCGCGCAGCGCGTGGCGCAGGACAAGTCCGAGCGGGGCAACCGGTCGATCGCCGCAGCGTTCGCCGGCGCGCTCCGCGACGACAGCCGTGCGACGCGGTACGACGCCGCGAGCGGGCTGGTGCATTGCCCCGACGCGCGTGCGCTCGCGCCCCTCATCACCTGCGCCAGGGACAAGAGCGTCGACGTTCGCCTCGCGGCCTATCGGGCGATCGCCGCGATCGACGGCCCGAACGCCCTCGCCGCGCTCGAGGCCATCGCGCGCACCGCCTCGAAGGCCGAGCGCACGTGGACGCTCGACAAGCTCATCGCCAGGCGAAGTCGGGCCTGATCAGCGCGGGATCACCCGCCGCAGCAGCATCGTGCGGAGGTTCTCGGCGTGGAGGATGGAGATCTCTCCAGCCGCGCTCACGCCGAGCGCCGTGCGCGAGTACGCGCCGCGCACCACCGTGCCGAGCTGCTGGGTCGTGACCTGCCCGGTCGCTCCATCGACGCGGAACACGTTCACCGGCGCCGCGTTCGAGGTGCCCGAGAGGTTTCGCAGCAGGTACGCCGAGCCGTCGCCCGCGACGTCGAACGAGAGGAACGGCGTCGAGACCTGCGCGAGGAAGTTCCCGACCTGCACCGTGCGCGTCACCTGCGCGTCCTCGAGTGTGAGCAGCTTCACGTCATAGTCGCCGTTCGACGCGCTCGAGCTGAACGTCTGCATCAACGACAGCACGCTGGTGACGCCGTCGCGCTGCTTCACCGCGAAGAACAGCGGGCGGCCCTGCACCGTCGAGACCAGCGTCTGCGACGACCAGTTGAACGCCGAGGTCTGCGTGATGAGGCGCAACGTGCCGGTGGCGTTCGACTCCGCGACGAGGATCGCCGGCGCGCCGTCCGACATCACGTGCAGCCCGACCCGCCCGCTGAAGTCGTCGGTGCAGGACGAGATGGTCGAAGGCGTGCTCCACGAGCCGCCCGCGGGCTTCTGCGCGAAGCGGAGCTCGCAGTGCGGGTTCGTCGAGCCGACCGCCAGGAGCGACACGATGAACTCGTCGCCCGCCGCGTTGCGCGCCGTGGCGTGCGACACCACGCGCTCGTTGTTGTTGTAGATGACCCCGCCCGTCGTCATCGAGATGCCGTACTTGCCCGGGTACGACTGCACCCACGCGACCCACGGCATCTTCAGCTGCTCGCGGGTGAGCGACCAGGAGGCGCTGCTCCACAGACCCTGGTTCGCGTTCATGCGCGTGCCGAACGGGCCGAACGCCACGAAGTGGCTGTAACCCGAGATCGCCGAGTCGTTGTACGAGAAGGCCACCTTCGGCTGCGACTGGTCGTCGTACGCCACCGCCAGCCCCTCGATGGAGTACTGCAGCGAATACGACGTCGTCTGCTCGTCGACGCGCATGCAGCGGCCGAAGACGCACGCGTCGCCTCCACACTGCGTGTCGCTCGTGCACGCGATGCCCGCGTCCATCGCCATGCCTGCATCCATCGCCACGCCCGCGTCCAGCTCGACGCCCGCATCCAGCTCGACGCCCGCATCCAGCTCGACGCCTGCGTCCAGCTCGACGCCCGCGTCCAGGGCGACGCCCGCATCCAGCGCGACGCCCGCATCCATCTCGACGCCGGCATCCAGCTCGACGCCCGCGTCCAGCGCGACGCCCGCATCCAGCTCGACACCGGCATCCATCTCGACGCCCGCGTCGATCGTCGAACCAACGTCCACGCCCGAATCCTGCGGCGACAGCGGGCTCTCAACCGGTGGAGTTCCGCCACACGCGCTCACCACGACCGTCGCCACCAACACGAGGAGTTTGCGGATCATCGGACCCGCCTGACCCACGGACCCCATTTGGTGTGAAACGGAAGTCTTCACGTTGCGAGAAGGCCGACGAACACCCGCGCAATCACTGCGCTCGCTGAGTTCTGGCGCGTCGCTACCCTCCCCTCACGACCAACCGAGGGAGCCAGGACATGGCCGCACCGAGACCGGAAGTCGTCGTCACCGAGGCGCTGTGCAAGGGCTGTGGGCGCTGCATCGAAGCGTGTCCGAAGCACGCCATCACGCTCGGCACGGAGATCAACCAGACGTCTGGCTTGATGCCCGTGCACATCGATCACGACGTCTGCAACGACTGCGCGCTCTGCGTGTCGGCGTGCCCCGAGCCGTACGGCCTCGGCACCGAGCTCTACGAGCTGGAAGACCCCAAGCACCTCTACGGTCCGCAGGCGCGGCGAGCGAAGCCGCAGACCATTCCCTCGAAGCGCATCGCGCTGCCGAAGGTCGAGCCGATGGTCCTCAAGGGGAACTACGCGTCGGCGATCGGCGCCATCCTCGCGGGCTGTCGGCACGTGTTCGGCTACCCCATCACGCCGTCGACCGAGGGCGCGGAGCTGATGGCGAAGCTCCAGCCGAAGCTGCACGGCGTCTTCCTGCAGGCGTGCTCCGAGGTCGCGACGGTCAACCACATGTACGGCACCGGCGGCGCGGGGCTGCCGACGATGACCTTCACCAGCTCGCCGGGCTTCAGCCTGATGCTCGAGGGCATCAGCTACATGATCGGCACCGAGCTGCCGGGCGTGTTCGTCAACGTGATGCGACCGGGCCCGGGCCTCGGCTACATCGGCCCCGAGCAGAGCGACGTGAAGCTCATGTGCCGCGGGCTGGGGCACGGCAACACGCACGCCATCGTGCTCGCGCCGACCTCGCCGCAGGAGATGCTCGACCTCACCATCGAGGCCTTCGCGCTGAGCTTCAAGTACCGCAACCCGGTCATCATCGCCGCCGACGGCTACCTCGGGCAGATCACCGGGCGCGTCACGCTGCCGGATCACCTCATCGACCCCGGCCTTCCCGACTGGGCGGTGTGGGGCGACGAGGCGCACCGCGGCAACCTCAACACGAGCATCTTCCAGGACTGGGTCGACCTCGAGAAACACAACGAGCACCTCTGCGCGAAGTACGCCGCGATGGAGGCCACCGAGCAGCGCGCCACCGGCTACCGGCTCGACGGCGCGCGCACGCTGGTGCTCGCATGCAACACGCCGGCGCGGATGGCGAAGGCCGCGGTGGAGCGGCTGCGGAGAGAGGGGCGACCCGTCGGGCTCTTCCAGCCGGTGACGCTGTGGCCCTTCCCCATCGAGGCGCTGAAGAAGCAGCTCACCACCGCGAAGCGCATCGTGGTCGTCGAGGCGAGCGCGGGGCAGCTCGAAGACGAGCTCCGGCTCGCGCTGCACAAGGCAGACATCGGCGGCGTGGAGATCAGCCACCTCCGCCACATGGGCGGCGTGTTGCCGAATGATCAGGAGATCTACGAGGCGGCTCGGAAGGCTGACCGCGGAGGCCTGGGGAACGATGCGGTCTCCGCATCGCAGGCCGGAGCAATTGACCGCGGAGGCCTGGGGAACGATGCGGTCCCCGCATCGCAGGCCGGAGGCATCAACACGGAGATCCAACAATGAGCGCGTTTTTCGAACATTTCGATCGCCACGCGCACGGCAAGGGCCTCAAGGGCGCGACGACGCACTACTGCCCCGGCTGCGGCCACGGCCTCGCGCACAAGTACCTCGCGGAGGTGCTGACCGAGCTCGGCGTCGAAGACCGCACAGTGATGATCAGCCCGGTCGGCTGCGCGGTGTTCCTCTTCTATTACTTCGACACCGGCAACACGCAGGCGGCGCACGGGCGCGCACCGGCGGTCGCGCTGGGCCACAAGCTGGCGAACCCGAAGAGCATCGTCGTGAGCTACCAGGGCGACGGCGACCTCGCGTCGATCGGCCTCGCGGAGATCATGCACGCCGCGCAGCTCGGCATTCCCATCAGCGTCATCTTCATCAACAACGCCATCTACGGGATGACCGGCGGGCAGATGGCGCCCACCACGCTCACCGGCCAGTGGTCCACCACCACGCCCGAGGGTCGCGGCCCGATGCAGGGCCCGCCGATGCACGTCTCGGAGGTCATCGCGCGGCTCGACGGCGCGTCGTACGTCGAGCGCTGCGCGCTGTTCAGCCAGAAGGAGCGCAAGCGCTGCAAGACGGCCATCAAGAAGGCGCTGCAGCTCCAGGTCGAGGGGCGCGGGTTCGGCTTCGTGGAGGTGCTCGCGGAGTGCCCGACGCACTGGGGCCTCACGCCGCAGAAGGCCGAGGAGCACGTGCGCGACGTGCTGGCGAAGATCTACCCGCTGGGTGTCATCAAGGACGAGGTGCGCGAGCCGTGGTTCAACCCGGGCACGCCGACGTTCGATCCAGAGCAGGTGCTCGACGTGCTCGACGTGCAGCGCGAGAAGGTGGAGCGCTTCTGCACGCAGTTCCCCGCGCACCTCGACCCGGTCGACGTGTCGGTGAAGCTGGCGGGCTCGGGCGGAGATGGCGCGCAGACGGCGGCGATGCTCCTCACGCGCGCGGCGATCGCCGAGGGCTTCGACTCGACGCACATTCCCAGCTACGGCCCGGAGTCACGCGGCGGAACGAGCTACGCAGACGTGCACATCGCGAAGGACGAGGTGCTCTCGCCCTCGGCGGCGAGCCCGCATGTGCTGGTGGCGTTCAACGCGCCGAGCCTCGACAAGTTCGCCGGCGCGGTGCGGCCGGGCGGCATCGTCATCTACGACTCGTCGGTCATCACCCACGCGCCGCAGGTCACCGAGGGTGTGAAGGTGCTCCCGGTGCCGTGCGCGGAGATCGCCCAGAAGCTCGGCGCGGTGGTGGTGAAGAACGTCGTCGCGCTCGGCGCGCTGCAGGAAGCGGCGAGGCTGCTGGATGAGCGCTCATTCCTCGGCGAGCTCGACCGGAGCCTCAAGCACAAGGAGAGCCTGATTCCGCTGAACGAGGCCGCGTTCAAAGCAGGCATGGCTGCGGTTCGGCGACCGACGTAGGCTGTCTGTCATGAGACCTGCGGGGCGGCCGGTGGCGAGCGTTGGTTCAGAGGTGCCTGCGGACTGCAGGATCCTGCGGCTGAAGGACGAAGCGGTCAGCCCAGCGAGCGCGATCATGCAGGACAACGGACCGTGCCCATGAGCGCTCGCAAGCTTCGGCTCGTCGCAACAGCAGTCACGCTCGCCGCCACTGGGTGCGCATCCGTACCAAACGAGTGCTTCGACCGCCGACCCGCGGGCGCTACCTCATGCGCGTCGGTTGATGGCGGGTATTTCAGGTTCGTCCCTGGTGAGCCCGAGCCTGACTATCGCGACCTGTGCTCCGCCACCTGCATCGACTTCAACGGACAGATCGACGTGAGCGGAAGGGAGCTGACGGAGGTTCCGCTCCTCGGGAAGATTCGTCGGATTCAGGGACTCGGCATCGACGTCGCCAACCTGACGAACCTCGCGGGCCTCGAAGAGATCGAGTCGATTGATGACCTTGGTCTGTTCAGTGCGACGGCGAGTGAGACCCTCACGAGCCTGAAGGGACTCAAGGCCAGACAGATAGGCACGCTGACGCTCAAGCGGGCGCTCGGACTCACTGGGCTCGGCGACGCGGAGCTGGGACACATCGGATTGCTCTCTTCGGAGTCCTCCGGCCTGCAGCGACTCGACCTCAGTGCAGTTGAGGTCGACACGCTGATAGTCACCTCGAACGCTCGACTGGCGTCTCTCTCCCTTGGCGGACGGACGATGACCGGGGTGGAGCTCCGAGGAAACACTGCGCTCGTCGACCTCAGCTGGGCGCCCGGAATCGGCATCTCGAAGTACTTCACGTTCAGCGGGAACTCCTCGCTGTCGAGCTGCACGATTCAGCGTCTACAGACAGAAGCGGCAGGCCCGCAGGTCAGACCGCTCGTGCAGGGCAACGGACCGTGCCCCTGACTGAGCGGCAAGCCCCAGCGCAGTCCGCCCGTTTCGTGCGAAGGTCACCCCATGCGCATGGCGGTGATGGTGGTGGGGCTCGTGCTCTTCAGTGCCTGCGACGCGTCGCGGTGCGTGCGGGCCTCGCTCCTCGAGGGCGTCGACGCGGGAACGCCGGGGCTCGCCATCGTCGGGCAATCGCTGCGCTTCGCGACGGACGCGCCGCTCTCTGCCTGCGCCGGAGATCCGCTGCGCGCCACCGTCGAGCTCACCGGCCCCGACAACGTCCCGCGCGCGCCGCTCGAGGTCGCGCCCACGTTCGACGAGCGCACCGGGCTCGCCACCGCCGACTTCTCCCTCACGCCCGACGAGGCCGGGCCGTGGCTCATGCGCGTCGTCTTCGAGCCCTCGCTCGGCGTGCGCACCTTCACCTTCGACGCCGCGACCTCGTACCTTCAGCCGCAGGGCGTGGCGGTGTCGATGGCCCGGTGCGCGGACCCGTGGCCCGTCGACGCCGAGACCATCGCCTGCACGAGCGGCCCCCTCATCGAGGTCCGCAGCGCCAGTGGAGCGCACCACACCTTCCGCGGCGCGGGGCTCGTCGTCGCCGACGGCGTGCTGTGGACCAACGACGGAACCGTGCTCGAGCGCCGCGTGGTGGACGACGCCGGAGTGCACCTCACGCATCGCTTCGACGGCTTCGAGGTGTCCGAGGTCGCGACCCTCCATCGTCGCGACAGCGCGCTGCGCGTCACCACCAACGACCGGCTCGCCGTGGTCCGCGTCGATGGCGGCGTGGAGGTCTCGACGATGCGCGCCTCGCACGTCCCGAGCGACGCGCTCGTCTTCGACGAACCGTCCGGCATCGTGCAGGGGCGCGGCTGCCTCCCTTCTGACGAGCGCTGCGTCAGCAACCTCTACGGCCTCGAGGACGAGGTCGTCTGGGTCGGCGACGTCGACACCACGCGCGCCTACCGCCGCCCGTGGACTGGCGTCGCACGCGACCCCCTCGTCACCATCGCGACCGCCGCCCGCCGCGCAGAGGCCGCACCGACGCCGATCGGCGGCTTCGTTCGCGCCGCGGTCCGCTTCACCGCGCCGAACCCCACCCAGGTCCTCCTCGCGTCGACCGTCGGCGGCCGGTACCGGCTCTCGCTCTGGTCTCGCATTCACCTGATCCGCGCCACGCGACACTTCGCACTCGCGATGGATGACGCCGACCGCACCATGGCGCGCATCGTTCCGCTCGACTGAGCGCGAGGCACTGATCACCGCCCGACCACGAGCAGCTCGTCGACCAGCACGCGCCCCTCGGCGCTGAGGTGTCGTCGACGAGTTCGAAGTTCAAGCGGTCGCCCGCGCCCCGTCGACGTGCGCGAAGCCGTTGAGGTTGCCATTTGACCCCGGAGTGACTTGTTGCTCCTCCACTCGGCGCGAGTCGGATAGGCCTCGCACATGACCCTGCTCACGCTCGTCGTACTGTGCGCGACGCCGGCCGTTCCTCCGATCACGGCCGAGGAGCTGACCTCTCGCGGCGTGGCCACGCGGGCCGCGCTGGAGGCGGCCGGCGGTCGATGGACCATGCGGCGCAAAGTGGGCAAGGCCGCCGACCTCGGCGTGCGGGTCACCCGCTTCGGCTCCGACACGCAGTGGGAGTTGCTCGTCATCGACGGCGAGAAGGTCGAAGTGGTGCGGACGGTCACCGAGGTCGGTGGCGTCCACGTGACGCAGCAAGCAGGGAAGGCGCCGGTCGTCACCCGTCCGTGGGAAGCGGTGCTCGACTCACGGTGGTCGGTGCTCATCTCCCGCAGCGGAGTGCGCGTCTTCAGCGCCACGGGTGCAGAGCAGTTGATCAGCGATGACGGAAAGGTGAGTCGTTGGCGCGCGCCGGTGTCGGACGCCTATGCCCGAGCAGTCGAGAAGCTCGCCGCGCCATTCGACGGCGGCCTGCCGGGAGCTTCGGCGGTCGAGCACGGGGTGGTGGTGAGCGTCGATGATGCGACGGGCGTCGTGTTGCACGCGGAAGCCGATGAAGAGCGCGGCAGCTTCTTCTCCGACTTCGAGGTGCTGCGCGAACGGCCAGCCGTGTTCGCGGCTCCAGTCGGCAAGGCGCCAGCCGCCATCTCGGCCGAGTGGATGCGCGACGCGCTTGCGTGGGGCTGGGTTCCCGGCTGGCGGCCCGGCGGGAACGAGGGTGAGGCCGACACGGTGCTGCTGCGTGAGGACGCCCACGAACTGCGTCGCGTGCCCAACGCGCTGGGCCCTTCGTTTCAGGTGACCTTCCTCTCAGCGACGAAGCTGGTCGCGATCACGCCCGACCTCCGGGGCAGCCTCGTGCCCGTGCTGGTGGACCTCGAGACCGGCGCGAGTCGTTGGGTGGGAGAATGGGAGCCCGGCACGGTTTGCCTCTTCCCTCAGTCCTCTCCCGACGGGCGACGGTTCAGCGTCCATGTCATGGGTGCGGTCGCGCTGAAGAACCAGTTGGTGGTGGTGGAGGTCTCGACCGGTGCCGTTCGGAAGATCGGCGCCGAGGCGGATCAAGCGTGGTCGTCGTGGCTGTCACCCACCTCGTTCCTCGTGATGCGACGAGAGAACTCAGTGCCGCGCATCGTCAAGCTCGACCTCAACGGCAAGGAGACCCTGGTGCGGGCCAACGCCCTCCAGCCGGTTCCCATCGGTGACGGCAAGCGGATGCTCTTCCGCGACGCCGCCACGCGTGAGTGGCGCACCGCCGACCTCACCGGCAAGAACGAGAAGCGGATCGGTGACGGGTTGGTGAAGGCCTTCGACCCCGCAGTGGATCCCGCAGGTGAGGTACTGATTCTCCTCGAGGCGACGCCGGAGATCGTCCGGCACTACGTCGACCTCCGCACCGGCGAGATCATCCGCGCCCCGGCCCCGCGTCCAGGCCGATGGGCGACTCCCGTCTTCCCGCGGTGATCAACGTCCAGTACCGCTACCGCGCCGGCGCGGAGCGCTCCTCGATCCAGTAGGTGTTCTTGTGACGCGGCTCGGCCTCGAGCTCCGCGACGTGCAGTTCCGCCGAGCGTCGCCGCTCGTGGCGCGTCACCAACATCGCGTTGCCGACGTCGTCGCGGCGCCAGACCTCGAACCGGCCGACCTCGCAGATCAGCGGAGGCAGCGGATCGACCCGCGCGACGAACCAGGTCTGCTTGTGGCTCCCGCTCGCGAGCGTGGTGGCGACGCAGTCCGCCGAGGCGCGCGCCGGGTAGACGCCGACCGTCGCCACCTGGCCGTTGTCGTCCTGCCGCGTGACGACCCAACCGGTGCGCGGGTCGAGGCACGCCGAGTCGAAGCCGACGATGCTCGTCTTGAACGAGAGGTGGGCGAGGGCGTGCTCGAGCTCGCTGCGGCAGGTCGCCTCGAGCTCCAGCTCGAACCGCGCCTCGACGCCGGTCGGGTCCGTCCAGAACCACTGCCGCACGACGAACTGCAGACCGCACGGCGCCTCGAGCGCCCAGCCGCGCTCCGGGGCCGGAGGACCGCTGATGAAGAGCTGGCCGTCGACGACCCGGTCACCCGGCAGCTCGACCCAGTGCGGCGCGCCGAGGTGCTCACGCGCGTCTGCCTTGAAGTCGAGCGTGGCGTAGCCGCGGCCGCCAGCGATCCACCGCGTGGTCTCCATCACCGTCACCCGTCGAAGCACTGCAGCAGCCTACACACGCGAGGGGAACATGGTCTCGCGCATGAGCCCCGACTTCCGAACCCTGGCGCGCATCGTTCCGCTCGACTGACTGGCTCCAGACGCCGCTGAACGTTTCCCACGCTCGGGTCATTCACGGCACCAACCCCAACCTGGAGCAGTGATGACCCGTTCACGCTGGTCGGCCGCGCTCGCGGCTCTGTCGTTGTCTGCCTGCAATCTCCCCGAGGACGCCGAGGTGCCCACCGCGAAGGCCGAGGCGGCGCTCTGCAGCCCGGTCTCGAACACCGACGTCTCGCGCTCGCTCGCCGTCACCGACGCGACGGTGCTGGCGAAGTTCTCGTTCGAGCGCACCATGCGGCAGCTCCTCTCGTCGGCGCAGGTCGCCGGCACCGAGACGCCGAAGACGGTCTACCAGCGGTGGATGAGCTCGTTCGCCGTCACGCAGCCCGGCGTGGATCCGGAAGCGTATGGCCTCGTCAACCCGCGGCAGCCCGAGGCGGCGCTCGCGACGGTGAACCCCTTCCGCGTCGACGGCAAGACGAGCTTCGAGCCGATCGCGCTCTTCAACCGCCTCGATCTCGCGCCCGCGTCGGGCGCCACGTGCGGCGAGTACCGCATCGTCTACGCGCTGCGATCGACGCAGGTGTCCGGGCGCGCGTTGATCATCTTCGAGGGCGCGCTCCCCAACCCGCACCCGGAGCTGCGCGTCGACGGCTGTCTCGACGTCGCGCTCTTCTGGCAGGGCCTCACCGCCGACACCGACGCGAACAGCCGCGCCGCGAAGCTCGAGGCGTTCTTCTACGCAGGCACCGCCATCCCCGGCGTCGCGCCGGTGGTGCAGGCGTCGAGCTACGGCCTCGCCACCAACGGCCGCCGCACCGGGCAGATCCGCACCAACTTCTTCATCGAAGGCATCGAGTGGAACCTCCGCGAGTTCCAGCTCGCGCGGCCCTGCACCGACGGCGTCTGCACGCTGGAGTTCAACCACGTCACCGTGAAGGCCAACCCCGCGCTCATCCTCGCCACCGACGACCACGCCCGGAGCGCCACCTTCCAGAGCCAGTTCGTTCGCCGCATGGCGTCGCTCACCGGCACCGACGTGGCGCGCATCGGCCTCAAGGTGAACGACGTGCACAACACCTTCGAGAGCATCAGTCAGCGTCCGGTGCACACCGACTACGCCGCCGCGGCGAGCGCCGGCTTCAAGAGCGCCATCGCGGCGCAGTCGGGAGCCCTCACCGCCGACGACGTGCTCCACCGCGCCCAGACGCAGACCTGCGCCGGCTGCCACCAGGCGAGCAACGGCGTGAACCTCGGCCCCGGCGTGGACGGCCCGCGGTGGCCGCCGTCGAACGGCTTCACGCACGTGAATGAGCTCTCCCGCCCCGCCCGTCTCTCGCTCGCGCTGACCGACGTGTTCCTCCCGCATCGCAAGCAGGTGCTCGAGGACTTCATCAACTCGCGCTGCAGCGGGCTGACGACGCAGGTCGAAGACGGCTTGACGCTCGGCGGCAGCGTCGAAGGCGCCGCGAACTGAGCACGCGCGGTCAGTCCAGCGGGACCACGAGCAGCTCGTCGACCAGCACGTGGCCCCACGGCTCGGACGTGTCGTCGACGAGCTCCACGCTCAGCCGTTCGGAGCTCGTCGTCGTCGTGAGCGCCCACGTGCGCAGCCGCTCGTCGTTGCGCCCGCAGACGGTGCCGAGCAGCCGCTCGCCGTCCCGCACCACCGCCTTCACCTGGTCGCACGCCGCGCCGCCTGCGAGCGACATCGCGACGAGGTAGCGCTCGCCGGCGCGCACCGGCACCGTGATGCGCGCCCCGCCCTTCGGCGCGTCGCCGTGCGCGAAGCCGTTGAGGAAGCCGGCGCCTCGCACGCCGCGCACCGTGCCCTGCCCCGAGACCGCGCCGCGGGTGATGGCCCACGTCGACGCCGGCACCTCGACTCCCGCCAGCCCGAGCTCGCGCGGGTCGTCGAAGCCGAGCCTGAAGCTCCCCTCGGGCAGCGGAGCCCCCCGGAGCGCGCGCGCCAGCTGCACGCTGCCCAGCGCCTTCGCGCGCGCCACGTCGTGCGAGACGCGCGAAAAGCCCTCGAGGACCAGCTCGTCCCCCGAGCAGCGCACGTCCGCCGCCCAGCGACCGCCGGTGCAGCGCAGCTCCGTCGCGTCGCAGCTCCCGCGCACCACGGACCAGGAGAGCCGCTCCTCAGCGGCGCAGGCGCCGCCGCCCGCGAGGTGCAGAGACGAGCGCGCGGAGATCCGCCCGGCCTCCACCGACGCACCCTGCCCTTCGACGGAGAACGCGTGCGCGTCGAAGAGCTGCCAGCGCCGCTCGAAGGCCGCGAGGTGCTCGGGGCGGTGCGCGAAGAGGCGTGTCACCGCGTCATACACGTCGAGCGCGTCTTCGAAGCTGGTGACGCCGCTGGTGAAGGCCTCCGGCGGTGGAGCGCGCAGCACGCGGCGCAGCTCCAGCGTGTCCTGCAACACCCAGAAGCGCGCGCTGCCGACGCGGAGCTCGGTGCGGCTCGCCAGCGGCTCCGGCCAGCCGGGGTCGACGCTCCACTGCGCCCCGCGCGCGGCGAGCTCCGTCATGGTCGCCGGCTTCTCGTGGCCGGGCCGCCCGCGCTCGGTGATGGGCTTGCGCCCGATGACCGCGTCGGTGAGCCCGTAGCGGTCGATGATGGGCACCTCGCTGAAGTAGCCGAGCATGCCGATGCAGCCCGCACCGAGCGGCGGCGCCGTCGCGCCCTTGTCCGGCAACGACGCCAGCGCCTGCGCGAGCTCGAAGTTCCCGCTGCGGATCTTCACCGGGCGCCATGAGTCGACCCGGTAGAAGCTCGACTCGCGCGCGAGATGCCACTTCTTCTCGCCGTCGTTGATCAGCCTCGGCGTGAAGGCCAGCGGCACGAAGACCAGCGCCGCGACGAGCAGCCGCTTCGGCCGTCCGGCGGCGAGGCGACCGAGCCAGAGTTCGAGCGTGACCGCGCTCACCAGGAGCGTCGTGAGCCCGAAGCGGAACTCCATGAAGTCACCGCCGACGCGCGCGACGTAGAGCGTGAGCAGCGCGGTCCCGATGACGCCGAAGAAGAGCGCGCCGCGCGGCCGGGGCGCCTCATCGACCCGTCGCGAGCGCGACCAGACAGCTCCCACCACCAGCGCCCCGAGCAGCGACAGCCCGAGCCCGGTCGCGAGCGCGAACTCGAGCCAGTACACCGTCCCCTGCGTCCAGTACGGCGCGGCACCCGACTTGGTGTGGAAGGTGTTGGGCACGAGGTCGTGGAAGTACGCCGCGCGCGCGAGCCACAGCAGCCCGAAGGCGCCGCCCGCCGTGAGGAACGCACGCCGCATGCGGAGGTCTCCGAACGAGACGAGCACCAGCGGCAGGAAGAACAGCGCGTGGTCTGGCCGCAGCGCCGCCGCGAGCGCGACGAACCAGGGCGCGAAGCGACGCGACGACGCGTCCGCGAGCCACACCGTCGCCAGCCCGATGCACACCGCCGCCGAGCCCTGCTCGAGGCCCGAGGTGCCGAACTCGACGAACGCCGGCGAGAGGAGCAGCACCGGCGGAGAGAGCGCGAGCCACCCGGGGCGGCTCAGCTTCCACGTCAGCACCACGCCGAGCACCGCCAGCGCGCCGAGCGACAGCGCCGTCGCGAGCCACGGCGCGGGCACGCCGGCCCACTCACCAAGCGCGAGCGTCAGCGTCCACAGCAGGTTGGTGAAGCCCTCGACGCGCTCGCCGACGTTCCACACCAGCCCTTTTCCTTCGGCGAGGTGGCGCGCGTAGCGGAACGAGATGAAGGCGTCGTCAGCGAGCCACGCCTGCGCGAGCGCCCGCTCGAGGGCGAGCCCCACCACGCCCAGCGCCCCGAGCGTCGCGAGCACCTTCACCACCAGCGGTCGCTGGTTCCGCAGCGCGTACGCCGCGCCCACCCCGAGCAGCGGCAGCACGAGCCGCCCGGGCTCGAACGCCGCCGCGCTCCCCGCGGCGCTCGCCCACGTCACGACGATCTGCTGCACCTGTTCGTCCCACGCCACGCCCACCAGACACCCCGCTCACTCCGGCTGGGACACGCCGCATCACGGACACGCAGCGTCACGGACACGGACCGACCGACGCGACGGTCGTGCCCGCGGCCCACGCCCAGCACTCGTTGACGTAGTCGACGCCGTCACAGCCGCAGACGGTGAACACGTTGCCGCCGCAGTTCATCGGACGCGTGCGACACGTGCCCGGCTCGGTGCAGCCGGAGCGCAGGCAGAGATACGAGTCGGACGGGCTGCCAGGGCCTCCGCCCGCCGGGCCCCGCGTGACCCCGCACTCGGTCACTGTGAGACAGTCGCGCAGGCCGGCATCAGGCAGCAGCTCGCAGCGCCACGGCTGCGTCACGTCGAAGCAGCGGCCCGTCACCGCACGAAGCGAAGGGCACGACGCTGCGCGCGCAGGCGGCCTTGTTCGAGCTCGCCGCGCTCCAGGCCCAGCGCGGCCAGCACGCCGCCGCGCTCGCGACCTGGCAGCAGTGGCTCGCGCGCTTCCCAGAGGGGGTGCTCCACCCGGAGGCGCGGCTGGCCCTCTTCGTCGAGCTGAGCCGTGAGCGGCGCTTCGACGAGGCGCGCGCCGCGGCAGCGGAGTTCGAGCGCACGTGCGCTGGAGACCCGCGCTTGCCGGAGGTCGCTCGCCTGCGCGACGCTCTGCCGTCGGCCCGGTGAATTCGGTCGCCGAGCGGAGAGCGAATGCCCGGGCGGGCTGCAGCCACCTCGACGCTGGTGGTCCAGCGTGAAGCCGAAGACCTGGCGCGCGAGTACCAGTCCGCCCTGAGCGAGCTCGCGCGGACACGTCGAGCTCGAGTGCCTGTCGATGTGCGCCGTCCCGCTGAACAACGCCTCGCTGGCGCGCGCGGTCGAGGTGAAGGCGACCTTTTCGCGTCGATGCAAGGCGTGCAGCGCCGCCTTCGACTGCGCGGTCGTGCCCGTCCGGGCGCGCTGCTCCGCCGGCGTGTGCGTCGCGGAAGGCGGCTGAACGCCGTCTCTTCATCGCTCGTTACAACTTTGTAAGGTTACAAAGTTGTAAGGTGTCGACATGTTCCAGACCACCCTCCCCGTCGTCGGCAGCGAGTTCCGCGATCGCACCGAGCAGCTCGAGCGCATCGCAGCTTGCGTCGAGACGCTGAAGGCGGGGGCGCCGCGGTGGCTCGCGCTGCTCGGGCCGCGCAAGGTGGGAAAGACGAGCCTGCTGATGGAGACCGCGCGCCGGTTTGGACCGCCCGTCGTCTTCGCCATTCTCGACGTGTTCGATCACGTCCCCGTCACGAGCGAGGTGCTGCGGCTGTTGGTTCTGCGTGTGGTGGACCGTGTCTTCTCGGCCGAGTGCGGCCAGTCGCTCGAAGCCACCATCGAACCAGACTCGTTCAGGGCCGTGCTCTCGGGGGCCCCACGCTTCTCTCGGCTGCCGTCCGATCTCCGCGAGCTGCTCCTCCGCCTCCGCGAGGTCGAGTTGACGCCGATGAACGTGAGCGTGTTGCTCCAGGTACCGGAACGACTCGCGGCAGCCCTGCGCCTCTTCATCGTGGTGGCCATCGACGAGTTCCAGGAGGTCTCCGAGTTGCGCGTGGGGCGGCCCGCGAAGGAGGTGCTCCCGATGTTGCGGAGCATCTGGCAGCGCCACCGCCACGTGGCGTACGTCGTCTCGGGCTCGGCGCGACAGCTGATGACCGACCTCGTCGCGTCTCAGCGCTCGCCGTTCTACGGCCACTTCGAGCTGCTCGAGGTGGGCGAGTTCACGACGGCTGACGCGGTCGCCCTGCTGATGGACACCGCAGTGCCCGGCAAGCCGGTCAGGCGGAAGCTGGCCGAGCGCGCGGTCCACACGCTCGGAGGCAACCCCTTCTACCTTCAGCTCCTCGGCGAGCAGCTGGCGGGCATGAATGCGCCTCTCGATGAACTCGCGCTCAAGGAGGCGCTCTCCCGCCTCGTGTTCCATCGCACGGGTCGGCTCGCGATGTTCTTCGAAGCGGAGCTGATGCGCGTCGTGGGGCGCTCCGCTCCGTCTCTGGCCATCCTCGAACACCTGGCGAGAGCCGCAGCCAGACCGGTGGATCTGCAGAAGCAGCTCCGGCTCTCGTCGTCTTCGGTCGTGAACTACCTCTCGCGACTGGGTGACATCATTCGCGCGAAGGAAGACGGGCGCTACGAGCTCACGGACCGCGTGATGGCGCTCTGGCTTCGCTGGCGTTCGCCCGGCGGCGCCGCAGTTCCCATGACGGTGGTCGGCGACGAAGGCGAACGGGTGGCAGCACAGGCGCTGGCCGAGCTCGGCTTCGAGCTCGTGTACCAGTCCAAAGCTTCGCGCGGGGCGTTCGACCTCCTCGCCATCCGCGCCGGGGTGATGCTGGGCATCCAGGTCAAGCACTCAGCCTTGCCTCTTCACTTCGACCGAGCCATGTGGCGTCGCATGGAGGCGGAAGCGGAGCGCCTCGGCTGGCTCTGGGTGATCGCCGCCGTCGCCGATGGCGAGGTGCTCTTCCTCGATCCGCGCCTGGGGCTTCACCGGAAGGGCATCGCGCTGTCGCGGAAGGCCGCGATCGAGAATCTGTTGATGTGGGTCGATCGCGCTGCCGCCCCATGACAACACCGTGCGGCGGCGTCTGCGCTGTGTCAGCGTGCGCGCCCCATGCGCCCCCTGTTCCTCGTCGCGTTGCTCGCAGCCCTCGCGTCCTGCAAGACCACCGAGCCGAAGCCCGAGCCTTCTCCCGTCGCGCCGGTCGCCGCTGCCTCGCCCGCCGCTGCGCCGAAGCCGCCCGAGGCGCCGAAGGTGCACCTCCCCGACGGCGCGGCGCCGAAGCGCTACGAGCTCTCGCTGCGCGTCATCCCCGGTGAGCCGACCTTCACCGGCGAGGTGTCCATCGAGCTCGCGCTCGAGCACCCGCACGACTTCCTGTGGCTCAACGCGCGCGACCTCGAGCCCACCTTCGCCGAGTTCACCATCGGCACCACGAAGCTCGCGGCGAAGGCCGAGGCGGTGGGTGAGCACTGGCTCCTCGTGCGCCCGGCGTCGACCCTGCCCGCCGGCCCGGCGACGCTGGTGCTGCGCTGGCGCGGGGAGCTCTCGGCGAAGAACTCCTCGGGCCTCTTCCAGGTGAAGGAAGGCGACGAGCCGTACGCCGTCACCCAGTTCGAGCCCATCGACGCGCGCCGCGCCTTCCCCTGCTTCGACGAGCCGTCCTTCAAGGTGCCCTGGCGGCTGACGCTGCACGTGAAGAAGGAGCACCTCGCGTTCCACAACACGCCCATCGAGGCGGAGACCGACGAGGCCGACGGCATGAAGGCGGTGCGCTTCGCCGAGACGCTGCCGCTGCCGAGCTACCTCGTGGCCTTCGCGGTGGGTCCCTTCGAGACGGTCGACGCGGGCACGTGGGGCCGCAAGAAGACGAAGGTGCGCATCGTCACTCCGCGCGGCAAGGGCGCCGAGGCGAAGTACGCAGCCGAGAACACCGGGCCCATCCTCGAGCAGCTCGAGCGCTGGTTCGACATGCCCTACCCGTACGAGAAGCTCGATCAGCTCGCGATGCCCGTCGGCTTCGGCGCCATGGAGCACCCCGGCCTCGTCACCTGGGGCTACCGCCTGATGCTGGTGAAGCCCGAGCTCGACACGCCCGGCCACCAGCGCACCTTCGCCTCGGTCTGCGCGCACGAGCTGGCGCACATGTGGTTCGGCGATCTCGTCACCATGGCCTGGTGGGACGACATCTGGCTCAACGAGGCCTTCGCCACGTGGATGGAGAACAAGATCATCGACGGCTGGAAGCCCGACTGGGCGCTGGGCGTCGACCGGGTGCTCGAGCGCGGCGGCGCCCTCAACGCGGATCAGCTGATCAGCGCGCGGCGCATCCGCCAGCCCATCGAGTCGTTCGACGACATCCAGAACGCGTTCGACGGCATCACCTACGGCAAGGGCGCGGCGGTCATCGGCATGTTCGAGGCGTGGGTCGGGCCGGAGCTCTTCCAGCGCGGCGTGCGCGAGCACCTCAAGGCCCACGCGTGGGGCAACGCCACCGCGGCGCAGTTCCTCGCGTCCATCTCGCGCGAGGCCAACCGTGACGTCGCCACGCCCTTCGCCACCTTCCTCGACCAGGGCGGCGCGCCGCGCGTCTCGCTGGAGCCGAGCTGCAAGCCCAACGAGGCCCCGACGCTCGAGCTCACGCAGCGCCGCGCGCTCCCGGTGGGCTCGAAGGGCGACGCGCGCCAGGTGTGGCAGGTGCCGGTGTGCGTCCGGTACTCCGTGGCGGGCAAGGAGAGCCGCGCGTGCACGCTGCTCACCACCGCGCAGACGACGTGGACGCTCGAGGCGAAGGGCTGCCCCGACTGGGTGATGCCCAACGATGGCATGCGCGGCTACTACCGCGCGTCGTCGAAGGCGGGGCTGCTGCCGCTGCTCCAGCGCGCCGAGAAGCAGCTCACCGTGGAAGAGAAGCTCGGGCTGCTCGACGACGTGGGCGCGGTGGTCGACTCGGGCGACGTCGACGTGGAGGTCGCGCTGGGGGCCATCCCCGCCGCGCTGCGCTCCGACGACCGGCACCTCGTCGCGGCGGCGCAGCGCCTCGCCACGCAGCTCGCCGACGACGTGCTGCCCGAGCCGCTCCGCGCGAAGTACGAGACCTTCATCCGCACCACCTTCGGGCCGCGCGCGCTCAAGCTCGGCCTCACCGTCGGTCCGAAGGAGCCGGAGGATCAGCGCCTCTCCCGCGGCTCGCTGGTGTGGCTGGTGGCGGTGCAGGGGCGCGAGCCGACGCTCCGCGCGAAGGCGCTCACGCTGGCGAAGAAGTGGCTCGGTGACCGCAAGGCCATTCACCCCGACCTCATCGGCACCGTGCTCTCCATCGCCGCCGACACCGGTGACGCGGAGCTCCACCGCGCGCTCGTCGCCGCCGTGGCGAAGGAGAAGGACCGCGCCGACCGCGGCCGCATGCTCCAGGCGCTCGGCTCGTTCCGCGACCCGGCCATCGTCGCCAGCCACCTCGCGCTCGCGCTCGACGAGAAGCTCGACGCGCGCGAGGGCATGAGCGTGGTGTTCGGCGCGAGCTGGGACTACCGCACGCGCCCGGTGGTGTTCGACTTCCTCGAGAAGAACTGGGACGCGCTGCTGGCGCGGCTGCCGGAAGACGCCGGCGCCAACTTCGCGTGGTTCGCGGGCGGCGTGTGCGACGAGGCCACGAAGGAGCGCGCGGTGAAGCTCCTCGGCGCGCGGGTGCCGAAGTTCCTCGGCGGCCAGCGCAACCTCGACCAGGCCCTCGAGAACGTCGACCTCTGCATCGCGTGGCGCGCGCGTCAGCGGCCGTCGGCGCAGCGCTTCATCGAGGCGTGGAAGCCGTCGGTCGGCGCGAAGCCGGCGCGGTAGCCATCTGTGACTTCGTCACACTTGATAGGCTAGTCTTCGCATCAACCGATGCTCATCTCGCTTCAAATTGAGAATTTCCGGTCGTTTGGGCCTGAGCAGGAGCTCTCAGCGGTCGCAAACACCAAGCACCAGAACCTCACGGAGCACCTGGTGCCGATGCCCGAGCGCGACGAGGCGCTCCTGCCGGTCATCGCGCTGTTCGGGGCGAACGCGGCAGGCAAGTCGAACGTGGTGAACGCGGTGAGCTGGCTGTGGAGCCACCTCATGAGGAGCCACGAGTCGACCGCTCGTTCCCGTCACGTCTTCTTCGAGAAGACGCGGCCTACGAAGCTCGTCGTTCGCTTCCTCGCCGGTGGCAGCGTCTACGAGTACGGCGTGAACGTGCTCGACCAGGCGATCGCCGAAGAGTGGCTCGTGGTGGTGCTGCCGAGCGGTCAGGAGCGGATCGTCTTCGAGCGCCGCACCGCGCCGGGCGGGCAGGTGTCGATCGAGTACGGCCGCGCGCTCGAGAAGCCGAGCGAGAAGCTCGAGGCGCTCAAGGTGCTGGGCGCCCCAGCCGCGGAGCTGTTCCTCGCGCGGCTCTGGCGCGACCTCGCCGACGACGAGCTGCCCGAGTGTCTTCGCGAACCGCACCTGTGGATGAAGCGCCTGGTCATCGTGCAGGCCGGAGCACCGTACGTGGTCCTCGGCACGCGGCTGCAGGAGGAGCCCGCCTTTGGGGAGTTCGTCTCGACGCTGCTGCGCAAGCTGGGGACCGGGGTCGAGCGCGTGTCGAGCGAGCTGAAACTCCGACTGCCGGCGCGTGAGCTCAGCCCCGCCGAGCTCGAGGCCTTCGAGCGATACCCCATCGGCGGCGCGTTCGGTCGACGCGGACGTGAAGTCCTGGTCAAGCTGAGCGATGACGAGTTCGGCCTCCAGGCGGTCGTCACGACGCACCTGAACGCAGCCGGCGAGGTCGCAAGCCTTCCCTTCGAGGCCGAGTCGGATGGCACCAAGCGCATCGCGGAGCTTGCCCCCGCACTCCACGAGACCGGCTCGAACCCCTGCGTCTTCGTCGTCGACGAGCTCGATCGCTCGCTGCATGCCGTGCTCGTCAAAGAGTTCATCCGTGAGTTCCTCCGCCGCGCGAGAGGGCACCGGAACCAGCTCATCTTCACCACGCACGAAACCCACGCGCTCGATCAGGAGCTGCTCCGCCGCGATGAAATCTGGTTCGTCGAGAAGCGAGGGAGCGCGAGCGAGCTCTTCTCCCTCGACGACTTCCCGGTGAGGACGGACCTGCGCCTCGATCGCAGCTACCTGCTCGGTCGGTTCGGCGCGATCCCCAACGTGCACCTGCCATGAGCCTCCTCGCGCCCCGCAAAGCGCGGCCGCTGGCGCGCGTGCACCGCCGCGAACGAGACGACGCGCGCATCGTCATTGCGACTGAGGACACCTTCGCGCCACGGCAGTACTTCGCCGCGTTCGAGCGGCCACGCGTCTCGATCGAGGTCGTCGAGACCACCGATGGAATGTCAGCAGCCAGGCACGTCGTCGACAGACTCAAGGCGGTCCACGACGAGGCCCAGCGACGAGGGGAGCTGCAGAGCAATGATCAGTTCTGGGTTCTGCTCGACACGGATCACTGGACGGAGCCGAGCCACGTCGCGGCATTCTCGCGCGCGGTGAAGGAAGCGGAAGACATGGGCTTCCGCCTCGCCATCAGCAACCCGTGCTTCGAGCTGTGGCTGCTCCTTCACGTCGCAGATGCACCCGCGGTCGCAGGCCGATGCGACGGCGTCGAGGCGGAACTGCGCCGAAAGCTCGGTGGGTACTCGAAGACGAACATCCCTACGGCGCGCCTGATGCCGGGCGTCGACGAGGCCATCACCCGAGCGAGGACGCTCGACACCGCAGGCCGCTGGCCTCAACGAACCGGCACCGGCGTGTTCCGACTCGTCGAGGCCATCCGCAACGGCTGAGCGCTGGCGCGCAGTGGACGCGGCCGGCGCGGCGCGCTCAAGTGCCGCGCCATGCGCTTGCGCCTCCTCTTCCCCCTCGGAGCTTTCCTCGTCGTCGCCGCGTGCACCGGCCCTGCCGACCGCTGTGCGTCGACCTGCACCGGCTGCTGCACCAGCACCGGTGAGTGTCAGCCCGGCAACACCGCCTTCGCCTGCGGCTCGCTCGGCGCCGCGTGCAATCAGTGCACGGCGGTCCAGTCGTGCACGCTCGGTCAGTGCGTGCTCTCCGCGTCGAACACCGGCGGAGGTAGCGCGAACACGGGCGGCGGCGGTGGCGCGAACACCGGCGGCGGCGGTGGCGCGAACACGGGCGGCGGTGGCGCGAACACGGGCGGTGGCGGCGGTCCCACGGGCTGCAACTCGCAGTCGTGCACCGGCTGCTGCAACGGCAACGTGTGCGAGCTCGGCACGGCCTCGAGTGCGTGCGGCATCTCCGGCAACGCGTGCACGGTGTGCGGCGGCGGCCTGTCCTGCGTCGCCGGTCAGTGCCGGCAGCAGTGCGGCCCGTCGACCTGTCCGAACGGGTGCTGCCAGAGCGGCGTGTGCGTCGCGGGCACCTCGTCGAGCGCCTGCGGCACCGGCGGCAACACGTGCACGCAGTGTGGCAGCGGCACGTCGTGTCAGGCCCAGCAGTGCGCGCCGACGACCTGCGGCCCGTCGAACTGCAGCGGCTGCTGCGACTTCCTCGGCATCTGCCAGACGGGCACCTCCGTCTCGGCGTGCGGGCGCGCCGGCGCCGCGTGCGTCTCGTGCAGCGGCGGCGCGAGCTGCTCGAGCGGCGCGTGCTCGGGCGGGAGCGGCACCCCCACCGGCGGCGCGTGCACCAACCGCGACCAGTGCGCCGGCCAGTCTGACTCGCTCTTCGACCTCAAGACGTGCATCAGCCCGGTGCGCACCGACGGTGGCGTCTCGGGCTGGCTCGGCGGTTACTGCTCGGCGAGCTGCCTCGACCTCTTCGGCACCGGCGTCACCTGCCCCGGCGCCACCGACTACTGCAACGGACTCAACTGCTACCAGGGCTGCTCCAGCCCGGGCGGCGGCCAGAGCAGCTGCCGCGCCGGCTACGTCTGCACGAACGGCCGCCTCGCAGACGGCGGCATCGAGCCCAACTCCGCCCACTGCGAGCCCAACTGCAACAACGCGCCGGCGGCCATCTGCGGCACGAACGGCATCTGCCTGCCGACCGGCTACTGTCTGTAAGCGCTCATAAAACCAAGGTTTCGCATCACCCTGTTTCCACCGCATTGAATTCCATAGGTCGTCGAAGGTAGGTGTCGCGAATGGCGACGGTCCTCCTCACGACGGCGACGTTCTGCGGCACCCTGGCGGCGGCGCGCGACCTCGGCCAGCGCGGCTACCGGGTGTGGATGGCGGGCCCGGGGACCGCGCGGTACTCGCGCTTCGTCGAGCGTCGGCTCAGCTGCCCCGACCTGCGCGACCCGGGCGCGTTCATCGCGTGGCTGCTGGCGCTGGGGCGCGAGCACCCGGGGCTGGTGCTGTACCCGACGTCGGATGACATGGCGTGGCTGTTCGCGGTGCACCACGAGGCGCTGGCGAGGGTGTTCCGGGTGTGGGCGCCGCCGGTCGCGGTGTACGAGCGCGTGCTCGACAAGATGACGCTCCACGACGCGTGCCGAGAGGTGGGCCTCGAGGCGCCGGCGACCGTCTCGCCGAGCGACGCCGAGCTGGAGCACGTCGTCGAGCACCTGCCGCTGCCGACGTTGATCAAGCAGCGCACGCAGATCCTCTCGACCAACCACAAGGGCGTGGTGGTGCACGAGCGCGCGGAGGTGGCGGCCGCGTTCCGACGCTTCCGCGCGGCGAACCCGCACCACCTGCCGGAAGGGCGGCTCGGCGAGGCAGCCGACCCGATGCTGCAGCAGTACTTCGCCGAGGGGACGAACGGCAGCCTGCAGGTGTCGGGCTTCATCGACGACACCGGCGAGCTCTTCGTGGCGCGCGCGGCGAAGAAGGTGCTGCAGCGCCCGAAGAAGCTCGGCATCTCGCTGTGCCTCGAGGCGACGGAGCTCGAGCCGCAGCTGGCGGCCCGGGTGCGCGCGCTGTGCCGCCGCGTGGGCTACTTCGGCGTCTTCAGCTGCGAGTTTCTGCAGGTCGACGGGCGCCCGCTGCTGATCGACTTCAACCCGCGCTACTACCACTTCCTCGCGTTCGACCACGCGCGCGGCCTGCCGCAGGCGTGGCTGTCGGTGCTCGCCGCGCTGGGGGAACGGGACGAGCTCGCGCGCCAGGTGGCCCTCGCGCAGGTCGATCGCCCGGGCGTCGAGACCTTCACCTACCGGCTCCAGCTGGCGGAGCTGGTGGCGCTGCAGACGCTCACGCGCACCATGCCGCTGCGCGAGGCCGGTCACTGGCTGCGGTGGTACCAGCGGCACCGCGAGGCGCTGGTCGACGCGGTGGATCAGGCCGGAGATCGCCTCCCCACGCTGATGGACGTCGCCCACGCGGTGCACCAGCGCGTGCGGCACCCGCTGAGCTCGTTCCGCCACGTCGCGCTCGATCGCGCCTGAGCGCGAGGCTCACCGCGCGGCGGCCTGGAGCGGCACCGTCGAGATGCGCACCTTGAAGCTCTGCGCGTCGAAGTAGCTCAGCTGCGCGCCGCCCAGCTCGAGGGTGTCTCCGCTCACCAGCGGCACCGGGTGGCCGGGCTCCGCGCGCCGCGCGCCCACCACCGTCGTCGTCTCAGACTCGCGCACCGCCATCAGCACCCACGCCTCGCCGCGCTTCTCGAGCTCCGCGTGCACCCGCGACACCGTGGCGTCCGAGATGACGATCTCATTGCCGCTCGCGCGCCCGATGCTCAGGCGGATGTTCTTCTTGAGCGGGAAGCACAGCGGGTCGCCCTTCACCGGCCGCGCCTGATCTGCCTCGTGGCTCGTCTTCACCAGGCTCTGATCAGGGCTGCTCACCGGAGGCGTCCACCCCGCCGGCTCCCAGACCAGCCACGCACAGGGGTAACGGGTCAGGAAGCCCTCGGGGTCGAAAGCGAACTGCCGCGCGAGCAACGACATCGGGAAGCCAATGATCGAATTGGACACCCAAAATGCGTAAACGCCCCCCCTCGACCCGGCACTGTCCGGTTGCGCGTCAGGCTTCCCTTTCCAGCGCGGGCGGACGTCATGGAGGGGCGTGTCTCACCCGAGCGCACGCAGCGACTCGGGCGGCGCTGACCCGGGGTTGATCAGTAGTTGAACTGCGCCTGGATGCGCGTCCAGTGGCCGTACTCCTGCCGGTACGTCTTGTCGGAGGTGCGCTCGGAGATGTTGTAGGCGAGCGTCACCTCGAAGGCCTTGAAGATCTGCCACTCGACGCCGAGCTCCACTTCGCGAATGTGGTACCGGGGCGCGTTGGTGAAGAACTTCTTGCCGCCGTCGTACATCGAGCCGCGCACGAAGGGGATGAGCGAGACCGTGCCGAAGGGCTCGTCGATCTTGTAGCTGAGCGTCGCGTAGCCGCCGTACAGCAGGTCGGTGTTGACGAGGTTGCTCGTGCCGAGCTGCGGGCCGACGCCGACGTTGTATTCGAACATCACGCCGAACGGCTTCGGGTAGAGCACCGCGGTGACCGCGCCGCGCGCGTCGGTGAAGGTGTTGTCGCTGCGCGCCGAGCCGGCCTTCGTGCCGTCGGGGAGGTTGCCCAGCGTCACCGTGTACAGGCCGTAGTGGCCCGCGACGCCGAGCTCGAGGAACTGATCTCCGATGGCGAAGGGGTACGTCGCGCGCGCCACCACGTGGGGGAACTTGTTGAGCTCGATCTTGTTCGCCGTCTGGCCGTTGTACACGCCGAGCGCGAACACGCCGTAGTCGCCGGAGCCCTTGAGGTTCGCGTCGACGAACATCTTGAAGCGCTCCCGCGCGACCGCCGGCGTCCAGTAGAGGAACACGCCGATGTCGCGCTCGTCCTTCACCGCGCTGTTGAGCGGGTCGTTGCGGTCGAGCGGCATGCGGTTCGAGCTCGACTGCATGTTCTCGAAGCCGAACGGCACCTTCGACTGCCCGATGCGCACCCGGAAGTCCTTCTTCTCGTCGAGGTACACGTCGACGTAGAGGTCGCGGATGATGGTGACGTTGAGCTGCTCGCCGATGGAGCTGGCGAAGTCGGGCTGGAAGTAGAACGACACGCGCGGGTGCAGATCGCCCATGAGGATGAGCCGCGCCCGGCGGATGAAGAAGCCGCCGTTGCCGCCCATCGACTTGTCGCCCTGATCGTTGATCAGCTTGTCGTTGTAGACGACGCCGGGCGCGTTGTAGCGGACCTGGGTGTAGCCGCGGAGCTTGATGCGCTCGTACCAGTGGCTCGACGCGGGCGCTGCGGGCGCGGCCGTGGTGGACGGCGGAGGAGGCGGCGGGGTCTTCGCCTTCCGCAGCGCCTCGAGCTCGGCCTCGTGCTTCTGGAGCAGCTCGAGCGCCTGGTCGAGCCGCGCCCGCAGCTCGGCGTCACCGCTCGGTGCCGGGCTCGCCACCGGCGGAGGCGCGACGCCCCCGTCAGCAGCGGTCTCGGCGGGGTTGGTCGCAGTGAGGAAGCACCACAGTGTCAGCGTCGCAACGGTCGTCATCGCGGCGTGGAGGTATTCCCCGCGCGTGGTGATTGGTCACCGCCAGAGACACAAGCCCGTGAACTGATTGTGTCGGGCATGTGACGGAACGCCCCGAGTCACTTGATGGGGAAGTACCCGACTGCCTCGACGAGCTTCTGGCCCTCGTCCGAGAGGCAGAAGTCGATGAAGGCCGCGGCGTCACCGGCCGGCTTGGCGCGCAGGTAGAAGAAGAGCTGGCGCGAGAGCGGGTACTTCCCCGCGCGGATGTTGGCCAGCGTCGGCTCGACGTCGTCCTTGCCGACCTTCACCTTGAGCTCGCGCACGCCCTTCGCGTACGCCGCGCCGCCGTAGCCGATGCCGGCCTTCTCCTTCGCGACGGCGTTCACCACCGCGGCGGTGCCGGGCAGCGTCTGCGCCTGGGGCGCGAAGTCTTCGTTGCCCAGCACGTGCTCCTTCACGAAGACGTAGGTGCCCGACGAGCTCTCGCGCGAGTACAGCGCGATGGGGAGGTTCGGCCCGCCGACGTCCTTCCAGTTGGTGATGTCGCCCAGGTAGATGCCCTTGAGCTGCTCGACGGTGAGCGCCTGCACCGGGTTGCTCTCGTGCACGAAGAAGGTGACGCCGTCGCGCGCCACGGGCACCTCCACCACGCCGGGCAGCTTCGCCTTCTCGGCGTCCTTGATGGAGCGGCTCGAGGTGGCGAGGTCGGTGCTGCCGCTGATGAGCGCCGCGAGGCCCGTGCCCGAGCCGCCGCCGGTGACCTGCAGCTTCACCTCGGGCTTCTTCTTCATGAAGGTCTCCGCCCAGCGCTGGGTGAGGATGACCATCGTGTCGGAGCCCTTGATGGTGACGGGCGCTCCGGCGAACGCGGGGACGGACAGCAGCGAGACGAGGACGAGCAGGCGGGACATGGTCGATTTCTCCTTGGGTGGTTCTGCCCCGTGAGTCACCCAGCGACGCTGCGCCTTCGTTCCGCGGCCGCAGCGAGTGCGTGCCGTCTTCGTCACGGGCCGGTGACAAATCGCCTGTGACACATTCGACACACGAAGCGCACCAAAGCGCCCCGCTGGAGGTCCACCTGTACGGGCGATGGAACACGTCATCCCCGCCAGACGAACGCCGCGGCTCCGGCTCCGCCAGCTCAAGGAGCGCGCCATCGAGTCGCTCATCACGCTGGTGGGCCTGAGCGGCATCGCGGCGGTGGTGCTGATCTTCGTCTTCGTGGGCAAGGAGGCGCTGGCGCTCTTCAGCGACACCACCGGCGAGGTGAGCTTCAGCAAGCTGTTCTTCCCGCAGGTGGTGCGCGCGGGGAAGCCGGCGGTCTTCATGTGGCAGCCGGTGTCGAACGTGCCGAAGGTGTCGCTGGTGCCGCTGCTCATCGGCTCGCTCAAGGTGACGCTGGTGGGCGTGCTGCTCGCCGCGCCGCTCGGCATCGGGGCCGCGCTCTTCTCGGCGGAGCTGGCGCCGCGCCGGCTGCGCGAGGTGCTCAAGCCGCTCATCGAGCTGCTCGCGGGCATTCCGTCGGTGGTGGTGGGCTTCTTCGCGCTGATGGTGCTGGCCACCTTCACCCAGGACACGCTGGGCCTGCCGACGCGGCTCAACGCGCTGGTGGCGGGGCTGGGCATCGCCATCGCCATCGTGCCGGTCATCTTCACCGTGTCGGAAGACGCGCTCACCGCGGTGCCGCGCAGCTACCGCGAGGGCTCGCTGGCGCTGGGCGCGACGCGGTGGGAGACGGCGTGGCGGGTGGTGCTCCCCGCGGCGGCGCCCGGCGTGCTGGCGGCGACGCTGCTCGGCTTCGGGCGCGCCATCGGTGAGACGATGGTGGTGCTGATGGCCTCGGGCAACGCAGCCATCGTCTCGGCCTCGGTGACCGACTCGACGCGCACCATGTCGGCCACCATCGCCGCGGAGATGGGCGAGGTCGTCGTCGGCTCGATGCACTGGTCGCTGCTGTTCTTCATCGGCGCGCTGCTGTTCGCCCTCACCCTGGGGCTCAACCTGCTCGCCAGCGCCGCGGTGCGCCGGCTCTCGCGCCGCATGGGAGGCGCGTCGTGAGCGCCCCGGTGCAGCTCGGCCGGCGCAGCGGCGCGCGGCGCTTCGCGTCGCTCTTCTTCCCCTCGCTCACCGGCGTGGGGGTGGCCCTCATTCTCCTCGTGCTGGCAGTCATCGTCGTCGACACGGTGCGCGGCGGCTGGTCGCGGCTGTCGCTCGAGCTGCTGACCGCGGCGCCCACCGACGGCATGACGGCGGGCGGCATCTTCCCGGCCATCTGGGGCACGGTGGTGGTGACGCTGCTGATGACGGTGGCGGTGATGCCGGTGGGGGTGTGCACCGCGGTGTACCTCCACGAGTACGCGCGGCCCGACGGCTGGCTGCCGAAGCTGGTGCGCGTCGCGGTGAGCAACCTCGCGGCGGTGCCCTCGGTGGTGTTCGGGCTGTTCGGCCTGGGCTTCTTCATTCACTTCATCGGCGGCGCGATGGATCGCCTGCGCGGCGGGGAGCTGCACTGGGCGCAGCCCGGGATGCTGTGGGCCTCGGCGACGCTGGCGGTGCTGACGCTGCCGGTGGTCATCGTGGCCACCGAGGAGTCGCTCCGCGCCATCTCCCCCGAGCTGCGCGCGGCGAGCCTGGCGCTGGGGGCGACGCGCTCGCAGACGCTGTTCCGCGTGACGCTGCCGGGCGCGCTGCCGGGCATCCTCACCGGGGCGGTGCTGGCGGTCTCGCGCGGCGCCGGCGAGGTGGCGCCCATTCTGCTCACCGGCGCGGCGTACTACCTGCCGGACCTGCCGAGCTCGCTCAGCTCGCAGTTCATGCACCTCGGCTACCACACGTACGTGCTGGCCACGCAGTCGCCCGACGTCGAGGCGGCCCGGCCGCTGCTCTACAGCACGGTGCTGGTGCTGCTGGCGCTCACCTTCGCCCTCAACCTGGTGGCGGTCATCATCCGCGCGCGCACCCGCCGCGCCGCGGAAGGAGCTCACTGAAGTCATGGTCTCGCGCTTCGAAGCGAAGAACCTCACGCTGCGCTACGGCGCCAAGGAGGCGGTGAAGAACCTCTCGCTGTCCATCGCCCCGCGCGCGGTGCTGGCGCTCATCGGCCCGTCGGGCTGCGGCAAGTCGACGTTCCTGCGCAGCTTGAACCGCATGAACGAGCTGATTCCCGGGGCGAGCCACTCGGGCGACGTGCTGCTCGACGGGCAGAGCATCTACGACGCGGAGGTCGACGTGGTGGACCTCCGGCGCCGCGTGGGCATGGTGTTCCAGAAGTCGAACCCGTTCCCCAAGAGCATCTTCGAGAACGTGGCGTACGGGCTGCGCGTCGGCGGCACCAGCGCGAAGAGCGAGCTGCAGGACCGCGTCGAGAAGAGCCTCACCCAGGCCGCGCTGTGGGACGAGGTGAAGGACCGGCTCGACGACTCGGCGCTCGGGCTGTCGGGCGGCCAGCAGCAGCGGCTGTGCATCGCGCGCGCGCTGGCGGTCGAGCCGGAGGTGCTGCTGATGGACGAGCCCGCCTCGGCGCTCGACCCCATCGCCACCGCGAAGATCGAGGAGCTGATCCACCAGCTCAAGAGCCGCTACACCATCGTCATCGTCACCCACAGCATGCAGCAGGCCGCGCGCGTGTCGGACGAGACGGCCTTCTTCTACATGGGCGAGCTGGTCGAGGTCGGGCCGACGTCGCGCATCTTCACCAACCCCTCGCAGCAGCGCACCGAGGACTACGTCACGGGGAAATTCGGCTGATGCCTCCGCACACGGACAAGACCTTCGAGAAGGACCTCGAGGCCATCAAGACGGGCCTCACGCGCATGGGCGAAGACGTGGCGACCACCCTCGCGCACGCGATGAGCGCGCTGCTCGAGCGCGACGCACGCCTGGCGAAGAAGACCATCGAGGGCGACGGGCGCATCGACCGCCAGGAGCTCGACCTCGACGAGCGCTGCCGCACCACCCTCGCGCTCCGGCAGCCGGCGGCCAGCGACCTGCGCCTCATCACCACCGCGCTCAAGAGCGTCACCGACCTCGAGCGGTGCGGCGACCTCGCGGTGAACATCGCCGAGCGCGCGCTCGACCTGTGCGAGGCCGCGCCGCTGACCGTGCCCGAGGAGGTCGAGCGCATGGGGCAGCTCGCGCAGAAACAGCTGCGCGACGCGCTGGAGTCCTTCGTCACCGCCGACGCCGCCCGCGCGGAGCAGGTGCTCGCCGGTGACGAGATGCTCGACGCGCTGTTCGTGAAGCTGCTCAACCACCTGCTGGCGCTGATGATGGAAGACTCGCGCACCATCCGCCGCGCGACGAGCCTGCTGTTCATCGGCAAGCACCTCGAGCGCATCGGCGACCACGCCACCAACGTCGCGGAGATGGTCATCTACATGGTGCGCGGGACGGACGTGCGGCACGAGCGGCGGCGCTGAGGAGTTGTAGGCTGCGCACGTGGCTCGCCCCGTGCTGACGAAGAAGCCTGCGACGTACGCCGACCTCGAGGCGCTCGAGCCGCATCTGACCGGGCAGCTCCTCGACGGCGAGCTGTTCGCCACGCGCCACCCGGACGTCCTTCACGCGCGCGTCACCTCGACCCTCGGCATGGAGCTCGGAGGGCCGTTCCAGCGGGGAAGAGGCGGGCCCGGTGGCTGGTGGATCCTCGACGAACCGGAGCTCCATCTCGGCCCGCGCGTGCTCGTCCCCGATCTCGCTGGGTGGCGCACCGAGCGCATGCGTCAACCGCCCAGCACACCGGCGATCGCGCTCGCGCCAGATTGGGTCTGTGAGGTCCTCTCGCCCTCGACGGCATCGATCGATCGCGTCGCCAAGAAGCGCATCTCCGCGCGCGAAGGCGTGCAGTGGTGCTGGCTGATCGACCCAGAGGCGAAGACCCTCGAGGCCTACCAGCTCGAAAACGGACGCTGGGTCGAGCTCGGCACCTGGAGCGGTGAAGACACGCCGCGCGTGACGCCCTTCGAGGCCATCGAGCTGCAGCTGTCGGCGCTCTGGAGCCTGAACGAACCGGCGCCTTCTGCTCCAGGGCGCGAGTGAGTCGCGGGTCTCCCGCGCACTGCTCGTCGCAGCAAGCCCCTCGAGCTTCGAGCGCCCGGTGACGCTGGGTCCGCCGACTTCGTGATGGATGAGCCACCAGCTGCCGGGTCGCTCCGCGGGACCTGTCTCCACTCGTACGCACAACTGCCGAAGATTGGGCAGTTCCGCGTAGGAGTGGAAAGTGCGGGCTCGGATGGAACCTCGGCGCACTCCCTGCTGTCGTGGGGCGCCATGCGCGCGCTCCTGCTGCTGGTCGTGGTCGCCTGTGTCGGCTGCGAGAAGCCAGACCCCTTCGCGAAGGCCCGACTGCTCACCGTGCTCAAGGGAGACACGACCCTGCCGTTCCACGTCGAGCCGAAGCTCGAGGTCTCCGTCGTCAACGACAGCGAAGTCCCGCTCTCGTTCGTCCGCTACGAGGGCTACCTCGACGTCTCGTGGTCCGTCAGCCGCCGCCTCTCCGACGGCGGCATCCAGCCGCGCAAGCCAGAGGACGGACGGCTCAGCAAGTGCGGCCTCAGGAACCCGCCAGACCCGGAGGGTGACCGCAGGCGGGAAGAGCAGCACCGACTCGCCGCGCGCACCGTGACGCTCGCGCCGGGCGCGACGCAGGCGCTCTCCTTCAACAAGGTGACGGAGGCCTTCGTCCTCGATGAAGGTGTCTGGCAGATCCAGGCGAGCTTCGACCTCGAGCAGCCAGCGGAGCCGTCGAGCCCCGCGCGGAAGCGCACCCTCACAGCCGAGCCCTTCGAGCTCACCGTGGTCAGCGCCCCGGAGCCGCCGCCACAAGCGCCGCAGGACGGCCTCGTCGCCAACACTGAGCCGTCACGATTGCTCGCGCTCGCACGCTCGACCGAGGGGACGGTGTCGCCGGCGGAGCCCTCCCGCGTCGGCGTGGGCGGCAGCGTCGACGGGGAAGCAGTGGCCGCGACCATCAACGCGCACCTCCCCGAGCTCTCGTCCTGCTACTCGCGCGCGCTCCAGAGTCAGCCCGGCCTCGGCGGCCAGCTCGTCGTGGAGTGGACGGTCCGCGACGACGGCGCGACGACGGGCGTCAAGCGCAGGGCCTCGTCGATCAACGCGGAGCTGGAGCAGTGCGTGCTCTCGACGATGAAGACCTGGGTGTTTCCTCCACGAGGCGTCTTCGGCAGCACGCTCTGGTACCCGCTCCAGTTCAACCTCGCGCCGCCGAAGCCGGCTCGGTGAGGACGTCAGCGAATGCGACCCGCTCTGACCATCTCCGCTTCCACGAACGGCGCGCGCCTCTGCAGGAAGCGCCGCGTGATGTCTCCGTTCTCGAAGTCGGTCACGTACTGCTGGCGCAACGCACAGCACTCGCGAGCGTTGATGCCGCTGTCACGAATGGTCGCCTCGATCGCCTTCCGCAGCCGAAGTGGCGCCTGCGGGCCGACGATGACCTGGAAGCTGACGAACTCGAGCGCGAACCAGCCGTCCTTCACGGTGAACGGGTCGAGCACCGGTCGCGCGCCTCGGGTCCCGTTGATGACCGCCGCGCAGAGCCGGTAGTTGTCCCACTCGTACACCTGCCTCCAGTCGACCGACTTCGGCACGAAGTGATCGACGGTCGACGAGCCCGTCGCCGGCTCGATGAACATCGCCAGGTACGCGCACCGCCCTTCGTAGGCCTGGTGCAGGTCGGGGATCGCCTCTCGCCACAAGGGAGGAAACGCGTCCGGAGGAATGTGACGGCGTTGACGCGCGACCACCTTTCGCGGACGCCCACGTCGTCGCGTTCGTCGGCCGATGAGCTCGTCAATGGCCGCCAGCCCGGGCTGACGAACGAGCGCATCGAACGTCGCTGGTTCCTTCGCCGGCCTGACGGAATCATCAGACCGACTCGCCTCGCGACGGTCGATCCTCACCCTGAACGAAGGCGCTCCAGCGAACCCAGAAGGGGTCGACGTCAGACAACACCTTGCGCAGGTCGCGGTCGGCTTGCTTGACGCGAGCAACGCTGCGCTCACGGTCTCGGAGCAGCTTCTGGGCAGCCGCCACGGCCAGCTCGGCCTCTTGCGAACGCGCGGTGCGCAGGTCGAAGGCGTCGCTGGTCAGCCAGTTCGAGACCTCGCCGTGGCGCACGAACGGCCGCTTGCGCAGCACGACCTTTCCCTTTTCGAGATCGATGTCGAACCAGGCGTCCTGCTCGTCGTCGAACAACGGCTCAGCCGACGCGAGAATCAGGGGAGAGTGCGTCGCCGTCAGCAGCTGCACCTGCGCGTCCTCGTGGAGCGTCTCGGCGATGGTCAGCAACGACCGAAGAATGGTCCGTTGCCAGCGCGGGTGGAGGTGGCTCTCGATCTCGTCGAACAGCAAGACGACCTGGCTGGTGCGCTCCTCACCGAGGAGCTCGGCCGCACGAACGTGCTCGTTCCACGACCAGATGAGCATGTACGCGAGCCCCAGCACGCGGCGCACGCCCGACGACGCGTGAAGCACGGGGACCGCCTTCGCATAGTCCGTGTTGATCGACGGAATGTCGCGAGCGTCGTTGACCGACAGCCGCACCAGCGGACCGACGGACAGCGCCTCGTCGGCGGTCAGATGCTTGAGCGCCGTCGCCATCTGCTCGGCGTTCTTGCCGCCTTCCTTGATCCAGCTTGCCCAGTCGGCGAGCAGACCGTTGCAGACGACCGTCTTCCGCCCATCGACGACGCGCGACAGCCCATCCCACACGTTGGAGGGCGTCAGCACGTAGCCGGCCGGCCGGTCCTGCACGTCGATGCTGCCCCTCTTGCGCCAGTAATTGCGGGCGGGGTCCCACACCGAGAAGCCACCGTCGGCGTGGGCGTAGATGACGAGCCCGGGATTCCACGGACGACCGGCCTTCCCGGTCCACGCTTCGTCGCGCGCGACGTACTGGCTCGTGTACTCGACGTCCTTGACCTTCGAGCTGAGGCCGAAGCTGATGGTGGCGGGCTTCCTGGGGTCGGTCGGCCTCGCGGGGAAGCCGGAGGTCAGCTCGGGGTTCAGGTCATGCGGCCACTTGCGCGTCAGCGCCCACCACGCGACGTCGAGCAGGAAGCTCTTCCCGAGGCCGTTGTCTCCAGTGAAGAGGTTGAGGCGCGGCGCAAGCTCGAGGTCAGTCTTCTCGGCCGGCCCAACGTTCTTCAGGTGCAGGGCGTGCAGCATCGTCGATGACCTGACCACAGCCGAGAGGGTGGTCAAGGCTTTGCCGGCCGTCACTCGTCGCTGAACGGGCTCGACCGTTCGAGCTCGTCGAGCGTCGTGCCGTCCGTGCTCTTTCACTCCTTCCCGCCGGCGGTCAGCTGTCGAAGAACTGCGGCTCAGGCCGACGGCGGAGAACCCTCGGACCGCGCGAGCTTGAGCGCCAGCCCACCCAGCACCAGCACCGCGACACCGAGCGCCACCCACATCGCCAGCTGCGGCACGTTCTCCTTGCGCAGCAGCGCCGACGCCGCCTGGAACGTGGGGTTCGCCTCGCGCGCCGCGACCGTCGCCACCCGCGGCTTCAGGTCGAAGAGGAACGTGCCCAGCGCGTCGACGTCGTACGCCGGCCGCCGCTCGGTGGGCGCGCCGAACAGCACCGTGTACCGGCCCGGCGGTCCCAGCACCAACAGCTCCGGCGCGCGGAGCGACAGCGAGAGCCGCACGTTCTCCAGCGGCTGCTCCGCGCCATCTTCGACCTTCACCTCGAGCGAGCGCGCGAACTGCGGCGCCCCGAGCGACACGAAGAGCGTCGACTGCAGCGCCTCGTCGGGCGCCTGACTGATGGACGTGCGGCCGAGCTCCCGCCGACGGTGACGCTCGTCCTCCACCGACACCTCCGCCAGGCGCGCGTAGAACGGCGTCGTCGACTCGAGCTCCACGCGCTCGACCCACGCGCGGCCGCCGGGCACCGTCACCGCGTACACCGACGCGCTCTCCTCACGCTTCGGCGCCGGCGTCACCACCTGCGTCACCGACGCCGCGCGCAGCGCGAACGGCCACTGCCGCCCCGCCTCGTCGACCACCCGCACGTCCTCGAAGTCCGCGCGCAGGAAGGCCGCGTCCTCGGCGTCGAGCGCGACGCTCCACAGCCCGGGCCCCGGCCCGGTGAACGTCACCTGCCGCCGCTGCGAGAAGCGCGACGCGTCGACCTCCGCGCCCGGCCGCAGGAAGTCCTGCAGCGGCGAGCGCGCGACGAAGGCCGGGTTCGCCTCGATGGCCCCGAGCCTGGTGAGCGTCGGCCAGCCCGCTTCCCACGTGTCGTTGGCGTCGAGCGCCGCGAGGTCGAAGCGCGGCTGCCGCGCCTGCCCACCACCGAAGGCCAGCCACACGCGCCCGTCGGTCTGCTCCGACGTGAGCGCGAACACCAGCGTGGGCCGCTCCGCCAGCAGCGCCACCGCCGGCTCGGCCAGCGGAGGGCTCTCCTGGTCGTCCACCACCACCTCGAGGTACTCGCCCTGCGTCGCCGCCAGCGGCACCTCGACGCGCTCCGCGCCGCTCACGCCCGCCAGGCGGAACAGCGTCGCCTTGCCGACGAGGCTCTTCGCGCCGTTCGCCGCGACGTCGAACACCGTCACCTGCCGCGAGAACGCCGGCGTGCTCGTCGACACCGCGAGCCGCTCCGGCTGCAGGCCCTGCGGCCGCGCCACCTTCAGCGTGGTGCGCCCGCCCGACGACTGCGCCTCGACGCGCGACGAGAAGCGCCGCGCCTCCCGCACCGGCGGACCGAACGGCGCCACCCACGTGAAGCGCGGCTCCAGCGGCTGCGTGCCCAGCGAGCTCAGCGTCACCGTCACCTGCCCCTCCGAGCGCCCGGCCGGCAGCACCAGGTCCGTGCCGAGCGCGCCCGACGCGGGCACCTTGAAGAGCGCCCCGCTCGCGAGCGGCTTGCCGTCCGCGCCAGCGAGCGTCGCCTGCGCGACGTACTCCGGCCGGCTGCTCTCGACGCGGAGCAGCCACGCCTCGGCCTGCGGCGGCAGCGGCGGCACCTCCACCGTCACCTGCTCCACCACGCGGCCCGGGACGGCCTGGTTGGCGAGGCGCGCGTCGCGGCTCACCGAGAGCACCCGCGCGGGCACCCGCTCCGGCGCGCGCTTCACCGGCGCGGCGCGGAACAGCCGGTACGCGATGACCTCGCCCTTCGCGTCCATCAACCGCACGTCCGACAGGTCGGGCTGACACGCCTCGAGCACCTCGTCCGACAGCTCGAGGCGAAACCACGGCGTGCCGCTGCCGTCGACCTCCACCGGCGCGCGCTGCGGAAAGAGTGACTCGAGCGGAGGCGGCGCGGCCGCGAGAGACACGAGCACCAACGTGGAGAGCATCAGGACCCCTTGCGGAAGACGAACCGCTGGTACGCGAACGAGACGACGAACAACGAGACCGCCAGGCCCAGCAGCGACAGCACGCGGTACAGGTCGGTGAGCTGCCCGAGGTCGTAGAGGAACACCTTGCCGATGCTGATCAGCATGAAGATCAGGCTCGCCCAGCGCAGCCCCTTCGACGCCTTCCACATGCCCAGCGCGAGAATGACCGCGGCGTAGACGAGCCACACCAGCGAGAGCGCGAGGTCACGCGCGGGCAGGCGGTCGAACTCCACCGAGAGCGTCGAGCCCGGCGAGAAGAAGTCGAACACCGCCAGCGTGAGGTACGCGAACACCACCAGCATCAGCGCGACGACGTTGCTCACCATCACCACCGGCGTGGTGGCGGGCAGCACCTTGCGTTCCCACTCGCGCAGCCGCGGCAGCTCGAGCTCGTACAGCAGCCGCGCCGCGAGCCCCATGCACACCGCCGGCACGAGGTAGGTGTACATCAGCCAGTTGATGAGGGCCCGGCCGCGCTCCTCGTAGGACAGCACCGCCGGGTTCAACACCAGCCGCACCGTGACGATGGTGATGAGCGCCAGCGAGAAGTACTTGAGGCCCTCGTGGTCGAGGCGCCGCCACAGCAGCAGCAGCGCCACCGCCATCACCGCCCAGCCGATGGTCATCCACTGACGCTCGAGCTGCAGCGGAATCGCCACGCTCACGAAGCCCAGCCCGAGCGCCGCGAGCCACACCACCATGCGCCGCCGCGCCGCGGGCGTGGGCGCCGCGCTCCGGGCCAGCGCCAGCAGCCCCAGCACCACCGCCGCGCACGTCACCGCGAGCGCGCCCTGGAAGCGCTGCGCGTCGAGCCGCGTCAGCAGCTGCGTCAGCGGCAGGAAGCCCAGCACCCACGGCGCCACCATCGCCCACACCGTCGACTTCTGCTCGGCGACCCCGCGCCCGCTGAGGAGCGGCCACACCGACAGGCTCACCACCACCACGCCCAGCCACACGAAGACGCTCCACGTGGGCTCGACCGGCATCAGCGCCCACGTCTCTGCGGCGAGCGCCGAGACGATGACCTGCGCGAGCATGAAGCGCGCGTCGCGGAGGAACGTGCCCTGCGCGAGCCCCACCAGCCCGAGCAGCAGCGCGCCCACCAGCAGCTGGTTCGCGTCGAGCTCGCTGCCCACCAGCGTCATCAACATGAACGACGACGTCAGCGTGCTGGCCACCGCGCCGCGATGGAGCCACGTGCGCCCCGCCCCCTCCGCCACGCCGCGCGCCACGAAGGCGAGCACCACCGCGAAGAGCAGCGGCGTGCCGAGCCCCAGCACCACCGCCGACGCCTCCCACTCGAAGGTGGCCCACCACGCCCTGCAGAACAGG
>JBMORD010000357.1:0-39403 GCA_049322495.1 Myxococcota bacterium | reverse complement strand
GCTCCTTGTCCGCGACGTCGCGGGCCGCCGCGTCGTCGGCCTTCGGCGCCGGCTGCGACCGGTCCTGGATCGTCTGCGGCGCGAGCTCGTTGGAGTCCTTCGGCGTCACCGCCTTCGCCTTGCGTGCCCCGCCCTTGATGACCTGGATCTTCTGCGCCGTCACCGACGCCGAGACGACGGAGGACGGCTGGAGCGTGGCGAGGACGAGAGCAGCGAGCGCGAGCGTCATGGCGCGTGAGCGTAGGCTGCTTTTCCTTCTTCACTCCAGACGCGAGGGCATCGAAGGTCCATCGCCCATGAAGCACGCGCTGCCCATCGCCCTGCTGCTGTCGCTGTGCGCCTGCCCGGCGCCGCCGCCTCCTCCGCCCGGCCTCGTGCTCAGCGGAGAGGCGTGGACGCTCGACGCCGACGGCGGCACCTTCGTCTTCGCGCGCGACGGCCAGCCGCTGGTGACGCTCACGCCGCAGGCCTTCCAGCTCGGCACGGTGAGCGCGCTCGACGACGCGCTGAGCTACGACCCGTACTGGCTGGTGGTGAACGACGGCGTCTTCACTCCGACCTCGCCGCCGGGCTTCGCGTGGCGCACGCCGCAGGAGTCGTCGGTCGCGCGCGACGGTGACGACCTCGTGCTCTCGCTCGGGTACCACAAGAACCTCCGGGCCACGGTGCGCGCGGTGAAGACGGCGCAGGGTCACCTCGTGCTGCGCTTCGTGCCCGAAGGAACGAGCGCGGTGGCGATCATCCGCGTGCAGCTCGGCGTCGATCGGCAGGAGGCCTTCTACGGCCTCGGCGAGTGGTTCGACGCCATCAACCACCGCGGGAAGCTGCGGCCGATGCAGCTCGAGGCGGACCTCAACGTCGAGAGCGCAGCGACCGAGAACCACGTCTCGGTCCCCTTCCTCACCGGCTCGCGCGGCTGGGGCGTGTTCGTCGAGACCCACCGGCATGGCGTGTTCGACGTGGCGAAGAGCGACCCGGCCCTCATCGACGCGATGTTCGGCACCGCGGAGCAGAGCGCCGAGGGGCTGACGCTGCACCTCTTCTCCGCCGCCGACCCGCTCGAGATCCCCCGGCAGTACTACCGCGTCACCGGCTTCCCGCGCCCGCCGGCCGACTGGGCGACCGGGCCGTGGCTCTGGCGCGACGAGAACCGCGACCAGGCCGAGGTGGAAGAAGACGTGCGGCAGCTCCGCGCGCTCGACCTGCCGACCTCGGCGCTGTGGATCGATCGCCCCTACGCCACCGAGGTGAACACCTTCGACTTCGACGCCGCGAAGTTCCCCGACGCGGGAGCGATGATCGACGGCATCCACGCGGCCGGGCTCCGGCTCGCGCTGTGGCACACGCCCTACCTCGCGGCGGGTGCGCAGCCGCTCTTCGCCCAGGCGACTGACGCGGGCTACTTCCCGCCGAAGCAGGGCACCTGGCTCAACCGTTGGGGCGCGCCGCTCGACTTCACGAAGCCGGAGGCGGTCGCGTTCTGGCGCAACCTCATCACGCGCTACACCAACGCCGGCGTCGAGGGCTTCAAGCTCGACTTCGCGGAAGACGTGGTCGCCGGGCTCAGCGGTCGCACGGGCGGCTGGGCCTTCGCCAACGGCGAGACGGATCGCACCATGACCGACGGCTACCCGCGCCGGTACCACGACACCTACCGCGCGGTGCTCGCGAACAACGACGGCTTCCTCCTCGTGCGGCACGCGCGGTGGGGCGAGCAGCAGACCGGCGTAGTGGTGTGGCCGGGGGACATCGACGCCACGCTCACCCGCTTCGGCGAGACGTTCACCGACCGCGGCGGAGACCCCGTCATCGGCGTCGGTGGCCTGCCCTCGGCGGTGCGCGCGGGCATCGGGCTGTCGATGTCGGGCTTCCCGTTCTTCGCGTCGGACACCGGCGGCTACCGCCACTCGCCTCCCGACAAGGAGACGTTCATGCGCTGGGTCGAGCACGCCGCGCTGATGCCGGTGATGCAGACCGGTGACTCCTCGAGCCAGCCGCCGTGGGTCTACACGCCCGAGAACGGCCGCGACGCCGAGGCGCTCGACACCTACCGCGCGTACGCGCGGCTGCACCTGCGCCTCTTCCCCTTCTTCTGGACGCACGTGAAGGCGATGGCGACGCACGGCCGGCCGGTGGTGCGCCCGTTCGGCCTGCAGTTCCCCGCCCTCGGCCAGCACCCGGAAGATCAGTACCTGCTCGGCGACGAGCTGCTCGTGGCACCGGTCGAGACGAAGGGCGCGACGTCGCGCACGCTGATCAAGCCGGCGGGGCGCTGGTTCCGCTTCACCGACGGCGTCGAGCTCGACGGAGCTGCGGGCGCGACGCTCACGGTCCAGGCGGCGCTCACCGAGCTCCCGCTCTACGTCCGCGAGGGCGCGCTGATCCCGATGCTCGAGCCGGCGATGGACACACTCGCTCCGGCGACGGATGCCCGGGTGCGCTCGTACGCGAACGACGCAGGCACGCTGTGGGTGCGCGCACAGCCGGGCGAGGGTCAGCTCACGCTGTTCGACGGCACCACGGTCCGCCAGGACGCCACGACCCTCACCGCGACGGCGGGGGAACGCTTCAAGACGAGCGTGGTCTGGGAGCTCCGCGGCGTCGCGGAGCCCGTGGGCGTCGCGCACGGCGCAGGCGCGCTCGGGAGAGCCGCTGACGAGAGCGCGCTGGAGTCGATGGCGGGCGGCTGGTGGTTCTCCGGCGGCCGGCTGCTCATCAAGCACGCGCTCGACGGGCAGCCGACGACGCTCACCCGGTAGTCACTGCGCCGGAGGGATGAGCTGCGGCACCGGCTGCTGCGCCGGCGGCGGCGGCGCCATCGCGCGGGCCGACTCCACCGCGTCGAGGTACGTGCGGCTGCGCTTGCGCGCGGCGGCCTGCTCGTAGGCAGCGAGGGCCTGGCCCCAGTCACCGTACGCCTCCCAGGCCACGCCGAGGTCGTACCAGGCGCCGTCGTTCTCGGGCTGCGACTGCGTGAGCTTCGTGAAGTAGTCGATGGCGCCGTTCCAGTTGCTCGACAGCAGCATGTTGACGCCGGGGCTCAGGTCGCCGCCGTCGACCAGCGGCAGCGTCGACTTCTGCCGCCCGGGGAGCAGCGTCGAGTGGAAGCGCGCGGTGAGCTGGTCGGCGCAGTTCACCACCAGCGCGGGCGCGGCCTCGGCGCCGCCCGTCTCGGTGTCCCAGAAGTTCCAGTCGTAGGGCACCTGGCCATCGTTCTGCTTCACCACCACGCGCGCCTTGAGGCGCACGGTGGCGCGCACCCCGCTCTGCGTGAGCTGCGAGTTGACCGACGACTCGAGCATCTCGATGGTCATCGCGCCGTCGCCGCACGGCGCCTCCGGGCAGACCGCGTAGCCGAGCTCGGCGAGCTTCGCCTCGAAGCGCGACTTGACGACCTGGTTGACCGGCACGGGGATGGGGATCTCCCCCATCACCATGCCCGTCACCACCGAGTGCTCGACCGCCTTGCCCATGTTGGTGGCGACCGACACCGACATCGTGCGCACGCTGCCGAGGTTTCCCTCCGGCGGCGTGGGGCGCGTCAAATACAGGGCAGGAGCACAACCGGTCGCAACGACGAGCATCGGCAGGACGAGGAGACGCATGCGTCTGATGACGATAGCGCCCGGCTTGCGCTGTTTCATTGCTCCGGTCGTGCGCGGCGTCGCGCAAACTGCCGCGCGCCACCACCACGACCTTCGCTGCCTGCGGCGCTGTTTCATTGCTCCGGTCGTGCGCGGCGTCGCGCAAACTGCCGCGCGCCACCACCACGACCTTCGCTGCCTGCGGCGCTGCTTCGTGGCTCCGCTCGTGCGCGTCGCGCAAACTGCCGCGCGCCACCACCACGACCTTCGCTGCCTGCGGCGCTGCTCCATGGCTCCGCTCGTGCGCGGCGTCGCGCAAACCGGCGCGCGCCACCACGACCTCCGCTGCCTGCGGCGCTGCTTCGTGGCTCAGCTCGTGCGCGTCGCGCAAACTGCCGCGCGCCACCACCACGACCTTCGCTGCCTGCGGCGCTGCTTCATGGCTCCGCTCGTGCGCGGCGTCGCGCAAACCGGCGCGCGCCACCACGACCTCCGCTGCCTGCGGCGCTGCTTCGTGGCTCCGCTCGTGCGCGGCGTCGCGCAAACCGGCGCGCGCCACCACGACCTCCGCGGCCTGCTCAGTGACGGCCGCGCAGCCGCTCCATCTCCGCCTCGATGCGCGAGAGCTGGAGCCGCATGTCTTCGTGCCAGCGCTCCTTGCGCGGGTCGGCGAGGATCTTCCTGCTGCGCTGCGCCAGCCACTCGAGATCGGCGAGCTGGCTGCCCGGCGGTCGCCCGCCTTCGGTGTGCGCGTCGGGGCCACTCCCGCCCTTCACGCCCGCCACCTCCTCCACCTTGACGTCCTTTGCCTCCGTCTTCGCCTCGTCGCCGACGCCGCCCGTCTCGAGCTGCAACGTCATCGGCTCGAGCGACAACACGACCTCGCTCTCCGTGACGAAGGCCTGCCCGACGCGCACCGTCCGTACCCGCCCTGCTTCATGCACCTTCACCACCACCGGCACCACCCGTTCAGCGCTGCCCATGACGACCTCCGCTCCGCCGCGCCGCGTCTGCGATGTCGTCGTCGCTGCGGCGATCATCATGGAGTTGGAACCCCGAGCCGGGCCACGGCGGCCACCACGGCACGGGATCGCTCGTGTAGACCTGCAGCGTCCACAGCGAGCCGGTGTTGAAGCCGGCGAGCCGCGCCGGGTTGAAGGTGCTGGCGCTGGTGATGACGCCGCCCAGCACGCCGCTCGGGCCCTGGAGCACGTCGAGCGCGCAGCCCGCGAGCACGATGCCCGCCTGGGGCACGTCGTTGCTCGTCAGGGTGCAGGTGCCGAGGCCCGTGTAGCGCCCCGACGGCAGGTCGAACACCGCGTAGAAGTTCTGCTGCAGCCCGGGCGGGAAGAGGAAGTTCGTCAGCTGCACGCACGCCGTCGCGCGCCCGACGCGACGGAACTGGTCGATCACCACGCGGCCATCCACCGGGCGGGCGAGCTGGCTCCACAGGCTCGCGCCGAGCTTCACGTTCACGCGGAACGGGGCCTGCGCGCAGATGGCGTCGTCTGGAGGGAAGGCGGGGTCCTCCACCGAGCGGAACTGGTACGTCGCTTCATCCGCCAGCGCGAGCGAGGCGAACAGCACGGCCATCAGCGAGAGCGTCCGCATCGTCGACCCCTTTCAGTTCCACGAGCACTCGTAGTCGGTGTCGAGCACGCCCACGCGCACCCCGCGCACCGAGACCTGCTTGCCGCCGACGGCGGTGAGCACCTGCTGCAGCACGCCCTCGTGGTACGGGTGCGGCATGAAGTCGCGCCGCATCGCGAACACGCAGCGCGTCGGGCCGAGCCACGAGACGGTGCGCGTGCCGTAGCTGACCGCGGTCTTGTAGCCCGACGACAGCGAGTTCATGAGGCGGCGCGGATCGTTGCCCGCGAGGAGCAGCAGCGTCTTGCCCACCGCGGTGCCGAGGAAGTCGTCGGTCGCCTGGCGCCCGAGCGAGCGCACGCCCACCTCGAGCTGCGTCGGTGACTTGCCGCCGGCGATCAGCTCCGCCGCCACGAAGGCCAGCGGGAGGAACTCGGCGATGGAGTAGTTGAAGAAGTCGACGAACTTCCGCCCGCCCGCCGCGTCTTTGAGGAGATCGAGCCCCGCCTCGCCCTTCGAGCGCTCGACCGCCTGGAACAGGCCGTTGCAGAACATGCCCTTGCAGGTGTCGGCGGGCGTGGCGAGCGAGACGCGGTGGGCGAGATCGTCCGCGTCGAGCTGATACGTGGTGACCGCGGGTTTCGAAGGTGAGACGGCGACGAAGTCGGGCTGCGTGTTGGCCATGGTGTGGGTTCCCCCCCGGGAGTTGGTTGGTTGGTGTCAGGTGAACAGGAGCTGCGCGCCGGCGTGGACGTTCGCGCCGACCGCGGCGATGAGGACGAGCTGGTTGCCGCCGAGCCGCACGCGGCCCGACTGGAGGTCCTCGGAGAAGAGCACCAGCATGCCCGCCGCCGAGATGTTGCCGTACCGGTCGACGTTGATCGCCACCTCGTGCTCGGTGAGCTCCGCGTGGCGCATGAACATCTCGAGCACGCGCCGGTTGGGCTGGTGGAAGTAGAAGCGCTCGACGTCGCGCGAGGTGTACGGCGTGTTGGTGAGCACCTCGCTCACCAGCCGGCTCATCACCTGCGGGTAGCCGCGCGCGACCGCCGGCCCGTTGACGATGAAGGCGAGGTCGGCGTCGCTGGCCCGCCCCTGGTGCATGTGCTTGAGCGCGCCGCCGCCACGACGGAAGACGAGCTCCTCGTACGAGTTGTGCGACATCGACGAGACGATCCGGCCTGCACTGCCTTCGTCGCCGCGCAGCACCATGGCGCCCGCACCGTCGCCGAAGACGTACATCGAGAGGTATCCCGAGAAACCCTTGGCCCCCGGCGAAGGGGAGAGCTCCGCGGTGTAGGTGCGCCGGTTCACCAGCGGTGAGGTGAAGGCCGACGCCACCACCACCACCGTCTTGAGCGCGCCCGACTCGAGCATCTTCTTCGCGAGGTCGAGGATGTACGGCGTGCCGCCGCAGCCGTCGTCGATCACCAGCGCGTACGCGTCGCGACGCATGCCGAGCCGCTCGTGCAGCGCCATCGCGTCGTGGCTGAAGTTGAGCTCGTCGGGAGTGCACGTCACCATCAGCAGCGCGTCGACGCTCGTGGCCGACACGTCGGCCATCGCCAGCGCCTGGCGCACCGCGACCTCGCACATGTCCGTGTTGGTCACCGGGTAGAGGCGCTCTCCCTCAGGAGGAGGGATCGCCACGCCCGTCTCGACGTCGAAGTCCCACAGGAAGCGGCGCTCACGAATGCCCGTCTTCTCGAGGATGCGCTCCGGCGCCCAACCAGGGATCGCCTTCGCGATCTTCTCGTTGGTGATGACCCGCGAGGGAATGTAGTGCCCCGCTCCGATGATGCGTGCGTTGGCCAAGGTGTCGCCTCCTCGGGCGATTCGCCAAGCACCCTCCGGACCACGTTCAACCCCTTGTTTTTACGCACGCAACGTCACTAAAACGCTTCATTTCTGAAGCAGAGGTGACGCGCTTCCCTCGTGAGCGGCATGCTTCAGGAATGAAGCAATTCCTCGCACGATCGAATCGTCGACCCTTTCACGTGCGGGTGGTGACGGCCCCTCCGATCAACCGCTGCTGGAGCGTGAACCTCAGCCTCAGCGGCATCGGGCTCATCGGGAGCCCGCGCCCGGGCGACGGCCCGCGCGAAGGCCAGGCGCTGGAGCTCGAGCTGGTGCTGCCCAACGAGGTCACGCCGTTGCGCATGCGCGGCGAGGTGCGCTGGCGGCACGACGCGGTGGCGCCCAACGAGCACGCCACGAGCGCGTTCGGCGTGGTGTTCACTGGCTTCGAAGACGACGCGCGGGTGCGGCTCGCGCGATACCTCGAGGGGCCGCCGGTGCGCGTCGCGGTGGCGTACGCCAACGACGCACTCAAGCGCCGCTTCTTCGACGCGCTGGGGAACGAGGTGCAGCTCGAGTTCGGCGACGAGAACCCGGAAGTGGAGGGCATCCTCGCGCGCGGCGACGTGTCGGCCCTCGTCATCTGCGGTCAGGACGAGGTGCAGGCGATGCTGCTCGCCGAGCTGGCGGCGGCGGTCACCGAAGACAACCTCACCTTCGAGGGCCGCCCGCGCGATCTCGCCGCGCGCGTCGTGTACTGCGCGAAGGGCGAGCCGCTGCACGTGGCGGGGCTGTTCAACGAGCACAAGCTCCACCGCTGGCTGCCGCCGCCGTTCACCAACGAGGCGCTGCGCGACGCGGTGATGAGCGCCTGCGCCGAGCACGCGATGCGCCTCGAGCAGGAGCGCATGGCCCAGGAGCTCGAGCGCAACCTTCAGCGGGAGCGCGCGCTGCGCGCGGGGCCGGCGCCGGTGCCCATCGAGGCGGGGCCCGGGTTCCAAAGCCCGGCGATGCAGGCGGTGCTCGAGCAGGTGCGCACCGCGGCGCCGTACAAGGTGGCGGTGCTGCTCCAGGGAGAGACCGGCACCGGCAAGGAGGTCCTCTCGCGCATCGTGCACCGCATGAGCGATCGCCGCGACGCGCCCTTCGTGGTGCAGGACTGCGGGACGCTCACCGAGACGCTGCTCGAGAGCGAGCTGTTCGGGCACGTGCGCGGCGCCTTCACCGGCGCGGTGGGCGATCACCCCGGGCTCTTCGTGCTCGCCGACGGCGGCACGGTGTTCCTCGACGAGATCGAGAACACCACCCCGGCGCTGCAGGCCAAGCTGCTGCGCGTGCTCGAGACGGGCGAGGTGCGGCCGGTGGGCGGCACGCAGACCCGGCGCGTCGACGTGCGCCTCGTCACCGCGGCCAACCGCGACCTCTCGGCCGACGTCAAGGCGGGGAAGTTCCGCGGCGACCTCTTCTTCCGTCTGAACACCTTCATCATCGAGGTGCCGCCGCTGCGTGAACGACACGCAGACGTGGTCGCGCTCTCGCGCTACTTCGTCGACTTCTTCAACCACCAGCACCACAAGGGCGTGATGGGGCTGTCGGTGGCGACCGAGCGCGCGCTGCTCAAGGCGCCCTGGCCGGGGAACGTGCGTGAGCTGCGCAACGTCATCGAGCGCGCGGTGCTGCTGTGCCCCACCGGCCAGCTCATCGAGCCGCAGCACCTGCCGCCCGGCTTCCGCGCGGCGACGGTGACCGGGCCGATCCCGCTGCGCGCGCAGCTCGCGGAGACCGAGCGCGAGACGCTGCGCGACGCGCTGGCGCGGAACGGCGGCGTCATCCGCCGCGCCGCGCAGGAGCTGGGCATGAACCCGGTCACCCTCGCCCGCCGCGCACGCAAGCTCGAGCTGCTGAGCTGAGGGCTACGGCTGGCCGACGCCCGTGACGGGGATCTCGAGCGCGTGCGCCCCGGAGGTGACGCGCAGCGCGGCGCTGGCGCGCGTCGGAGCCATCGGACTGAAGCCGAGGACGATGGAGAGCTCTCCCGCCACCAGGCCACCGTCGGCGTCGCGGCTGGCCGGCGTGGCAGACGTGCCGAGGAGGACGACGCCCGCGTCACCTGGCTGCAGCGCGACCTCCGCTTCGAGCATCGCGAGGTTCTTCACCACGAGCTCGGTGGTCGTCGCCCGCCCCACCGTCGACACCAGCTCGACGCTGGGCGGCCCTGAGAGCTGCTCCGTCACCCCGTCGCCGAGGACGCGCAGGGTGGGCTGACGACAGCCGGGCCGGCGGATGATCGAGGCCCGCTGCTCGAAGTGCCCGGGCGTCGATGGTGAGAACGCCGCGCCCGCCGCAGTCATCGCGAAGGGCGGCTCCAGCCCTCCGAGCTCGAGGGAGCCCTTCGTCACGTGCGTGCCGAGCTGGATGCCACCGAAGTCGAGCCTCGATGGATAGTCGGCGTCGGAAATGGCGCGCAGCGCACGGAGCGGAAACCGCAGCGCTCGCGCGTCCGTGGAGACGACGAGCTCACTCGTGATGACCGGGTCGCGCTCGTCCTCGGCGGCTCTCGCCACGAGGAGCGCGAGCTGGAGGGCCCCCAGCGCCTCGAGCTCGAAGGACGACGGGCTGACCGACACCGCGCCGGGCGACGTGGCCACCGTGCCCTTCGCCGGGCGCCCGCCCACGTCGCGGAGCTCGACGGCCACCGTCGCGTCACAGTCAGCGGAGAACACACCAAGGTCGAGCTGCTCACCGGGCGCCAGCAGCACCAGCACCCCGTCGGCGTCGGCAGCGGCGAGGCGGAGCTCCGGAGAGCTGGCGACCGGCGGGGAGCAGCTCGCGCCCAGCAGTCCCACGAGGAGCGTCACCCGGGCGCGCACGCGACGACTATGGCACGTGCAGCCCGACCTGGAGGAAGGCGCCGTAGCCCGAGCCGCCGTACTCGCTGCGCAGGCCGCGCGTGGCGAGATCGAACGACGACACGTCGACCGGGCGACCGATCGGCACGTACGCGCCGCCGCGCACCAGCACCGTCTGCGTGAAGGAGTACTCGAGCGTGGGGATCAGCATCACGCTCGGGTCCGCGAGGTTGGCCAGCACCGACAGCCCGGTGCTCAGCAGCTCGCTCGCCGCGAACGAGACCGCGAGCGCGGCCTGGTGCATGCCCGCGCCGAAGATCTCCCCGCGCAGCACGCGCGCCGACGAGAGGATCGCCGCGTACCGCTTCGGATCGTTCGAGCCGTACCCGTTGTACGAGTACTCGAGCATCACCAGCACCTTCTCGTGCGGTCGCGCCTCGGCGCCGACGACGCCGCGGAAGAAGTGCTCGCCCACGTCGACGCGCCCCGTGCCGAGGCCGCGCAGCTCGAGCGTGTAGGCGCCCTCGGCGTGCACGCCGACCGGCCCCACGTCGCCCACGAGATCCGCGCCGATGACGAGATCGCGCACGTACTTGCCCACCGACACCGAGCCGTCCCACCCGAGCACGTTGGTCTGGAAGCGCGCCACCGCGCCGTTGTCCTCCGCCACCTGCTGCGGCAGCCAGAGCAGATCGAGCTGCGTCACGTCGCCCAGCGCCACCGCCAGCCGGACCGCGTCGAAGCCGCGGCGCACCTCGCGATCGACCACCGTGGGCGGGAACGGCGAGAGCACGTCGGTCGGGTTCCACAGCCGGCCGGTGCCCCACGAGAGCACCTGGCGCCCGATGGTGAGATCGCCGAACGGCAGCCCCAGCTTGAGCGCGAGGCGATCGAGGTTGTGATCCACCCGCCACACCTGGCCGGTGCCGAGGTTCCCGCCCAGCTCCACCACGCGCCGCTGCGCGCCGGCGCCCGTGCCGCCGATGGTGCTGCTCAGCGGGGAGCTCGCCGCGAACAGCGGGTCCGACGCGAGCGTCGCCTGGAGCTGCCACGCGACGTCCAGCTCCACCTTGTCCTCGAAGCGGAACTTCGACGCGAGCCGCAGGAGGTGGGCGTTGGTGAAGCCGGCCTCCGGTACCGTCGTCTTCAGCCCGAGCAGCGAGACCTGCTGGCGCGTGGCGTCCACCGTCTCCGGGCGCAGCACCACCGCCGAGAGCAGCGACTTGTAGAAGCCGCTCGCCTCGAGCACGGCGCCGTGCTCGTCGCGGGCCACCTCCTTCGCGAGCGCGGGCAGCGCGCACAACGCGAGGAGGACCAGCGGCCTCATGTGACGACCTGGCCGTCGACCAGCCTCACCACGCGCTCGGCGCGCTCGAGCACCATCGGATCGTGCGACGAGAAGATGAAGGTGATGCCGCGCTCGCGGTTGAGCTCGCGCATCAGGTCCATCAGCGCCTTGCCCGTCGCCTGGTCGAGGTTCGCCGTCGGCTCGTCGGCCAGCACCACCGCCGGCTCCGAGACGATGGCCCGCGCGACGGCCACGCGCTGCTGCTGGCCGCCGCTCATCTTGAGCGGCCGCGAGTCGAGGTACGGCCCGAGCCCGATGCGCTCGAAGATCGCCTTCACCTTCTCGCGCCGCTGCTTCGCCGGCACGCCCTTGAGCTCCAGCACGTACTCCGCGTTCTCGGCGGCGGTGAGCACCGGCACCAGGTTGTAGGCCTGGAACACGAAGCCGATGGCGTCGCGCCGCAGGTCCGCGAGCTCGGCGCGGCTCAGGCCTGCCAGCGAGCGCCCGCCGACCTTCACCTCGCCCGACGTCGCGGCGTCGATGCCCCCGATGATGTTGAGCAGCGTCGTCTTGCCCGAGCCGCTCGGCCCCGCGAGCGCCATGAACTCGCCCTTCTCGACCTTGAGCGACACGCCCTTGAGCGCGGTCGCCGGCGGCATGCCCTTCTCTTCGTAGACCCGCGAGACGTTCTCCACTTCCACGACGGCCATGGTGGTTCTCCTGGTTCAGGTGTGGCGCAGCGCTTCCGCGGGCAGCAGCCGCGTGATGCGCGACGCGGGGTAGAGCCCGACGATCAACGCCATGAGGTAGACGAAGCTCGACGCCTTGAAGACGTCGGCCACGCTGAAGCGGGTCTTGAGCAGCGTCGCCAGCGTGGCGCCCTCGAGCTGCAGCGACTCGCTCGAGAAGGCGAGGCGGATGCCGTCGATCGACAGCCGCCAGGTGAGGAACGCGCCGAGCGCGCCACCGAGGATCACGCTGACGGTGGCGATCCAGAACGACTCCGCGAGCACCACCCGCATCACCTTCGAACCCCGCGTGCCGAGCGCCATCAGCACCCCGAACTCGCGGGTGCGCTCGAGCACCGACATCAGCATGGTGTTGAGCACGCCGAGGCCGACGAGCAGATAGACGAAGAAGGCCAGCGCGAAGACGACGTTGTTGATCATCCCCTCCATGCGCTTGAGCACCGGCAGCAGCTCGCCCCAGGTGAGCACCTCGTAGCCCTCGCCGAGCGACGCGCGGAGCCGGCCCGCGACCGCGTCCGACTGATCCGGATCTTCGAGCTGCACCACCCACTGGTGCACCACGTCTGCGGTGCCCAGCAGCTCCTGCGCCGCGGCGCGCGAGACGTAGACCTGCCGCTGGCCGATGCTGGCCGCGATGGAATGAAAGACGCCGCGCACGCGGAACAGGTCGGCGCCCATCTCGCCGTCGGCGCGCTGCACCATCAGCCGCAGCTTCGAGCCCACCTTGAGGTTGAGCCGCTTCGCCAGCCCGTCGCCGATCAGCACGCCGCGAGCGTCGCCGGCCTCGGGCAGCGCGCCCGACACCACGTTGCGCAGGTGCGCGTCGAGCCGCTGCTCGTCGGCCCACGTCACGCCGAACACCTGCACCGGCTCGGTGCCGCGCGCGCTCGTCGCCAGGCCCCGCGCGAGCACCCGCGCGCCCGCCTCCGCGCCCGGCGGGAGCGCGCCCTCGGGGAGCGCGGCGAGCGTCATCGACGCCCCCACGTCGCGCCGCGGGCGGTAGCCCTTCGCGAACACCTCCACGTGACCCATGCCGCCGTTGTCGAGCGAGGTGCGCGCCTCGCCGAGCATTCCCCCGACCGCGCCCGAGTAGACGATGACCAGCACCAGCCCGACGCCGATGGCGCTCATGTTGAGGATGGTGCGCCGGCGGTTGCGCCAGATGTTCCGCCAGCCGAGAACGAGTGCGCTGCTCATGTGTGCCTCAACGCTTCGACGGGTTGCAGGCGCGCCGCGCGCACGGCGGGGATGATCGCGCCCAGGAAGGCCGAGCAGAACGCCACCACCGCTGCGCCCTGGAGCGACGACGGCACGAGGGCCAGCTCGATGCGGCCCGGCATGCGCACGCCCATCATGTCGCCCTGCACCACGGTGCTCAGGTCGATCGACCCGATGCCGTAGAGCACGGCGGCGGCGATGCCCACGCCGAGCGTGAAGGCGATGACGCCCTGCCAGAAGGCCTCGAGCAGCACCATCGCCAGCAGCCGCGACGGCCGCGTGCCGAGCGAGGCGAGCACGCCCAGCTCGCGCGTGCGCTCGAAGACCGACATCGTCATCGCGTTGAACACGCCCAGCCCGACGATGAGGAAGATGACGAAGTCCATGAACTTCTGGCTCCCGCGCTTGCTCTTCATCGACGAGCGCATCTCCGGGAGGATCTCGCTCCACGACATCGCCTCGAGCGTCTGCAGGTCGAGCGCCGCGCGCAGCGTGCCCACCTCGCTCGAGAGGTCCTCGCGATCGGTCGGCAGGCGCACCACGAGCTGGTGCACGCCGTCGCCGAGGCCGAAGAACGACTGCGCGTCGTCGAGCCCCATCACCACCGCCGTCGCGTCGAACTCCGAGCTGCTCGAGGTGAAGGTGCCGCCCACGGTGTAGCGATCGTTCGCCACCGAGCCGTCGACGGCCTGGCTCACCAGCACCAGCTCCCCGCCCGGCGCCAGCCCCAGCTCGATCGCCAGCTCGCGCCCGACGAGCACCTCGCGCGGCTTGCCGAGATCCGCGCCGTCCTTCAGCTTGTAGAGCGCGGTGGTGCCCGGCTCGAGGCCCATCACCATCACCGGCGCCGAGCGCTCGCCCGCGCCCGCCAGGCCGGCGCCGAGCACGCGGCGCTCCGCCACCGCGCCCGGCAAGGCGCCCTTCACCGCCGCCTCGACCTGCAGCGGGTTCTTGACCACCGTGGTGAGCGCCGGTGCCTCCTGGTACCCGGCGCCGTGCACCTGAATGTGCCCCACCAGCCCCTGGGTCACGTCGCGCACGATGAGCTCGTAGACCTGCTCCCGGTAGCTGTAGAGGCCCACCACGCCCGCCACGCCGAAGCCGAGCGCGGTCATGGTGATCAAGGAACGGCGCGCGTTGCGCCACACGTTCCGCCACGCCATCGCGATCAACATGGCGTCAGTCCTTTCCCTGCTGCAGGCGGCGGAGGCTGAAGGTGTCCTCCGGCACGTCCACGTCGAGCTCGATGCTGTCGTAGGTGATGCTCGTCTGGCGGCCCTTCTCGGCCGGCACCACGGTGAGCTTCATGGGGAAGGTGCGCCAGCCGACCTTCTTCAGCTCGCTGAACGAGAGCCGCCGCACCTGCGCGCCCTCTTCGTCGTAGAAGCGCTGCTCGAGCGGCACGCAGCTCTCGCGATCGAGCAGCAGCTCGACCCGGCCCCACACCACGCTCGACTTCGGCTTCGGCGTCAGGCTGATGAACCACGCCCGGCGCCCCTCGTGCTCGACGGTCTTCTCGACCTTCGCGTCGAAGTCGTTGGCGATCGACGAGCCCTTCACCAGGTCGTCGTTGGTGAAGTCGGAGCCCATCCAGCTGTCGCCCATCATCCCCGAGGGCAGCTTCATCACCCGGCCCGCCTGCGGCAGGTAGTTCCACAGCTGCTTCTCGCGCTTGAGCGTCATCATGCCCGTCTCGCGCGGGCCGCCCTCGAGCACGCGCACCAGCGCGAAGTCGCGCCCGCGCGTCCAGATCTTCATCTTCACCGTGCGCTCGAAGGCCGGCGTCTTGATGCCCATGTTCATCACCGCCACCGACGAGCGCCCCTCGAGCAGCCGCTCGGTGCGCTGCATGAGCGGCAGCACCGCGGGCGTCTCTTCCCCGCTGGGACACGCGGGGAGATCTGCGGGCGGCGCGTCGGACGGCGCGGCGGCGAGCCACAGCGACAACACCAGTGCGTTCATCGGTTCGACCCTTTCGTCTTCGACTTCGTGTGCTTCGGCGGCGCCGTGAGGCGCTGCGCGAGATCGAGCGTGAGATCGGCGAAGGACTGCAGCTCGGTGCCCGTCGCTGGACGGTCGGCGTAGAGCACCCGCCAGGCGGTCGCCTTCACCGATTCGATCAGCGCCATCAGCAGCGGCAGCGGCACGTCGCTGCGCATCGCGCCGAGCGTCACGCCCCGCTGGAGGAACTCCATCATCTTCCGGCGGTTGGGCTCGAAGTGCGGCATCACCTTCGCCGCGAAGGCAGGATCCTTCGAGAGCAGCCCCGACAGCCGCGTCACGCACTCGTACTCGTCGCGGCGCGTCTGGAGCGACGCCACGTTCGCCAGGCTCACCCGCCGCAGCTCCCCCCAGAACTCCCTGGCGGTGCGCGGCTCGCGGAGATCGAGCAGCGTCTCGGACGCGCGCGCCGAGGCGAGCAGCGCCGCCGCCGCGAGGTCGGTCTTGTCGTGGAAGAAGTAATAGAACGAGCTCTTCGACAGCCCCGCCTCGTCGAGGATGCGGTTCATCGAGGCCAGCTCGAAGCCGTGCGCCCCGAACTCGCGGATCGCCGCTCGCAGCAGCCGCTCCTTCTTCTCTTCATCCATCCGCTCGACGCGCTTGCCCGGCATGGGACACCTCTGTGGACCGACTGGTCCACATCTATGGACCAGCTGGTCCACACGTCAAGTCGATCGGCGCCGAAATCGAACTGATGGGCGTCCTCACGCGGGCTTGCGCGACCGGTCGCGGTGCCTTGCTGCGAGCCGCGTTCGATGCCGCTACAAGCGCCGCATGCCCTTCTCGTTCTCCGAACTCCTCCCGCTGCAGCACCACGACGAGACTCCGTGGCGCCTGCTCACCACCGACTACGTGAGCACCTTCGAGGCCGACGGGAAGACCTTCCTCAAGGTCGACCCGCGCGCGCTGACGCTGCTGACCAGGACGGCGATGCGCGACATCGCGCACCTGCTGCGCCCCGGGCACCTCGAGCAGCTCAAGAAGATCCTCGGCGACGCCGAGGCGTCGAAGAACGACAAGTTCGTCGCGCTCGATCTGCTCAAGAACGCGAACATCGCCGCGGGCGGCGTGCTGCCCATGTGCCAGGACACGGGCACCGCCATCGTGAAGGGCAAGAAGGGCCAGTTCGTCTTCACCGGCGGCGGCGACGAGGAGGCCATCGCGCGCGGGGTGTACGAGACGTACACCGAGACCAACCTCCGCTACTCGCAGCTCGCGCCGCTCTCGATGTACGAAGAGAAGAACACCGGCTCGAACCTCCCCGCGGAGATCAAGCTCTCGGCGACCGACGGCGACGCCTACAAGTTCCTCTTCATGGCCAAGGGCGGCGGCTCGGCGAACAAGAGCTACCTCTTCCAGGAGACGAAGGCGCTGCTCAACCCGACGTCGCTGATGAAGTTCCTCGACGAGAAGATCCGCACGCTGGGCACCGCAGCCTGCCCGCCGTACCACCTCGCGGTGGTCATCGGCGGCACCTCGGCGGAGTCGGCGCTCGAGACCGCCAAGCTCGCCTCGGCGCGCTACCTCGACGGGCTGCCCACGAAGGGCAGTGAGCTCGGCCACGGCTTCCGCGATCTCGAGCTCGAGGTCGAGGTGCACAAGCTCACCCAGCGCATGGGCATCGGCGCGCAGTTCGGCGGCAAGTACTTCTGCCACGACGTGCGCGTCATCCGCCTGCCGCGCCACGGCGCGAGCTGCCCGGTGGCCATCGCGGTGAGCTGCTCGGCCGACCGCCAGTGCCTGGGCAAGATCACGAAGGACGGCGTCTTCATCGAGGAGCTCGAGCACGACCCCGCGCGCTTCCTCCCCGAGGTCGACGAGGCCGCGCTGGGCGGCGACGTGGTGAAGGTCGATCTCAACCGTCCGATGGCGGAGATCCGCGCGCTGCTCTCGAAGTACCCCATCAAGACGCGGCTCTCGCTGTCGGGCCCGCTGATCGTCGCGCGCGACATCGCCCACGCGAAGCTCAAGGAGCGCCTCGACGCCGGCCAGGGCCTCCCGCAGTACTTCAAGGACCACGCGGTCTACTACGCGGGCCCGGCGAAGACGCCGAAGGGCATGGCCTCGGGCAGCTTCGGCCCCACCACCGCCGGCCGCATGGACTCGTACGTCGACCTCTTCCAGCAGCACGGCGGCAGCATGGTGATGCTCGCCAAGGGCAACCGCAGCAAGGCCGTCACCGACGCGTGCAAGAAGTACGGCGGCTTCTACCTCGGCAGCATCGGCGGCCCGGCCGCGCGCCTCGCGCAGGACTGCATCAAGAAGGTCGAGGTGCACGAGTACCCCGAGCTCGGCATGGAAGCAGTGTGGAAGATCGAGGTCGTCGACTTCCCCGCGTTCATCGTGGTCGACGACAAGGGCAACGACTTCTTCTCGGGGCTCCTGCCGTCGGGCACCAAGGCCTGAGCTGATGCTCCGCGGCCTGCGGCTGTTCCTCGTCACGCTGCTGCCCACGGTCCTCTCGAGGCTCCGCCGGGGGCCGCGCAGGCCGAGCTGGTCGTTCGTCTTCGAGTGGGCGGTGCGCATGCTCCGTCGTGACTGGGACGAGACCGCCGCCTGGCCGCTCGAGCGTCAGCGCGCGGTCACCGCCGCGCGCCAGTACCCCGCGCCGCACCTGAAGCAGGTGACGGCGCACGACGAGCGGGTCGGCGGCGTCGACGTGCGCCGCTTCGTCCCCGCGCGGCCCGGAACGACGAAGGTCGTGTTCTTCCATGGCGGCTCGTACATCTACGGGTCGACGCGCCATTCCCACGCCGAACTCTGCGCGCACCTCGCGTTCGAGACCTCTCTGGAGGTCGTCGGCGTCGAGTACCGCCTCGCGCCTGAGCACCGGTGGCCAGCTCAGCTCGACGATGCGCTCGCCGTGTGCCGCGCGCTCGCTGGTCCGCTCCTCCTCGCGGGCGATTCCTCGGGCGGTCACCTCGCGGCGAAGACCGCCGCAGCGCTCGAGCCGAAGCCACGAGGCCTGGTGTTGCTCTCTCCGTGGTCGGATCTCGAGATGCCCGGCCGCTCGTTCGTCACCAACGCCGAGTTCGACTTCGGCACGCGCGAGGTGCTCGTACGACATGCCGCGGCGCTCTCGGGAGACACCCCTCTTTCCGAGTTGAGGCTCGAGCCCTTCGAGGGGATGCCGCCGACGTTCGTGTCGGTCGGCACCGCAGAGATCACCCTCGACGACGAACTCGCCTTCGTCGAGCGCCTGCGCGCGGCACAGGTCGAGGTGACGCTCCACGAGGCGGTCGACCTCCCTCACAACCCGACGCTCTTCGCCGCCTTTCACCCCAACGGCCAGGCGGCGTTCGACGCGATGGTGTCGTGGGTGCGCGCGCGCTGCGGGTAGAGTCGCCCGACCATGGACGCCCGCTCGTACCTGACGAAGGTCGGTCTCTCCCTCGACGTGACCGCGGTCCGCGAAGCGCAGCAGGCGCTGTGGAGCGTCCTCGAAGAGGCGAAGAAGCAGAGCCTCCCCGCGACGCCCTCGGCGCTCAACGCGCTCTACCAGTACCGCGTGCCGAAGCTGTCCGACGACGGGAGCTGCTCGCTCCACGAGGAGCTCGACCCGAAGCCGTACGATCTGTCCGAAGCGCTCGGCGGGCGCTCGGTGCAGACCTCGTTCTCGCTGCTGACCATCGACGCGCTCATCGAGTCGGCCCAGCAGCGCCTCGGCTGCGAGTGGCTCGGCGCGTACCAGCTGCGCGCGCGGCCGGGCGGGCCGGCGCTGGTGAAGCTCGCCTACCGCGGCGCCGAGAGCCGCGCGGAATTCCCGATGACCGACGACTTCGCCGCGCGCTCGAACAACGTGGCGGTGGGGCGCAGCGGCACCGCGCGCATCATCAACGACGTCGGTGCGCACCTCGCGCAGGGCGGCGCGTACTACGAGTGCGATCCGAAGGTGCAGTCCGAGGCGTGCCTCCCGGTGCTCGACGCCAACGGCAAGGTGGTCGGCATCATCGACGCCGAGGCGACCCAGCGGGGCTTCTTCACCCCGGAGCGGCTCGCCGCGCTGGTGGCGCTCGCGACCGAGCTGCCCTCGCACTTTCCCCGCACCTGACCGCACTCACAGTTGCGCCGCGCGCGCCGGAGGTGCACTCCAGCGCGCATGTCCGTCCTCCCCGACGCCGCCCTCCAGCAGCTCTTCCTCGACGCGCGCACGCTCAGCACCTGGTCGCCGCAGCCGGTGCCCGACGAGCTCCTCCATCGGCTCTACGAGCTGGTGAAGCTCGGCCCGACCTCGACCAACAGCCACCCCACGCGCTTCCTGTTCATCAAGAGCGCGGAGGCGAAGGAGAAGCTGGTGCCGGCGCTGTCGGCGGGCAACGTCGACAAGACGCGCGCGGCGCCGGTGACGGTGGTGGTGGCCGTCGACGAGCAGTACCACCGCCAGATGAGCAAGCTCTTCCCCGCGCGCCCGGAACTCGGTGAGCGGCTCGCGGGCATGCCGCCCGAGAAGAAGGAGTTCAACCTCGTGCAGAACAGCGGCCTCGAGGCCGGCTACCTGATCATGGCCGCGCGCGCGCTCGGGCTCGACTGCGGGCCGATGGGCGGCTTCGAGCGCGCGAAGGTCGACGAGGCCTTCTTCGCTGGCACGAGCTGGAGGTCGGTGCTGCTGGTGAACCTCGGCTACGGAGAGCGCTCGAAGCTGCACCCGCGGCTGCCGCGCCTCGACTTCGCCGACGCCGCGAAGATCGCCTGAATGGAGAACTGCGCTTGATTTCCGCCTCGTTCGTCGCCAGAACCAGACGTGCGGTTCAACAATTAGCAAGCGAGGGCGTGGATGGATTGTTCGGGGCTGGAGGCGGAAGTTGAACGTATTCGGGAGCTGGTTGAAGCGCGCGAGACAAACGAAAAGCCGATCGGAAAGGCGCTGCTGCTCGGGGCACTCCGCAACGCAGAAGAGAGGTTGGCGCAGTGCCGCGGAAAGGTCTACCGCGTCAACGTCTCGCTTTTCGACTTCACGTCAACATTCGCGCCGCAGTCTCTCACTGCAAGGCTGGTCCATCCCTCTGCAACCGGTCGACCCAGTTCGACGCGCTTCGAGTTCACAACAGTACCATCAAGCCTCACGGGACTCGTCGTCGAAGGGGGCTCTCCCGCCACAGTGCTGTGCCGCTCGCCTCGGCCTCTACCGGGCATCGCGACCGCATCGAGCGATGTCACGATTGTAGTCTGGTCGCCAGTCTCATTCTCGGACACTGAACTCAGCTCACGACTACCAACCTCAGACAAGATTCCGACAATTCCGACCATCGTCATCTCGACTGTGCTCGGTCCACTGACGCTCGACGTGCGACTGTCATCGCTCTCCTTCACGTTGGGAAACAACTCGGTGTCGGTCACAATAGCCGGAAGGATCATCACCGGTCCCTCGCTCGCGCAGGCAGCGACGACACTGTTCTCCCACTCGGCCAACTACACTCTCGCCCCCTGTACGGACACAGATGACTGGGCGCGCGCGATCGTCGCCGCTGCACCAATTCCAGGCAGCCTGACGTTGACACCGACCGCTGGCTGGGCGTTCTTCCGCCCACTCGGCTCGACCATCCTCTGGGCCGCAAACGCAATGATCGAGGAGGAACTGCGCCGGCAGGTCGCAAACCAACTCGGGATCGTGCTGAATCGCGAGATTCGCGCTGCCGTCGCGGCCCAGCGTGCCCGGCTCCCGCTGCCGACAAGCGCACCACTCCTGGTCTCGCTGCGGTCCGTAATCGTGCGGCCGACGAAGCTCATCCTCAACCCGGTGATCAGCGTCCATGTTTAGAGTGACTACGGGCCTATCGTTGTCGGTTGTCCTCCTCCTCCCAGGGTGCATTGTTCCGGAAGTTCCTCCCTTTCCGACCATCGAGGACGCGTGTGAGCAGGCGCACGCTCGCGAGGACACCTGGGGCACGACGCCCGACCAGGGCCCGCTCGTCCTCCGTTCGCTGGGCCGCGTGGAGCACGACGCGGGCGTCACGCTCTTCCTCGTCGCCGCGCAGGCCAACGGGACGATCTTCGCGCAGCTCCACGAGCCGCTGAGCACCGGGCTCGTCCCGAGGAACACGCGCACCGAAGCCGGCTGCACCCTGCCCGATCGTTTCTTCTGGAAGGCGTCGAGCGAGTGGCTTCCCGCCACGGGGCGGCTGACGGTGCTCGATGGCGGTACGGGGACGGGCGAGACGCTCAGCCTCGAGTTCACTCAGCTGCAGGCGTCGCGCGACGGGGGCAACGAGCCGCTCGACGACTTCAGTGCGACCTTCACCGTTCGCTGAGCCGCGGCTCAGTGCAGCTCGTGCGGCACGGGCTCGAGCATCCCCACGCTCAGGAGCCGCTCGGTCGCTTCCTTCACCTGCTTGGGCGTGGTGCCGCAGTCGGCGAGCGCAGCGGCGGTCTCCTTGAGGGTGCGGCCGGCGCCGAACTCGACGAGGAACGGCGCGTCGTCGGCGGTCAGCCCGCGCGGCGTGCCCCACGCGGCCCGCGCCGCCTCGAACTCCGCGCGCCCGTGCCCGGTCTTCGCCTGGGCGATGGTGACCTCGTAGGCGCGCACCGCCTCCTGCCCCTTCTCGGACAGCCGGAACTTCTGCGACCTCGGAAACTTCTGCTTCTCACTCATTGCGCCGCGCACCCTACACGCAAACGCGCCCTCACTGCGCCCGGTTCTCGAAGCGCCGCGCGTACTCCCGGTACATCACCGGCAGGAGCACCAGGGTGAGCGCGCAGGCCGAGAGCGTGCCGAAGACGATCACCACCGCCAGCGGCCGCTGTGTCTCGCTGCCCATCGCCCGGCTCATCGCCGCCGGCACGAGGCCCAGCGCCGCCAGCGCGGCGGTCATCAGCACCGGCCGCAGCCGCTCGCGCGCCCCCTCGATGATGGCGTGATCGAGCAGCATGCCGTGCCGCAGCTTCTCGGCGATCGCCGAGGCCACCAGCACGCCGTTGAGCGACGCCTGGCCGATGAGCGCGATGAAGCCGACCGCCGCCGCGACCGACAGCGGCATGTCGAACAGCCACAGGCCGAAGATGCCGCCAGTGAGCGCGAAGGGCACGTTGAGCAGCGTCAGCACCGCGCGCGGGAAGCTGTCGAACGCGCGGAACAGCAGCAGGAGCGTCAGCAGCAGCGCCACCGGCACCACCTGCAGCAGCCGGTTCATCGCGCGCTCCTTGTTCTCGAACTCGCCACCCCACTCGATGCGCTGCCCCGCCTGCAGCGGCGCCTCCTTCTCGACGCGATGGCGCGCCTCGTCGACGAAGCTGCCGAGGTCGCGGTCGCGCACGTTCATGCGAATGCCGATGTACCGCCGGCCGTTCTCGCGGTTGATGCTCGCGCGCCCGGTGCCGGTGTTGAGCCGCGCCAGCGCCTCGAGCGGCACGGTGACGCCGCCGGGCACCGCCACGCGCAGCTTGCGCAGCTTCTCGACGTCGTTGCGCTCCACCGCCGGGAGCCGCAGCACCACGTCGAACCGCCGCTCGCCTTCCCAGAACTCGTCGACCGGCCTCCCGCCGACCGCGGTCTGGAACACGTGCTGGAAGTCGCCGAGCGTCATGCCGTAGCGCGCCAGCGCGGCGCGATCCGGTTCCACCTGCACCTGCGGCACCTCACCGCTCTTCACGATGCCGAGGTCCGCCACGCCCTTCACCGTCGAGATGACGGCCTTCACCTTCTCGGCCTGCTGCTGGAGCTTTGCCAGGTCGTCGCCGTAGAGCTTCACGGCGATCTGCCCGAACTGGCCGCTGATGCTCTCGTTGACGTTGTCGCGAATGGGCTGGCTGAAGTTCACCTCGAGCCCCGGCACCTCGTCGATGCCGTCGCGGAGCACGCGGATGACGTCGCCCAGCTCCGGCGTGTCCTTCGGCCACTGCGAGGCCGGCTTGAGCTTCACGAAGAACTCGAGGTTGCTGGTGAGCGTGGCGTCGGTGCCGTCCTCCGGGCGCCCGAGCTGGCTGAGCACCGCCTCGACCTGCGGCTTCGCCTGGATGAGCGCGGTGAGCTTCGGCACCATGCGCCGGCCCTCCGAGAGCGAGACGTTCGAGGGCAGCGTGAAGGTCATGTACAGCGCGCCCTCGTTGAGCTCGGGGAGGAACTCGCTGCCCAGCCTCGACCCGAGGAAGCCGGTGGCGAGCAGCAGCGACGAGGCGAGGCCCAGCACCAGCCACGGCCGTTTGAGCGAGAAGCTCAGGGTCGGGAGGTACACCTTCTGCGCGAAGGCCAGCACCGGCGACTCGCGGTGGTGCACCGGGCCGCGCCACGCGAACGAGGCCAGCGCCGGCACCAGCGTCACCGAGAAGAGCAGCGCCCCCACCAGCGCCGCGGCGACGGTGTTGGCCATCGGCGAGAAGATGCGCCCCTCGACGCGCTCGAGCATGAAGATGGGGATGTAGGCGGCGATGATGATCAGCAGCGCGAACACCGTCGGGCGCACCACCGACGCGGCCGCCTTGCGGATGCGCTCCTGCGGCGGCGCCGGGTTGTGGTCCTTCAGCACCAGCGCCGCGAGGATCGCCTCGATGATCACCACGCCGCCGTCGACGATCACCCCGAAGTCGACCGCGCCCATCGACAGGAGGTTCGCCGACATGCCGCGCTGCTTGAGGTAGATGAACGCCACCGCGAGCGAGAGCGGGATCAGCGTGCACACGATGATCGCCGCGCGCAGGTCGAGCAGGAACACGAAGAGCACCAGCAGCACCAGCACCGCGCCCTCGATGAGGTTGTGCCCCACCGTCTCGAGCGTCGCGTCGACCAGCTCACGCCGATCGTAGAAGGCCACCACCTCCGCGCCCTCCTCCGCGAGCTGCCCGTTGACCACCGTGAGCTGCTCCTTGAGGCGCTCGAGCACCACCGAGGGGTTCTCTCCGCGGCGCATGAGCACGATGCCCTCCACCACGTCGAGGTTCTTCCCCTCGCTCACCACGCCCTGGCGCGGCGCCCACGACTCGGTGACGGTGGCCACGTCCTTCACGAAGATCGGCGTGCCGTCACGCTCGGTGACGCCCACGTTGCGGATGTCGTCGAGCGACTTGAAGAGGCCCTCGCTGCGGATGACGAACTGCTCGCTGCCCCGCTCGAGCACGCCGCCCGACGCGTTCTGCGAGCCGCGCTGCACCGCCTCCTCGAGATCCTGCAGCGTGAGCCCCAGCCCGGCGAGCGACTGCGGCCGCGGCTCGACCTGGATCACCCGCTGCAGGCCGCCGTAGCTCACCACGTCGGCGACGCCGTTGACGCGCATCAGGCTCGGGCGCACCACCCAGTCCTGCAGCGTGCGCAGCTTCATCGGGTCGCCCTTCGCCCCGCGCAGCGTGTAGCGGTACACCTCGCCGATCGGCGTCGCGTAGGGCCCGAGCTCCGGCGTCACGCCCTCGGGCAGCTCCGCCTCGCGCAGCCGCTCGAGCACCTGCTGGCGCGCCCACAACCCGTCGGTGCCGTCCCGGAAGGTGAGCGTCACCATCGACAGGCCGAACATCGAGAGGTTCCGCAGGCGCGTCATGTTCGGCGTGCCGTTGAGCGCGCGCTCGAGCGGCAGGCCGATCTGCCGCTCCACCTCCTCGGTGGGCTGGCCGTCGAAGAGCGTGATGACGTTGACCTGCGTGTCGGTCGGGTCGGGGAAGGCCTCGATGGTGAGCTGCTGGAAGCTCACCAGGCCCAGCGCGAGCACCACCACCGCGAAGAAGACCACCGCCACGCGGTTGTGGAGGCTGAAGCTGACGATGCGCTCGAACATGGCTCAGGTGTCCGACGAGAGATCGACCTGGTTGAGCAGCAGCAGCGCGCCGCGCGACACGAAGCGCGTGCCCGGCTCGAGCCCTCCGCGGATCTCGGTCAGCCCGTCGCGGCGCCGCCCCGGCTTCACCGGCCGTGGCTCGAGGCGACCCGGGCCGTTGGCCACGAAGACCACCGAGCGGGTGCCCTGCGTCACCACCGCCGCGTCGGGCACCTTCACCACCTCGGCGGCGGTGCCCGGCTCGAGCACCACCTCCACGAAGCCGTTGGGGCGCAGGCGGCGATCGGCGTTGAGCGCGCGCACCCACACCTCGACGGTGCGCCGCCGCGGCTCCACCACCTCGCTCACGTACTCCACCGTGCCCTCGCGCGGCTCCGCGCCCTGGGGGCTCACCGAGACCTTCTCTCCGAGCTGCACGTCGCTCACGTCGCTCTCGGGCACGTCGGCCACCACCAGCACCTCGTCGAGATCCGACAGCCGGAGCAGCGGCTTCTCGTGCTCCGGGCCCACCTCCTGGCCGGGGAACACGTCGAGCTCCACCACCGTGCCCGCGCGCGGGGCGCGCACCCAGAACAGGTTGTTCCCCTCGGCGGCCACCGCGAGGCTCGCCTGCTTCGACTCCGCGGCCTTGAGCGCCAGCTCCGCCTCCTTGAGCTCGGCCTCGGTGGCCAGCACGTCCTTCTGCGCGGCCGCCTTGAGCTCGTAGAGCTCCTTCGCGCGCTCGAGCAGCCGCTGGCGCACCGCGACCTGCGCGCGCGCAGCCTCCGTCTCGCGATCGAGCTCCGCGAAGGCGCCGCTGCGCACCGAGAAGAGCCGCTCGCCCTGCCGCACCCGCGTGCCGAGGCGCACCAGCACGCCCTCCACGCGACCGGGCAATGGCACGCCGACCGCGGCGGTCCGCTTGGGGTCGAGGTCGACGTGGCCCGGCACCGGCAGCGGCGCGAGCGGCGGCCCCAGCGTCGCCACCGCGAGCTCCACGTACTTCCACTGCGGCGCGTCGTCGGCGAGCGTCACGCCCGTCGCGTCGGCTTTGATCTTCGTGGCCGCGTCGACGTCGGCCGGCGGCTTCTTGCAGCCGGCGAGCACGACGAGGATCGAGAGGACGAGCAGTCTCATGGCTGGAGCTCCGGGAACGGCGCGAGCGAGGTGCTGAGGCGGGCGCGCGCGACGTGAAGGTGGAAGAGGGTGCGATCGAGCTCGGCGGCGGTGAGCAGGAGCTCGGCGAGGGTGCGCCGGGCGAGCAGCAGCTCCTGCAGCGGCGCCGCGCCACGCGTCACCGCGAGGTCGAGCCGCTCGACGACGCTGCGCGCGAGCGGCAACGACTGCTCGCGCAGGCGCTTCTGGCGCGCCTCGACGCGCTCCGCCTCCTGCCCCAGCTGCGCGAGCTGCGTGTGCGCCATCGCGAGGAGCTGCTCCCGCGCGCGCTCGCCCGCCGCCGCCGCCACCGCCGCGGCGCGCGCGTCGTCCTGCCCGCGCTCGAAGAGCGGCAGCGGCACCGACACGCCGACGAAGAGGCTGTTCTGCTGGTTGCCCGAGACGACGAACTGATCGCGCACGTAGCCGAGGCGCACCGTCGGGTCGGGGATCGCCGTGGCCCGCGCCAGCCGCTCCGCCGCCCGCGCCGAGCGCACGCTCGCCTCGAGCGCCTGGAGATCCGGTCGCTCGGTCGGCGGACCGTCGACGCCCGCACAGCGATGATCGAGCCAGCGGTTGGCCTGCTCGAGGTCGGCGAAGGCGACGCACGGGGCGCCCACCACCTCGCCGCACTGCCGCAGCGAGGCCGCGAGCAGCTCCGTCGCTTCGCCCTGCGCGGTGAGCGTCGCCTCGAGCTCGAGCCGCGCGCGATCCGCGTCGAGCTCGGCGGTGTCACCCTTCTCGGCGCGCGCCTGCTGCAGCGCGCTCAGCCGCCGCGCGTCGTCGGTCAACGTCGACAGCGCGCTCAGCCGCACCTGCGCCGCCGCCACGTCGCCAATGACGTCCTCGAGCTCGAGCGCCTTGCGCCGCACCTGATCGAGCGCGTCGAGCGCCGCCGCGCGCGCGGCCTCCGCCGTCGCCTCCTGCCGCGGCCCGCGCTTGCCCAGCTCGATGAGCCACGACAGCCCGACCGCGACGTTCGGCACGTTGAGGAACGGGTCGCTCAGCCCGGGCGGGTTCAGCGGCCCCACCGGCAGCGTGTTCACCGAGAGATCGAGCCCGGGGTTCGGCAGCCGCTCCGCCTTGCCCCGCTCGGCCAGCGCGCGCGCGACGCTGATCCGCGCCCCCGCCAGCTCCGGCGCCTGCTGCCAGACGACTGCCGGCAGCTGGCTGGCGTTCTCGAGCCGCGACAGCTCGAGCGGCGGGGCCGCGGAGAAAAGCCCCGCAGACAACATCGGGAGGAACCACATGAATCGTGGTCGTTCCATCTCCCGCGCCACGCCCAACCCGTTGGATCTCCTCGTCAGGAGATCCGCCGCTGAAAGATCTCTTCACCGTCGGCTGAAAGGCGCTTTCGTTTCCCGCGTCATTCTCGCGATTTGAGAAAGGCTGACCGTCGGGCCCCCTCTTTCCGCCCGGCCATTCGACCGTGTAGGACTACGCAGTGCGCAATCACCGTCTGGTCGTCCTGTCGCTGTCGCTGATCGTCGCTGGGTGTGAGTGCCAGCGAAATGTCACCTCCACCGTGTCGGGTGACGTTCGCTGGGAGTGGGAATCGGCTGACGGGCTCGAGAGCGACGTCAAGGCGCGCGTCGACTTCCCGATCACCACCATGGGCGGCCGCCGCGACGCGCGGCTGTGGGTGCGCAACGTCGGCCGCGCGCCGCTGACCATGACGGAGTTCGCGCAGCTCATGGGCGCGCCCACCACGCTCAACTCGCAGCTCGCGTCGCAGGCGGCCTTCGAGGTGCGGTGGACCGCCGACCTCGTGCTCGACCCGACGGAGCGCACCGAGGTGCTGGTGGCCTTCACCCCGCCGGTGACCGAGAACCGGAGCACCGCGGAGTACGAGTCGTTCCTCGAGCTCCGCCCGCAGGGCGCGGCCGCCTCGCCGCTCACGCTCAGCGGCAAGGCCATCGCGGGCCAGTGCGACGTGCCCGAGACCATCGACTTCGGCTCGGTGCCGCTGCGCTCGACGCTCTCGAGTGACATCTCGCTGCGCAACGACGGCGCGGCGTCGGTGAAGGTGGTGGCCGGCGGCGTCACCGGCGCGCCGGTCGGCGTGTTCACCCTGATGGGCCTCACCGACGGCACGCTCACCGTCGCCGCGGGCAGCGCGCCCAACCTCACCGTCACCTTCTCGCCCTCGGAGCCCGGCGACTTCACCGGCCAGTTCACCGTGCGCCGCGCCGACTCGTGCCCGCAGCGCACCGTGACCGTGAAGGGCCGCGGCGTGAACTCCTGCATCACCTGGAAGGCGGAGCCGCCGGATGATCCGCAGGGGCTCGGCCTCCACTTCGGCGCGGTGCCGCCCTCGAGCGCGGGCCCGGGCAAGGTGACGTTCTCCAACACCTGCAGCGTCGCCGCCGAGCTGTCGAACCTCCACACCACCGACCCGGTCTTCGTCGTCACCGCGGCCGCCCCGCAGGACCTCACGAGCCTGCTCCTCCCCGCCGCCACCCGCGACCCGAGCGGCACGTGGACCGACGGCACCGCGGTGACCCAGCTCGAGTTCCGGCCGCTCGCGCTCGGCGGCAAGGTGGGCTCGCTCCAGGCGGCGACCTCGCTCGCGTCGCAGCCCGGTGTCGCCATCTCCCTCAAGGGCTTCGGCGGCGGCCCGCGCATCGACGTGCGCCCGTCGCCGCTGTTCGCCATCGGCCGCATCGGCTTCACGCCCGGCTCGATGCCCGCCACCTTCGTGCAGCGCACGCTCCGCGTGGCGAACGTCGGCAACCGCCCCACGCCGGCCGACCCGCGCGCCAACCTCTTCCTCGGCCCCAACGGCACCGGCCCCACCTTCTTCGAGGTGCACGCCATCAACGGCACCGACGCCGAGATCTGCGTCGGAGAGTGGGACGCGATGACCGGCTCGTGCACCAACACCGTCTCGACGGCGCTCTACGATCCCGCGGTCGGCATCGAGGCCTCGCCCACCGCGGCCCTCAACCTCCCGGTGCGCGTGATGCCGCAGACCGCCGGCCTCAAGGAATGGGAGGTCGTCGTCTACTCCAACGACGTCTCGAACCCCGAGGCGCGCGTGCGCATCACCGCCGAGGCGCTCGCCGGGCCGCCGTGCAACTACACCCTCGCGCCCACCACGCTCTCGTTCGGCGTGCTCGAGACCACGCCCGTCGATCTCTCCTTCACGCTCACCAACCTCGGCACCACGCCGCAGGAGGTCTGCTACTTCAACGGCCTCGGGCTCTCGCCGACGACCGACCCGGTCTTCAGCCTCCCCAGCAACCCGGTCGACCTCATGCTCAACGCCGGCCAGTCAGCGAGCGTCAGCGTGCGCGCCACGCCGCTGGGCATGCCCACCACCACCACGCTGGCCACCGGCGAGGTGATCTTCAACGTCTCGACCCCCGGCGCGCCGCAGGCCTCGGTGGCGCTCCAGGCCACGCAGGCGCCGTCGTGCCTCACGGTCTCGCCGTCGCCGCTGACCTTCGCCGACACCCAGCTCGAGTGCGGCTCGCCCGAGCGCGCGCTGGTGATCAGCAACACCTGCCCGAACGCGGTGACGCTCAACTCGACGCTGATCACCGACCCGGCGCTCGCGCCGAACGGCACCGGCACCTGCGCCACCGCCGGCGGCTGCCCGCAGTTCGTCATCACCTCCGCGCCGGCCGGCGGCTCCATCGCGCCGGGCGCCTCGCGCACCGTGCTGGTCCGCTTCCGGCCGTACCTCACCGGCGCGCAGGCGGGCGTGCTGACCGTCACCACCCAGCAGGGCGCGGCGACGATCCCCTACAACATCCCGCTCAGCGGCAACGGCATCGCGCGCACGCAGGCGTCGTGCGGCCTCCAGCTCGGCTGCCCGAGCCCGATGACGGTCAACGCGAACTCCACCATCACCCTCGCGCCCACGCAGCTCATGGGCGGCACGGCGCCGCTGAGCTGCGCGTGGAGCGCCGGCATGCGCCCGGCCACCTCGAACGGCACCTTCTCGTCGCCGACGAGCTGCACCAGCACCAGCTACTTCGCCGACGTGGTCGGCACGCACGTCATCTCGTTCAACGTCACCGACGCGCTCGGCTACACCGCGCAGTGCCAGACGCCGGTCACCGTCATCGCCAACGGCGATCTGTGGATCGAGCTCACGTGGGATCGCAACAACGACGTCGACCTCCACCTGCTGCACCCCAACGGCGGCTCGCCGCTGACCTCGACGAGCTGGTTCAACACCACCTGGGACTGCAACTACCGCAACCTCCGACCGAGCTGGTCGGCCAACGCCCAGGCGAGCCCGAGCCTCGACCGCGACGACATCCTTGGCCGTGGCCCGGAGAACATGCGCATCAACTCGCCCGATCTCGGCGTCGACTACGCCATCGGCGCGCACATGTACGACTACGATGCAGCGAGCCCGGTGACGTCGACGGTGAAGGTGTACTGCGGCGGCCAGCTCATCACGACCCAGACGCGCACCATGAGCCGCGCGAAGGACATGTGGGTGGTGGGCTCGGTCCGCTTCCAGACCGCCGCCGTGCCCTGCACCTTCACGCCCAACGGCACGGTCATCGTCGTGCCGTGACGGCTACTCCTCGTCCCTCACCAGCTTGCTGAAGGTGGGGTGCGAGATGCCGAGCGCCTTCGCGGTGTCGAGGCGCCGGCCGCCGAGGCGATCGAGCGCCCAGCGGGCGTAGCGACGCTCGAGGCGCTCGAGAGGCTCCACCTCGCGCGCCACGAAGCTCGCCGGGTCGGCGCCGCCAGCGTCGGGCGTGACGAGCCAGTCGAGCTGGAGCTCCTCGCCGCGCTCGAGGGCCAGCGCCCGCTCGAGGATGTTGCGCAGCTCGCGCACGTTGCCCGGGAAGCGGTAGCGCTGGAGACGCGTGAGCGCGACCGGCGCCAGCCGCGGCACCTCCCGGCGCCCCTGCTCCGCCGCCACGCGCGCGAGGAGCCCGTCGGCCAGCGCGGCGAGATCTTCCCGGCGCGCGCGTAGCGGCGGCACGTCGATGCGGAACACCGAGAGCCGGAACCAGAGGTCCTCGCGGAAGCGCCCCGCCTTCACCTGCTGCTCGAGGTCGCGGTTGGTCGCCGCCAGCACCCGCGCGGAGCTGGTGAGCTCCGTCGAGCCGCCGAGCCGGCGGAAGCGGCCGCCGTCGAGGAAGGTGAGCAGCTTCGCCTGCAGCGGCGCCGAGAGCTCACCCACCTCGTCGAGGAACAGCGTGCCGCGCGCGGCGAGCTCCACCAGGCCGCGCCGCGTCGCCTTCGCGTCGGTGAAGGCGCCCTTCTCGTGGCCGAAGAGCTCGCTCTCGGCCATCGACTCCGGCAGCGCCGCGCAGTTGAGCTGAATGAAGGGCATCGCCGCCCCGAAGCTGCGCTGGTGGAGGTGCCACGCGAGCGCCTCCTTGCCCGTGCCCGTCTCGCCCAGCAGCAGCACCGGGCTCCGCGGGCTGGTGCTCGCGATGCGCTCGAGCGTCTCCACCACCGCCTTCATCGCCGGAGACACCGGCGGAATGAGCCCGCGCCGCGTCGAGAGCTTCCCCTCCACGTGCTGCAGGCGATCCGTCAGGCGGATCTCCTCCGCCGCGCGCCGCGCCTTGAAGACGAGGTCCGCCAGCTCGATCGGCTTGGCCAGGTAGTCCGTCGCGCCGAGGCGGATGGCCTCTACCGCGCTCGAGATGTCGCCGTGCGCGGTCACCATCACCACCACCGCTCCCGGCTGGGCCGCCTTGACCTCGGGCAGCGCCTGGAGCCCGTCCCCGTCGGGCAGCCGTCGGTCGAGGATGATGAGATCGAACCCGCGCTGCGCCAGCTGCACCCGCGCCTCGTGCAGCGAGTGCGCCACCGTCACCGGCAGCCCTTCACGCTGCAGCGTCGCGGCGGCCACGGCCGAGAACGCGCGATCGTCGTCGACGAGGAGCGTGTTGAGCATGGTCACCCTCTTACTCCCGGCACGCGGAGCTCGAAGCGGCTCCCTGCCGGCAGGCGCTCGAAGGCCAGCGTGCCGCCGAGCTGCTCGAGGGCGCGCTTCGACATCGCCAGCCCCAGCCCGATGCCGCGCGGCTTGGTGGTGAAGAAGGGCTCCCCCAGCCGCGCCTCGAGCTCCGCGGACGCGCCGGCGTTGTCCTCGACACGCACCACGGCGGCCGCGCCGTCGCGGAACACGCGCACCATCACGCGCGGCTGCGTCACCCGCCCCAGATCCTTCGCGGCGACGGCGGCTTCGATGGCGTTGCGCACCACGTTGTCGATGGCCGTGGTCAGCAGCAGCGGGTCGCTCTCGACGCGCACGCCGGGCTCGAGCTCGAGCGACACGTCAGCCTCCGGGCGCTCGGGGAGCGTCGCCAGCGCCTCCACGGTCTCCCGCGTCAGCGCGTCGAGCTCCACCGCCACGCGGCGCAGCTCGCTCGGCCGCGAGAACGAGAGCAGCGAGCGGGCGAGGTGACCCAGGCGATCGACCTGCCCGCCGACGGTGCGCGAGACCAGGCTCACGTCACCGCCGCTCTCGAGCAGCGCGGTCGCCGCCTTGAGCCCGTTGAGCGAGTTCTTCACCTCGTGCGCGATGAGGCTCGCCGCCGAGCCCAGCGCCGCCATCTTCTCCTGCGCGGCGATGCGCGCCTCGGCCTCGAGGAACACCCGCCACGTGCGGCGGAGGAAGAGCACGAAGGCGCCGAGCGCGGCGAGCTGCACCACCAGCAGGAAGGCGAGCTGCGACTTCAGCCGCTGGCGGATCGGGGTGACGGTGATCTCATCGCTCTCGAGCGCCAGCACCTGGAGCGCGGTGCTCTTCACCCCGAACGCCTCGGCCATCACCTCGTGACCGTCGAGCTGCCAGGTCGCGTCACCGCCGGACGCGCGCAGCGACTCGACCCGGTCCTCGAAGCCGCGCGCGTGGCTCCACGCCGGCTCGACGAGGGGCAGCAGCACGCGCTCGCGCGACGAGAGCAGGAGCAGCTGCTCGCCGGGCCCCTCGACGCCGTAGAGCAGCCGATCGGACCCACCGACGATGCCCACCAGCACCCCGCGCAGCTTCCCCGCCTCGCGCACGGGGATCGCCACCGCCAGCCGGGAGCTCTCGTCGGACACCAGCTCGTCGACCGTCGCGCGCTCGAGCGCCAGCACGTGCTGGAACCACGGCTGGGCCTGGAGCTCTGCGGGGAGCGTGAGGCCGGGCTCGCTCCACACCACCGCGCCCGAGAGCTCGAGGAGCACCACGCCCTCTCCGAACAACGAGCGGTCCTCGCGGATGGCGTCGAGCACGCCCGGCTCCCGGGTCGCGAGCGCAGCCCACCCGCGATCGGCCACGCGCTGGAGCTCGGCGCGCAGCACGTCGAAGTGCAGGCCCAGCGAGTCGGCGTACAGCCGCCCCTGGTGCGCGACGCGCTCGTGCACCTGCCGGCGCGCCTCGGTGACGTCGGCGCGGTACGAGAGCAGCGACGCGGCGGTGCCCAGCAGCGCCACGAGGATGAGCGCCCCCAGCACCGAGCGCACGGTGGTGAGCGCCGCGCGCTGGCGGAGGCGGGCCCCCTCGGGGCGCGCGGCCGGGTCGTCGGGTGCGTTCGACATCGACCGCAAGGTACCTCAGCGGTAGCCCTGCGCCTGCAGCGTGAAGAGCCGCGCGTAGCGGCCGCCCTGCGACAGCAGCGCCTCGTGGCTGCCGAGCTCCGTCAGCCGCCCGCCCTCGAGCACCGCGATGCGGTCGGCCATGCGCACCGTGCTGAAGCGGTGGCTGATGATGATCGCCGTGCGCTCCTTCGCCAGCGCGCGGAAGCGCTCGAACAGCGCCACCTCGGCCTCGGCGTCGATGGCGGCGGTGGGCTCGTCGAGCACGAGGATCTCCGCCTCGCGCATGAAGGCGCGGGCGATGGCCAGCTTCTGCCACTGCCCGCCCGACAGCTCGTGGCCCTTCTCGAACCAGCCGCCGAGCATGGTGTCGTACTGCCGCGGGAGCTGCTCGATGACCGGCTTCGCGCCGCCCTTGTCGGCCGCGGCCTCGATCGCCGCGCGGTCGTCGATCTGCTCCGGCTGCCCGAGGCCGATGTTCTCGGCGGCGGTGAACTGGTAGCGCACGAAGTCCTGGAACACCGCGCCGATGCGCCCACGAACGTCGCGCACGTCGAGATCGCGCAGGTCGACGCCCCCGTAGCGAATGGCGCCTTCCGTCGGCTCGTAGAGGCGCAGCAGCAGCTTGATCAGCGTCGACTTGCCGGCGCCGTTCTCGCCCACCAGCGCGAGCTTCTCGCCGGGCGCGAGGGTGAGCGTCACGTCGCGCAACGCCCAGTCCTCGCGGCCCTGGTAGCGGAAGCTGACGTGGTCGAACTCCAGCGCGTGCGGCCCGGGCGGCAGCGTCCTGGGCGGCGACACGCGCGCGACCTCCGCGGTGGTGGGCAGCTCGAAGAAGCGCTGGAGGTTCGAGAGGAACAGCGCGTCTTCGTACATGCCGGCGACCGCGCTCAGCACGGCCTCGAAGGCGGCCTGCCCCTGGCGGAAGACGCCCAGCGAGAGCACCAGATCGCCGACCGAGATGGCGCCCGTCGACGCGCGCCCCGCGACCCACAGGTAGCAGAGGTAGAAGGCCGACAGCGACACCGCGCCGAGCAGCGTGCCCAGCACCAGGCGGCGCACCGCGAGCCGGCGATCCTCCGCCAGGAACTTCTCGAAGAGCGCGCGGTAGCGCCCGAGCACCAGCGGCCCGAGGCCGAAGAGCTTGACCTCCTTCACCGTCGAATCCCGGGTGAGGATCCACTCGAGGTAGTTGAGCTTGCGGCCCTCGGGTGCGCGCCACGAGTAGAGCCGGAACGCCTCGCCCGAGAGCTTCGTCTCGGCGAGGAACGAGGGGATCGCCGCGACGAGCAGCACGAAGACGCTCCACCACGCGACGTTCCACAAGAGCACCGCGAAGGTCGACAGCGTCAGCACGTTGCGCACCACCGACACCGCGTCGAGCGCCAGGGCCAGCGGGCGCGAAGACGCCTCGCGCCGCGCGTTCTGCATGATGTCGTAGGTCTCGCTGTCCTCGAAGTGGCGCAGCTCGAGCGTCAGCGACTTCTCGAGGATCCGCTCGTTGAGGAGGTTCCCGAGGCTCGCCCGCAGCAGCTCGCGCGAGAGCCCGAGGAGCCGGCCGACGAGCAGCGCCACGAGCGCCAGGCCGAGCTCCCACGAGACGTACTTCCAGATGAGCGCCTGGGCCGCCTCGGAAGCCGGCTTCGTCGCGGCTGCCTGCACCACCGCGTCGATGATCAGCTTGCCCACCCACGCCATCGACGCCGGCAGCACCGCCTGCACCAGCGTCAGCGCGCCGAGCAGCAGCGCGTTGCGGCGATCGGCCTCCCACACCAGCGAGAGCGCGCGCGGGAGCTGCTGGAAGAGCTCGCGCGTCGTCACCTTCGGCGCCGGCTTCTCAGGGTCGGGGAGCTTCGACGCCGGCCTGCCCCGCCCGATGGCCCGGCCGAGCGCGGAGCTCATGCGCCACCTCGGCCAACGACTGTTCGAAGAGAGTTCATCGCGAGCGCCACCGGGTAACCCGACCGCACGCGCCTCGCCAGCGCGAAGAGACCGCCCGACGGGTCAGTAGCTCACGAGCGCCGAGTCGCCCTGCTGAACGACGCGCGACGGCGTGCGCGCCAGCTCGACGACGAGCCGGGTCGTCTTCTTCCCGAGCGCGGTGGCCTTCACGCGCAGCACCTCGGGGTCCTTCACCGGCAGCACGTGCTCGGAGATCGGCGCGATGCCCGTCACGTCGATGACGAGGCGCGGCGGCCCGGAGAGCGCGCGCACGCTCTTCACCAGCCCGCCCGCGACGGGATCGACGGCGACCCGCACCGCCCCGCTGACGCGCGAGATGGTGACCAGCCGCGCCGCCCCGGAGGGGATGGGCGTGCTGGTGAGCGTCGCGGGCTTCGCGGCGGAGAAGAGTGTGCGGGTGACGGTCGGCGCGGGGCGCGGCGCCTCCTGCAGGCGGGCGAGCGGCGCGGCCTTCTTCGCCGGCGCGGGCGCGGGCGTCGGAGCCTTCGCCGCCGGGGCCGCCGCGAGCTGCGGGCAGGCGGTCATCCCCGGCTCCATGCGGCACACCAGCGACGGGTCGATGGTGACGGCGGTGACGGGCGCGGTCGGCACCCCGATGCGCGAGGCGATCAACAGCACCGCGGCGGCCGCGAGCGCGGCCAGGCCCTGCCAGCGGCGACGAAGGAGCGGCGAGGGGCGCGGCGGCTTGATCGGCGTGCCGGCGGTGATGTTCTCGCAGAGGTAGTCGATGAGCGCCTTCGCCCGCGGGTGGAGGAAGCGGGTGAAGCGCACGCCGAAGCCGCCGCGCGTGTCGGAGGTGCGGCGCCAGGCGACCTCACCCTCGGCGAACGGCAGCACGCGGCCGCCGGCCTCGAACGCGAGCTGCACCACGGTGCCCGGCTCGGGCGGCTCGGCCATCACCAGGAACATGCCGGTCGTCGAGAGATCTCCCGAGAGCACGCGCACCACCCGCTCGCCCGCGATGGTGACGCGCACCGGGTACTTGAACGGCGCGCGCGAAGAACGGTCCGGAAGGGTCTCGGTGGGTGCCACGTGGTGCATGGGGAAACCTCGCGGTGAAGCGCCGAGTGCTACAAGTCTGTGGTGGTTGCGACAGGTCGCAAGTTTTCGACCTGCTACCCTCGATTCCCGTGAGCGAGTCCATCGTCGGGTTGGTGCTCTCGGGCGGCGGCGCGCGCGGCGCGTACGAGGTCGGCGTGCTGTGCGGCATCGCCGAGGCCCTCGGGCGCGGGGCGGAGAATCCGTCGCCGCTGTTCCGCGTCGTGGCAGGCACCTCGGTGGGGGCGATCAACGGCGCCTGGAGCGTGGCCCACGCACACCAGGGAGATCACGCCTTCCCGAAGCTGGCCGAGACCTGGCGGGAGCTGCGGCTCCAGGAGCACCTGCGCGTCGATCTCCGCGGCCTGCTCGGCTGGTCGAACCCGCTGCGCTGGCTGCGGCGCAAGGCGAAGGCGGTCGACGAGCCGCTCGGGCGCTCGGTGCTCGATCCCGCCGGCATCGAGGCGCTCGTGCGCCGGGCGATCAGCTTCGAGGCGCTGTACCGCAACGTCGACGCGGGGCTGGTGCGCGCCTTCATCGTGGCCACGCTCCACGTCGGCACCGGCGTCACCACCTGCTTCACCGAGCTCGCGCCCGACGTGGCGCTCCGGCCCTCACGGCACCCGCGCCGCCTCTCGCGGAAGGATCGGATCACCGCGGATCACGTGCTCGCGTCGGCCGCCATCCCCGCGCTCTTCCCCGCGCGCCGCATCGGCCGCTCGCACTTCGTCGACGGGAGCCTCCGCTTCAACACGCCCATCGCCCCCGTCATCCGCGCGGGCGCTGACAAGCTGGTCGTCATCTCGCTCAAGCACGAGTCGAACGCGGTGCCGGACCTCGAGGCGACCGCCGGCGAGGAGCAGTACCCCGACCCGCTCTTCCTCGTCGGCAAGCTCCTCAACGCGCTGCTGCTCGACCCCGTCAGCTACGACCTCCAGGTGCTCGACGGCCTCAACCGCGTGATGAGCGTGCTCGACGACACGCTCACGCCCGACGAGCGGCGGCGGTTCGATCAGGTGCTCATCGAGTCGCGGGGCTCGACGTACCGCCGCATTCCCACGCTCGCCTTCGAGCCCTCGGAGAACATCTCGCTGCTCGCCGGCCAGTACCTCGCGGCGCACCTGCACGAATGGGAGCTCGGCTTCTTCTACGAGTGGCTCCTCGACCGGGCCGCGGCGAAGAGCGCGACCTGGGAGAGCGACCTCGCCAGCTACCTGCTCTTCGACGGCGGCTGGGCCGACGCGCTCATCGGTCTCGGCAGGCGCGACGCGCTCGCACGGCGCGACGAGATCCGCGACTTCTTCCGCGGCTGATCACGCCGGAGCGCGTCCAGACTCCCGGTGCCCACCGAACGACCGGCAGGGCGACGCGCCTCTCGACGCGCGGGACAAGACGACTCCGAAGTGCGACGCCGGGGGAGGGCGAGGCGTCGGCTCCACCATTTGGTGGCCCTCCGCGCCTGAAACGATCAACCGCGGCAAACGATTTCACAGCGCGAGTGTGACGCGCGGCACCCCATCGACCACCGCCTCGCACACCGTCGCTGCCCGGCCCGCCCAGCTCGTCTCCCCGAACGGTCGGTAGTCCTCGAGGAGCCGCGCCCCGGTGCGCGCGTCGAGGAGCGCGTCGTACGCATTCCCCGCATCGTCCATGCCGCTGCGCGGTCCCCAACGCCCGAGGCCGGCGAGCTCGAAGCGGTCCTCTTCTTCGCGGAGCACGGTCGTCGCGCGGCACCGCGCCTCGCCCTTCACCTCAGGCCAGACGAAGGCGCCGACGTCGGTGAACCACGGCACGATCTGCACCGGCGAGTGCTCGAGGCTCGCGGCGCGCTGGGCGAGGAAGCGGTGGGTGGCGCGCCGGCCGACCTCCGGGCCGACGGCGCGCAGCGTGTCGCCCTCGACCACGTGGAGCTGCGCGAGGAAATACAGCCCGTCGCCGCGGAGCTGATCGACGCGCCAGTCGGTGGTCGTCGCGAGGAAGGCGCAGCCGCGAGCCTGGGCGACGTACGCGAGGCCAGAGTCGGCCGTGGAGAACGAAGCCAGCGGCCGACCACGCGAGAGCACCACGTGCTTCCACCACTCGATGCCGAGCCCGTTGCCGGCCGCCTCGCGCGTCGACACCACCGACTCCGGCTGGCCGTCGCCGTCGAGATCCACCTGCGCGTGGAGGAGCGCGCCTGCGCTGGCGTCGCCCGGGAAGACGGCGGTGGACCACGTCGCCGCGCCGAACTGCACCTCGCCCTCCGCGAGCTCGCTGCTGCGCACGCACAGGCACGCCTCGCCGGCGCACACGCGCCGCTCGCAGCGCGCGTCCGCAGGGCGCTCGACCGCCACGCTCCACCGCACGTCCTCGCACTCACGCCACTCGGGCGCGGGCAGCAGCGGCCGCCACGGTGGCAGCGACGCCGTCTTCTCGTTCTCGGGGACCAGCAGACCCTGCCCCTGACGGATGAGATCTCCGTCGAGCTGGTTGAGCTCCGCGAGGCGGGAGACGCTCACGCCCGTCACGCGCGCGATCTCACTCAGGGTCTGCGTCTCGACGCGGAAGACGCGCCACGCGCGCGGCTGGGGAGCCTCGCAGGCGGTCAACGCCACCGCGGCCAGGAGGACACGAAAGGGGCACGACGCGAACACGCCATCGCCCAGTGCAACTTCGCGTCCGTCACTCCGCGGGGCAGGTGAAGTCGACCTCGGTCTCCGCGTCAGGCTTGACCGCCACCGTCTGCACCGCGCCGGTCACCGTGTTGCCCGCGGCGTCGTAGCAGTCGAAGCGAACCTTGTGGTTGCCCACCTTCGCCTTGACGCCGAGCAGCGGCGAGCCGCCGAGCTTCTTGCCGTCGAGGTACACGTCGGCGGTGTCCGAGGCGCGGAGGTTGAGCATGCCTTCGGCGGGCGGCGCAGCGACCGGGGCGGGCTTCGGCTCGGGCGGCTTCGCGGCCTCAGCCTTCGGCTCGGGCTTCGGCGCTTCCGCCTTCGCGACTTCGGGCTTC
>JBMORD010000356.1:0-39410 GCA_049322495.1 Myxococcota bacterium | reverse complement strand
GCCGGTGACGCTCGCCCCGCAGCGCGGACCGTTGGCCTGCGCGTACGCCTCGTAGAACACCGTGAGGTCCTGGCAGCGACGCGCCGAGAGGTCGGTGCACGTCGAGCGCGGCTCGCAGTACGTGCTCACGCCGGTGACGCTCGCCCCGCAGCGCGGACCGTTGGCCTGCGCGTACGCCTCGTAGGACGAGGTGAGGTCTTCGCAGCGACGCGTCGTGAGGTCGGTGCACGTCGCGCGCGGCTCGCAGTACGTGCTGACGCCCGTGACGCTGGCGCCGCAGCGCGGGCCGTTGGCCTGGGAGTAGGCCTCGTGCGTGCCGGGGAAGTACACGCACGCGCGCGTCGTGGCATCGGTGCAGGTCGCGCCAGGCTCGCAGTACACGCTGACGCCGCTCGCGTTGGAGCCACAGCGGGGGCCGCCGGCCGACGCATACGCCTCGTGGTTGCGCGGCAGGCCCGCGTCACTCGTGCCCGCATCGGGAGGCATGATGCCCGCGTCCCCCGTGCCGCCGCCGGTGACCGCGCCGCCACCGCCGCCGGTCGAACCACCACCGCCGGTCGAACCACTGCCGCCGCCCGTGGCCACGCCGCCGCCGCCACCGGTTCCGGGCGAGAGACACTGCCCCGCCAGACACGAATCACCGACGCGACAGGCGAAGCAGGTGATGCCGCCGGCGCCACAGATGGTCGCGCTGGTGGCCGTGACGCACTCGGAGCCCGCACAGCAGCCGGTGCAGTTCGACGGGCCGCACGACGCGGGCGCGACGGTGGGACCACAGGACGACGCGACAACCAGGGTCAGCACGACCAGCGCATTTCGCATGGGCACGCGCTCTAGCTGAAACGCGGCATGCCGGTCACTCCGCGCCCTCGCCTGGCAGGGTGCTGCGAAAGGCCGGTCGCCAAGGCACCCACCGCGACACGGCCGCCGCCAGCCTCCGCAGCACGGGCCTGGGCGACGCGCCCCAACCTCGCTCCGTCGCTCAGGCCGCCACAACTCTGCCGTTGAGCTGGGCCGCCGTCGTCGCCCTCGCGGTGGGCGCGCTCGTGTTCGCGGTGCCGCTCGAGCGCAGCTCGAAGCTCACCCGCGTCGAGGGGAAGTTCGTGACGCAGCGCTCGAAGGCGTTCCTCGTGCTGCGGGCGTGCGTCGAGCAGTTCGTCTCACCGCTGCAGACCGGCGCGCTCTTCTTCCTGCTCGCGTTCGGGGCCATCGCCCGGTGGCGGGTCGGGCTGGTGCTCGAGTACCGACGGCTCTCGACGACGCCGGGGTGATCAGCGATGAACATCCAACGCACGCCTCCGTACACGGCGCCGGTGCTCCATGACCCTGCTCCTGCTCTCCCTCCTCCTCAGCGCAGCGCCTGACGCTGGCGCGGGGTCGCAGCCTTCCGGGGCCCTCCGGCTGAGCGGCTTCACGCGCCTGGGCACCATGCCCGACAGCCAGCGGGTCACGGACGCCTGGTGGGCTGGCGGCGAGGTCTGCGTGCTGCAGGGGCGCACCAGCCTGGTGCGCTGCTGGAACCCCGTACGCCGGCGCTGGTCGCGCGCCGAGCCCCTCCCCCCCGCGGACGGCGCAGCCCGAGCCGGCCATCACCTTCGACCCCGGCACCGGCTTCTTCCAGGACGGCCCGAAGCGCTGGCACCTCACGAGCGCCGTGGGCGCCGACTGGGCGGCGGTGGCCGCGCGAGAAGACGAGCGCTGCGTGGCGGCCATCCCCTCGGCGGAGGCGGCGGCGCAGAAGGAGTGCGAGGACCCGGCTAGCGCCAGGTGCGCGCAGTTCTGGCGGTACGCGCCAGAGGCCCAGACGGCGCCGGTGTGCACCCAGCGGGTCGAGGCCGTGTCCTTCACCCCCGACGCGCGCCGGGTGCTCCTCGTGCTCTGGGTCGCGCCGGTGGGGAAGGCCGGCGAGTTCGTGCTCTTCGCCGGGTCGGTCTCGCCGTGACGTTCGCGCTCCTGCTCGCGGTCCTCGGCTCGACTGACGGTGCATGGCGCGCGGGCTGCGGGCTGGAGGCCGATGCCGGGCCGCCCGACGCCTCGGTCTGCTTCGGGAGCGACCTCTGCCAGTCGAGGGTCAGCGACGGCGGCCGCGTCATCACCTGCCGCTGGCACCCGGGCCTCGACCTCCCCATGGAGCGCAGCGTCGAAGTCCCCACCACGAAGGCCAGCACGCGCGAGCGCTGGCGCACCGACGGCACGCTCGCCTCACGCGAGCAGCTCGAGGGCCTCTCCGTGCGCGCCGCGACGAGGTGGTACCCGACCGGCGTGGTCGAGAGCGAAGAGCTGGATGGCGGCGCCCGCTTCTTCTCGGCCGACGGCTGCGAGGCGGTGACGCGCGCCAGCCCCGCCCGCGGGGTCGAGCAGTACGACTTCAGCGCCGAGGCCTGCGCCGGGCGCACGGGGGGCACGCGCCAGCTGCGGCTCCCGCACGGCGTCGCGCGGGTGTCGGTGGTGAGGGCGCTCGCCTCGAAGCCGACGGTGCGCGGCCCCGGGGGGGCGGAGCTGGTGCTCAGCCCGACGTCGGTGTGCCTGGGGACGCGCTGCGTGAAGCACCCGAAGGGCTCGCTCGCCGAGCTGGCCAACGTCTTCTGGTCACGTGACGGGAGCTGGGCGCTCGTGCGGGGGACGCAGCGGCGCCTCGGCCTGCGCCGCTTCCCGGAGTACGTCGATCCGCCGCACGTGCTGGTGGACCTCGGGGCGCAGACGCTGACGGCTGGCCACTTTCCTCTCGGGGGCGACCCGCGCCGCCGCGCCGGGAGTCCATGCGGGAGGAAGGCGGTCTCGCTGCCCCTCGAGGGTGGCGACTGGCTCTGCCTGACGTGGCAACAGGCCGAGCGTCGGCGGGGCGCGACGACGCAGCGCTGCAGCTCGAGCTTCCCCGACACCTCGTCCTCGATCGGCGCCGGCCAGGCGAGCTTCGCCACCTGCTCGCCGGAGGAGGCGCTCCTGTTCCGCTGGCAGCCCGGGCCGTTCAGCGCGAGCGCAGACCCCGCGTGCGACCAGGTCTTCGCGGGGCTCGCCGTCAAGGTGCCAGGCGAGGGGGTGGACTGGGGCGCGACGAGCTGGTGACTCGGCGCCTGGCCTGGGTGCGCGAGCGGCTTGCCGAGGTCGACCTTCGTCAGGAACTGCATCACAGCGGTACAAGGTGGAGCAGCTTCGGGCTGACGTCGTGGTCGCGGGCGCGACCTTGAGCCACCCAATCGCTTCGGCGAAGGTCGTCACGCTTGCCTCACCGGCAGAGTAGCGGGATTGCTCGCATCGAATACACAGGCCGCTGCACTCGTGCAAACCGCGAGTTGATTGCCCCTTCCTTTGGCGGAACCGCCGACATGAGGTTGGCCGTGTCTCGGGGATTGGTCCGGCGGCAAAGGAGTGCTTCTCACGCTCGAGCCGGCCCTAAGCGAAGTACTTGAATTCCGCGTTGGCGATCCACGTGCCCTCCTGAACGCGCTCGGCCGCGGACGACCATCGGATTCGGGTCGAATGGCTCTCAAACGAAGTCTGGCGCAATAGTCTGGCAGACCAATGAATTTGAAGCGTACATCAAGACCCATGGCTTCCTCCCACCTGGAAACAAGGTAGAGTACCGATGCGATTTCGCATTGTCGGCGACTCGTTGGGTGACTCTGGAGTCCTTCCAGTGCTCCTTGAGGTCGGCGAGTCCACGACGTCCGCAATCTCAAACTGCGACTTCGGCGCGGACATCCAAGACTTCGGGGTGGTAGTTGTATGTCGGCGAGAGACTCTCAAGCCGCGAGTTCAATACTCAGCACGACTCCACAGGCTCATCATGGATTCGTTTGTGCCATTTGATCTCATTGCGCCACTCACACACGCCCAGAGACGGCAGATCATACTGCTTCGCATCTGCAATGACATCCAATCAACTCTCACAAGAAGGCCCTCCCTTCGAAACTTCGATCATCTCGCACTCGTCGCCGCTCTTCGCGAGCACTTTGCAACTCAGGGCTGGATATAGAGCGCAAGCCCCGCGCCAGTACTTCGGCGAAGCGGAAGACAATCGCTTGACACTGAGTTCAAGCCATCGAGAGTGACGGTGGCGATCGAGCACAGCCTCGACGTCATCAAGTCGGCCGACTGGGTGATCGATCTGGGGCCCGAGAGGGAGGCAGCGGCGGCGGCGAGATCCTCGCCACGGGCACTCCGGAGGACGTGTCGGAGGTGAAGGGCAGCTTCACCTTCATGAACCGCGTGTTCGAGACCGAGCGCGCGGCCGAGGCGAAGCGCATCGACGCCCGCTCGCGCGCCGATCAGAAGCAGCTCGAGCTGCTGGCACAGAACCCGCTGATGCTGCGCATGAAGGAGCTCGAGGTGCTGCGCGAGATCGGCCTCAAGGGCGGCAACAGTTCCACTTCGGCATGGAGAAGCTCCAGACGAAGTGACGACGGTGGGGTACGAAGCCCCACATGTCCGCAGCCGCAGCCAGCCCCGCGCTGACCTGGAGCTTTCCCAAGGCCTTCTGGGTCGCAAACGTCATCGAGCTCTTCGAGCGCGCCGCCTACTACGGCACCTTCATCGCGCTCGCGCTGTTCCTCACCGACGTCGTCGGGTTCTCCGACGTGGAGTCGGGGTGGATCAGCGGCATCTTCTCGTCGGGGCTGTACCTGCTGCCCTTCGCCACCGGCGCGATCGCCGATCGCCTCGGCTTCCGGACCTCGCTCACCTTCGCCTTCGCGTGCCTCGCGCTCGGCTACGCGCTTGTCGGGCTCTTGCCGATCAAGGCGGTGGTGCCGTTCGGCCTGGTGCTGGTCTGCATCGGCGGCGCCTTCGTCAAGCCGATCATCACGGGCACCGTCTCGCTCAGCAGCGACTCCATCAACCGCGCCCGCGCCTTCAGCCTCTTCTACATGATGGTGAACATCGGCTCGTTCTCGGGAAAGACCATCGCCAAGCCGGTGCGCGCCGAGCTGGGGCTGCAGTTCATTCCCCTCTACTCGGCGGCTGTGGCGGCGATCGCCCTGGTGCTGGTGATCGCCTTCTACCGGCCGCAGGCGAGCGCGGCGCTCTCCAAGGGCTTCGACGAGACGGTGCGCGGGTTCAAGGTGGTGCTCAAGAACACCCGCTTCATGGCGCTCATCCTGATCACCTCGGGCTTCTGGGCGATCCAGGGCCAGATGTACGCGTCGATGCCCAAGTACGTGCTCCGCATGGTGGGCGAGGCGGCGAGTCCGGAGTGGTACGCGAACGTCAACCCCGCGGTGGTGGTGCTCTGCGTGGTGCCGATCACTCAGCTGGTGAAGAAGTGGAAGCCGATCACCTCCATCCTCATCGCGCTGGCGATCATCCCGTTCTCCGCGCTCACCATGTCGCTGGCGCACGTGCTCACCGGCAGCACCGCGTCGCTGGGCGGGCTGCACCCCGTCACCGTCACCATGCTCGCGGGCATCGCGCTCCAGGGCTTCGCCGAGTGCTTCCTGAGCCCGCGCTACCTCGAGTACGCGAGCAAGCAGGCGCCCGCCGGGCAGGAGGGGCTCTACATGGGCTACTGCCACCTCAACACGTTCTTCGCGTGGCTCTTCGGCTTCATCGCCTCGGGCTACCTGCTGCAGGCGTTCTGCCCAGACCCCAAGACGCTCTCTGCCGAGGCGCAGGCGCAGCGGCTGGCCTCACTGGCCGGCAACGGCGCGATGCCCGCCGACTACGCGCACGCGCACTATCTCTGGTTCACCTTCGCCGGCGTAGGCTTCGTGGCGCTCGTGCTGTTGCTGCTGCTGAGGGCGACGGAGAAGCCCACGGCCGCTGCCAGCTAGGCCGCGCGGGCGATGGGCTCGATGCCCTGCCGGGCCAGCCACGCCAGCGCGCGCTACCGGAAGTGCTTGCGCACGCGCTCTGGCTGAAACGCGGCATGCCGGTCACTCCGCGCCCTCGCCTAGGCTGCGGTCGTGCCTTCGTCGACTCCGCTTCTTCGTCCCTTCTCAGCGCGTCTCTTCGGCAGCCCGGCCATCAAGTCGTGGAAGGAGTCGGACGCTCCGGCCCTGCGTCGCGCGCTGGTGTCCAGCCTTGATGCGCTGCGCGGGGGCGGCCCGTTCGTGGTGGACGTGCTGGTGGACTTCGAGGCCGAGGACCTCGCGCCCCGCCTCGAGCGCAGCCAGGTGCTGTACTGGCGTCACCGGCCGTCCGACAGCTTCGGAGCCAGGGTGCGTCGCGCCTTCGGCTTCTACTCGGGCGAGTCGAGCCTGGGCGCGGCCGTGCGCGTCACGAGCGGCGAGGAGGCCGACCGGCTCCTCTTCGGCACCACCCTGTGGGACGCCGAGTTCTCCTTCTTCCCGGTGCCGGCCACGCCGCTCGACCAGCTGCCCGACCCGCACTTCGAGATTCCCGGCTTCGCCGCTGCCGTGGGCTGGACGCTCAACCAGGACCTCGGCAGCGAGACCTGGCTGGTGACGGCCCAGCGCGCGGACGCCCTCGACGAGGTGTGCGCGACGCTCTCGCGAGCCTTCGAGCGCGAGGGGCTGGCGTGCCACACCGAGCTGGCGCCGCCCGAGGTGTACGGGCCGGTCGACTGAAGTCGACTCAGCCGGCCAGGCAGATCTCCCGGATCGCCCGCGTTCGCGCGTCGAGGCGCACCTCGATGACATGGTCGAGGAACAGCCCTCCATCCGCGAAGAAGACGGTGATGCGGCGCGCGCCGACGTTCACCGACGACAGCCGCAGCCGCGCGGCGAAGCGCTTCGCGTCGAGCACCGGGCGCCTCCCTCGCCACGACTCGTTGTAGAGCGGCAGCTTCTCCTTCGTCACAGCGGTCACCAGCGCGCTGAGGCGCCGCTCGAGGTCGAGCACGGGCTCACGCGCGGCGGCGAGCTCCTTCGCGCCGGCCTCCTCGGGCGCGCGGGAGGACACGTGGTCGATGGTCAGCTCGTAGCGGCGCCCGCCCACCTTGCGCGTCGTCACGAACGCGTCCAGGCCGCGGTCGTACGTGAAGTGCCCCAGCTTCTCGTCGCGGAGCCGGATCGGCGCGTCGATGCGCGCGCGCGCCTCCGCCAGCTTCAGCTCGCGGCGCGTCTTCCTCAGCGACGTCACCTGCTCGGCGACGAACCACTTGAGCCCCTTCTTCGGCGACGAGACGCGACTCGCTTCGACGACCATGGCGTCACCGCTCCGGAGCCGCCCCATCCACCGCGACAGCGCCGAAGACGAGCCCACCCGATGCTCGACGCGGAGGTCCGCGCCCTCGACGAGCTGCTCGCCGCGCCACGGCCGCAGGTGGACGACGAGCGTCCAGCTCCCGTCGGCGTTCATCGCTCCACCGGGCGAACTCGAGACGAGCCCTTCGAGCTTCATGCGCGGCGCCTCCAGAGCACGACCAGCGCGAGCAGCGCCGAGACGCCCTCGAACGACGAACACCCGCAGCTCCCCGTCGTTCCGTCGTTCATGCCCGCGTCGGTCACGTCACCCGCGTCGACCGCCGAGCCACCGCCACCGCCCGTCGCGTCACCTCCGCCGCTCCCTCCGCCGAGGGCGCTGCCTCCGCCCGTCGCACCTCCTCCGCCCGTCGCGCCGCCACCGCCGCCCGTCGCGCCGCCGCCGCCACCGGTCGCGCCGCCACCGCCACCGCCACCGACTCCGCCGTCCGGCGGCTTCGAGGTGTTGCAGCTCCCGAGCGGGTGCTCCAGCGCGCCCGCCGACCACATCGCCGCGGTGCGGGTGCGCGCGCAGAAATCATCCGTCACGCCGGCCGGCGGGGTCACCTGTCCATCCCACGCGCTGGTCGAGCCGGTGACCGCGAGGTCTCCGCGGAGCGGCGTGGCGTACGCCGCATCGAAGGTCGCGACGCTCACGTTCATCACGTTCTGCGAGGCGCTCATCGTCGCCGCGTCGCGCGTGCGGACGACCGAGGTGAGCAGGTTGCCGATCGCCCGCCCGCTGGTGGTGTCGAAGCGGAAGTCGACGCCGTTGGTCCCGACGAGCGTGTTGTGGAGCACCAACGTGTTGCGCGCCCGGTTCAGGTACACACCGACGTCGCTGCAGTTGGCGATGATGTTGTTCCGCAGCACGCCGTCTTCGTGCTCGACGCTGCACGGCACCATGGGGTCGAACGCGGGCGCGCAGTACTGGGCGCCGGTGCCGCCGCCTCCGAACGAGAGGCCGATGCGCGTGTCGCTCATGCTCTGCCCGTCGCTGCGGCACAGCACGAGGTTGCGCTCGTACAGGCCGCGCTTGCCGCCCGACTTCATGAAGCTGCCGTAGCTCACGAAGTTGCCACCGTTCTTCGAGAAGTCGCGAATGACGTTGTCGCGCACCACGAAGTCGTCGCCGGTGTCGATGTTGAGCTTGGTGACGGGGTTCGACGTGTTGCGCGGGCGCGTGTCGTACACCTCGCACGCCTCGACGAGGCCGCGGTGAGGCATGTCGTAACCGCCGTCACCCGCGGGCGAGGCGTTCACCTTGAGCTGCGCGTTGAAGTCGACGAGCCGCAGCCGTCGCAGCACCACGTCGGTCGCGGCGCCGGTCACCTGAAAGGCGTGCTCGCAGTTCGAGTCGTCCGCGCACACGCCGCGCATCGCGAAGTCTTCGAAGTGCCAGTGCGGCGCGCTGACGCCGATGGCGATGACCGTGTTCGACTCGAGCGTCGCGCCGAAGCGCGTCTCGCCGCGCACGGTGATGGGCATCGCCAGGGTGCCGGGCCTCGTGCACGAGATCTTGCTGCCCACGGCGTAGGTGCCGTTCGCGAGGATGATGACGTCGCCGGGCTGCGCGGCGGTGATGGCCGCACGCAGCTCGGGCTCGGTGGTGACGCGCACGTCGCGGGCGAAGGACACGAGCGCAACGAAGGACAGCAGCAGGAGCGGCCGGAACATTCGCGGCACGATAGCCCTCTCCGCTGCCTGCCTCCCTTCAAGTCGACTCGGGTTCGCCGGTCAATCCGTCATGATGCTGATGGGCCGGCCGCGCAGCGCGCACTATCGCGCGTCGCCTTCTCTCGACTGGAGGTGTCCCGATGCGCCGCGACGTACTGAGCCTCGAAGAAGCCGCGTCCTCGCCGGTCTCCCTCGTCGGAGGCAAAGGGGCACACCTCGGCGCCCTCTCGCGCCTCGACGGCATCGTCGTGCCGCCCGGCGTGTGCGTGACGACCGAGGTCTTCCGCCGCGCCCTCGCGCACGACCCCTCGCTCGACGAGCGCCTCGACCACCTCGCCTCGCTGCGGCCTGACGCGCACGACGAGCTCCGGCGCCACGCCGTCGAGCTGCGCGCGCGCATCGAAGCGCTGCCCTTCCCCGCCGGGTTCGAGCTCACCGCGCGGCTCGATCCACGGCGCGCGTACGCGGTCCGCTCGAGCGCGACGGCGGAGGATCTGCCCACCGCCTCCTTCGCGGGCCAGCACGACACGTTCCTCGACGTCGACGCGGCGGCAGTGCTCACCCACGTGCGGCGCTGCTGGGCATCGCTCTTCACCGAGCGCGCGATCAGCTACCGGAACCATCACCGCATCGACCACCGCAAGGTCGCGATGGCGGTGGTCGTGCAGGAGATGCTCGCGCCGCGCGCCTCCGGCGTCCTCTTCACCGCGGATCCGCTGAGCGGCAACCGCAAGGTCAGCGCCATCGAGGCCACGCCGGGCGTCGGCGAGCCGCTCGTGGCGGGGCGCACGACCCCCGACGTCTTCCGGGTGCGTGAGGGAGTCATCGTCGAGCGGAAGGTGGGCGCGCGCTCCACGCTGACCGACGCGCAGGTGGCGCGGCTCGCCCGGCTCGGCCGCCACGTCGAGGCGCAGCTCGGCAGCCCGCAGGACCTCGAGTGGTGCCTCGTCGGCGACGACTTCCAGTTCGTGCAGAGCCGGCCGATCACCACGCTGTTCCCCATCCCCTCCGGAGACGGCTCGAACCACGTCTACCTCTCGGTCGGCCACCAGCAGATGATGACCGACGCGCTGCGTCCCCTCGGGCTGTCGATGTTCCAGCTCACCGCGCTGCGCCCGATGCACGAGGCCGGCGGGCGCCTCTTCGTCGACGTCACGCAGGCGCTCAGCTCGCCGCCAGCGCGCGCGGCGCTGCTCTCGCTGCTTGCGAAGTCGGACCCGCTGTTCCGCGACGCGGTGCAGACCGCCCTCGAGCGCGTCGACTTCCTCCGCGGGCACGAGGCGCCGGCGACGCTCGCGCCGGGGCCAGAGACCGCGCCGCCAGCCCCGCAGGCCGTGCACGAGCTCATCACCGAGACGGAGCGCTCGCTCGCCCGGCTGGAGCACGAGCTGCCCAGCCACACCGGCGTCGCGCTGTTCGACTTCATCGTCGCCGACGCGCAGGAGCTGAAGCGGCTCCTCTTCGAGCGGCGCAGCCAGCAGGCGATCCTGTCGGCGATGGAGGCCGCGTGGTGGCTCCACGAGCACCTCGAGACCTGGCTCGGCGAGCAGAACGCGGCCGACGTGCTCACGCAGTCCGTCGAGCACAACGTCACGTCGGAGATGGGCCTCGCGCTCCTCGACGTGGCCGACGCCGTGCGCCCGCACCGCGAGGTGGTGTCATTTCTCGAGCAGGCGAAGGGGGACGACTTCCTCGACGCGTTGCCGTCGGTGCCGGGCGGCCGCGAGGCGCGCGCCGCAATCGACGCGTGGCTCGAGCGCTACGGGATGCGCTGCGTCGGGGAGATCGACCTCACCATGCCCCGCTGGCGCGAGCGCCCCTCGACGTTGCTGCCGGTGCTCCTCGCGAACGTGAGGAACTTCGTCGAGGGTGAGGCCGCGCGCCGCTTCGCCCGGGGCCGCGACGCCGCGCGCGCGAAGGAGCACGAGCTGCTCACCCGGCTGCGCACGCTGCCCGACGGAGAGCGCAAGGCCACCGAGACGAAGGAGCGGATCGCTCGCCTGCGCGCGCTCATCGGGTTCCGCGAGTTCCCGAAGTACGGAATGATCTGCCGCTACTTCCTCTACAAGCGCGCGCTCCTGACCGAGGTCGACGGCCTGGTGCGCGGCGGCGTGCTCGGCTCGCGCGAAGACGCGTTCTTCCTGCGCTTCGACGAGCTCCGCGAGGCGGTGCGCACCCAGCGCGTCGACACCGAGCTCCTCCGCGCGCGCCGCGAGACGCACCGCTGGCACCAGTCGCTGCGACCGCCGCGCGTGCTCACCTCCGAGGGCGAGGTGTTCCACGGCGCGTACCAGCGCACCGACGTCCCGCCGGGCGCGCTGCTGGGGCTCGCCGTCTCCGCGGGCACCGTCGAGGGGCGCGCGCGCGTGATGTTCGACCTCGCGCAGGCTCGGCTCGAGCCCGGAGACATCCTCATCACGCCCTTCACCGACCCGAGCTGGACGCCGGCGTTCGTGATGCTCGGCGGCCTGGTGACCGAGGTCGGCGGCGTGATGACGCACGGCGCGGTCATCGCGCGCGAGTACGGGCTGCCGGCGGTGGTGGGCGTCACCGACGCCACTCGGTTGATCCGCGACGGCCAGCGCGTCCGCGTCGACGGCACGCGCGGCACCGTCGAGCTGCTCGCGCCGCGCTGAGGCTCACCGCAGCAGCAGCTCGTCGACCTTCCGGCCAAACTCCTCGAACGTGAACGGCTTGGCGATGAAGTCGAGGCCCGGCTCGAGCACGCCGTGGTGCACGATGGAGTTCTCGGTGTAGCCGGACATGAAGAGCACCTGGAGCGACGGGCGGGTCTTGCGGAGCTCCGTCGCGAGCTCCCGGCCCGACAGCCCGGGCAGCACCACGTCGGTGATCATCAGGTGGAGCGGCCCCTGGTGCGCCTCGACGAGCTTCAGCGCGTCCGCCGAGTTCGCCGCGACCAGCACCGTGTGCCCGCGCGCGGTGAGCAGCTTGTTCACCAGCGCACGGATTCCTTCGGAGTCTTCGACGACCAGCACGTTCGACGGTGGCGCGGCGCGCGTGCTCTTCGGCGGCGGTGGCGCCTCGGGCGCGTCGCCGAGCTCGCGGGGGAAGTAGAGCTTGAACGTCGTGCCGTGCCCCGGCTCGCTGTACACGTTCACGTGGCCGCCGCTCTGCTTGACGATGCCGTACACCGTCGCGAGCCCCAGCCCGGTGCCCTGCGCGCCCTTGGTGCTGAAGAACGGCTCGAAGATCTTCGGCAGCACCTCAGGAGGAATGCCGGTGCCGTTGTCAGTGACCGCGAGCATCGCGTACTCGCCGGGCTTCACCTCGGCGTGCTGCGCGGCGTACTCCTCGTCGAGCACCACGTTGCCGGTCTCGAGCGTGAGCCGGCCGCCGCCCGGCATCGCGTCGCGCGCGTTGACGGCGAGGTTGACCAGCACCTGCTCCATCTGTCCGCGGTCGACGCGGGTGTTCCACAGCCCGGGCGCGCAGTGCGCCTCGAGGCTCACGTCCTCACCGATGACGCGCCGGAGCATCTTCTCGATGTCGCGCACCAGCGTGCCGAGCTCGAGCACCACCGGCTGCAGCACCTGCTTGCGGCTGAACGCGAGCAGCTGCCGCGTGAGCCCCGCCGCGCTCTGGCCCGCGCTGCGGATCATCTCGACGTCCTCCGCCAGCGCAGGCGCGAGGAGCGGATCTTCCAGCAGCAGCTCGGCGTTGGAGTTGATGACCGTGAGCAGGTTGTTGAAGTCGTGCGCGACGCCGCCCGCGAGGCGCCCCACCGCTTCCATCTTCTGCGAGTGCCGGAGCTGCGCCTCGAGCGTGCGCTGCGCGGTGATGTCGAGCTCCGCCCCGACGCTGCGGATCGCCCGGCGCGGCGTCGAGTCGTCGAAGAAGGTGATGCCCCGGCTCGACACCCAGCGCACCTCGCCGTCCCGCCGCCGGAAGCGGTACTCGGTCACGAACAGGCCATCGCCCGACGGATCCTGCGAGCGCAGCACCGCCTGGGTCACCCGCGGGCGATCTTCCGGGTCGACCACCGCGAGGTGCTTCTCGATGCTCACCGGCTCGAGCGGGTCGAAGCCGTAGAGCGCGCGCTGCTCGGGCGACCAGTACATCGCGCCGGTCGTGTAATCGATGTCGAAGATGCCGATGTTGCCGAGGCGCACCACCTGCCGGAGCCGTTCGTCGTCGTGCGCCGTCGAGAGCACCGCCAGCGAGAGCGGCTGACCGCCGAGGTCGAGCGGCGCGAGGCTCACCGCGAGCGTGACCGCGGTGCCGTCGAAGCGCCTCAGCGTGCAGGCAGGGCCGCCCTTGCCGAGCGTCAGGCGCAGGCCTTCGAGGCTGGTGGGCGCGCGCAGCAGCGCACGCGCCTTCGCGTTGATCAGCTTGATCCGTGCGCCGGGGTCGACCACCACCGCCGCCTGCGGCAGCGTCTCGAGAAACGCCGCGTAGGTCTCGAGGGAGATGCTCACGCGGCGAATGGTCGCATAGAACCTCCAGTCATGCTGCTTCCCCTGCTGATGGTGTGCCTGGCCGCCGGCGACGAGTGGGCGACGATGCCCACGCCCGCGCCGGCGCAGCCACCGCCGCCGCCCACCGCGCCAGCGCCGGCGCCGGCCCCCGCAGCGAAGACGCCCGACCTCACGCCGCGCGCGCGCTACGAGACCGCCCTGCGCTACCTCGCCGGTCAGCGCCCGGCCGACGCGTCGGCGATCCTCGACCTGCTCATCGCCGAGTTCCCGCGCGTGCCGGAGTACTTCGCCGCGCGCGCCCAGGCCCAGCTCGCGCTCCAGGCCCCGCTCTTCGCCTCGGCCGACGCGCAGTACGCGCTCGCGCTCAAGCCGGAGCTGATCAACACGCGCTACACGCTCGCCACCGCCGAGGAGGCGCTCGGCCACGCTGCGAACGCGGCGTACCACTACCGCCTGTACGCCGACTCGCCGCTCCCCGAAGCGCGCCCCGAGCACCGCGCCGAGGCCCAGCGCCGCGCCGCGCGGCTCACCGCGACGCAGCCCCCTCCGCCTGGCGCCACGCCGCAGCCGTACACCCCGCAGCCCTACGCCCCGGCCGCGACGCCCGCGCCCGCTTCACCGAGCTGCCGCATGGGCACCGATGGACGGCAGGCGTGCGGCTACAACTGCCGCATGGGCACCGACGGCGTCATGGCCTGCGCCGACACGCCCGATGGCGTCTGCGCGATGGGCACTGACGGGCGCGTCACCTGCAGCCGCGTCGGAGGCGGCGGGAGCGGCTTCGGCAGCGCCCCACCTCCGGAGTGCCGCATGGGCACCGATGGGCGCCAGACCTGCGGCTACAACTGCCGCATGGGCACCAACGGGCGGATGTACTGCGCGAGCCGCCCCGACGGGCAGTGCGCGATGAACACCAACGGCACCTTCAGCTGCCCTTAGCCGGCGTGAACCAGTCCTGCGGCAGCTCCGGGTTGAGCTCGACCTTCGTCACCTCGGTGGTGCCGAGCGGCTGACCGCCGAGCGACTCGGTGAGCTTCACCGGCACGCACAGCGCGAGCTTCTCGTCGCAGCGCTCCTGCTCGACGCGCAGCACGCGCTCCTTGCCCTCGGCGAGCGTGCGCTTCTCGAGGAAGTCGCCGGCCGGGAGCCGCAGCACGTAGACGATGGTGACGTCGGGGGCGGGCTTCACCGTCACCTCCACCGCCTCGAAGGCCTCGGGCTTGCCGGCGCGCGTCACGCGCTTCGCCTCGACGCCGCTGAGCGGCAGCAGCGGCGCGCGGAAGCCCTCGGGCGCGAAGGGCATGAAGGTCGACGCGAGGAAGTACGCGCGGTCCTGCGGTGGGAGGTCGAGCGGCACCACCTCGACGTTCTTCGACGGGTAGAGCACGCGCATCAGCCGCGTGCCGTCGAAGGCGAGCTCGACCTCGTTGGGCTTCGTGACGTGGCCGCGGCTCTTGTTGGGTGCGCGGAAGGCGAACTCGTGGTGCGCGCGGGTCTCGCCCTCGGTGGTGTCGACCTCGATGCGGAACGAGGTGAGCCGCCGCTCGCGCTCGGCCAGCGCGCGCTTGACCTCGGCCACCAGCGACGCCGGCGGCGGCGCCTCGCTCGCGCGCGTGCAGGCGGTGATCAGCAGCAGCGGCCACAGTCGCTTCATCGGGGTGCTCTCTTGCGCAAACGAAACAGGCCCGCTCCATGCCACGGAGCGAGCCTGCCGTCGTCCCGCGTGTGCCGGGTCGCTTACTTGACCGCGACGCCGACCGCCGACGAGAAGGTCGGGCCGGTGAGGTTGATGCCGGGGATGCCGCCGAACACCGCGAAGATGCCGTGACGCGGGGTGGTCGACGCGCTCTTGAGGTCGATCTTCGACGCGCCCATCGCCTTCGCCTCGCCGACGAGCAGCTTGTTGACGACCTGATCGAGGTCCGAGGTCACGATGTCGACGATGTGGAAGATGAGGGTCCAGCCCATCGACGTGGCCTGGATGACCGCGATGGCCTCACCGCCGTTCGCCGTGACTTCGTTGCTGGCGACGGTGGCCGACTCGACCGAGGTGCAGCCCGAGACGGCCGCGGCGAGGACGAACGCGAGGAAACCCTTCTTCATGCGTGACTCCTTGAGTTGGGGAAATGCAGCGCGCGGAGCATAGGGAGGGAAGACAGGCAGTCAACGTGCAAGTAGGAGCGCTCCCATGGCGACGACGCCGCCCCGCAACTGGCCGCTCCACCTCACGCTCTTCGTCGCAACTTGCATCACCACCTTCTGGGTGTGGCTCGTCACCTTCGATGGCGGCGTGTACGGCTCGCAGCAGGACAAGGTCGTGGCGAGCGTGCTCTACGCGCTGGTGGTGGTGGGCACGCTGCTCGCGCATGAGCTCGGCCACTACCTGATGGCGCGCGCGCACGGCGTCGACGCGACGCTGCCGTACTTCATCCCCGTGCCGTTCGGCTTCGGCACGATGGGCGCGGTCATCCGCCTGCGGGGGCGCATCCCCACGCGCAACGCGCTGGTCGACATCGGCGCCGCGGGCCCGCTCGCCGGGCTGCTGATCGCCGTGCCGATGCTCTTCGTCGGCGCCGCGCAGTCGGAGGTCATCACCCTGCCCGACGACGCCGGCTCGGGCGTGCCGCCGGCGCTGTCGTTGATCAACTTCGGCTCGATGCTCGGGCTGTGGGTGAAGTCGCTGATCTGGGACACGCCGCTCCCGCCCGCGCCGCTGTACCAGGTGTTCGGCGACAACCTCCTCACGTGGCTGGCGGTGCGCGTGACGCACGGGGAGCTCGCCGCGGGCAAGGACATCGCCGCGCACCCGATCTTCATCGCCGCGTGGTTCGGGCTGGTGATGACGATGCTCAACCTGCTGCCGGTCGGCCAGCTCGACGGCGGGCACCTCACGCACGCGTGGTACGGCGAGCGCGCAGAGAAGATCGGCGAGCGCGTCGCGGGGCTCACGCTCGTCCTCGCGCTGGTCTTCAGCGCGTCGTGGCTGCTGTGGTTCTTCATCGTGACGCGGCTGGTGGGCTTCGGCCACCCGCCCGTCGAGCGCCCGCAGGAGCCGCTGAGCACCGGCCGCAAGGTGGTGGTGCTCATCACCTGGCTCATGACCGGGCTGACCTTCATGCCGATGCCGCTGTCGATGGTGTGAGCCATGCGCCTGCGCGTCGCGACCTGGAACCTCGAGAACTTCGACGCGCGCAACCCGGTGCCGCTCGCCGAGCGCCTCGCCGCGCTGCGGCCGACGCTGGTGGCCCTCGACGCCGACGTGCTGTGCCTCCAGGAGCTCGGCGCGGAGCGGCGTGACGCCCAGGCCCCGCGCACCGCGGATCAGCTCGACGCGCTGCTCGAGGGCACGCCGTACGCGGGCTTTCACCGGCTCGCCGCGGGGCTGCCGAGCGGCGCGCTCACCGACGTGCACAACCTCGCGGTGCTGAGCCGCTTCCCGCTCGCGAGCTGGCGCGTGGTGAGCAACGAGCTGGTGCGCCCTCCGGCGGCGACGCTCGCCAGCGCCCCGGGCGCGCGCGACTTCCCGTGGGACCGGCCGCTCCTCACCGCGCAGGTGCAGCTGCCCGACGGCGAGCCGCTCCACCTCATCACCGCGCACCTGCGCGCGCCGCTCGCCGCGTCGATCGAAGGGCAGAAGTCGCGCGGCGCGTGGCGCTCGACGGCGGCGTGGGCCGAGGGCTTCTTCCTCGCGGGCCTCAAGCGCACCGGGCAGGCGCTCGAGGCGCGGCTGCTGGTCGAGGCGTGCTTCGACGAAGACCCCGAGGCGCGCGTGCTGGTGGCCGGAGACCTCAACGCCGACCTCGGACAGACCGCGGTGCGCATCCTCCGCGCGCGCGTCGAGGACACCGGGAACCCGGCGCTCGCGTCACGCACGCTCGAGCCGGTGGGCGCGCGCGTGGCGCCGGAGCGCTGCTTCTCCATCGTCCACGAAGGGCGGCGACAGCTCGTGGATCACCTCCTCGCGTCGCCGACGCTCGCGCGCGCGCACGTCGCGACGACCATCGCCAACGAGGGGCTGCTCGACGACTCGACCGACGTTCCGCCGGCGGGCTCGTTCCACGCGGCGGTCTGCGCGGAGTTCGCGCTCGGCGACTGAGCACACGAGGGACCGATGGACGCGTGGGAGCGACTGCGAGCACGGGAGTTCTGGCGCTGGGCCTTCGAGGGCGACGTCTCCTTCGACGAGGAGCTGTCGTTCGAGCTCGCGCTGCCCTGCGGCTCCGGTCGCGGCCTGAAGGCCGTGATCGACGAAGGAACGAGCATCACGCTCGGAGACCTCGAGAGCGGCGCGGAGTTGGGCTGGCTCGACGACGCGCACTTTCACCCGAACTGTCTTCGCCCCATGGAGGCGCTGCACGTTGCGCGCATGCAGAGCGCTCCAGAGCAGCGGCGCCTGGCGCTGCTGCTCCTGCTGCCGTTCGCGGTCGTCACGAGCGACGACGAAGGTGAGGCGCTGGAGCGCGCCGCACAGGACGCGTGGGAGGCGCAGGACTTCGACGGTGCCTGCCCCGGGCTCGGCCTCGCCGAGTTCCGTGACGCAAGAGTGGAGTGGTACCGCGACGAGGAGCGCCGATGGTGGCTGCGGCAGTCGGCTGCGACGCTCGACCTGCGGCCGCTCTACAGCCTGCGTGTCGAGCAGAACCCCGGCTTCCCGGCGTGGCTGAGCGCAGTCACGGACGACTGAAAGGAACCACGCCGCCATCCGGCAGGAAGTGCTCGACGGCGTCCTTCCGTCTCGGAGCTCGGCAGGTCTTCGGCTTCGGGCCGCGCTCCATGCGCAGCACGAACACCCCGGTGTACACGTCACCGTGCGCGGCCAGGTACTCGCGGAGCCCGGTCTCGACGACCTTGCCCGCGTAGTGGTCGCCGACGATCCACTGGCCGTCACCCGCGTAGAGCCCGGTGTGCCACACCCACACGTCGCGCCCGTCGAGCTGACCGATGGGACCCTCCGCGGCGTTCCGCTCCGGACCGACGAGCCACACCACGTCACCCGGCTCGAGCTTCTCGAGCTCGAGCGCCGCCGTCGCGACGGGCGAGAGGCCGGGCACCGGCGCGCCGAGCTCCCGGTCGCGGAGGTTGTTCACGTTCAGCACCGAGAAGCTCTGGAAGCCGCACGGCGTCGCCGCCTCGAGCGCGCGGAACACGAGGCCCTGGCAGTCGATGCCCTCGTCCCCGCGCACGCGGCCGCCGAACTCGTACCTCACGAAGAGCAGCGAGCGCGCCCGCGAGAGCACCTTCCTCGCGAGCTCAGGAGGCAGCGCGAGCGCCGCGCCTGCGCTCACCAGCACCGCCAACGCGACGAGCCGGGTCGAGCGCTGCATCGCCACGAAGCTTGGGCGCGACCGAGGCTGCGCGCAATGCCCTCAGAGCGACAGGCCGATCGCCACGTACGGCCCGTTCACGCCCGGACTCGAGGTGAACAGCGTGGCCAGCGTGCCCGACTGCGTCGCGTCGACCACCTGGACCCGCCAGCCGAAGTGGGCCTCGAAGATGCTCCACGCGAGCACGAAGCCCGCCCGCGCCTCGAGCTGCCGGAAGGGGAAGAGCGTCACCATCAGCGCGCCGTCGATGCCGAACGCACGACCGAACATCGAGCGCACGTTGGCGCCCACGATGAGCCCCGTCGCGGTGAGGTTCTCGCGCGTCATCACGTCGACGCCGGCCAGCGCGCGCAGCGTCAGCTCGTCGCTCGAGAGGAACGCCCAGCCGCCCATCACCGTGAACTGGCTCACCTGAATCGACGACGCCGTCTGCGCGAGGCTCGCGGCGAACAGGCTGTAGCTCGCGAGCAGCGAGAGCCGCTTGATGTCGACCTCCGCGCGCGCCGTGCCGACCACGCCCTGCGACGCATCGAAGATGCCCACCGAGCCCGCGAGCAGGCCGGTGAAGTGTTTGGTGCGCGTCGAGTCGAAGAAGCCCGTCGCCTGCGGCACCTGCTGCGGCTGCTGCTGCTGCGGAGGCGGCTGATACTGCTGCGGAGGCTGCTGGTACTGCGGCTGCTGTTGCGGGTACTGCTGGTACTGCGGCTGCTGCTGCTGCTGCGGGTACTGCTGATACTGCGGCTGCTGCTGCGGGTACTGCTGATACTGCGGCTGTTGCTGCGGGTACTGCTGGTACTGCGGCTGCGGGGGGTTCGCCGGCACCTGCTCGACGGGCTGATCAGCCGGGATCATCGGCGGAGGCGAGAAGTCCTCGTTCTGCGCGAGCGCCACCGCGCTCGTCAGCAGCACCGCACTCAACAGGCGTCGAGAGGCCATGTGCCCTCGACGCGTTCCGGGGCGTTTCATTCAACCCAGTGTAGCGACGGTGCGCCCGTCCCGCCCGCGCGGGGTACGACGCCTCACACGCGCATCGGCATCACGACCGCGGTGTAGCTGCGGTCGCCCGGCGCGTGGATCACGCCCGGGCTGTGCTCGTCGCCGAGCTCGAGGGTGATCTCCTCGGTCTCGAGCGCGCTCAGCACGTCGAGGATGTACCGGGCGTTGAAGCCGATGGTGAGCGACGGCCCGCGGTAGGCGACCTCGAGGTCGTCCTTCGCTTCGCCGAGCTCCGGGTTGTTCGCGGTGATGCGCAGCAGGTTCTCCGAGAGCGACAGCTTGACCGCGCTCGACTTGTCCGCCGACAGCAGCGAGATGCGCTTGAGCGCGTCGTAGTACTGCGCGCGCTTCACCATCACCTGCTTCTCGCCCTCGCGGGGAATGACGCGCTGGTACTCGGGGAACTGCCCGTCGATCAGCCGCATCACCATCGACAGCCCGGGCTTCTTGAAGAGCGCCGAGTTCTCCGCGAAGCCGAGCTGGCACTCTGCGTCGGGCGCCTCGTCGAGCAGCCGCTTGAGCTCGAACAGGCCCTTGCGCGGAATGATGACGCCGCTCTTGAGCTTGAAGTCGCCGGTGAGCTCGCGCTCGACCAGCGCCAGGCGGTGACCGTCGGTGGCCACCATGCGCACCTTGCCGCCCTCGCGCGGCTCGAAGAACACGCCGTTGAGGATGTAGCGCGTCTCGTCGTTCGAGATGGCGTACGACGTCTTCTTGATCATCTCGAGGATCGCCGTGCCCTTGAGCTGCACCAGGTGGCTGGCGTCTTCCTTCGGGAGCTTGGGGAACTCCTCGGGCGCCATGCCGACGATCTTGTAGTGCGCCGCGCCGGAGGTGATCTCCGCGTAGTTGTTCGGCAGCTTCTTGAGCGTGAGGCTGGCGTCGGGGATCAGGTTGACGATGTCGAACAGCGTCTTCGCCGAGACGGTGACCGCGCCGGGCTTGATGACCTCCGCCACGTGCTCGCTCACGATGCCGATGTCGAGGTCGAACGCGGTCACGGTGACGCCCGTCTTCGCCGCGGTGATGAGCACGTTCGAGAGGATGGGCATGGTCGCCTTCCGCTCGACGATGCCCTGCGCACGGTGAAGCGCCTTCTTCAGCTCGTCAGCCGCAATCCGGAATTCCATAGGGGTGTGGGATGTACCCCTTTTCCGACCGCCCACCAACTTGATCGCGCTATGGCCCCGGGCATGTCGACCGCGTCCATTCCGACCTGGCAGCGGAGCGCCTTCCAGCCCGGCGGCGCCCCCAACGTCTTCCAGCTCTTCTGCTTCTCCTCGGGGCCGCTGGCCGACGTGCCGCTGTCCGCGTCGCGCTTCGGGTTGCCTGCCGGCGAGGTGATGAAGTCGGTCGAGGTGCGGGAGCTCCCGCGCTCGATCGACGCGGGCTGGTTCGACGCCTTCCGCCAGGGCTCGCTGCGCGCCATCGCCGCCCAGGCGCTCGGCGGAGACCTCTCGGCGCTCGACGCCGCGACGCAGCTCACCGCGGTGCTGATCAGCCGCCCCGACGCGGCCGACCTCGCGCACCTCCAGGCGGGCTGGGCGGTGGCGAAGTGGCTCGTGGCGCGCGGGGTGTCGGTGCTCCTCGACGCGCAGACCAACCGCTTCTGGAAGGGCGAAGACGTCGCCGACTGGCCGGCGGTGCGGCCCTTCGCGCTGTCGACCGACGTCAACGTGGTGGTCGAGGCCGAGCCCACCAGCCCGCGCGCCACCATCCACACCCGGGGGCTGCAGAAGTTCGGCCGCCCCGACCTCGTGGTGCTCGACGTGCCCGGCGAGCGGTGGGACGCGGTCGCCGGGCTGGTGCGCGTGGTGGCCGCGAACCTCGCCGACGGCGCGGTCTTCACGCCGGGCCAGCAGCTCACCGTCGGCGCCGACACGCTCCGCTTCTCGCGCTTCGAGGCCGCGCCGGGCGCCGAGCTCCACCTCAACAACGACGCGCTGCTGATCAGCGCCGCCTGAGAGAGCCGCCATGGAACACGACTTCTGGCACGCGCGCTGGAGCGAAGGCCGCATCGGCTTCCACGAGGGCGTGCCCAACGAGCACCTCGTCACGCACGCCGCGCGGCTCGCCGGCGCGAAGCGGCTCCTGGTGCCGCTGTGCGGCAAGGCCGAAGACCTCGCGTGGCTCGCCTCACCCGAGGGCGGGGCGCACGAGGTGGTCGGCGTGGAGCTCGTCGAGCGCGCGGTGCAGGACTTCTTCGCGGAGCACGCCCACACGCCCGCCGTCACGCGCGAGGGCCCGCTCACGCGCTACCAGAGCGGCGCGGTGACGGTCTTCGCCGGCGACTTCTTCGCGCTGACGCCCGCACAGCTCGGCCCGGTCGACGGCTTCTACGACCGCGCGGCGCTCATCGCCCTGCCCGCTCCGATGCGGCCCCGCTACGTCCAGCACCTGCGCGCGCTGCTGCCGAAGGGCGCGCCGGGGCTGCTCGTCAGCGTGGAATACCCCCAGGCGCAGCTCGAAGGGCCGCCGTTCTCTGTCCCCGAGGACGAGGTGGGGTCACACTGGACAGGCGCGAAACGCCTGGGCTCCGTGCCCGCGCGGGGCGGGCGGCTCGAGAAGCTGCCGGCGACCGAGAAGTGCTTCTTCGTCGAGACGTGAGCCGCGCGCGGGGCCGCCCGAGCGATGGGGTGACAAGGCGCGCCGTTCCGCGTTTTGATTCAGGCAGGTGATGACTCGCGGCGAACTCGGTGACGAGCCCATCGTTCGCCTCCTCGAACGGAGGCTGATCAAGGTCACCGCCGACGGTCGCCACCAGGTCTGGAGCACGGTGCACTGCCCGAAGCGCGGCGCCGCGCAGAACGTGCCCGAGTGCCAGCTCTGCGACTGCGTGGTGCAGCGGCTCTCGGTGATGGGCAGCGAGGTGCTCGAGTGCCGCGCGCCGGAGAACCCCGCGCCCGAGGGGCTGGTCGGCGAGCTCATCAACCCGAAGCTGACGGTGCTCGACTCCGAGGTGCCGGCCGCCACCGCGCTCGCGGTGCTCGAGGCCGAGGGCGTCGCGTCGGCGCCGGTGGTCGACGACAACCAGGTGCTGGTGGGCGTGGTGACCGCGTCGTCGCTCGCGCGGCTGGTGCACGATCGCGACGCCGAGGTCGACGACGCGATGACCTCGATGGTGGTGGCCATCAACCAGAAGAACACCGTGCTCGAGCTGGCGCGGCTGCTCGACGACCACCAGCTCGACCGCGTGCCGGTGGTGGGTGAGCGGGCGCGGCTGCTGGGCGTGGTGCGCGCGGTCGACGTGGTGCGCTGGTTCCTCGCGCGCGAGCCGAAGTGACGTAGAACCGGCTTCCCCATGACGCTCGAGCAGCTCCTGGCCGCCCACCCCTGGCCCGCCGAGTCCGCCACCGAGCCGCGCCTCGAGTGGCTGTGGCACTTCGACGTGCCGCTGGCGCGCGAGCGCGTGTGGCCGCTCATCGCCGACACCTCGCGGCTCAACCGCGCGCTCGGGCTGCCGGAGATGCGCTTCGAGGATCGCGACGGCGTGCGCCACGGCACCACGGTGATGGGCGCGCGCGAGCACGCGTGGGTCGAGCACCCGTGGAACTGGGTCGCCGGCGAGTGGATGGAGATGCTCCGCGTGTACGAGCGCGGGTGGATGAAGGTGCTGTACGGCGTCTTCCTGCTGACCCCGGTCGAGGCGGCGAAGACGCGCGTCAGCGTCTACTTCGGCGCGGTGCCCGCCTCGCGCGCGGGCCGGGTGGTGCTGCAGCTCGGCTTCCCGCCGCTGGAGAAGGCCTTCGCGCGCGCGTTCGCCGAGAGCTCGCGCCAGCCTGAGTTGCAGGCCGCGGTGCGCCCGGCGTTCGTGCTCCCCGGGCCGCCGTTGTTGCCGCCGGAGGCCGAGGCGCGGCTGACCGAGGCCAGCCGCCAGCTCATCGAGCGCGGCGCCGACCCGGCGCTGGTCCGGCGGCTGCTCGACCACGTGCGCTCCGGCGACGAAGAGGACCTGTACCGCATCCAGCTCCGCGAGCGGGCGCGCGCGTGGGGCGTCGACGAGACCGAGCTGCTGAAGATCGCCCTCCACGCCACGCGGCTCGGGGTGCTGGAGATCTCGTGGGACGTCATCTGCCCCCACTGCCGCGGCGTCACCACCGAGCACGACGCGCTCGGCGCGCTCAAGGCGAAGGGGAGCTGCGCGGTGTGCGAGGTCGACTTCGGCACCGACGGCCCCGACGCGGTGGAGATCACCTTCCACGTGCACCCCGCCATCCGCGCCGTCGCGCACCGCACGTACTGCAGCGCCGAGCCGGCGACGAAGCAGCACATTCGCGTGCAGCGCGACGTGCCGCCGGGCCGCACGGTGGTCGTCACGCCGCGGCTCGAGCCGGGCGCGTGGCGGCTGCGGCTCCACGGGAGCGAGGCGCGCGGGCTGCTCGACGTGCTGCCGGGCCGGGAGCGCGCGGTGGCGTGGAAGGCGAGCGCGCCGTCGCGGGCGCACGCGGGCACCGAGCTGACCCTCGAGCTGATCAACGACACGCCGCGCCCGCAGCGCTTCATCGTCGAAGAGACGACCTGGAGCGACCACGCGCTGCGCCCGCGCCAGCTCCTGAGCCTGCAGGAGTACCGCGACCTCTTCACCGAGGACTACCTCGGCGCCGACGTGCAGCTCGCCATCGGTGAGCAGACCATCCTCTTCACCGACATCGTCGGCTCGACCGCGCTGTACGCCTCGCGCGGCGACCCGGCGGCCTTCATGGAGGTCAAGCGCCACTTCGACGAGGTCTTCCCGCTCGTCGCGAAGCACCGCGGGGCGGTGGTGAAGACCATCGGCGACGCGGTGATGGCCGCCTTCAACGAGCCGCTCGACGCGGTGAAGGCGGCGGTCGCCATTCACGCCTGCTTCCACGCCGGGCGCGCCGACACGCAGACCCGCCTGCGCATCTCGCTCAACACCGGGCCGTGCATCGCGGTGCGGCTCAACACCGGCGTCGACTACTTCGGCCACACGGTGAACATCGCCGCGAAGCTGCAGGCCCTCGCCGACGCCGGGCAGATCGCCCTGAGCGAGAGCGTGTTCTCGGCCCACGGCGTGCGCGAGTGGCTCGCCGGGCGCGCGCTCGAGTCGCTCACCTGGGAGTCGAAGGCCGTGCCCCACCCCGTCCCCGTCAGGCGGCTGAGCTGCTTCGAAGACACGCAACTCGCGGCCCCGAGTGGGAGACAATGAGACATGACCTCCATCGCTTCGACCCGCCCCTCGACCTCCTCCGCTGCCCCGCGCGCCGCTGAGCCGCTGGGGGCGAGCCTCGAGGCCGCCGCGAACGGGCAGCACCTCCGCCGCGGGCAGTCGAGCGAGGGCGTGCGCGAGCTGCAGAAGGCGCTCAACGCGCGCGGCTTCCGCCTCGAGGAAGACGGCAAGTTCGGCCCGGCCACCGAGGCCGCGGTGCGGCAGTTCCAGCAGGTCACCGGCGCGAAGGTCGACGGCGTGGTGGGCCCGGAGACGGTGGGCAAGCTCCGCAACGCGGGCCCGAGCACGGTGAGCGACTACACGCCGCCCACGCCGACGCAGCCCACCACCATCAACCCCACCACCACCGGCACCGAGCGCGAGCAGTACGAGATGTACGCGTCGATGATCCGCCGCGCGGGCGGCGAGGTGTGCCCCAACGGCCAGCCGACGGTGCTCGGCCTGCGGCAGGGCGTCGGCGGCTCGACGCGCCGCTATGATGATCAGTTCATCGTGCTCACCCCGGACGGTCGCGTGCAGCGCTTCAGCGGCGCGACGCACCCCGGGCAGAACAGCTCGCGCGCCTCGCCCGACGTCACCGGCGACGGCCAGGGCGACGTGGGGATGATCCGCCCCGGCAACTACCGCGTGGTGCCCAACGGCGACCACGCCGGCGCGCCGTCGTTCCACGTGCGCACCCTCGAGGGCTCGGGGAACCTGCCCGGCTGGCGCGACACCAACCACGACGGCTCGTTCAGCGATCGCGAGCGCACCGGCTCCGAGTCGCGGCGCGACACCCTCAACGGCGTGCTCTTCCACCAGGGCGGCTCGAACTCGCCGACGTCCATCGGCTGCCAGACGATGAGCCCCGCCGAGTACCGCCGCTTCCTCGACGCGGTCGGCGGCCCGCGCGCGTCGTTCACCTACACGCTCGTCTCGGTGTGACTCACGCCCGCGTGTCGATGCGCGTCTGCGGCGACAGGCTCGTCGTCGCGGCGGTCGGCACCAGCGCCGCCAGCGTCAGCTCATCGGCCACCTCGCCGCTGCCCCGCAGCGCCGCGCGGAGCTCACGGCTCGAGGCGAAGCGGTCCCCGGGTTCCCGCGCGAGGGCGCGCCGCAGCACCGCGGCCAGCTCCGCGGGCAGCCCGTCCATCGACGGCGGCACGGCCTCGCGAATGCGGTCCATCGTCTCGAGCGGCGTCGCGGCGTCGAAGGGCCGCTGCCCGGTGGCCAGCTCGAAGAGCAGCGTGGCGAGCGAGAACTGATCCGACGCGACGGTGAGCGGTCGCCCCGAGACCTGCTCCGGTGACATGTACGCGTACGTGCCCTTGCGCACGCCGCCGCGCGTCTGCTCGCGCAGCTGCGTCGCGCGGGCGATGCCGAAGTCGGCCAGCTTCACCTCGCCCCACCTCGAGACCAGCACGTTCTTCGCGCTCACGTCGCGGTGCACCACGCCGAGCGGGCGGCCCTGCTCGTCCTTCGCCTCGTGCAGCGCGTGGAGCCCGAGCGCCAGCTCCGCGCCGACGAAGCGCACCACCGGCGCGGGCAGCGGCAGCGGCAGCGACGCGAGCTCGACGCCATCGACCCAGTCGAGCCGCACCCACGGCCGCCCCTCGGCCACGCCCACGTCGTGCGCCTGCACCAGGTTGCGGTGCGTGAGCAGCGCCTGCAGCCGCGCCTCCTCGAGGAACATGCGCTCGAGGTCCGGCGTGCCGAGGAGCTCTTCCCTGAGCGTCTTCACCACCACCCGCTTCTCGAAGCCGCTCGCGCCGAACACGCGCGCGAGGAAGACCTCCGCCATGCCGCCCTGGCCGAGGCGCCGCTCGAGGACGAAGGGGCCGAACGGCCGCGGGAGCGTCATCGCGCTGAGCATCGCACGACCACGGCGGTAGATTGCGCTGGTGGAGACCCGCCTCACCACGCAGGTCGATGACTCCGGCGCCCCGGTGCGCTGCCAGCTCGTGGTCATCGAAGGGCCTGACGCCGGGCGCGCAGTGCCGCTCGACGCGCCGCGCGCCGTGGGCACCGCGCCGGGCAACGACCTGGTGCTGACCGATGACCGCGTGTCCGGGCGGCACCTCACGCTCACGCCCGACGGCGCGCGCTTCCACCTCGTCGACGCGGGCAGCACCAACGGCACCTGGCTCGAGGGCGCGCGTGTGAGCGAGGTGACGCTCGAGCCGGGCGCGACGCTCAAGGTGGGCCGCTCGTTCCTCCGCGTGCAGCCCCAGGCGCGCACGCTCGACCTGCCGCCGTCGCCGGCGCGCCGCTTCGGGGAGCTCGTCGCCGAGAGCCTCGCCATGCGCGAGGTGTTCGCCGTGCTCGAGCTCGCCGCGCGCAGCGACGTCACCGTGCTCGTCACCGGCGAGACCGGCACCGGCAAGGAGCTCGTCGCCCGCGCGCTCCACGAGGCGAGCGCCCGGCGGCACAAGCCCTTCGTCACCGTCGACTGCGGCGCGCTGCCCGAGTCGCTGCTCGAGTCGGAGCTCTTCGGCCACGTGCGCGGCGCCTTCACCGGCGCGGTCGCCGATCGGAAGGGCGCGTTCCAGCGCGCCGACGGGGGCACGCTCTTCCTCGACGAGCTGGGCGCGGTGTCACCCGCCGTGCAGTCGCGCCTGCTGCGGGTGCTCGAGGCGCGCACCGTGAAGCCCGTGGGCGCCGACACCGAGCGGCCCGTCGACGTGCGCGTGGTGGCCGCGACGCCCGTCGACCTCGCCACGAAGGTCGCCACCGGCGCGTTCCGCTCCGACCTGTACTACCGCCTGTCCGTGCTCTCGCTGGAGCTGCCGCCGCTGCGCGCGCGCCGCGAAGACCTCGCGCCCATCGTGCGTGAGCTGCTCCGCCGCCGCGGCTTCGACGACGCGCTGCCCACCGGGCCCAACCTCGAGCGGCTGCTGGTGCACGCGTGGCCCGGGAACGTGCGCGAGCTGCGCAACGTCATCGATCGCGCCGTGGCGCTGTCTCCGGGCGCGCGGACGTTCGAGGCGCTGCGCATCTCGTTCGAGCCCATCGCCCCGGGACAGGACGCGCTCGGCGTGCGCACCGACCTCCCGTTCAAGGACGCGAAGGAGGCGGTCGTCGAGCAGTTCGAGGCCCGCTACCTCGCCGAGGTGCACCGCGCGCACGACGGGAACGTGTCGGCCGGGGCGCGCTTCGCCGGGGTCGATCGCGGGCATTGGCGCGAGCTCCTGCGGCGACACGGCCTCATCGAGTGAGCCCCGAGGACGGCGGGAGCGCGCGGCGGGCGGCGCGCGGCGGGCGGCGCACCGCTCGACACGCCGCAGCCCCACGAACATGCGCGCTGCGTGACTCGGTGACGCACACTTCGGTCCTTGCTTCCGGCGACGCCGGGTCATTTCTGCCGTGTGGGTCTCATTGCAACCGTGAGATTCCGCGCACATGGCGGTCGCGTTCGGCGCTCGTGACGGTTGCGCATGAGCCCTCTTCGCCGAGCTGCCCGGCGGCTGTTGCCGAGCGCCGTCCTCGCGACGCTGATCAGCTGCGCGCCCCCGCCCGCCGAGGTGGGGAGCGCTCCGGCTGACGAGGAGCCGACGGCGGATCAGCCGACCGTGACGCCGCCCATCCCCGCGCCCGCGGTGCGCGCCGACGAAGACCTCGCCGCCGAGCTCGCGCAGGGCAAGCCCGTGCGCGTCATCGTGATGCTCGACACCACGCGCGTCGACGCCACGCGCAACTCGACGTCTGCCCTCGCGCCACCCGACGCCGCGCGCCGCGCCATTCGCTTCGCCGCGCTCAAGCACGACCTCTTCGCCAACGCGCCCTCGAGCCTGGTGGTCGACGCCGACTACGAGCAGCTCCCGCTCGCCGCCGCCACCCTCACCTCGCCCGACGCGCTCGCGCACCTGCTGTCCGACCCGAGCGTCGCGCGCGTGGTGCCGGATCAGCTCAACACCGTCTCGCTCGCCCAGAGCCTGGCGCTCATCTCGCAGCCCGCGGCCCTCGCCGAAGGGAAGGACGGCACCGGGACCGCCGTCGCCGTGCTCGACACCGGCGCCGACTACCGCGTCGCCGACCTCGGCTCGTGCACCGCGCCGGGCACGCCCGCCTCCTGCCGCGTCGCCTGGGCTCAGGACTTCGCCGCGCAGGACAACCTCCTCGACGACTCCGGCAAGCACGGCACCAACGTGTCGTCCATCGTCGCGGCCGTCGCGCCGGGCACGAAGATCATCGCCCTCGACGTGTTCGACGGAGCCTCCGGCTACGACTCGGTCATCATCAACGCCATCAACTGGGTCGTCGCCAATCGCGCCACCTACAACATCGTCGCGATGAACCTCAGCCTCGGCGGCGGCTCATACACCGCGCCGTGCGATGGCTCCGCGCTGGCCACCGCCATCAACGAGGCGCGCAACGTCGGCGTGCTCGCGGCCATCGCCACCGGCAACAGCGCGAAGACCAACGCCCTCTCGTCGCCCGCGTGCGCCTCGGGCGCCATCTCCGTCGGCGCCGTCTACGACTCGAACGTCGGCCCCCTCAACTCGGCCGTGTGCAGCGACGCGACGACCGCGGCAGACAAGGTCACCTGCTTCTCGAACTCCGCGAGCTTCATGACCATGCTCGCCCCGGGCGCCTTCATCACCGCGGGTGGCGTGTCGATGGCCGGCACCTCCCAGGCGACGCCGCACGTCGCCGGAGCGCTCGCCGTGCTGCGCGGCGCCTTCCCCACCGAGACGGCCAGCGACGTCGTCGCGCGCCTCACCACCACCGGCGCCTCCATCACCGACCCGCGCAACGGCGTGGTGAAGCCGCGGCTCAACCTCCAGGCCGCGGCCGCAGGCTGCGTCTTCAAGCTGACGCCCGCTTCACGCACCATCACCTCCGCCGACTCGACCTTCGACCTCACGCTCACCACCACCTCGAGCTGTGACTGGACGCTCTCGTCCGACGTCGCGTGGCTCAGCGCGAGCCCCACCAGCGGCACCGGCAGCGCGACGCTCACCCTGCACGCCAACGTCAACACCGGGGCCGTGCGCACGGGGAGCGTCACCGTCACCGGCTCCAGCGCGTCGGCCACCGCCACCGTCACGCAGGGCGTCGACACCACGCCGCCGACGGGCTCGGTGCTCATCAACGACGGCGCGGCGCTCACGCGCACCCAGACCGTCGCGCTCACCATCGCCGCCAGCGACCCGTCGGGCGTCACCTCGATGTGCGTCTCGAACGGCACCACCTGCACCACCTTCGAGCCCTTCGCCACGAGCAGGGTGTGGACGCTCGCCACGACGCAGGGACTCCAGACGGTGCGCGTCTTCCTCCGCGACGCGCAGGGCAACACCACGAGCACCAGCTCACCGTCGGACACCATCACCCTCGACACGGTCGCGCCCACCGGAGGCACCCTCACCGCCGCGCCCGGCATCGCCAGCGCCACGCTGACCTGGACCGCGGCGACAGACGCCACGAGCGGCGTCGACAAGTACCGCGTCGTCTTCGCCCCCACGACCGCGCCCGCGACCTGCGCCAGCGGCACCGTGGCCTACGAGGGCTCGGCGCTCTCGTTCACCCACACCGGCCTCACCAACGGCACGCTCTACGGCTGGCGCGTGTGCGCCCTCGACAAGGCGGGCAACGTCGCCGCCGGCGTCACCGCGAGCGCCACTCCGCGCCCGGAGTTCAACGGCCCCGTCGGCGCGTTCACCATCAACGGCGGCGCCGCGTACACGAAGAGCACCGCGGTCACGCTCACGCTCACGCCCACCGACGAGAGCACCGTCACCGAGGTCTGCCTCACCGCCACGCTGCCCTGCACCACCTGGCAGGCGTTCGCGGCGACGAAGAGCTTCACGCTGCCCGCCATCGAGGGCGCGCGCACCGTGTACGCGCTCTTCAAGGACCAATGGACCAACGTGTCCACCACCGCCGCGAGCGCGAGCATCGTGCTCGACACCGTGCAGCCCACGCTCAACACCGCCACCAGCAGCTACGGCAACGCGAGCGCCACGCTGACCTGGACCGCGGCCACCGACGCGACCAGCGGCATGGGCACCTACCGCGTGGTCTTCGCGGCCAACACCGCGCCCGCGAGCTGCGCCGTCGGCACCGTCGCGTACGAAGGGAGCGCGCTGACGTACACGCACACCGGCCTCACCAACGGCACGCTCTACGCCTGGCGCGTGTGCGCCATCGATCGCGCGGGGAACCTGAACGCGGGCGTCACCACCTCCACGCAGCCGCGCCCGGAGTCGGACGGCCCCGTCGCCGCGTTCACCATCAACGGCGGCGCCACCTTCACGAAGAGCACCGCCGTCACGCTGTCGCTCACCCCGACGGACGCGAGCACCGTCTCGCAGATGTGCCTCAGCGCCGCGCTGCCCTGCACCGCGTGGCAGCCACACGCCGCGACGAAGACCTTCAGCCTCGCGACACCCGACGGCACGAAGACGGTGTACGCGCTCTTCAAAGACGTGTGGAACAACGTCTCCGCCGCCGCCGCGCAGCAGAGCATCGTCCTCGACACCACGCTGCCGACGACTGATACCGCCTCCAGCGTGTACGGCAACGCGAGCGTGACGCTCTCGTGGACCGCGTCCACCGACGCCACCAGCGGCCTCGACAAGTACCGCGTCGTCTTCGCGACCGGCGTCACGCCTCCGGCCAACTGCGCCACCGGCACCGTCGCGTACGAGGGCACGGCGCTCACCTTCACGCACTCCAGCCTCACCAACGGCACGACGTACAGCTACCGCGTCTGCGCGCTCGACAGGGCCGGCAACCTCGGACTCGGCGCCGTCACTGCAGCGCAGCCGCGTCCGGAAGCTGATGGGCCCGTCGCCGCCTTCAGCATCAACGGCGGCGCCGCGTACACGAAGAGCGCGTCGGTCACCCTCACCCTCTCGCCCACCGACGCCAGCACCGTCTCCCAGGTGTGCGTCTCCTCCGCGCTCCCGTGCGCCGCGTGGCAGGCGTACGCGTCGACGATGACCTTCGCGCTGCCCGCTCCGGACGGCACGAAGACCGTCTACGCGAGCTTCAAAGACGTGTGGAACAACGTCTCCACCACCGCCGCGCAGCGCAGCATCGTGCTCGACACCACGCTGCCCACGACCGGCACCGCCTCCAGCGTGTACGGCAACGCGAGCGTGACGCTCTCGTGGACCGCGTCCACCGACGCCACCAGCGGCCTCGACAAGTACCGCGTCGTCTTCGCCACTGGCGTCACGCCTCCTGCCAACTGCGCCACGGGCACCGTCGCCTACGAGGGCACGGCGCTGACCTTCACGCACTCCGCACTCACCAACGGCACGACCTACAGCTACCGCGTCTGCGCGCTCGACAAGGCCGGCAACCTCGGACTCGGAGCGGTCACCTCCGCGCAGCCGCGCCCCGAGTCCGATGGACCGATCGCCGCCTTCACCATCAACGGCGGCGCCGCGTACACGAAGAGCGCCTCCGTCACCCTCACCCTCTCGCCCACCGACGCCAGCACCGTCTCCCAGGTGTGCATCTCGTCCACGCTCCCATGCACCGCGTGGCAGGCGCACGCCGCGACGAAGCCCTGGTCGCTCGCCACGCCCGATGGCGCGAAGACCGTGTACGTCCTCTTCAAGGACGTGTGGAACAACGTCTCCGCGGCCGCCGCGCAGCAGAGCATCGTGCTCGACCTGACGCTCCCCACCGAGACGACGCTCACCGCCACGCCCGGCGCGTCGCAGGTGGCCCTCTCGTGGACGGCCTCCGCCGATGGCACCTCCGGCGTCGCGGGGTACAAGGTGGTCGCGGCGCTCGGCTCGACGCCACCACCCGCGCAGTGCACGAGTGGCACCGTCCTCGCCGACGGGACCGCACGAACCTTCACGCACACCGGCCTCTCCAGCGGTGCAACCTGGAGCTACCGCGTCTGCGCACGGGACAACGCCGGCAACATCACCGCCGGCGCGACAGCGATCGCGAAGGCGCCCTGATCAGCACGCTGACCCCGCCCGGGTGCTCTCCTATCGCGGAGTCAGGCCGCAACTCGCGACTCAGCAGCCGGCGACTCATGGACGCGCTGGCGAGCCTTCATCGAGAAGTTGCTGCGGTGGATGGCGGCGAACCTGCTCGACGAGTGCCGCGAGGAGCTCCTGCCCTCACGAGCTTCCTCAAGGAGCATCAACAAGCAGGAGAAGTGGCACAGACGCCGCAGAGGCCCGTATGAGGGAGACTGCCGCCACGTGACGTGTGCGCCGAGGCGAGCCCCTGCAGCGGCGACGGGCACGGCGGCGCGGGAATGAACTGGCGGCAGGTCTGGAGAAACAAGGAGCGCCTCAACCGCGAGCTGCGCCGCCGCACTGACGTCGTGGGCATCCTCCCCAACCGGGAGTCCATCATCCGACTCGTCGGCGCCGTCCTTGGTCGAGATGAACGACGACCGCTCCATGACGTTTGAAGTCCCACCCCTGAAGGAGCACTCGGGGTGGCGCAGACCGGTACACGGGACGCGACCCGAGGCGGGGTCTGCCGCCTCATCAACAAAGTTGTCACTGTCAACTTTGTTGATGAGCTGCGGGACCTGGCCAGCGACCGTTACAAGGAGTCGCCGGCCAACATCAAGACGCTCGATGGTCCGGCGTCACTCTGCCGGAGCGACCTTCCGGCCGTGGGACTTCACCACCAGGCCGGTGACGGTCACCGTCGCCGTGGAGGCGTCGGCTCCACCACCGTCAGCTACGCGCCCCCGTCCATCTCGAGCGTCACACCGCCCAGCCATCGGCGGCGCCATCACGCTCACGGGCCTGCACTTCGGCCCCGCTGATGCCGGCGTCACCGTCGAAGGCTGGGCCGCGACGGAGCTCTCCCACAGCAACACGCAGCTCATCCGTGGCCTCGATGCTGGCGTGGGCCTCGGCACGCTCGCGGTCGTCATCGGAGGGCAGCAGCAACGCGGTGCCGCTCTCGTACGCGCCACCGCTGCTGACGGCGGTGACGCCGACCTCGCTCCCTTCCGCGGGCGCGGTGACGCCCACCCTCCCGCTCGGGCTTCGGTCCGTCGAGCGCGCCGCTGCCCGCGGTGACGGTCTGCGGCAACGCCTGCGTCGGCGTGACGCGCTCGTCTGACGCGCAGCTCACCTGCACCGCTCCGGCCGGCGTCGGCACGGCGCTGACCGTCGCCAGCCAGCGGAGCAACCTTCGCGTGGTGGAGCTGCGGACGCTCGAGTCGGTGCACCCGGCCGACCTCATCGAGCTGGAGCCGCCGACGGTGCTCACCGCGCAGCCGCTGGCGCCTCCGCCGAGCGCCGTCATCGCCTCGCCGCCCCGGCTGGAGCCCACGCTCGACGCCGTCTTCGCGCCGCTGCTCGCCGCGCTGAAGGGCGGGCCTCCGGCCGCGACGAGCGTGACGGTGAGCTACCCGGGCCCGTCCATCACCGCGGAGACACCGACGCGCAAGTGGGAGGAGACAACCCACCCCACTCGATGCGCGCCGGCGGCAGGTTGATCAGCGCAGCCGCAGCACGAGGCAGTACGGGAAGCCCGACTTCGTCGACGACTGCTCCGTCACGCGCAGGAACCACGTGCCCGCACCGACCTGCCACTCGAGGCGTGAGCAGCTGCCACGCCCACTGGCGGTGTCGGAGCGCACGCTGAGGCCAGCGCCGCTGAGCAGCTCGAGGCGCGAGTCGAGCGCGAAGCTTTCGCACGTCTGGCTCATCGTCGAAGCCTCGATGATCTCCGCGTTCACCGTCGCCGGCTGAGCGAGGGTGAAGAGGAAGGTGTCGGTGAAGTCCGTCGTCATGCCGAGCGCGCCGCACATCACCGTGTCGACGCCCGTCATCAGGTTCGCCTGGTTGGTCGTGTCGTTCGGCTCGCTCTCGGTGCTGCGCGCCGTCAGCAGCGTCGGGGTCAACCAGTAGGTCACGGGGCTGGTGCCCGTCGCCGTGCGCGAGAGGGAGACGTAGTAGGTGCCGGGTTGCACCTGGGCGACCAGCTGTCGGCAGGCCATGCGCCCCGTGCCGATCTCGGAGCTGAGCTCCGTCGCAGAGGCATTGAGCAGGGCGAGCTTCACGCTGACGAAGTCGTTGCAGGTGAACGAGCTGACGTCGAGCCGCAGCACGCCCGCGGTGGGCACGTCGATGCGGAAGAGATCTGCCTCGCTCACCGCGAGCTCCGCGTTCATCGCGTTCCCGCTCGTCAGGAGCTGGTTCGTCGCGTCGGCGAGCACCCGCGTGTCATTGGGCTCGATCTCCGTCGGACCCATCGGGCGAGTGACGACCTGAGCGCTGATCTGGAAGGCGCCGTAGTCAGTCGTGGCGTAGCCATCGACGATGAGGAACCACGTCGCGGGCATCGCGGAGGTGTTCTGCAACGCGACCGCCTCGATGCCGCTCGTGCCGTCAGAGGCAGCCCCACACGTGATGCCCTGCGTGATGCCACCGACGAGCGTCCCGCAGTTCGTCACCGGCGCAGCGACTGCGTTCAGGACCATGTCCCACGCAGCTGTGGCGGTCACCACCACCGTCGAGTTGGCCGGCACGGCCACCTGGTAGACGAGATCCGCGCTGGTGGTGCTGCTGCGGCAAGCGTTGCTCGGGGTGCTCTGGATCACGAAGTTGCTCACGCCGGAGGTCGACCCGGAGACCGTCGCGCCGATCGGCAGGATCAGCGGCGACGCGCACGAAGCGCCAGTGCCACTCGTTCCGCCGCCACCACCGGTCATCGCGCCGCCACCACCGCCGGTCATCGCGCCGCCACCACCGCCGGTCATCGCGCCGCCGCCACCGCCGGTCATCGCGCCACCACCACCGCCGGTCATCGCGCCACCACCACCGCCGGTCATCGCGCCACCACCACCGCCGGTCATCGCGCCGCCGCCACCGCCGGTCATCGCGCCGCCACCACCGCCGGTCATCGCGCCACCGCCACCGCCGGTCATCGAGCCTCCGCCGCCGCCGGTCATCGCGCCTCCGCCGCCGCCCGTCGACCCGTTGATGCACGCACCGTTCGAGCACACCAGCCCGGAGCTGCACGTCGTACAGAGCGCGCCACCGAAGCCGCACGCAGAAGCGAGCGAGCCCGGGTTGCAGATGCCGTTCGCGTCACAGCAGCCAAGACAGGTGCTGGGACTGCAGGTTGTGGGCGTCGGCGTCGTGGTGCCGCACGCAAACCCCAGGAACACCAGCGAGAATGTGAGGAGATGGAGGCGCATGCGGGCCTGATACCACATGGCCTCTGCCAGTCTCGCGCCGCGGCCCCCAAAGGTAGACTCGCCGCCCATGTCGAGACCTGGACTGATCCGCTCCTTCACTGCGCTGGGCGTGTGCGCGCTCGCCGGCTGCAGCAACATTCCTCCGGGTGGCGGTGGGCTCCACGTCGTCGTCGAGATCGAGTCTGGCGTGCGCAGCCAGTGCGTGGTGGTGACCGCGACCGACGGCGTCACCTCTCGCACCACGGACAAGATGCCGATCGACGGTCAGGCGAAGCTCGACGTGGCGATCGTCGCCAACGGCATGGGCGAGCCGGTGACGGTCCAGGCGCTCGGCTTCCTCGACGTCGACTGCAAGACGGCGACGCCGGGCGAGATGAGCGAGCCGGCGGAGGGGCGCTTCGGCGTGCCTCCGAAGCAGGTGACGCTCAAGCTCTCGCCGGTGGCGGCGCTCGATCAGGACGGCGGCACCGACGCTGGGGTCGATGCGGGGATGGACGGAGGGTTCGACGCGGGCCTCGACCTCGACCACGACGGCTCACCGCAGCCTCAAGACTGCGACGACACCAACCCTGACGTGCGCCCCGGCATGACGGAGTCGTGCACCAACCGCATCGACGACGACTGCGACCAGCTCACGGACTGCGAGGACATGGCGGCGTGCGCGGGGAGCGCCTGCGCGATGGGAGGCACCTGCGTCGGCACCACCTGCATGACGCCCACCGAGCAGCTCTGCGACGACCGCGCGGACAACGACAATGATCAGCTGATCGACTGCGCGGATCCCGACTGCGGCGCGGGCACCTCGTGCAACGACGGCAACTCGTGCACCACCGGAGATCGCTGCGTCACCGACGGCGGCTGCGAGGCCACCGGCTCGTTCGCGTGCATGTCGCCGCCGAACCTCAAGTGCTGGGCGATGGCGGGCACCTGCGAGCCCGATGGCGGGCCGACCTGCACCTACGCGACGCGCACCGGCTCGTGCGATGACGACGACGCGTGCACCACCGGCGAGACGTGCAGCAACGGCACCTGCGGCGGGGGCACCGCGGTGAGCTGCGGCACCCCGCCCGTCTGCCGCGGCGCGGGCACCTGCCAGCCGGCCGATGGCGGCTGTGTCTTCCCTCCGCTCACACAGGGCACGGGTTGCACTGACGGGAACAACTGCACCATCAACGACACGTGCGACGGAGACGGAGGCTGCCTCGGCACGCCCGTCGTCTGCACCGCGCCGACCGACTGCCATCAGGTGAACACCGGCATGTGCGAGGCCGATGGCGGCTGCACATACACCCCGCGCACCGGCCAGTCGTGCGACGCGGGCGCGGGGCAGCCGCTCGGGAGCTGCAACTCGAGCTTCACCTGCGTGCCGCAGTCGAGCCTCTTCCCCTTCACGCCGAGCAACTTCACCGACACGCAGCTCCCCGACGCCGGGACGAGCCTCACCGTGAGCTGCGACGCGACGATCGACACCAGCAACACCCCGAGCATCACCTCGAACTGCGGGCTCGTGTTGCCCGCGTACACCATCATCACGCAGCAGTTCGGCGGTCAGGCCGTGCTGTTCCGCGTGACCGACCTCAACGTCGACGGGCTGCGCACGCTGACGATCATCGGCTCGCGCCCGGCCATCGTCGCGGCGACGGGCAACATCAACATCGCTGGCACCTCGAAGGTGATCGTTCGGAACGGAGCCGGCTCGGGCGACTGCGGCACCGGCAGCAGCGGGAATGGCGACGGCAACGGCAGCGGCCTCGGTGGTGGTGGAGGCGGCGGCTTCGGCAACGCGGGCGGCCGCGGCGGCCACAGCGGAGGCGCCGGCGGCGGCCAGGCCGGCGCCGCCAACGGGAACAACACACTCACGCCGCTCCGAGGCGGCTGCGCTGGCGGCTCGGGTCGCAGCGCCCCCAACGACAACGGCGGCAGCGGAGGTGGCGCGCTCCAGCTCGTCTCGGCGAACGCGCTCACCGTGAGCGGCACCATCACTGCGCCGGGGCGCGGTGGCCAGGGAGGCGCGACCGGCGGCGGTGGCGGTGGTGGCGGAGGGAGCGGCGGCGGCATTCTCCTCGAGGCGAACACGGTCTCGCTTGGAGGCACCGTGACCGCGAACGGCGGTGGCGGTGGCGAAGGGAACGGCAACAACGCCGGTGGTGATGGCACGGAGCTCTCCACCGGCGCCCTCGGCGGCTTCGGCGCGGGGTCCGGCGCGGGCAACGGTGGCCTCGGAGGAGCGGCAGCCACGACGCCGGGCAACGGCGAAGACGTGGGCAACAACAACGGCGGTGGGGGCGGCGGTGGCGGCGTCGGGCGGATCAGGATCTACAGCCGCAACGGCTGCTCGGTGACGGGGACGGTGAGCCCCCAGCCCTCGCGCGGCGGGAGCTGCTGATCACCACGGCGCGGCGAGGCCCGCCTGGAGCACCGTTCCCCAGCTCGTCGGCTGGAGCGGCATGTTCACGCCACACGCGGTGCCCGGGTCCTGAATGAGGCTCGGGTCGCACCGCTGGTGGAAGGTCCAGGCGAGGTGCGGCACCTCGGCGGCGCGCGCGCGGTTCATGAGCGCGGTGCAGTCGGCCTCCGTCATGTAGCCCGACGCCGGGCCGAACTCGCCGATGATGACCGGCAGCGTCTGCGCCGGCTGCTCGAAGAGCACGCTGAACTGCGACTGCGGGTCGTACACGTGCGTCTCGTAGATGACGTTCGCGCCGCCGCCCGCGGTGATGGGGTGCGTCACGTAGTAGTCGAGCCGGCGCGACCACGAGCGCGTGCCCTGCACCGCGACGAGGTGGTGCGGCGTGCCCTCCTGCGTCTCGACGTCGCGGATCGCCTGCACCGTGTCGTTCATCGCCGACCAGACCTGCGCGTCGTACTGCCCGTTCTGGTTCGACTGGGGCTCGTTGACGAGACCGAAGATGACGCGCGGCTCGTTCTTGAGCTCGCGCGCCAGGAGCTGCCACGTCGCCGTCGTCTGCGCCGTCGGCCAGCCCATCGAGGTGAAGGTCGGGTCGATCCACAGCGAGACCATCACGTAGAGGCCCGGCTTCGTCCGCGCGTGCGCCACGATGGCCTTGATGTCGGCGAGGTACTGCGGGTCGGCCGTCACCGGCGCGTAGTTCGTCATGCCGTTCGCAGTGCCGTAGCTCTCGAGCGTCAGGCGGATGAAGTTCGCGCCCCACCCGTCGACCAGCGTGTCGAGCCGGCGGTTCACCTCGTTCACGTTCGGCGCTTCGAAGGTGCACGCGCCGCAGCCGCGGGTGTCCTGCAGGTTCGCGCCGCGCCCGTGCCAGCGCGTGCCGTCTGACTTGAGGATCTGATTCCCCGAGGTGTGCAGCCAATCGCCGCCCGGGTTCGTCGCCCCCGCGCCGCCACCGGTCGCGCTGCCACCGCCCGTCGCGCTGCCGCCACCCGTCGCGCTGCCGCCACCCGTCGCGCTGCCACCGCCCGTCGCGCTGCCGCCACCCGTCGCGCTGCCGGCACCCGTCGCGCTGCCACCGCCCGTCGCGCTGCCGCCACCCGTCGCGCTGCCGCCGC
>JBMORD010000355.1:0-39567 GCA_049322495.1 Myxococcota bacterium | reverse complement strand
ATGATGACCACGTCAGAGAAGTCGCCCGCGTCGAGCTTCTCGGCCTTGAGGTACCGGCTCACCTCGGCCGGCAGCTTCGCGGCGGTGGCGGTGGTGTTCGGCGTGACGACGTCACCCACCAGCTTGCGCACCTCGCTCAGGCGCTGCGTGTCACTCGCGCTCGGCGAGCGGGGCACGGCCAGCGTCAGGCGGCTCGCCCTCCGCACCGAGAGCTCGTCGGGCGCGGTGCCGTGGCTCAAGACGCGGAGCGTGTTGTTCGCGCGCTCGGCCACCAGGAAGAGCACCGGGGCGCGGAACACCAGCAGCAGGTGCTCGTACGTCACGCCCTGGAAGACGCGCGGGTAGTCGCTCTCGATGAGCTGCAGCTTCGTGGTCGTCGTCGGCGGCGAGTTGGCCCCGATGGCCGACTGAATGGCCTCGCCGTCCTCGGTGAGCGCGTCGCGCGTCATCGCGCCCGAGCGCCCGGTGCACAGGAGGAACTCGCCGGTGCGCTCGTGGGGGCTGAACTGCGCCGCGGTCGTCTGCAGCGAGCCGTCGACGTTGACGTGGTTGCTGAACTTGACGACGCCGACCAGCTTCGCCTCGAGCAGGCCGTAGAGCTGGTTCATCGTCGTGGTGTCGCCCGAGGTGATGGCGGTGATGAGCCGCTTCTCGAGGTTCGAGTTCGGGTTCTGCGTCTTCACCACCGCGATGGTCGCGTCGAACGGCTTGTTCCTCGTGATGAAGAGCATCAGCCCCTCGGCCTTGAGGCGCGTCTGGAGCGCTGCGGGGATGGTCGTCAGGTGGTAGCGCCGCTCGTTCGTCGCGGGCACGGAGGTCGCTGCGACCGTCTTCTCGACCGCGTCGAGCCGGTCAGTCTCGACGGCGAGGCTCTCGTCGTCTGCGCCCCACACCACGCCGGCGATCTCCGGGAGCGGGGTGTGGTAGCCCCAGCTCGTTGCGAAGGCCGCCGGGTCGAAGCGCGGCTTCGCCGTGCCGCCCTCGAACTCGGCGAAGAGCTCGTCCTTGTCCTCGTTCAGCGCGGAATCGACGAGGCCCTTGAGCGCCTCAACGTTGCCGCTGCCTGCGTTGGCGAGGCGATCGAGGTACGTCTTCTCGTGCTCCGGCGTCGGCGCGGTGAGCTCCAGCACGCGGTACTTCCGCGGCGGCGCCACCACGGTGCGGGTGACGAAGAGCATCAGCGCGTCGGCGGCGATGAGCTGCTGCACGTCGACGGGGATGGACGTGAGGTGCGCGCGCAGCTCGTTCGCGGCCGGCTGCGAGGTCGCGGCCACGGCGTGCTCGACCGCGTCGAGGCGGCCGGTCTCGACGAAGAGGTTCTCGCCCTCGGCGCCCCACGCCACCGCGGCGATTTGCGGGCCGGGCGTGAGCACCTTCCAGTCGGCGTCGAGGTCGGCGTCGGTGAAGCGGCCGTGCGCCGAGCCGCCGTCGAACTCGGCGAAGACCGGCGCCTTGTCCTCGGCGAGCGCGGTGCGCACCAGCCGGCGGAGCGCGGCGAGGTCACCCTGGCCGGCGAGCTGCACCTGCCGCAGCAGGCTCTGCAGCGCCTCCGCCTCGCGCGCGGAGATCTCCAGCACGCGGTACTTGCGCGGCGGCACCTCGACGGGCCGCTCCATCGATGGCGTGCACTGCTTCTCGCGGCGCCGGTGGAACAGCACCCAGTCGAGCACGCCCTGCAGCACCAGCCCGTCCTCGGTCGGCGCCAGCGAGGGGAAGAGCAGCGGCCGCGCCACGTCGAGGAACGTCGGGTCGATGACCAGGCGCGAGGCCTGCACGATGGTGAGCCCGTGCTCGGCGAGCACGCGGTTGGGGTGGCTGGGCCGCGTCACGGTGCCGTCGGCCATCAGCTGCAGCTCGGCGAGCGTCGCCTGGAACGCGTCCACCTTCATGCCCACCGAGTAGCGCACGTCCACCGGCGTCGACGGCGCGTCGCGGCGGAAGAGCACGCTCACCCGCGGCGAGAGCGCGACGGCCAGCTCGGTCGAGCGCTCGTCGAGCGTGAACTCCACGGCCAGCGAGCCGCGGTGCGCGGCGGTGAGGAAGGTCTCGAGCTCCGACGGGGGCGTGTCGAACGACAGCGACAGCGTCACCACGCCCGAGACGAGCCCCTTGAGCCGCCGCGGCGTGCCGCCGAGCGCCGGCGTCACCTGCGTGGCCACGAGCTGCCCGTGGAACTCGACGTCGACCGAGACCGGGCGCGTCGAGAACGTGGCCATCGTCGCGCGCAGCGTCACCTCGCTCCGGTCTCCGTGCGCCATCGCCGCGAGCGGCAGCGACGAGCTCAGCTCGAGCCAGAACCCGTCACCGCGGCTGTCGCCCAGGGGCGCGACGTCGTGGCTCGTGCTCGCCGCCGCCTCCGGCGCGGGCGCCTTCGACATGTACAGGCGGGCCTTCGTCGCCACCGTCGCGGCGACGCGCGCCTCGGTGGCGCCGTCGAGCGGCGCGCGCACGAAGGCGTTCTTCTCGAGCGTGGGGGTGATGGTGGGGACGCTCGCCGCCTTCGTGGCCGTCTTCACGAAGGGGGTGACGAGCGCCGAGAGCTTCTTCACCACCAGCTGGCTGACGCCCGCGGCGCCGACGACGAGCCGCGAGCCGCCGCCGGGCCGGCCGCCCTCGCGCGCGACGCCGCGGTACTTGAGGCCGCCCGTCTCGGCGGTGCTGCCATAGAGCTCCGCGCGGAAGAGGCCGCCTGCCGCGCGCGTGTCGCCGACGATGACGCCGTCGGGCACCAGCACGTCGACCTTCGGCTTCTTCGTCGGGTCTTCCAGGCCCTCGAAGAGCGAGATGCGGTCGAGGTCGCGCGCCTCGTCGAAGGCGTGGCCGATGAAGTCGTGCCGCGCGGCGCAGAAGCGCAGGTCGACGCCCTCGCCGAGCAGCGCGCGCACCTGCTCGTTGATCGACACCTCGTCACCGGGCAGCACCGGGAGGTAGCCTGCGGGCGGCAGCTCGAGGATGCCGCGCGAGAGGAGCACCCGCTGCCCGAGGTCGGTGAAGCGGCGCACGCCCTTCACGCGCTCGAGGTTCTTCATGAGCGCGGTGAGCATGGTCGACGAGACCATCAGGCGCGGGTGCAGCTCGGCCGCGTCGGGCGACTTTCGCAGCGTCTCGAAGATGGCCAGCGCCTCGTCGACCGCGGCGTGCGTCTCGCCCTTGCCGGAGCTCGGCGCGAGCGCCTGCGCGAGGTGACACTGGAACTGCAGCACCTGCGCGAGGAACACGTCCCACGGCCGTTGCTGCATGCGCCACTGCCAGTACCGCCGGGCCGGCGCGTCCATGCGCTCGCGGCGCACGGTCCACGCGTCGAGGAAGGGCTCGCTGCCCCGCGCGACGATGGCCAGCGGCACCTCGCAGCACGAGGCGTCGTAGCCCGCCCCGGCGCACCACGCGTGCGACAGCAGGCCCTCGCGCGAGAGCAGGCCGGGGTGCTTGAGCACCTCGTCGGCGAAGAACGAGCGCGCCACCTTCGAGCGCAGGAAGGCGCTGCCCGTCACCAGCGTGCTGGTGGGGAACGGCGTGCGGAGCTGGAGCGGAATCGCCCGGACCACCACGCCCTCGCGCCGCAGCGGCCGCTCGGTGCTGGTGGCGCAGGCCGACTCGCAGCGCGCGCCGAACACGTCCTCCACGCCGCACAGCGCCTCGGCGCGGCAGATGGCGATGACGTACAGGTCGGACGACACGGGGTTCACCGTCGTCTCCGGCGGCGCGACCACGTCGATGCAGTCGCTGAAGTCGGCTCCGGCGAGCGGCTTCTTCTTCTTCGCCGCCTCGACGCGCGTGCGCTCGCTGGCGTCGATGATCTCCTGGAGGCTCAGCTTCACCGGCGCCGGGAGGTAGAGCGGGTGACCCTGCGGGTCGATGGCGAGGCCGGCGGAGATCTCCAGGAACTCCCCCGCGAGCGAGGTCGAGTAGCCGTGCACCACGCCGGCGCCGAGGCCCTGGTTCGACAGCGCGACCAGCGACCTGAGGTAGCTCTGCTCGAGCTCCATGTCGGCGGCGCGCAGGAACTTGCCGTCGTAGTAGTTGAGCCGCGCCAGCGGCGAGGCGGTGGGGATGACCGCTCGGCCTGCCACTTCGTCCACCAGCACCACGTCGTTCTTGTTCGCGGTCATGATCAGCTCACCTTCCAGAAGTGGGTGAAGTCGTTGCCCTGCGTCGCGCTCCCGGCGGGGCCGCCGACGGCTCCGGCGAGAGGCACGAGGGGGTCCTGCGTGAGGAGCGGCGTCGGGCCGGTGCCGCTGGCCACCACGCGCAGCCAGGTGTCGGCCGGCAGCGGCGACGGCAACGTGAGCGCCAGGGTGAAGACGGTGCGGCTCGCGTCGGCCGTCACCGTGGCGGGCACCGCCTTCCAGCCGCTGGCGGCGTCGTAGCTCGTGACGGTGAAGCCGGCCGCGAAGCTGCCCGGCGCGAGCGGCCGGGTGGCCACCAGGGTGAGCGTGCTGCCCGAGAGCGTGATGGTCGCCGGGTCGAAGCGCGCGCCGCCGGCGTCGACGGTCGCCGCCGCCGCGGCGCCACTCAGGAGCTCCTGGAGCGTGCGCGTGGCGACCAGCGTCTGCCGGGCGTGGTTGTCGATGGCGGCCGAGAGCAGCTCCCACGCGTCCTTCTTCTCGTCATCGTCGGCCGCGACGCGCTGGAGCTCGAACTTCACGCTCGCCAGCACCACCGCGTCGGCGTCGTCTGGCCAGCCCGCGTCGTCGGCGGTCAGCGCCAGCTCGTCGTCGGCGGCGACCGCGCGGAAGAGCTGCTCGACGGCCCCCGGCCGTCCACCGATGGGGCCCGACAACACCTTCGCGCGCTCGAGCAGCAGCGCCTGGTCTTCGGCCGAGGCCGGCGCGTCGAGCCCGAACAGCACCCGCAGGCGATGCCAGCGCGGCGGCGAGGTCTTCGGCCTGCGCAGGCTGAGCGTCACCTCGTCGCGCAGCCGCGAGTAGCGCAGCGACGAGCCGCCGGTGGAGCAGCCCTCGGCGATCGCGGGCACCGGCGTGGCGAGGCAGCCCGCGTGCGAGAGCACCAGCTGCCCTTCGAAGGTGACGCGCCCGCCGAGGACGGCGTCGTCGAGGCCGAGCTCCTTGCGCTGGAGCTGGTACCAGCGCGCCACGTCGAGGCACCGCGTGCCCGCCAGGTGGAGCTCGCGCCCCCAGCCGTCGACCGCGAGCCCGGGCTGCACGCGCACCTCGCGCGCGCCCTTCCGCTCGACCGCGAGGCCCCACACCGCGCCCGAGCGATGGAGCCACGCGTTGTGCAGGCGGAGCTTGCCGGTCGGGTAGCCCTGCAGCGTCGAGAGGTCGTCGACGCCGAGCAGCATGCCGAAGTGCGGCTGCAGCGCGACGAAGGGGTTGATGGGGACGGTGACTGGGGTGTTCGACATTGCGGCTCCTGTCACTGCTCGAAGAGGTCGTCGCCCCGCAGCGCGGCGAAGGAGGTGGTGGGCGAGGCGTCGGTGACGGCGCGCGCCTGCTGCGCGGTCGTCGTGGCGTGGGGGTCGAGGAAGGCGAGGGTGCGCGCGCGCGCGGCGGCGGCGAGCGCGGCGTCGGCCCAGGCTCCCTCCGCCGTCTCGAGGCGCGTGGCGACGTCGGTCGACGCGTCACCGGCCTTGAGCGCCTCGAGGGTCGCCTTCGCCCACAGGAAGTCGTGCAGCCGCCGCCAGGTGGCCTCGGTGAGGGTCAGCGCCCAGGCGTGCGCCGCCGGCAGGTCGCCCGCGGCCGCGGTCTGCGCGTCGGCGAGCTCCGTCCTGGCCGTGCCGAGCGCGGTGAGGAGCGGCGCCACCGTTCCATCCGCGTCGACCTGCGCCGCGGTGAGCGTGGGGTTCTTCGCGCGGGTCGTGCGGACGGCGTCGCGGTACGCGACCTCCGCGGCGTCGAGCGCGAGCTGCTTCGTCACGATGGCGCCCAGCCGCGTGAGGGCGCCGGCGGAGGGCGTGGCCGCGGCGGCGCGGCTCGACTCCTCGGCGCTGAGGGCCTGCGCGGTGCCGAGCGCGATCAGCTCGTTCAGCACACGCTGCGCCGCCGCCAGCCGGTCCGCCGCGTCGAGCGCGGCCGCGGCCTCGACCTTCGCCGCCTCGAAGGCCACCCACTTCTGGCGCTCGGCGCCGTCCTTCCCGCCGTCGGTGGCGTGCGCCGTGGCGAGCGCGGCTGAGGTCGCCGTCGCGCTGGCGCTGGCGGCGGTGCGTCGCGCCCACCACACCCCGAAGCGCGCGCGCGCCGCCTGGTACAGCTCGTCGGGCAGGTGCGCCTTCGTGGTGTCGGTGAACTTCTTCTCGGCATCGGCGAGCAGCGTGTTGCCCGTCGCGTCGACGATGGCGGTCGCGTCGGCCTTCACCGTCGTCAGGGGCGAGGCGCGCAGCGCCGTGAGCCACCGCGTGCGCAGCTGCTGGCCGGCGCCGGCCTGCTCGAGGGCGCTCTGGGCCCGCGCCAGGGCCGCGCGGCTCGTCGCCACGTGCGCCTCGGCGCCGGTGACCTCCAGCGCGAGCCGGCTCTCCTGCGCAGCGAGCTCGACCGTGCGCCCGAGCAGCGCGCGGAACGTGGCGGTCGTCGTCGCCACGGCCTCGGCGGCGGTGGTGGTGGGGGTGCTCGGCTCCGCCGCCGCGAGGACCGCGCGCGCCTTCGTCACCGCATCTTCGGCGGCCTTGAGCGCCGCGGCGTGGGCCGCCTGCGCGTCGCGCACCGTCGTCAGCGCGCCCTGGCTGGCCGAGAGCGCAGCGCTCGCGGCGTCGAGCGTCTTCTTCCAGTTCGACACCTCGGTCTCGGCGTACTGCACGTGTGTGGTCGGCATGTGGTGGTCCTCAGGCTTCAGGGGTGGTTCTCAAGAACGGCTCTCCGGGGAACGCCTTCCCCGACTTCTCGAACTCACGACGAATGGCGTGCAGCAGGTGGGCCCGGGTGATGGGTGAATCGGCGCGCGCGGCGAGGAAGGCCGCGGCCATCGCCGCGTTGCGGATGAGCGCGCCGACGAGCGGATAGAAGGCCGCCAGCTCGTCGAGGTCGACGTCGTCGTGCAGCGGCACGTCCTTCGGGAGGTGCGCGCGCCACAGCCCGCAGCGCTCGCGCAGGCCGGGCTCCTCGAAGTCGACGACGAACTCGATGCGCCGCAGGAAGGCGGGGTCGATGTTGTCCTTGAGGTTGGTCGCGAGGATGGCGAGGCCCTCGAAGCGCTCGAGGCGCGCGAGGAGGTACGCCGTCTCGAGGTTGGCGTAGCGGTCGTGCGCGTCGGACACCTCGGTGCGCGCCCCGAAGAGCGCGTCGGCCTCGTCGAAGAAGAGCACCGCCTGCGCGCGCTCCGCCGCGTCGAAGAGCGCCGCGAGGTTCTTCTCGGTCTCGCCCAGCCACTTCGACACCACGCGCGAGATGTCCACCGTCAGCACGTCGACGCCGAGCGCGTGGGCGACGACCTCCGCCGAGAGCGACTTGCCGGTGCCGGGCGGGCCGGTGAAGAGCATGCGCACCCCGCGCGCCCCCGCCTTCGAGCGGGCCAGGCCCCACTTTTCGAGCACCGTCGCCTGGTGCGTCAGGCGCCCGACCGCCTCCCGCAGCTTCGCCTGCGCGTCGGGCAGCAGCACCAGCTCGTCCCACGTCGCCTGCGGCACCATCAGCTTCACGCCCGCGCCAGTCGCCACGTTCGACCGCGCGCGCACCGCCCGCGTCACGTCGTCGAGGGACGGCGTACGGCCTTCGAGCGCGGCGACGGTGTGCACGTCGCGGGCGAGCTGGCGCGCGAGCGTCGGCTCGACCTGGTACCGCGCCGCGAGCGACGCCGCGTGCTCGGCCAGCTCCGGGAGCTCGGCGCGCCACACCGCCGCGCGGCTCTGCGCCGACAGCGCCCCGACGCGGAGCTGCAGCACCGGCGCGCTCCCGCGGAAGCCCGCCGCACCCTCGCGCGAGCAGAGCACCACCGGACCCGCGGCCCGCGCGCACGAGGGGAGCGAGGCGCCGGGCGCGTCGGCGCGGCACAGGAGCACCGGCAGCGCCTCCCGCGCTGCGGCGTGCACGAAGGTGAGCAGCTCGAGCTCCGGCGTCCACGTCGCGCGCGGCTCGAGCGCCACGCTGCGGCGGTGGGCGTGGTGCACCAGCGCCCGCGCGCGCTGCCAGGCCACCTCCTCGGAGTGCCCCTGCACCAGCAGCACCACCGGCGTGCGCGCCTCGAGCCAGCGCGCCGCTTCGACCTGCGCCGGCGCGGCCAGCCAGTCCTCGAGGCCCGAGGTGACGACCTCGCCGTCTTCGGCGCGCAGCGACGCCGGCCACACTTCGAGCCCCTGGAGCGCCGGCCACAGCGCGTCGGCCAGCACGAGGTTCTGCTCCACGAAGGGCGCCGCGCCGGCCAGCGAGAGCACGCCGTGACGCACCGCCGCGCCCCGCTCGAGCACCTCGCGCGCGAGCCAGCGCTCCTCGGGGCTGCGGCAGAGCAGCTGCAGTGCGAGGCCGGCGGTCGGGCGCGGGTCGCCGCGCGGGTGCACCAGGCGCAGCGCCGCGGCCGTGCGCTCGTCTTCTTCGGGCAGGCCGGCGAGGAGCACGAGGTCGCGCTCGATGGGGCTGAGGCCGAGCGCGCGGACGAGCGCGTCGAGGCGGCTGCTCGTCACCGCCTCGGTCGACGGGCGCGGCTGGGGCGGAGTGACGCCCGGCGGCGCGAGCGCACCGACCAATGCGAGCAGGCGCTCGGTGAGCCGCGCGGCTTCGGCCGAGAGGCCCGCTGCGTCGAAGAGGCGCTCACGCATAGCGGAACCTCACGACGGCCCCGAGCCACGGGAGCCAGCCCGGGTCGAGGTCGAGCCCCGCGCGCCGGAGCTCGGTGTCCACCTCGTCGAGCGAGAGCGTCGCCTCGAGCCACCTGCCCGAGAAGTCGAGTCGGCCACCGCGCCGGCAGATGCGATGGAGGAGCTGGGCCTCTTCCTTCGGCAGCGACGCGCCGAGGCGCTCGAGGTCGCGCCGCAGCAGCACCAGCAGCTCGCCGCGCAGCGCCTCGACGGCGGCCAGCTCGTCGTCCGTCGCGGGAGGTTCCACCTCCGAAGGCGGCTCGGCGTCGGGCGGCAGGCCGGCGAGCCCGAGCGCCGCCGCGTCGGCTGGGGCCACCGGAGCGAGGCGCAGCGCGAGCGCGTGGAGCACCCAGCGCAGCGGACGGCCTGCGAGGGCGGCGCGTTGCTCGTGCCAGCGCGCGACCTCGAGCTTCGTCAGCGGGTGGAGCAGGAAGAGCAGCCCGGCCCAGTCGCTCCACGTTCCTTCGGCGGCGTCTTCGGTGACGGTCGCCGCCTCTTCATCGGCTGCGCGCTCGCTCGTGGAGACCGTCGCGCTGGTCTCGCTCGTCGTGGTCCGCGCGCCCGTCGCGGCGGGCTTCGTCGCGGGTCGTCGTGGTGCGCGCTCCTGCGTCTGCTCGGCGGTCGGTGCGTTCGCCCGGCGGGAGAGAAGCAGGACCGCCTCGGCCTGGCGCAGCAGCTCCGGCGCGGCCACGGCGAGCGCGAGCACCTTCGCCAGCGCGAGGACCTCGTGTGCGGCGAGCTCTGCACGCGCGGCGCTCGAGAGCTGGCGCGACAGCAGCGCGGCCCACGGCATCTCACGCACCGCGCGCTCCACTCTCGCGGCGACGCGCGCTGGCGGAGCGTCCGTCTGCGCGAGCGCTCCGTCGTGCGCCCGCTGCGGGTCCTGCGCCTCCCGCGCGTCAGCGGCAGCGTTCGCGATGGGCGTCGCGTGAGCCGCCGGCTCCTGCGCGTCGTGCGCGTGGTGGGCGACCGCGGCGACGAGGCGCTCGACCAGCGCGCCCGGCTGACCGTGCGCGACGAGCACGCCCCGCACCACCTCGCGCAGCACGCCCGGCCCCAGCCGCAGCACGAGGTTGACCGCCACCGCGGGAGGCATCAGCCACAGCGCGTGCGGCACCTCGCTCGCGTTGGCGACGAGCGCGCGCGCGGCGGCCTCGCGCGTCGCGCGTTCCCCCGAGGGCGCGACGGCCGGCCAGAGCCCGAGCTGTGCCCACGCCCACGCGCGGCTCACGTCACCCGCCAGCGCGCGCGTGGCCACGTCGGCGAGCACGTGGGTGCGCGTGCGGTAGACGACGAGCTCGTCGGCGCGCTCTTCCCCACGCACCGCCGTGGCGAGGCGCTGGGTGAAGGCGCGGGTGAGCGCGGCCGCGAGCTGCGTCTCCGAGGCGTCGAGCGAGACCTCCACCGGCACGTGCAGCGTGCGCAGGCAGACCTCGACCGTGTCCGGCAGCCCGAGCGCCTCGGCGGCGCCCGAGAGCGCGCCTTCGATGACCGCGCTGACGTGGGCCTCGAGGCGCGCCCCGGCGCTCTCCGCGCCCGCGGGAAGCACGTACCGCCGCTCGAGCTGCTGGAGCGTGAGGTTCACGTCGTCCTCGCTCCGTCTTCGGGGCCCGGGCCGAGCAGCGCGCCGCCGAGCCGCGTCTCGCGCAGCTGCAGCTCGGGCAGGCGAGGCGTCTCTCCGACGAAGGCGGTGAGGCCGACGTGCAGCCCGATGCCCACGCGCATGCCCGCAGCCAGCGTGCACAGCTCGTACTCGGTGTGCGCGGGGCGGTGATGGTCGAGGATGAAGCGCGCCTGCTCGAGCTTCGAGGCGTCGAGCCACGCCGGCACGAAGACGCTGAAGCGGTGCGCGTGGGTCTCGAAGGCGTCGGCGCCGTCGTTGGGGAGCTCCGACTCGGGCTCGGCGAGCGCGCCTCCGACGCGCAGGCCCGCGCCCAGCACCGCCGTCGACAGCCCGCCGAGCTGTACGCCGCCCAGCCCGCGGAGCCGGAACTTCTCGACGATGACCGGCGCGACGCCGAGGACGATCTCCAGCATTCGCCGCAGCGACCAGACCGTGCCGCGCCGGCGGAAGAGCCGGGCCGTCTCACGGAGGAACTCGCGGCGCACCGGCACCGGCCAGCGGCGATCCATCACCAGCCCGAGGAACGAGCCGAGCCACTCGAGCAGCTCGGGCGGCGCGGCGTCGGGCGAGACGAGCACGTGCCGCAGCGCCGCGCGCGTCTCGAGCTGGGTGAGCAGCCCCTCGGCCGGCGCGAGGTAGCGCTGCAGGAAGCTCGCGGCGGCCGCGTCGCGCGAGAAGACGCGCGGCAGGCGGCGGAGCAGGTCGTGGCCCGGGTGCTCGGCGCGCACCGCGCGGATGGACGGCGTCGCCCGCCCGTTGCCCGACAGCTCGAGCAGGAGCCAGAGGTAGCGCCCGGGCTCGCACGTCACCGGCGCCTCCCAGGTGGTGAACTCCGCGGGCCGGGTGTGCGCGTCCCACGCCTGCTCGTGGCCGTTGGGGCGCTCGAAGAGCCACTGGGCGGGCCGCGCCTCGAGCAGCGCCTGCGGCGGGAGCCTCCCCGGGTCGATGGGCCGCTCGCTGAGGCTGCTGTCGACGGGCGCGGTCCACGGCCACTCGGCGACGTCGTCGGGCACCTCGTCGAGCGCGAGGCAGCGCACCTTCACCTGCGTCTCGGGCGGGATGCAGGCGTCGAGGAAGAGCCGCCCCCACCGCGTCTGGAACTCGCCCGCGTCGAGCGCGAACACCGCCACGCGGCCCTCGCGCTGGTACGTGACGCGCCCGCGCGCCGCGACGCGCAGCGCCCCCGCGCCGAAGAAGCCGATGGCCGAGACCCCGTCGGCGTCGGGCGGCGTGCGGAAGATGCCGCGGCCGTCGAAGGCGGGCGCCCGCAGCGCGCCGGGCACCTGCTCGAGGCGCGCGCCGTCCCACGCGAGGCGCTCGAAGAAGGCCCGCTGCTGGAACACGCCGCCCACCTGCTCCGGAGGACCGGCGACCACGAAGAGCTCGACGTCCTGCTCCACGCCGAGGAACTCCACGTCGCTGGCGAACGCGATGTCCTTCGAGGCCGCGCTCCACGAGCCGTCGCGGTGCTCGAGGCGCGTGACGCGCGCGTTTGCCGTGCCGCGCCGCCCGAGCACCAGCAGCGCGCCCGAGGCCGAGGCCGTCAGCCGCGAGGGCTCCACCACCTCGGGCGGCAGCGCTTCCCACGCCGGCTCGCCGTCGGCCGTCAGGCGCACCAGCCGCGGCGCGCCACCACCGGTCGCGAGGCCCCATACGTCGTCACCGACGCTCGTGAGGTCCACCACCCGCACCGTCGCGTCGCCGCCGAGCGCGATGCGCCGTCGCAGCGCGCCGTCATGATGCTCGTACACGAGCACCTCGGGCGCGTCGGCGGCGACGAACAGCCGCTGGCTCGCGTCGAAGGCGATGGCCGCCGGCCGCCAGGTGGCGTCGGTGAGCACGTCCCGCGCGGGCTCCCTGGGGTTGGCCCACAGCCAGCGCTCGACGCGGTGCTCCTCGGGGATGGTGCGGAACACGCGGCACGCGGCGTCGACCGCGAAGCCGACCGGCGCGACGACCCCGGTCGCGCCCGCGAAGGGCTGCGTCGAGGGGCGCGGCTCGGCGAGCGACACCACGCTGGTCAGCGGGTCGAGCGTGGTGTGCTCGTGGGCGCAGCGCTCCCACTGCGCCTTGTGGCGCACGAGTGAGAAGGGCCGGCTCATCGGCAGCACTCCTCCTCGCGCGGAATGGGCACCGGCGTCTTGTCGCTCGGCGTCACCGGCGTCAGCGCCTCACCCGCGGGCGCGGGGGCGCCTTCGACCACCACCAGCTCCGCGAGCTCGACCACCTGCCAGCGCTCGAGCTTCACCTGCGGGGTGGCGCCGGTGAGGCGCGTCCACGTCGCGGTCGGCCCCGGGCGCCAGGCGAGCTCCAGCCCTTCGATGAAGAGCACCCCGTCGACCTGCTGCGCCACCGCCGCGAGCTCGCGCGCGTCGACGGTGTGGCCCAGCGGCCAGCCGCGCCCCTCGGGGCCGTGCGGCGGGAGCGGCGCGAGGTACTGCCGCAGCACGCGGTCGACCCAGCTGCGCACCGCCTCGATGCCGAAGCCGGGCTTGATGCGCACGCCCACCGACACCGCGAGCTGCACGTAGCTCGGGGGAATGACCCACAGCTCGGTGGTGACGAGGCGGCGCTCGTCGAGGTAGCCGCACACCGCGTCGAGCAGCGCGCGGCCCGGCGTCGGCGCGGTGGGGTGGCGCGCGTCTTCCTTCGGCCACACCACCACCGTCACCACGCCCGCCGCGTCTGACTTGCGCAGCGGCGGGTAGAAGCGCGCCAGCACGTCGGCGCGCCCGACCTGTCCGCCGGGCGTCATCATCGCCAGCTCGACGAAGTCGCTCTCGGTGACGGCGCGCTCGTTGCGGCGCAGCTCCGAGGGCACGCGCTCGAGCGCGGCCGACACCGACTCGGCGTCGGCGCCGCCCAGGGCCGGGAGCGGGTTGGCGACGGTCAGCGACGCGAAGCGGTCGAGCCGGTTGATGGCCTTCGCCGGGAGGTTGCCCGCGGCGCCGCCGCCGTGCCGGTACCCGCGCGCGCGGATGCGCTGGCCCGGCTGCGGGAGCCGGCCGTGGAGCCCGTCACCGAAGCGCACCGTGCCCGCCGCCGCGTCGAGCACGAAGTGCGCGTCGCTCTCGCCGCTGGCGTCGAAGTCGCGCACCTCGGTCCACGGCTCGAAGCGGTCGCGCACCGTCTCGACCTCGAGCTGCACGCTGTCGGGGAGGACGTTCTGGTGGAGCAGCCGGCACGTCTGGCGCGGCTGGCCGGTGCCGGTCCCCAGCGCGGCGGCGAGCGCGGTGCGCGTCTGCACCACCGGCGCGACGTTGAGGCCCACCCAGCGCACGCGGGGCATCGCGTCGGGCGTGCGGCGCGCGGCGCGCACCCAGAAGAGGATGCGGTCCGCCAGCTCCTCGTCGTCGACGCGCGGCGGGAAGTCGCCGGTGCCCTCGACGTCGGGGTTGGCGTGGGGCGTCCACTTGCCGAGCTGGCTCGCCTCGGGCAGCCGCAGCCGCACCACGCCCGACTGCTCGAGCCCGCGGGTGAGGTCGCCGTCGACGGTGAGCGGCGCGTAGCGGGGGCGGAGCGGGTCGTTGCCGTCGTACTGCCCCGTCGAGACGTGCCACACGAGGTCGGTGGAGCGCTGCGCGGCGCCGGTGCCCGGGCAGGCGTCGAGCTCGCGGAGGATGGCCTGCGCCGGGGTGAGCGTCTCGGCCGTCTCGCCGCACGACGTGCAGCGCGCGTCACCGCGCATCGCCGCGTCGAGGCCCAGCGCGAGGTCGTCGAGCGCCACGCCGACGTTGAGGGTGCGCGTGGCGAGCTTCGTCAGGTCGGTGTCGGGGGTGGACAGCACCGCGAGCCACAGCGCGCGGTCGACGGTGCACTGGAAGTCGACGGGCGCGCTGCCGGGGGCCGCGGGGTCCTCGGGCACCGAGACCGTCTTGTAGAAGGTGACCTCCTCGGCCTTCGCGTTGACGGCGATGAGCGCCGCGTCGGCCTCCGGGTCTCCCGAAGGCGCGGTGCTGCAGGCGCGGGCGAAGGCGCGCACCTCGAGGGGGAAGACGGCGACCTCGGCCTCGGTCTCGAAGCCCACGTCGCCGGCGCTCGCCGCGCTCCTCGCGGGCACGACGGTGCCTTCGGGCGTGCGCCCCGAGAGCTGGAGCAGCGCGCGCGCCGGGCTTGCGGGCCGCAGCGGAATCTGCAGCAGGTCGAGGAAGGCGAGCTTCGTCGTCTCGGGGATCTGGTTGAAACGGAAGAGGAGGTTCTCGCCGAGGAAGGCGAACAGCTCGAGCAGCGTGATGCCCGGGTCGCTCGCGTTGTGGTCCGTCCACTCCGGGTTGTAGACGGGCAGCCGCTGCACGAGCTCGTCGCGGAGCTGCTGGTAGGAACGGTCGTCGAGAATCGGCCGGGGCAGGGACATGGCGCTCCTTCAGGGCCGCAGCAGGTAGGGGTAGACGAGGTTGTCGACGCGCCCGGTGCGCACCAGCGCCCAGGTGATGGAGATGAGGACCATCGCCGGGTCGTCGCCCGGCTCGACGGTGACGGCCTTGAGCGCGATGCGCGGCTCCCAGCGCGACAGCGCGCTCACCACGTCGTCGCGCAGCAGCGTGCGGGTGGCGACGGTGTTGGGCTTCATGAGGTACCGCCGCAGGCCGCAGCCGAACTCGGGGCGCATCACCCGCTCGCCGGGCTCCGTCTCGAGGATGAGGCGAATCGAGCGCTGCACCGCCGCCTCGCCTTCGGCGCGCGGCAGCCGGCCGGCGTCGTCGGGCGCCACCGGGAAGCCCCAGCCCCGGCCGAGGGCGTCGCGCGCGCTCATGCGGCCTCCGGGGCGGTGGTGACGCGGGGCTCCCACTCGAGGCCCGCCACGAGGTCGAGGCCGCTCGAGCCCGACGCGCGCAGCTCTTCGCCCAGCACCTTCGCCTCCTGCACCGTGGCGAGGCTGCGCGTGAGGAGCCCCACCGGGTCGGTCGCCTCGAAGCGCGGCGGCGCCTTCGGCGCGGGCGTCTCGGGCAGCGGCCGCACCAGCACCTCGCCGCCGGTGGCGGTGGGCCGGTAGACGAGGCCGGTGACGGGGTCCTGCCGGAGGCCCGCGCCGACCAGCAGCGACCAGTTCAGCTCGTTGGCGAAGCGCGCGCGCACGTCGACCGACAGCGAGAGGTCGAGGTCAGGCGCGGCGAGCGCGGCGTCGAGCTCCGCGGTGAGCGCGCCCGAGAGGCTGAAGCTCGGCGGAATGCAGAAGCGGAACGCGAGCAGGAACCACAGCGAGAAGAGGAAGACGACGATGGGCAGGAAGATGCTGAAGACGAAGAAGGCGACGATGGTGATGAGGGGAATGGCGAAGAAGCAGATGGCCGCGCCGCCCTGCATGCCGCCCGTCACCACGCCTCCTTCGACGAGCGGCTTGAGCGTCTGCGGCTGCACCACGCGCATCGGTGAGAAGCGCGCCAGCGCCCCGGGCCCCGACAGCGCCTCGAGCTCGCGGAGGTCGGGCATCTGGATGGTGACTGGCCGCTGGCTGGTGCCCACGAGGTCGGGCGCCGCGGCGAGCTGGTAGGGCTCGCTGGGCTCGCTCCAGAAGAGGTCGCCGCAGCAGTCGGGGGCGGCGTCGCTGCGCGGGCACTCGGCCTCGTGGCGGCGCACGAAGCAGCGCAGCTGGTAGCGCGCGTCGGAGTCGAAGCGCGGCGTGCCCGCGGCGTCGGTCTCGAGCGCGCTGGTGGGGATGACGCCGAAGTAGAGCGAGTGGCAGGTCGCGTCGTGGTCGGGCACCGCGTCGTCGGCCAGCAGCGGGTAGAGCGGGTACCACTGCTCGTCGAGCTCCTTCGGCGTGCCCTCGGTGATGGCCCACGCCCCGACGCCGTCGAAGTCCGACGGGCGCCAGGCCTCTTCGACGACGTGCGCGCCGGCGTCGGCCTTCCACTGCAGCAGCTCGGCCCGCTGCGCCGCGAGCTTCGCCAGCAGCTCGGCCTGCACGCTCGCCAGCGCGCCGGTCTCGAGCAGCTTCTTCACCCGCGCCGCGCGCTGGCGGGCGGCCCACTTCGGCAGCGGGCGGCTCTCGGTGAGGTCGGCGAGGTCGCGCTGCGTCTGCGCGATGTCGAGCACCAGCTTCTTCGCCGCCGCCTCGTGCGCGCGCTCGTACGAGAGGTGCCGGCGGCGCACCACGAAGCCCGCCTGGCAGACGTCGTCGCGCGAGCGGCAGGGCAGGCCGCGCTCGTCGCTGCGCAGCTCGACCACCACCGCGTAGTAGCGCCGGTGAATGTCGAGGAAGAGCTTCTTCACCCCGGTGTTGACGCGCACCGGGCCCACCTCGGTGGCCTTCACCTGCTCGGGCTTGAAGACGCGCGAGGTGAACTCGCCCAGCACCGAGCGCTTCGCGGTGGCGAAGGTGAAGACGTGGTCTTCCCGGGTGAACTTGAGCGAGCGCTGCGGCTGCGCGAGGAAGCCCTCGACGAAGTCGGGGCGGTCGAACTTCTGGATCCACGGGCGGCTGGCGCGCGGCTTGAGGCCGGCGTCGAGCTGGCGCTGCCAGGACCACCACGGGCCGACGAGCTTGAGCGGCGCGGCACTCACCAGATGTTCCCCGCGCCCTGCGAGTAGAGCGGCGACGTCACCGAGGTCGCCGTGAGGCCGGTGCAGGTGATGCTGCCGGTGTGGGTGGTCGACGGCGCCTGCACCGTCACCGACGCCGCCTTGATGAGCAGCGTCTGCTGCGCGTCGATGGTGATGCCCGTCGCCGAGAGCACGATGGACGGGCCGCCGGAGTGCTTGAGGGTGATGGTGGCCGGCGTGTCCTTCAGCTCGAGCTTGTGCCCGCCGGCCGTCTTGAGCGTGACCTTCACGCCGCCCTTCGTGTCGTCGAACTCGAGGATGCTGCCCGAGCGCGTGCGCAGCACCCGCTTGTTGTTCGCCTGCTCGGGCGTGACGGGCAGCTTCTCCTTGCCGTTCCAGCAGGCGCCGATGATGTACGGCCGCCGGAGGTCGCCCGCCTCGAAGGCCACCACCACCTGCGACTTCTCTTCGGGCAGCACCTCGAAGCCCTGGTTGTCGTCGGCGTAGGGGCTGCAGAGCGTGGCGAGCGCGCGCACGTCCTTCCCCGCTTCGCCGAGGAAGGGGAAGGACACCTCGATGCGCCCCAGCTTCTGGTCGTCTTTGGTCAGCGAGGTGACGATGGCCGGGTACACGCCGAAGTAGCGCGGCCCGCCGCCGTCGAGGTTGGAGTCGTCGTTCATGAGTCGTTCACCGTCGGCCGTTCGGCCTGGAAGTGGGTGCGGTAGCCCTCGGCGCGGCCCCAGACGTGGCGCACCGCGGTCACGTAGTAGCCCTCGCCCGAGAAGGGCCGGCCGATGCCCTGAAGCGTGAGGCGCGAGCCGACGTCGAGCGCCGCGGTGCCGCGCGTGGTGCCCTCGGCGGTGACGAAGCCGCGCGCGCGCCGGAGCATCTGCGCGGTGGCCCACGCGTCGGCCTCGGCGCCCTCGAGCGGCACGTCGCGCACGCGCAGGCTCTCGTGGGCGCCATCGAAGACGCGCGCGAGGATGGCGGGGCCGGTCTGGCCTTCGGGCGCCTCGGCCTGGATGGCCGACGTCTCGCCCTTACCGTCGAGCTTCTCGCGGCGCGCGGCGTCGTAGCCGCCCACGTGCACCTTCGAGCGCTGGTGGGCGAGGTCGGCGCGCACCGCGATGGCGAGCAGCTCGACGCCGCGGGTGAGAGTGAAGGTCTCGCCGGTGCGCGCGGCGCGCGACGCGAAGTGCAGCACGCCGTCCTTCACCCACACCTCGGCGGACAGCCGGCGCGCGCGCTCGCGCAGGAAGGCGAGGTCGCTCTGGTTCCACTGCTGGAGCACGTCGTAGGTCGGCCCGGGCGCGTCGGCTTGCACCTGGAGCTCGTGCTCGTCGGCGAGCTTCTTCGCGATGTCCGCGTCGGACACCTTGCTCCACGTCTGGCAGCGGCGGCGCAGGCGCAGGCGCATCAGCGCGTCTTCCGCCAGCACCCGCACGTGCGCGGCGTTGTCGTGCTCGAAGGTGGCCTCGAGCGACGAGACGACGCCGGTGAAGACGGTGCGCGCTTCGTCGCCGGCGCCGAGCGTCACCTCGAGCTCCGAGCCGAAGTCGAGCGAGGTGCCGTCGAGCCACAGGAGCGAGTCGCCGCTGGCCGGCTGCGAGGGCGCCTCGGCGGTCAGCGTGAGCTCGAGCGTGCGCAGGCCCTGGGTGTCCTCCGCGACGAGCAGTGAGACGGCGTCGCGGGTGAGCAGACCCTGCGCCTCGCCGTCGACCTTGAAGGTGGGCTCGGGGTTGGTGAGCAGCTCAGTCATCGAAGCCTCCGGCGCGCACGCGGGCGCGGAGGCGCGCGAGGCGCTCGAGGTACGCCGCGAGCCGCGCCTGCTCGTCCTGCGCAGACGTCGCGGGCGGCTGCGGGTTGACCGTCACCGGCTCGGTGGCGCGGATCTCGACGACCGTCTGGCCGATGGTGATCATCTGAGGTGCCCTCCTGGCGTCGGTGCGAAGGCGCGAACTGCGCGCGGTCCGAGCGAGCGGCGCGACTCGCACGTGCGCGTGGCCGAGCGGAGGGGGCTCATCGGCAGCGACCTCCGCAGCCGCAGCCGCAGTCGGCCTGCGCGCGGTGCGGCGCCCCGGCCGCGTCGCCGGCCGACGGAGCGCCCCTGAGCACGATGACCTCACGGTCGCGCGCGGCGCCGAGCAGCGGCTTGAGCGGCACGGCGTCACCGAACGAGAGCGCGCGCGGGTCGGCCCGCGGCACCGGCGGCGCGGCGGAAGTCGCGCGGCTCGAGGTGGGGCTCGCGGTGGCGTCGACCCGCAGCGGAGCGCGCGGCTGCTCGGGCGGTGCGGGCTGCACGGCGTCTCCGCGCGCCGCCGAGGCCAGCACCGCGGTGGGGAGCGTGCCCGCCCCGAGCGTGGTGCTCTCCCGCGCGCTGGGCGCCGGGGCGCCGAAGGCCGCGCGTGCCTGGCCGGTGGCGCGCTCGTTCTTGAGCGTGGCCACGGTGTCGAGCGCCGCGCTGACGCCCCCCGCGGCCGCGAGCGCGAAGCCGCCGCCGGTGCTCGACGCGCTCACGCTGGCGCCCGCCCGCGCCGAGGCCTCGAGCCCGAAGGACGCCTCGAGCGAGACGTCGAGCCCCGCGGTGACGCCGAAGCTGACGCCCAGGCTCGCGCCGAGCGAGAGGCTGGCGTCGAAGTCGATCTCCACGCCCGCGCTGAGCGACAGCGTGCCGTCGAGCCCCGCGGCCAGCCCGCGCCAGGCGCGCGGGTCGAGCCCCATGCGCTGCGCGAAGTCGGCCGCGCTCTCGCCGGCGAGCGCGGTTCCGGTGCGGTTGCCCGTCGCTCCGCCTGACGTCCCGGGCTGGCCGCCGGGGTTGCCGGCGGTGCGCGCGGCCTCCTCGACCTGCAGCGACTCGTAGCGGGCGTCCTGCTCCTTGATGGACACCGACATCTTCGCGCGCAGCGGCACGCCGTTCGCCGCGAAGAGGTCGAAGTCGATGGCGAGGCTCGCGACGACGCCCTCGATGCGGAGGTCGCCCCACACGAAGCGCACGCGCGGCGGCACGAGCCGGCGGTCGCCGTGCGCCGAGTCAGCCTCGGGCAGCACGAACTGCTCGACGAGCCGCGTCTTCTCGCGCACCGAGCGCGGGGTCTCGGTCGAGCCTTCGTCGGCGGTGTCGAAGTGGAGCTCGAAGGCGAGCTCGGTCGAGCTCTTCCCGCTGAACTGGCGCGCCTGGGTGCCGCGCGACGCGCCGCCGGTCACCTCGTTCGAGAGCGTGAGCTTCAGCGTCTGCGGGTTGAACTGCACGGGAATGGGCGCGCCCTCGACGTCGCTCAGGTCGGGCGTCGACAGGGCGTTCCCCGTCGGCGGCGGGGCGCCGGAGCTGCTGGTGCGCTTGAGCCGGTACAGCGTGGCCTTCTCGAGGGTCGGCATCAGCCACCTCCCCGCGGCAGCTCGAAGGCGAGGCCCTCGTGGGCGATGTGGAGCTCCTCCATCGCGATGTCGCCGGTCTTCGCGTTCAACGACGGCCCGGCGACCTTGGTGGGCAGGCCGCGCACGAAGCGCCAGGTGGCGAGCACCACCGCCTCCTGCTCGTTGCGGTTGCCGACGCGGTCGAGCACCTCGATGGTGCCGTCGTAGCGGCGCACCGGCCGCTCACCGGTGAGGATGCCCTGCAGCCACGCCCACAGGTCGGCGTTGGCCGTCTGGCCGGCGACGAACATGCCGCGCTTGAGCACCAGCGGGCTGTACTTGCCTCGGCCCACGCGGCGGATGACGCCGTCGTTGCGCCCGCCCTCGATGAGCTCCGCGACGTCCATCTCCACGTCGAGCCCGGTGCACTCCTGGAAGCCACCCTCGCCGAGCGCCTCGCCCGGGCTGCCGCCGCCCGCCGCGCGCGTGCCGAGCGCGCCCGCCTCCGCCGTCGAGCTGCGGCGCAGCGTGACGCGGAAGTTGAAGTTGCCGAGCAGCGTCGCGGTGTTCTCAGCCACGGCGCTTCTCCTGGAGCGAGAGCTCTCCGTCGAGCTCCCGGGTGAGGGTCAGCACGAGGAACTCCATCGGCTCGGCGGGCGCGACGCCGATCTCCACCAGGAGCTGGCCGCGGTCGATGACCTCCGGCGTGTTGAGCGTCTCGTCGCAGCGCACGAAGTACGAGTCCTTCTGGGTCGCTCCGACGAAGGCGCCCGCGCGGTGGAGCGAGTCGAGGAAGTGCTCGATGACGCGGCGGAGGTCTGCCCGCAGCTTGCGCCCGTTGGGCTGGAACACCGCCCACTGCATCTGGCGCTCGAGGGTGAGGGCGAGCAGCGTCATCAGCCGCCGCACCGACAGCTGGCGCCACGCCGGGTCGCGGCTGAGCGTGCGCGCGCCGGTGAGCCGCGGCCCGTCGCGCTCGAGCAGGAAGACGTTGAGGCCTTCCTGATGGAACGCGTCGTGCCGCGCCGGGGGCACGCGCTCGAGCACGTCGACCACCCCGGCCACCACCGTGTTCGCCGGGCCGTGGGGCACCCCCAGCGTGCGCTCGCGCGCGGCGATGACGCCCGCCGCGACGGCCGACGGCGGCAGCGAGAGCAGCCCCTCGCGTGAGTCGTCGGCCCGCGAGACGCGCAGCCACGGGTGGTACGCGGCGGCGAAGGCCGAGTCGAAGTGGCTGCGCCAGGTGAGCACCTGGCGGGCGTTGAGCCGCAGCGGCACGTCGAGCAGCACCACCGGCCGCCTCAGCTGCTCCGCGAAGTCGACCAGCCGCTGCTGCAGCCCGCGGATGGTGTCGAGGTCGAGCACCGGGTCGAGCCGCAGGCCCGCCAGCTCGCCGCTCGTCGGCTCACCCTGCAGCCCCTCGCCCTCGAGGCACGCCTCGAAGCGGCCGGTGCCCACCAGCGGCTCGTCGGCCGCGCGCGCGGGGAGCGGCTCCGGCACGTAGAGGTCGGGCGTGCAGATCAGCGCGACCTCGGGCGCGGCGACGAGGCAGTGCACGCCGGCCCAGTCCACCGGCTCGCCGGCCGACCAGTCGCCGAAGAAGTCCTGGGTGACGAGCTCCTCGTAGCCGTCGACGCCGCCGTGGAAGACGAAGGTCTGCGCCGCGGGCAGCGAGGCCGGCAGCTCGAGGTCGGCGTCGAGCCAGTCCGGCGCGGGCTGCACCAGCGCCGAGTCTTCGAGCAGCACGCGGCCCAGCCAGCGGGGGTGCAGCGCCGAGAGCCCGACGTGCTCGAAGCGCTCGGTGGCGCGGCCATCGCCGGGCTCGAGGCGCGGGTCGACGTCGACGCGCGCGGGGAGCGCATCGAAGGGCGCGTCGAGCCCGAGCACGCGCGAGACCACCTTGCCGTCGACGAGCACGTCGGCCTTCGTCAGCACCCGGCGGGCGCCGACCTCCGTCGCGCCATCGAGCAGCAGCTGCGCGCCGACCAGCGGGCTGGGCAACACCGCGTCGGCCGCCACGCGCAGCGCGCCGACGCGCACCGTGACGAGCGCCCGCGTGACGCCCGCGACGGTGACGCTCGCCGGGGCCTCGCTGAGCTGCACCGGCGCGTCGAGCTCGAGCCAGCGCACCGCGCGGCCCGCCGCGGTCGCCGAGGTGATGGCGCTCACGGTGCGCGCGTCCCCCGCGACGCTCACCGCCGCGCCCACCGTGAGGGTGCTCCCATCGTCCTCGACGGCCACCGCGCGCACGGTCCACGCCTCGGTGGCCAGGCTCGCGGGCGGTGGGGCAGGCGACTCCCACACGTCGACGGTGAGCTCGACGACCTCCGCGCTCGTCGCCGCCGCGGGCAGCACCGCGTCGAGCCGCAGCTCGGCGAAGAAGGTCCCGTCGGGGGCCTGTTCCACCCGGCGCTCGAGCACGCGCCGGAGCGCGCGCGCGCCCCCCGTCACGAGGCGCAGCGTGGTGCCCGGCCCGACGTCGGTGAGCCGGCCGACGCGCAGCGCGGCGGTGGTCGAGTGGCTCACGTCGAAGGCGAGCGGCCGCGTCTGCGGCGTGACGCGCACCGCGAGCTGGTTGCCCCAGGTGCCCTCGTTGCGCGCCCACACCCGCACCGGCGCCGCGCCGGGGGTGACCGTCAGCCCCCACAGCGTGCCGCGCGCGCAGTGACGGAACGGCTCGTCGCCGTGCACCACGCGCACGATGACCGCGCGCGCGCCACCGTTCTCGAAGAAGGCCGCCACGGCGTACGGCAGGCGGCCCGGCCCCTCGAAGCCCCCGAAGCGCCGCCGGTACTCGGCGAAGCTCTCGACCACCACCGGCACCGAGCGCCGGACCGGCGGGTCGTCTTCATCGGGGCGCGGCAGCCACGACGCGGTGAAGCGCACCTCGCGCGCCGGCCCCCGCGGGGCCACGCCCACGAAGGCGCAGACGTCGAGCCGCTCGCCGGTCAGCGAACGGAGCGGCTCGCCCGGCTGCTCGTAGATGCCAGGTGCTCCGAGGGCGAGCATGCTCAGACGTACTCGATGCCTTCGTGGACGAGGTGGAGCTCTTCCATCGCCACCTCACCGCCGCCCTTTCCGGCCATGGTCGGGCCGGTCCACTTCTTGGGCTGGGCGCGGTGGAGCTTCCAGGTGCACACCGGCGAGCGCGCCTCGTCGAGGAGCGTGATGGTGATGTCGCGCGGGTCGGCCACGCCGTCGCGCACCGTCTTGAGCCACTGGAAGAGGTCCGTCGAGCCCACCACGCCGCGCTTGAGCGTGATCTCATCGACGGTGTGCGTGTTGGGCACCTTGCGCACGGTGTTCACGCGCTCGTTGCCGTTGCGGTACTCGGAGTACTTCACCTCCATGCCCAGGCCGCTCGCGTCGCTGAAGCCGCCGACGATGTTGCCCTCGGAGCCGTCGCCGTTGTCGGCGTCGACGCCCGCCCCGAGCGAGACGATGAAGTTGAAAGCGCCGTATGGATTGTCGCGGTAGATCGCCATGAGGTCCTCGGGTGCTGATCAGTTGGCCTTCGCGCTGGCGGTGAACTGACCGACGCGGAAGATGATGAACTCGGCGGGCTTCACCGGCGCGACGCCCACCAGGACGACGCAGCGGCCGTTGTCGATGTCGTTCTGGGTCATCGTCGTGCGGTCGCAGCGCACGAAGAACGCCTCTTCGGGCTTGGTGCCCATGAGCGCCCCGTCCTTCCACATCTGGTACAGGAAGCTCTCGACGGTCTCGCGGAGGTTGGCCCACAGCCGCTCGGCGTTCGGCTTGAACACCGCCCACTGCGTGCCCTTGTCCACCGAGTGCTCGAGGTAGATGAAGATGCGCCGCACGTTGACGTACTTCCACTCGGGGTCGCTGCTCATGGTGCGGGCGCCCCACACGCGGTTGCCGCGGCCGTCGAAGAAGCGCAGCGCGTTGATGCCCTCGGGGTTGAGCACGTCCTGCCGGCGCTTGTTGATGTTCGACTCGAGGCGCGTGAGCCCGCGGACGATCTCGTTGGCCGGCGCGTGGTGCACGCCGCGCTCGATGTCGGTGCGCGCGTAGATGCCGGCCACGAAGCCCGACGGCGGCAGCAGCAGGCGCCGCGGCGGCGCGCCCTGCGACGGGCGCTCGAGCGGGTCGAGGATCTCGATCCACGGGTGGTAGAGCGCCGCGTGCGCGCTGTCGAAGCGGCCGCGCCACGCGCGCACCTCGTTGAGGGAGCTCCCCTCGGGCGCGTCGACCACCGCGATGCGGTACTTCGCGTCTTCCGCGTGGGCGATGAGGTACTGCGCCGCGGTGAAGCGCTGGTCGGCGTCGTCGAGCGTCGCGGCGTCGGGCATGGCCACGATGGCGATGTCGTCGACCTCCGCGAGCGCGGTGAGCCCGGTGGCGGGCTTCGTCAGGGTGTCGGGGTCGGCCTCCTTGCCGCGGAGGTCATCGGGGCTGGCCACCACGCCGTCGTTGCCGCCCGAGAGGCGCTTGTTCGGGTTGTTCACCAGCGCCACCAGGAGATCGAGCCCGATGTGGTCCTCCGCGGGGGCGACCGACGGGTCGAACTCGAGCGTGACGAGGGCGTTCTCGTCTTCGGGGTCGTTGGCGTCGAAGATGCGGCCGATGTAGCGCTTCTGGTTCGGGTCGTTGACCGTGGCCAGCTGCTGCGCGCTCGTCACCCGCTCGGGTGAGGCGCGCACCTCGACGGTGAGCTCGACGAGCTTCACCTTCACCCCGGGCGCGAGGGTGACCTCGGCGCCGTCGGGCGCCGGCCCCTTGCGGAAGAAGCGGAAGCGGTTGTTCGTCTCGTCGAAGCGCGCCACCGCGAGGTCGGCCAGCAGCGGCGGCGTGGCGTCGCTCGGCTCGGCGCCGGTGATGATCTCCACCACCGCGCCGCTGCGGAGGTTCCGCACCTCGACGGTCCCGCCCACCACCGCGGCGAGGTTGCGCGAGCGCACCGCCTTCACGTTGACCGTGACCTCGCCCATCTTCCCCGGCCAGCGCGCGCGCCAGGTCGCCGTCGTGCCCGCCACCGTCACCACGCGCTCGGCGCGGCCGAGCTTCGCGTCGCCCACCTTCGGGGCGAAGACGCGCGAGATGTAGACCCGCTGCCCGCCGTTCATGAAGAAGGCGCGCACCGCGTGGGCGAGGTAGTTCGGGCGCGACACGCCGTCACACACCAGCTCCTCGAGGCCGCCGTAGACCGACTCGAACTCGGTGAAGCTGGTGATGAGCCGCGGGCGCGTCGAGGTGGGCCCGTTCTCGAAGTGCACCGGGCCGAAGCGCGTCATGCCCGCCATGCCGGTGGTGCTGGTCGCCACCCCCTCGATGGACTTCGAGCGAAAGCTCACTTCCTCCATGTAGACGCCTGGTGAGAGGTACTCCGGCATGTCACCGCTCCTTGCGTGCGCCAGCGCGAGCGCTGGCTGGGGTCAGACGACGAGTTCGAGACTGGTGCTGCGAGTGAGGCGGGCCTGCCTGGTGAAGGTGACGACGCGCGTGAAGTCGGCGGGCACGGCGGTGCCCTCGAGCACCAGCGCCACGGGCTGCGGCGGGCCGGGCGTGGTGACGGGCACCACCACCGGCTCGATGGGCACGTCCCACAGCGCGTCGCTCGCGGTGGCCGCGTTCGGGGCGAGGTTCGCCGGGCGCGCGTGCACGGTGAGCTCGACCTCGAGCAGCTCGGTCAGCGGGCCGTTGAAGGCCGCGTGCGAGGGGAAGGCGAAGAGGAACTCGCCGCGGTCGTCGCCGTGCACCACCCCGAGCGCCGCGCCCGAGGCCACGTCGCGCACGCTGATGCGGGCCCAGCGCACGCGCGCGCCGCTGGCGTAGCTCACCGTGCCGCGGATGGCGGTGGCGCGCGACGGCACGTCCCACGCCGCGCCGGGGGAGACCACCACCCGCAGCCACAGCGGCTTCGGCAGCTCGGCGCCGACCTCGGGCGAGAGCGCCAGGCGGCGGGGGACGAGGCGGCGCTCGTCGTCGCCGACGCGCACTCGCACGGGACGCACCGGCGGCGGGCCGGGCGGGGGCGGCGCGGGCGGCACCTTCGGGGGCCCGGGGAGCTTCCGCGCGGCGAGCGAGAACATCGACTCGTCGCGCACGAAGCGCACCAGCCCGTCGGGCTGCCGCGAGCCGGGCGGCGTCGGCGGGAGCGGCGAGCCGGCGGCCACGTCGAGCGTCACGGCGAGCGGTCCGCGCGCGGGCCAGCGGCTGAGGCGGTCGATGACCTCCACCGCGAGGCCGACGCTGCTGCGGCTGACGACGTAGTCCGCGAGCGGACGCTGCGGCGCGAAGCTCGTCATCGGCCCGTCCCCGGGCGCATGCCGCGCACCAGCTCGGTCGCGTTCGGCTCAGGCAGCGCGCGCTTGCCGTCGATGCGCACCACGCGCGCGATGTACGGCACCGACAGCTTGTAGTCGGTGGGCAGCACGTCGAAGGTGCGCATCACCGTGTCGGTGGCGACGTCGTCCATCACCACCTGCACCGCCTCGTTCGGCGCCCACGCCGTCGAGCCGCTGCTCTTGAGCAGCGGGCCCGAGAGCAGCGGCGTGCTGTCGAGGCACTCGATGGCCTTGCCCAGAATGCGCAGCTCGTTCTCGGCGTCGGCCGCCCACGGCGTGATGAGGAAGTGGAGATCGAGCGGGAGGTGCGCCTTCCCATCGAGGGTCGTCGCCCCCGCCCACGCCGCGCGCAGCGAGCGGTTCACGTCGACGCGGTACGGGAAGAGCGTCAGCGCCGGCGGCGTGAAGGACAGCGCGCCCGTCTTCTGCTGCTTGACCAGGTTCTCGGTGGTGACCAGCAGCGCCTTCGTCGTCCCCGGCTGCACCGGAGGGTCCGCTTCGAAACACGACGACAGCAAGCGCTCGACGCTTTTCAACGACGCAGCTAGAGCGCCGAAATCTGCCAAGAACCCCCCCTCGAAGGGCGCGGGTTAGAACAGACCTTTCGGAAAAGCGTCAAACGCCACAATCGGGGGGGGGCCGACTGACAGGTGTCTTCAGTCGCGCGACGCAAAATACGCACTTCTGATGTGGCTTTGCGGCTCAGTGGCCGCGCTTTCATCCCCTGTACCTGGTGTGTGCAGGAATGGACGGACCACGTGACCGAGGAGTGCGCGCGGGTCGAGTTGCCCCGTGGTGGTGGATCGCACGGCAGGCGAGAGCGAGAGGTGGAGCACGCCATTCTTCGACGCCACGACGGCCGAAGGCGCGAGGGTGGGCCACGCGGCGGCGGCGAGCTGGCAGGTGAGCCACAGCGACTCCGAGCCCAGCGAGACGTGGAGGCCCTCGGCGGCGAGAGAGAGGCCGACCGAGAGGCCGCTCGCGGTGCGCTCGATGCGGGGCGTGTCGCTCGCTTCGGCGGCGAGCCGGGTGACGTGCTCGCGGAGCTCGAGTGCGAGGCGGGGCACGTCGGGCGCGAGCCGGGCGCGGATCAGCAGGGCCACCACGAGCAGCACGGCGAGCGCGGCCCAGAGCGCCAGCAGCCGGGGCGCCTGGAGCCGGCCGTGGGCGTGCTCCCAGGCGGCGGCGGCGACGGCGAGCTCGACGAGCGCCATCCACCGCGACTGCGAGAGCCCGAGGAGCTGCGGCCGGTGGTCGAAGCGCAGCCCCTCGAGGCCGAAGCGCATCACCGAGTAGCCGCAGAGGAACGCGAGCACGCCCACGCCTTCCGTCGCGAGGCAGGTGGCCGCGCTCACCACCCCGCCGAGCACGAGCAGGCCGAGGAGCTCCAGCGTCTGCGTGGGGAAGAGCCGCACGCCGGCGAGCGCCGACGAGAAGCCGTGCTCGACCATCGCCTGCGGGTACACGATGCCCACGCTCGCCGGCGGGCCGTGGCAGCAGCCGACGAGGGTGCACCCGGCGCGCCCCGCGGCGAGGAAGAAGCACAGCCCGGCGGCGACGGCGTCGAGGTAGCCCGCGACCGGCTCATTCAGCGCGAGCAGGAAGAGCGTCGCGCAGAGCAGCGCAAACCAGACATGCTCGAGCAGCACCAATTCCTCACGGCCGGTGAGCCGCTTGCGCGCCAGCGCCCAGACGAAGAACGAGAGCGCGCACACCGCGCTGAGCCCCGCGAGCATCAGCGGCGACTTCCCCGCGACGAGCCCGGTGAGGAAGGTGACGAAGGCCGCGAGGTAGTAGCCGCCGACCCCGAGGCTGCGGAACGCCGGCGCCGGCTGGAAGTGCGTGAAGAACTGCGTGCGCGGCAGGCCGTCGAGGAACGCGTTGAGCCGCTCGAGTGACGTCATGTTTCCCCCCCCCGCGCGCTTCATAGCGCCTTCGCGGCCTTGTCAGGTTGCTACCGAATGGTTAGAACCAAACGGTACTAAGGAGGCGTCATGGCGAAGTCCGCACCGGCGGGCGAGCTGGGCCCGGCGAAGCGCAAGGTGCTCGAGGCGGCGGAGGAGGAGTTTTCGCGGCACGGGTTTGCGGGGGCGCGCATCGACGCGATCGCCGCGCGCGCCGGCCTAGCGAAGAGCCACGTGTACTACCACTTCGAAGGCAAGCAGGAGATCTTCCAGCAGCTGGTCGCGCTGCGCGTCGGGGAGATGCTCGCGCAGAAGGACGAGCTCCTCGCCTCGGTGACGGCGCTGACGCCCGAGGTGGTCGCGGACTTCGTTCCGCGCGTCGTGACGGAGCTGCTCGCGCCGCGCGCGCGCTTCCTGCGCGTGGTGCTGCTCGAGAGCCTGGGGAGCGGCGACGGCGGACAGCCGCTGCTCCTCGAGGTGCTCCGCCCGCTGTTCGCCGACATCACCGGGCGCTTCGAGGCGCTCGGCTACGAGCTCGAGCGCGACCAGTTCCTCTCTGACGTCTTTCACTTCGGCGTGCTCCCCGCGGTGGGCCACGTGGCGCTCGGAGATCGGTTCGCGAAGGCCGCGGGCCTCTCGCCCAGGCGCGCGCGGGAGCTCTTCGTGCGCCGGCTCGTCGACCTGCAGGCCCTCAACCTGAAGCAGCTGGCGCGACGACCGCGCCGTGGAGGCAGCGCATGAGCCGCAACGAACAGGACCTCGGCACCCGGCAGCAGCACCACTACTTCTTCAAGAACGGCACGATGGACTTCTACGCCGGCTGGCTGCTCGGCTACTCGCAGCTGGGGGCGCTCGCGCCGGGCGCGCTCTACCACTGCCTCAACCAGGTGGCCGACGGAGACCCGGCGTCGTGGGTGCGGGCCTTCGAGCAGGGGCTGCGGTTCCAGCAGGCGCAGGCGCGCGAGGCCGAGGCCGCGGGGGCGCCGTCGCGCGCGTCGCACGCCCACTTCGCGGCGGCCACGGCGGCGCGGGCCGCGCTCAACTTCTGCCCGCCGGGTGAAGCCGCCACCGAGGCGATGGCCGATGACCTCGAGCGCAGCTTCCAGGCGGGCCTGCGCACCGGCGGCTTCGCGGTGACGCCGTGGGACATTCCCTTCGGGCAGGCGCACCTCCCCGCGTACGTCTCGCGTGACGTCGAGCGGGCGCAGACCGTGGTGGTGGTGGTCGGCGGCGGCGACACCCACCGCGAAGACCTCTGGTACTTCGGCGGCCGCGCGGCGCTCGAGGCGGGCTACGGCGTGCTGCTGTGCGACCTGCCCGGACAGGGGCGCACGCCCTCACGGGGGCTCCACTTCGGCGAGCCGACGGTCGAGGCGCTGCGGGTCGCGCTGCTCGCCCTGCGCGCGCGCGGCTTCGGCGGCCGCGTGGTGCTCGTCGGGTGGAGCGGCGGCGGGCTGTTCACCGCGAAGTACGTCGAGCGCTTCGGAGAGGAGATCTCGGCGTGGGTCGCCTCGACGCCCATCTCCGACATGGCGCGCCTCTTCGAGGAGGCGATGCCGGCGATGATGCGCGGGCGCCTGTCGCGCGGCTGGGCGCGGGCGATGCTCGGCGCCGCGGCGCGCCTCAGCCCGGTGCTCGACGCCTCGCTGCGCAAGTACGAGTGGCAGTTCGGTGCCGACGTGGGCGCGATGGTGGAGCGCTTCCGCGTCATGGGCCGCGTCGACCTCGCGCGGCTCGACGTGCCGCTCCTCGCGCTGGTGGGCACGAGCGAGGCGGCCGAGGGGCAGCGTCAGGCGCGCGAGGTGTTCGAGGCGGTGCGCGCCCGTCAGCCCGCGTCGCGGCTGGTCGAGTTCGGCCCCGAGAGCGGGGCCGATGCCCACTGCCAGGTGAACAACCTCCCGCTCGCCTTCGACCACCTCTTCGCGTGGCTGAGCACGCTGGGGCTGGGGCCCGCGGCGCGCGCCTGAGCAGCGCCGCGCCGCTCAGCGCAGCTCGGCGGCGACGTAGTCGAGGCGGATCAGCACGTCGGACACGTGGGCCAGCTTCAGGCCCGCGCGCCCGCCGACGCTCAGCGTCGTGGCGGGGATGAAGAGCGTGTAGTCGCCGAACACGCCGCGCCCCGCGAGCGCCGTCGACTGGCCGTCGGCGTAGTCGACCCGCTCGAGGTCGCGCTGGCTCACGTTGGTGCGCGCCTGCACCGTCGAGAAGCTGTAGGTGCTCGCCTCGCGCGTGTCGGTGAGGCTCACCAGCACGCTGTCCTGGCCCCAGCTGCTCGCGCTGTAGGGGTCGACGAAGAGGTTCTGCGAGGGCCGCGTGGTGGCGGTGAGCAGCGAGCCGTCGGTGCACGCCTGGCTGGCGAAGGTGTTCCGCTTGCGCAGCTGCAGGGTGACGATGCTGCTGTCGGTGCCGGCCATCAGGTCGTCGCCCACCACCGTGGCGTTGACCGCCCACAGGCGCTCGGCGCAGTTGAGCCCGCTGAGCAGCGGCAGCGCCCCGGTGTCGGCGAGGCCCAGCGAGCCGAGCGGCGAGATGGAGAAGGGCAGCTCCTGGCCGAGGTAGCGGCCGCGCTCGTCGTACACCGCGTACTGCGGCGAGGTGAGGATGCGCTGGAGCCGCTGCGTCTCGTCGAGCCGCTGCGCGCCTTCCGCGGCGTCGGCGCGGCTGGCGAGCTGGAGCAGGTTCTTCTTGAGGCTCACCACCGTGACGAGCTGCGTGGGGTTGCCGCCGCCCGAGGGCGCGCCGCGCCGTACGAGGTCGCGCACCCGCTTGAGCGAGTCGTCGAGCTCGGTGGGCGTCTTCGCCGACAGCGCCTTGTTCCGCTCGAGGCTGGTGAACTGGAACTCGTACTCGGTGGCGAGGATGGCGAGGAACAGCGCGCGCCGCGCCCGCCGCATGCGCTGCGTGTGGAGGTCGAGGTTCTGGTCGAGCCAGAAGTCGACCTGCGCCACCGCCACCTTGCGGTACGTCTCGGCCGCGATGGAGGTGTGCCCGTCGTCGAGCGCCGCCTGCATGTTGATCTTCATGTCGTTGAACTGCACCAGGCTCAGCGTCAGCGCCTGCGCCTGGGCCTGCACGCGCAGCGACGCGCTGCGGGCGCCGACCAGCTCCGCCTCGGCCTCGTTGAGGCAGCTGCGCAGCGCGGTCTCGTTCTCGAGCTTCGTCACCGTCAGCTCGTGCTGCCGCTCGGCCTCGTCCATCTTGAGCTGCAGGGTGTCGGAGGTGCTCTCGGCCGCCTGCTGCACCGCGCCGAACGCGAGGCTGCCCACCCACTGCCAGGGCTTCTCGAGGCTGAACAGGTCGCGCGCCTTGCCCGCCACCGCCGCGGTCTGATCCGCCGCGAACTTCGCGTTGGCGAGGCTGGTCATGGTCGAGTTGTGCTGCGCGATGGCCGCCTCGACCGCCATGTTCCCCTGCTGGAGGATGAAGCAGCCGCGCATCGCGTTGTCGTAGCGCTCGGTGAACTCCTCGAGTTCCGAGCGGGCGATGTCGACCTCGGTGGCCGCGCCGCGCACCGCGAGCGCCGCCTCGCCGAGGCTGCCCTTGAAGCACTCCGCCTCGGGCATGGTGTCGTCGGGCACGCAGGTGCTGACGTTCGAGCGGCAGATGAAGCCCACCGGGCACTCGTCGGTCGAGGCGCAGGTGGCCGGCGCGACGGTCGGCCGCGCCCCGAGCGTCGCCTGCCGCGCGCCCTCGCACAGCGCCTCGACCTCCTTCACCGCCTCGACGTCCACGCCCGCGGGGAGCGTGATCTCCGGCACGTCGACGCCCTCGTAGCCGGCCTTGAAGCCGGCGATGAGCGAGCTGCCGAAGCCCGCCGAGAAGAAGGGCGTGTCGGCGCCGTAGGAGCTGGTCGGCAGCGCGTCGAGCTGCGCGTCGAGCGCCGCCTGGCCGGTGGTGACCGCCGAGCCGAAGCGCTGGCGCAGCCGCTGGGCCATGCAGATCTGGTAGCCGAGGTCGGCGATGTTGGTGCGGTCGCGGTAGTCGTCGACCGAGAAGCGGCACTCCGCGGCGACGTAGCAGGTCTCCGGGTCGGGCGCGGGGTCGAGGTCGAGCACCGTCAGCGAGCCATAGTCGTTGCACAGGCTGGTGATCTGATCTCCGTAGTAGCGCTTGAGGTCCTCGATGCGGCGGTCGCTCGCGGCGTCTTCCTGCTGCTGCTGGAGGTCGCGCTGGAGGATCTGCGTGATGGACTGGCGCGCGAGGAGCTCCGACTCGCGGGCCTGCGCGATGAGCGTCGGGGCGATGGCCGGGTCGAGCAGATCTTCACGGCCGAGCAGCGAGTCGCTCACCGCCGAGAAGCGCCGCGTGGTGCCCTGCTGGTCGCCCAGCCGGTACAGCGGCAGGTCGTCTTCCTCGATGCCCAGCGGGTTCTTCCCCTGCTCGAGGAAGGCGAGCTGGCTGAGCAGGCGCGCGGTGGCGCTGCCCCACGCCGAGCGCGAGGCCTTCCACTGGTCTTCCCACGCGGGCGTGCCCATCGAGCGCGCGGCGTCGCGGAGCCCCTGCGCGGCGGCGAACACCACCACGCTGCGCGGCAGGAAGTCGGCGAGCGCCTGGGCCACCGGCTGCACCTGGTCTCCGGGCGTGCGCGCGAAGAGGAGGTCGTCGATGAGCCCCTGCATGCCGTTGAGCTGCTGCGAGAGCGTGAAGAGCATCGTCACCGGCAGGCCCACCGCCTGCTCGCCCGGCTGGAACGACTGCGCGGGGAAGAAGGTGCGGCGGTAGTCGGGCACGCCGATGGCGTCGGGCGGCGCGGCCATCAGCGCGGCGCCGAAGCGCGGGTGCAGCAGGAGGTCCCACGCCGAGACGCTGGTCTGCAGCGAGCGGAAGACGAGCTGCCAGTCGGAGTACTGGCGCAGCTTGTCGATGTTCGAGCCCGAGGGGAGCAGCGGCGAGAGGGTGTTGAGGCGGCGCGGCTCCATGCCCACCACCGACTGCACGCTCATCCACTGCTGCATCAGCCGGAGCGCCTGGCGCGAGATGTCGGGGTCGACCGGCACCGAGGCGCCGAAGGCGCGCTGGCGATCGGCCTCGGTGGCGTAGCCGAGCGCGGTCAGCACGCGCGGGCGGTTGAGGCACGCGCCGGGCACCGAGGCGTCACCGAACGGCACCGAGGTGGTGAGCGAGAGCCCCGCCACGCACTGGGTGAGGTAGTCGCCGCGGTTCTCGAGCCGGCCCACGTCGAGGCCGAAGGCCTTCTGCGGCGTGCCGTCGGTGCAGCGCAGCTCGCTCGGGCCGTACACCGCCGAGCTGTACGACGTCACCGGCGTGGTGCCCTGCGAGCAGAGCGACGCGGTGACCTGCTGGAGGCGGCTGAGCGTGGCGTAGTTCCCCAGCGCGGCGCGGCCGGCCACCTCGTCGGCGAAGAGCGGCGTGGCGCGCGTGGCCGGCACCGACACCGGGCGCGGCGCGACGGAGGGGGCCACCGCGCCCGTGGGGAGGTCTCCCGAGCGCATGAGCGTCACGTCCCACCGCACGAAGGGCGCGCTCGCCGCCGGGGCGATGCCCTCGAAGGTGACGACGAGGTCGCCGTCGAGCAGCCCGTCGCGGAAGAGCACCTGGCTCATCGCGCCGCTGGCGTGCACGTCGAGCTGCGTGGCCTCGACCTGGTCGACGTCGGGCCCGAGGTACTGGCGGCTGGGCATCACCAGCTCGAACTCGTTGGTGCCCGGCTTGAGGCCGAGCGTGGCGACCGCGCCGTCGGGGAACACCGCCTTGCGCACGTCGAAGAGCTTGAGCGTGTAGACGCCGTTGACCGGCGGGTAGATCTCCGCGCGGATGGGGAGCTCGAGGCGGGTGAGCTCCTCGGGCAGCGCGTCCTGCACCGTGCGGGCGCGGAGCCCGGCGCCCACCATGCGCGCGCGGCCCTCGTACACGCCGAAGCGCGGCGGAGGCTGGGCGGCCGCGGCGCCGCGCAGGGCCACGCCCACCACCACGTGCTGGCCGAGCGCGAAGAGGTGCACGCTCTTGCGCACGTCGGTGGTGGGGAAGGCGCCGCTCGCGCGCACGCGCACCACCGACGAGAGGTCGTCGGGCGGGAGGTCGGTGAAGAAGCACTCGCGCCCGAAGGCGCCGGCCTCGCCGCACGCCACCTCGAGGCCCTCGTCACCCGTCACGCGCACGCGCGGGAGCCGCTGGCCGGTGACGCTGAGGTGCAGCGTGCGCACCGAGGTGGCCGAGCCGAGCTCCACCTGCACCTGGTCGACGGCGAGCGTGCCGCGCGCCGCGCCGGAGATGGGGTCGGGCCGGTTCGCGTCGCCGGGCAGCACGCAGCGGCCGAACGAGTCGCACACCGTGCCCGTCGCGCAGTCGCTGTTCCACGCGCAGCGGGCCACGCACACCCCGAGGTCGCAGCCCGTGCCGCACGGGCAGTTCTCGTCGCGCGTGCACTCCGCGCGAGAGGTGACGAGCGCGTCGGAGCGGACGCAGGTGCCCGCCCAGCCGGGCTCGTTGCTGCTGGCGTCGGGGGTCTCCATGCCGCCGCCCGCGTCGTCGCCCGAGGCGGGCGGCTGGCAGGCGGCGAGCAGGGCCGCGAGGAGCACTGCGGAGCGGGTGCGCAGCATGGCTCAGCAGCCCTCGGCCTGGGTGGCGACGCCCGCGGCGCCGGTGAGGGGCGCGGTGGAGGCCGCGCCGCCGGTGCCCGCGGTGCCGACCGAGATGGACACGCCGGTGCGCGACACGCTGGTGCCGCCGGTGCAGTACACGCCGACCGAGTCACCGCCCGCCGAGCCGCCCGCGTGGCCGCCGCGCCCGCCCGCGCCTCCCGAGCCGCCCGCGCCGCCGCACTTGCCGCGCCAGTTGGTGCTGCCGCCGGTGTTGGGGCAGATGGCGGTCGTCTCGCCGCGCCCGCCGGGGCCGCCCGCGCCGCCGTTGCCGCCGCGCCCGCCGTTGCCGCCGTTGCCGACGGTGATGCGGACCGACGGCGTGAGGCTGAAGCCGGGCGACGAGGCCGCGAGCACGCCGATGGCGAGACCACCCGCGCCGCCGGGCTGACCGGGCGAGCCGCCGCAGCCGGGCGCGCCGCCGCCGCCGCCGGGGCCGCCCCACTCGGGGTCGTTGGTGCAGCCGTCCTGGAAGCTGCCGCCCGCGCCGCCGCCGCCGCCGAAGGTGCCGAAGCGGCCCGCGGTGCCGAGGGTGCCGCGCCCCCCGGAGATGACGCCCTGCGCGCTCACGCTGCGCCGCGCGCCGGCCGCGCCCTCGCTGCCGATGGTGCCCGCGAGGCCGGTCGTGCCGGGGCCGCCGGTGGTGACGAGCGCCGCGTTCAGGCTGCAGTCGCTGTTGTTGTACTGCGTGGCGCCCAGGGAGCCGCCCGGCACGCCGCCGTCGGCGAGCCCGGGGTTGCCGCGCGAGCCGGTGGGGCTGCCGGAGAAGACCTGGTCGCGCCCGCCCTGGCCGCACGCGCTGCCCTGCTGGTTGGGCGGCAGCGTGGTGACGGTGCAGGTGACCATCGCGCCGTTGCAGGTGACGGTGCCGGGAAGGCGGCCGCTCGCGTTGCCGCCGGTCGCGCCGATGGTGCCGTCGGTGCCGGCGATGCCCGGCGCGGCGTTGCCCACCACCACCGTCACGTCGTCGAGCTGCAGGGCCGGCGCGTTGGTGACGGCGAAGCCCACGTTGCTCGCGCCGTTGACGCCGTCGTTGGCGGTGGTGCTCGCGGTGCGCACCTCGATGTGCCGCACCACGGTGGCGAGGGTGATGTTGGCCGCGGTGGCGCCGACGAGGCGGTTGTTGGCCGTGTCGAGCGCCGTCGAGGGGATGTTCCACAGCGGGCGCTTGCTCGCGTCGGGCACGAAGAGCGGCGAGACGCCGAAGCCGCCGTAGAGCGACACGCCGTTCGACACGACGAGCGGCTCGGTGAACACCGCCTGGCCGCCGATGATGATGCCGCGCGCGCCGCGGGCGTTGGCCGCGGTGGCCGCCGCGGTGAAGGTGCGGAAGGGCCGCATGCGGCTGCCGTCCTCGGTGCCGGTGTACGCGGGGTCGAGGTAGATGAAGGTCGAGCCGGCGACGGTCGAGTCACACTCGACGATGCCCGCGTCCTCCACGGGGATGGGCAGCGGCGCGCACGAGAAGCGATCGGCCTGGAGGTCGCAGGTCTGCGTGCCGAGGCCGCAGGTGCCGCAGCCCACGTTGGGCGGCGCGACGCAGCGGTTGCGGTAGACGACCGCGCCGTTCATCACCGCCGGCGACGGGTCGCAGTACTGCTCGACGTTGGCGCAGATGCCGCCGCCGCAGGCGAAGAGCTTGTCGTCGCAGCCGCCGTCGGTGGTGCACACCTGGCCGCAGCCCGGGCCCGTGCACGACGGGGTCGGCCCGCACGCCGCCATGCCGCCGTCGCTCTGGCCGCACGAGACGGTGGTGTACTGGCACTTGAAGTCGACGCAGCCCGAGAGCGTCTGGCAGGGCTTCGAGGGGCACGCGGTGTCGAAGTTCTGCTCGGTGCACTCGCAGGCCGCGGTGCAGGTGATCATTCCCCCGCAGCCGTCGGAGAAGACGCCGCAGCCCTGGCCGGCGCAGGTCAGCGGGACACAGGCGCCGCCGCCGCCACCACCGGTCGCGCTGCCGCCACCGGTCGCGCTGCCACCGCCGGTCGCGCTGCCGCCGCCGGTCGCGCTGCCGCCGCCGGTCGCGCTGCCGCCGCCGGTCGCGCTGCCGCCGCCGGTCGCGCCGTTGCCGCCGCCCGTCGCGCCGGTGCCGCCGTCACCGCCGGCCGGCTGCTCGTTGCAGCCCACGAAGACCGCTGCACAGACGACCAGCGTAGAGACGAAGAGACTTCGTCGAAGTGCGAACATGAGTGTGCCCCCAGGAGGAGAAAGACCGCTTCAGCTCCCTCCACGCGGGGTGCGGAAAAACCCCGTAACGGGGCCGCATCTGCTCTCCTCAGGTGATGTTCTCGCTGACGGTGTTGCTGCCGCTGGGCCAGCTGCCTCCGAGCGTCACGCTCTCGGTGGGGGAGACGCGCGAGCTCGACGCGCCGACGCTCCAGCGCGCCCTGGTCTCGGGAGTCTCGGTCTACCGCCTCGAGCGGCGGCCCAGCGGGCGGGTGGCGATCATTGGGACGGGAGCCGGGTGTTCGTGCACGTGGTCGTCGAGGCGAAGCGCAGACCGGACGCCGGAAGAGGCTCGTGAGTGGAGAGGAAGGAGACCCGACACATGGCGGCCAGGAAGAAGGCTGTACCCCCGGAGCGGGCCCTCGCGGAGGCGTGTCGCGCGGGGTCGTGGAAGGAGGCGCTGGCGGAGCTGACGACGCTCTCGAACGAGGGCAACGCGGCAGCGTCGGCGATGGTGGCGCAGGTGTCGGCGGCGCTCGGGCGCTGGGACGACGTGGTGACGCACGGCGCGCGCTTCCTCGCCACGCCCGAGGTGGCGCGCACCGGGAACGTGTTCTCGGAGGTGACGCGGCTCGTGCGGCGCGCGCTGCTCGACGAGCTGCAGACGCCGGCGAAGCTGCGCGGCATCGCGGCCAGCATCCCCCCGCGCTGGCACGCGATGCGCGACGCGACCCTGCTGAAGGACCCGCTGGCGGAGCGCGAGCCCGAGGCTCGCAAGGCCTCCGAGCAGGCCGTCGCGGCGGCGCCCTCGATGCCGCGCTTCAGGTCGAAGCCCGAGGGGCTGCCCGCGCACCTCTTCGCGCTCGCGGTGGCGTTCCACGTCGACTCGGAGATCATCGCGCGCTGGAGCGATGAGGCCGCGTGGGGCTCCTTCGACCGCGCGCTGGACGTCGCGCGCGCGCTCGTGCGTGCCGGCAAGAAGGACCGCGCGTGGAAGACCCTCGTGCGCTGGCTCGACGACTGGCAGCCGGTCGACGACCTGCAGGTGCTGCCGGTCGAGCTGCTCGTCGATCGGGACCTCCGCGAGGCGGTGAACGCGAAGCGGGCGCGCGCGCTGCTGGACCGTGGGCGAGCGCCTCGCTGAGCGCGCTGCCGAATTCAGACCTCTTCAGATCGCCGCCGGGGGCACCGCCGTCATGCTTGCGCGCATGAACCGACCCCTCCTCGCTGCGTCCTTCGTGTCCTCCCTCCTGTCCTTCTCGAGCTGCTCGACGGTCGTCGCCGCCCTCGCGGCGAAGCAGGCCAGCTCGTCGAGCTCGAGCTCGGCCGCCTCGACCTCGTCGGGTGCGACGAAGGAGTACACCGGCCCCGTCACCTTCAAGAACGCCACCACGCGGGAGGTGTGCGAGGTGCAGGCGCCCGGAGCGAAGCCGGTGCGTCAGAAGCTGGCGCCGGGCGCGACGGTCGCGCTGCCGACCGAGGGGCGCTTCGACCGGGTGTGGGTGACCGCGTGCTCCGAGGACGCGCTGGTGGCCGGCACCGCCACCACCGCCCGCGCGATGTTCGAGGCGCTCACCGCGCCGACGCTCGCGCTCCGTGACGAGGGCGCGGCGGCCGCTGACGGCGAGCAGGGCATCCCCGTGGGCGCCGAGGCCTTCGAGGCCGCGTACAAGGAGATCGCCAGCCACCTCGTCAAGCCGTGGTCGCCGGGCACGATGGCCGCGCTCGCGCCGGAGTCGCTCAGCGCGCTCCGTGGCTACGCCGCCGGCCGCGGGTACAAGGAGAAGTACCTCTCGCTCGAGCTGCTGTCGGCCGACTGGGAGCTCAACCGCGACGCGCGCACGAAGGCGCTCAAGTACCGGTGGATCACCGGCGTGGCCTTCGCCGAGTTCCCCGTGGGCAAGTGCCTCATGTACCCGGTGAGCTTCATGCAGGCCGCGGAAGGCGATGGCTTCAGCAAGACCATCACCTCGAATGGTGCGGGGGGAGGCTTCGAGGTGCCGTGCTCGCTGGCGCGCTGGGCTGCGAAGCGCCCGGGCGTGGCGAACTGAGCCGGAGCAGCGCGACGAGCAGCGTCGAGGTGCAGCTCTGCACCGCCGCGTAGACGACGGTGGGGAGCGCCGCGGCGGGCTCCGCGAGGAGCGGGGCGAGGGCGAGCGCGATGGTGCCGTTGCGCACCGAGGCCGAGAGCGCGCCGCCCCGCCCGCAGAGCAGCGCGCCGAGGGCGAGGTTCGCGCCGTTGAGCAGCCCCACGGCCAGGCCGACCCGCGGCAGGGCCTCCAGCGTCCGCTGCCACTCCGCGGTCGCCACCAGCGCGACCGCGCCCACCAGGAGCGCGAGGGCCAGCCTCCGCGCGGCGACGGCGAGGCGCTCGGCCACCACA
>JBMORD010000354.1:0-5396 GCA_049322495.1 Myxococcota bacterium | reverse complement strand
CTGCCGCGCAACGACGAGCCACCGCGCAGCGAGCAACTACCGCGCAACGATGAGCTGCACGCAACGACGCGCTGCCGCGCAACGACGAGCCAGCGCGCATCGACGAGCCACCGCCCAGCGAGCGGGTTCCGGCAGCTTCCCGAGGCTCCGGTCAAGATCGCGCGCAGCGAGCAACTACCTCGCAGCGAGCACGTTGCATCCGGAGCGATGCTCCTGTCCAAATCGCGCGCAGCAAGAAGCCACCGCGCAACGACGCACTCCCGGACAGCGAGCGGCGCTCGGGCGCATCCGCCCAGGGACGCGCGGCCGTCTGAGCCCGGAGGCAAGTCAGGGATGACGACCGACGCGCGGCGCGGCTTCGGGCGCAGGCGCGCCCTCCTCCGCGTCGAGCCAGCGCACCTTGCCCGTCGCCGGCACGTACACCAGGCGCAGGACCGGCACCTCGGTGCGGGCCACGGCCTTGCTCCGTCGCCGCAGCTCCTTGAGCGCCCACGACACGCTGCGCTCGGTCGCGGCTGCCTCGAGCGCCTCGCCCTCGTAGGCCGCCGTCAGCCCGCTCAGCGCCGCGGTGAGCGTCGTCGCGCGCGGCACCTTCTTCTTCGGCGCGCTCGCGACGGCCCGCTCGACGTGGTGGCAGCCCACGTGCCCCACCACGAGCACCGCCTTCGGCTGCAGCCGCTTGAGCGCGTCCTCGACCGCGCGCGCGCTCCCGTCGTCCACCACCGCCGCGGGAGTCCGCACCACCGCGAAGGTCCCCAGCGGCTGATCGAAGAGCAGCTCCGGCACGACGCGGCTGTCGGTGCACGTGACGATCACTGCATCCGCGCGCTCCTCCCGGGCGGTCAACGCGCGGCGCGCCACCGTGTCGCGCTGCCGGGCCACTCCCTCGACGAAGCGATCGTTGCCCGCAACGAGCTGATCGACCAGCGCCTCGAACGTCTCCGGTCCCCGCGCCGGCTCCGGCGCGGCCTCGGGCGCCCCGAGGTGAGGCTCGTCGTGGCTCGCCGCCGCCGCCTGGGCTTCGGGGGGCGCGGCGTGCTTCTCAACCTTCGCCTCCGTCTCTTTCGACTTCGCAGGCTGGTTCTCCGCATGCGCGGCGTGCGCGTCTGCGGGCGCGGCCTCGGCGACGGGCCCGGCGTCACCCGGGAACGCCTGCCACTCCGACGGCGGCGGTGGCGGCGCCGTCAGGCGCAGCGCGTGCGGCTCCACCTCGGGCTCGGGGTCCGGCTCCGCCTCGGGGGCGGCGCGGTGTGCCGGCGCGGGTGGAGGCGCCGACGCGCGCACCGCCATGAACACCACCGCCGCCACCAGCACCACCATCTGCGCCGCCAACACCACTGCCAGCGGCTGAACCTTGAGCTTCATGACGCTCCTTCGAGCAAGCGTCGGTCCGCCCTCAACCCCGCGGATCAGCAGGGGCGCGCGTGAGTCCCTTTCAACCGGCTCCGGCGGCGGCAAATCGGCCTGAGCGCCCCTTGACGTACCTCTCCCGACACCCGTAAGGGCGCGCCAGCACTCACCCCGGGAGAGTGGTCTTGCGTCCAATCGTCTTCGTCGTGCTGACGCTCGCGTCGGCAGTCGCCTCTGGGCAGGTCGTCATCAACCCCACCGGAGGAACGGCCTCGACCAACGGCATCCGCCTGACCATCGGCAACACGGGGCAGCTCCAGGTGCTGCGCAACGGCACGGGCCAGCTCTACGACCCGGACCTCACCGCGGGCGCGACGACGAACTGGAGCATGACCAACGGCGTCTTCCTCGCCGTCGGCTCCACGGTGGTGGGCCCGCAGAACTTCGCCACGAGCGCCGACGTCGGGGTGACGCTCGCGGAGTGGACGCCCATCTCGAACACGCTCACCCCACAGGGCAACGGCGGCACGGCGACCACCGTGCTGCGCGCGACCGTCGGCGGCCGCAACTACGACCTCACCATCACCTGGGCGTACACGTACCCGAACGACTTCGTGGCGGTGACGCACTCGCTGGTGGTGCCGACCGGCAACACGTCGACGGTGCGCCTGTACCACGTGGCCGACGCCTACCTCGGCGGTGACGACTACGGCCCCAGCTTCTTCTCGCTCGGCCCGCCCGCGCTCGTCGGCGGCTACCGGCCCGCGAGCAACATCGTCGAGGCGTGGCGCTTCCGCGGCGGCATCGCGTGGACCGGCTACTTCGCCGGCTACTACGCGTGCCTCTTCAACTCGGTGGCGTGCCCGACGGGCCAGAACAACTCCGTCAACTCCGCGGGCACCTTCACCAACTACGTCGAGCCCACCACCGTCGACAACTCGTTCGGCATCATGTGGAACTTCGGCTCGTCGCCGGGCACCTACGTCACCCAGAACGACCTCACCTTCTATTCGTACCAGCCGCAGCTCTCGAAGCGGTTCGGGACCACGGTGATCTCGGTGCCGGCGACCACCACGCTCACCTTCACCATCGACAACGTGCCTGGCGCGCTCGCGCAGACCAACCTCGGCTTCACCGACACCTTCCCCAGCGGGCTGGTGATCGCCAACTCCACCGTGAGCAACACCTGCGGCGGCTCGGTCACCACCGCCTCCGGCGCGGCCATCGCGGCGGGCGCGACCTCGGTGCGGCTCGCGGGCGGCGGCCTCGCCGCGGGCACCTCGCGCTGCACCATCGTGGTCAACGTCACCTCGTCGACCGCGGGCGCGTACGTCAACGGCGCGGCGAACATCTCCGGCCGCTCGGTGGTCGAGAACCAGGTCACCGATCAGACGCTCTCGGTGGTGATGGGCGCGCCCATCGTCACCCTCAACACGCCCGGCACCGTCAACGGCGGCAACGTCACCGCGTTCCCCGTGTCCGGCACCTGCCAGGACACCAACGGCGTGGTCACGGTGCGCGTCGGCAGCCTCACCACCACCACCCCGTGCAGCGGCAACACCTTCTCGACGTCGCTGTCGGTGTCGGCGCTGCCCGACGGCACCGGCATCACCGTCTCGGCCTCGCAGACCAACGGCGCGGGCACCGGCACCGACTCGGCCAACACCTCGAAGGACACCGTGGCCCCGGGCGTGCCGACCTTCAGCAGCCCCCCCGGCGGGAGCTTCCTCAACACCTCGACGCCCACCATCTCGGGCACCGGTGAGGTGGGCGCCACGGTGCGCGTCTTCAACGGCTCGACGGAGATCTGCAGCGCGGTCGTCTCGCCTGCCGGCACCTGGAGCTGCGTGGTCGCGACGCAGGCCGACGGCACGTATTCCCTCACGGTGCGCGCGACCGATCCCGCGGGCAACACCGGCACCACCTCGCCGGGCCGCACCATCACCATCGACACCATGCCGCCGGCCGCGCCCGTCATCACCAACCCCGCAGCCGCCGCGACGGTCGCGCCCAGCCCCACCGTGTCGGGCACCGCGGAAGCGAACGCCACGGTGCTCGTCTACGAGGGCGCCACGCAGCTGTGCAGCACGCCCGCCGACGCTTCCGGCCAGTGGAGCTGCGCCACCACGCTCGGCACCGGCGCGCACACCATCGTCGCGCGGCAGATCGATCGCGCGACGAACCTCGGCCCCAGCTCGGCGGGCCGCACCTTCACCGTCGCCAACGTGCCCACCGTCACGCTCGACACGCCGGGCCCCATCAACGCGGCCAACGCCACCGCGGTCCCCGTGGCCGGCAACTGCACCACCGCGGCCGGGCTGGTGACGGTGCGCGTGGGCACGGTGCAGGTCACCACCTCGTGCACCGCGGGGCGCTTCTCGACGAGCGTCAACGCCGCGTCGCTCGCCGACGGCGCGAGCATCGTGCTCACCGCCTCGCAGACCAACGTCACCGGCACCGGCACCGACACCCGCAGCACGGTGAAGGACACCATGGCCCCCACCACGCCGGTCATTTCCACGCCGGCCGAGGGCGCCTTCACCAACACCACCACCCCCACCTTCACCGGCACCGGCGAGCCGGGCAGCACGGTGCGCGTCTCACGCATGGGCGTCGAGCTGTGCAGCACGGTGGTCCCCACCTCCGGCCAGTGGGCGTGCACCTCGTCGAGCCTGCTGCCGGGCAGCGTGGTGGTGACCGCGCAGGCCACCGACCCGGCGGCGAACACCTCGGGCGTCTCGCCGCAGCGCACCTTCACCATCGACACGCAGCCGCCGCCGGCGCCCATCATCAGCACGCCCACCACCAACGCCTCGGTGGCGCCGCAGCCGATGCTCACCGGCACCTCGGAGCCCTTCGCCATCGTCAGCGTCTTCGAGGGCGCGGCGCTGGTGTGCAGCGTGACCGCCGACGCGGCCGGCACCTGGACCTGCAGCACCACGCTCGGCTCGGGCCCGCACACCGTCGTGGCGCGGCAGACCGATCGCGCCGGCAACGTGTCGCCCGACTCGACGCCCCGCGCCTTCACCGTCGAGGGGCTGCCGAACGTGCTGCTCAACACGCCGAGCGACATCACCGGCCCCAACTCGAGCGCGTACATCGTCTCGGGCGCGTGCACCTCGACCGCCGGCAACGTCACGGTGAGCGTCGGACTCATCACCACCTCGGTGCCGTGCGCCAACGGCACCTTCTCGGCCACGCTCAACGTGAGCCCGCTGTCGGACGGCTCGATGATCACCGTGCGCGCCTCGCAGACCACCGCCGCGGGCACCGGCGCCGACACCCGCGTGGTGCGCAAGGACGCCACCGCCCCCGCCCCGCCGATCATCGTCGCCCCGCTCACCGGCGCGGTCACCACCACCAACACCCCCGCCATCACCGGGACCGCCGAGCCGGGGGCGATCGTCACCGTGTACGTCAACGGCAACCAGGTCGGGACCGCGGTCGCCAACGCGATGGGTGACTGGAGCTTCACGCCCCCCACCCCGCTCGCCGACGGCACCTACGTGGTGGTCGCCTCGGCGCGCGACGCGTCGGGCAACGAGAGCGCGCGCGGCACCGGCCCCACCTTCACCGTCGACAGCATGGCGCCCGCCGCGCCCGTCATCACCGCGCCCGAGAACAACGCCAGCGTCGACGACGACCGGCCGCTGACCATCACCGGCGTCGCCGAGCGGCTGAGCACCGTCACCCTCTACGTCGATGGCAAGGCGGTGGGCACGGCGACCGCCGACGAGAGCGGCCGCTTCAGCTACGAGCTCGACCCCTCGGCGCTCGGCGATGGCGCGCACACGCTCGTGGCCGACGCGCGCGACGCCGCGGGCAACACCAGCCCCCGCTCCGCGCCGGTGAACGTCACGGTGCGCAAGGTCGATGCGCGCTTCGCCGGGCAGGGCGTCATCGGCTGCACCACCGCCGGAGGCGAGCTCATCGCGCTGCTCGCGCTCGCCGGGCTGCTGCGCCGCCGCGATGGCCGGAAGGGAGTCGCGCCGTGAAGCGGCTCCTCGTCGTCCTCGCGCTCGTCCCGGCGCTCGCGCTCGCGCAGC
>JBMORD010000353.1:0-39821 GCA_049322495.1 Myxococcota bacterium | reverse complement strand
TGCGAGGCGACGACGCCGCGACGGGCCAGGTCCCGCCGCGCATCGGGCGCTTCATCGTCAAGCGGGTGGTGGGCGCCGGCGCGATGGGCCTGGTGGTCGAAGCGCACGACCCGCAGCTCGACCGCGTGGTCGCCCTCAAGCTGCGGCGTGGGCTCGACCACCCTGATGACGAGCGCCGCCTCCTCGAAGAGGCGCGCGCCATGGCGCGGCTGGCGAACCCCAACATCGTCGCCATCCACGAGGTGGGGCGCGAGGGTGACACCGACTTCCTCGTCATCGAGTTCGTCGAGGGCGTCACCCTGCGCGCGCACCTGCAGCGCGGCGACCTGCCCGTCGACGAGCGGCTCGCGCTGCTGGTGCAGGCGGGGCGCGGGCTGGCGGCGGCCCATCGGGCGCAGGTCGTGCACCGTGACTTCAAGCCCGAGAACGTGCTCGTCGACGCCTCGGGGCGCGCGCGCGTCACCGACTTCGGGCTGGCGGCGCTCGCGCCCCGCAGCGGCCTGGCGGGCACGCCCGCCTACCTCGCGCCCGAGCTGCTCGCCGGGGCGCGCGCCACCACGGCGAGCGACCAGTACGCGTTCTGCGTCACCGCCTTTGAGGCGCTCACCGGCGCCCGGCCGGCGCGCGGCGGCCCGGTGGCGTGGCCCCCCGGCTCGCGTGTGGCCCCGCGCGTGCGCGCCGCCATCACCCGGGGGCTGTCGCCGCGCCCCGAGGACCGCTTCGCGTCGATGGAGAAGCTGCTCGACGAGCTGACGCCGCGCGCGCGCTTCACCGCCGGGCGGCTCGCCCTGGCCACCGCCGCGACGACGGCGCTCCTCGTCGCCGCCCTCGGGTGGGCGTGGTCGACTCGGGCGCGGTGTGAGGGCGAGGCGTCGCTGGTGAGCGTGCTCACCCCGGCCGAGCGCGCGTTCGTGCGCTCGCTGGGCGTCGACGAAGACGCCGCGCTCTCGCGGTGGTCCAGCGCGTGGCTCGCGCAGTACCGCGAGAGCTGCGAGGCGACGGTGGTGCGACACGAGGCGTCGGCGGCGCGGCTCGACGCGCGCATGGGCTGTCTCGAGCGCCAGCGTCGCTCGGCGGGGGCGCTGCTGACGCTGGTGCACGAGCGCCCCGAGACCGTCGCCAGGCTGGTGGGGGCGCTCCCCGACCCGCAGACCTGCAGCGCCGCGGCGCCCGCCGGGGTGTGGCCGCGCGCCGAGCCGGAGCGCCACGAGCGGTCGGCGCGCGAGCTGGCGGTTGTCGAGATGCTCGTCGACAGCGGCTTCTTCGTCGAGGCGCGGGGGCGGCTCGCCCGGCTCCGGCAGGAGAGCGACGAAGGGTCCGAGTTCCACGCGTGGGCCGGGTTCTTCGAGGCGCTCATGGCGCGCGACACGGGGGCGCGCGCAGACGCCGAGAAGAAGTTCGTCTGGGTCTACGCGCAGGCGTCGCGCGCGGGTGACGACGAGCTGGCGCTCCGCGCGGCGCTCGGTCGCGCGCGCACGCTGGGGACCTTCGATGGCCGGCTCGACGAGGCGCTCACCCAGCTCGAGCTGGCGCGCGGCCTCGTCGATCGGATCCCCTCCGCCAACCGCACCGCCGCGGCCTACTTTCGCGCGTGGGGCGAAGTGCTGCTGTACGCCGAGCGCTACGACGAGGCGCAGCGGCAGCTCCTCGAGGCGCTCGAGCGCGCGGGCCCGACCTCGCCGCTGCGTCGGTTCCTCGAGTACGACCTGACGGAGGCCTGCTTCGCGCGCGGGCAGTGGGCCTGCGCCGTCGAGCACGCGCGGCGGGCGCTGCGGCACGCCGAGGACTCGTTCCCCGCGAACGCGCCGGCGCTGGCCCAGTTCGTCGCCGCGCTGGCCCTCGCCGAGCTGAACCTCGGTCAGCACCCCGAGGAGAGCGCCGCGTTGCTCGAGCGGCTGGACCGCCTCATCGGCCCCGTTCCCTTCGAGGAGTCCCCGGGGCTGTGGGCCGTGTCGTGGTCGGCGCGCGCGCTCGAGGCGCAGACGCGCGGTGACTTCGCGGGCGCGGTGCCGCTCGCCCGGCGCGCGGCCGATGCCTACCTCGTGCTCCAGCCGTCGCGCAGCGGGCGCACGCTGCTCGAGCTGGCCTGGGCCGAGGTGCTCGCCGGGGAGCTCGAGGCGGCCGAGGCCGACGTCGCGCGCAGCCGCGGCGCTCCCGACGCCGAGCGCACGAAGGGGTGGGGTGCGACGGTGCGGCTCGTCGCCGCGCGCGTGCGTGGCGACCTCGCCGCGCAGGAGCGCGCCGCCGGCGAGGTGGACCTCGCGAAGATGGTGCTGCCCGAGCGCCTGTTCGCCAGGCTCGAGCTGGGGGAGCTCGACCTGCAGCGCGGGCGGCGCGCGGCTGCCGGCGCGCACTGCGAGGCGCTGCGCGGGGAGCTGGCGGCCGCGCCGATGCGGCCGCAGCTCGAGGCTCCGGTCTTCTTCTTCTGCGCGCGCGCCCTCGCGGAGCCCGCGGAGGTGGAGGCGCTCCTCGAGCGCGCGCGGGGGAGCTACGAGCGCGGCGAGCAGCCCGCCTTCGAGACCCGACGCTTCGAGCGCTTCCTCGACGCGCGCGGGCGGTGAGCTCAGCGGCGCGCGGCCGGCTCGACGGTGGCGAAGAGCGTCTTGAGGCTCACGTCGAGCATCGCGTCGCTCCCGCCGAGCAGGCTGTCGATGGCCGCCTCGTCGAGGCGGAAGGCGTCGCGCAGGTGCCTCCGGGTGCCGTTTCGCAGCCTGAGGCGAGCCTCCTCGAGCCAGCGGAAGGCGGTCACCTTGTGCACTCCGTACACGCGCCCGAGGTCGTCGATGGTGGCGCTCTCGACCGCGTGCATGCGCAACAGGAGCCGCTCCCGCGGGGAGAGCGTCTCGAAGGCGGCCCGGAGCGCCTCGGTGAAGGTGCGCCGTGCGTCCCGGGCGACGCTCGCCAGCTCCGGCGAGAGCGAGGCCTCCACGAGGGACTCGACCACGGCGTCGGTCAGGGGCTCGGGGCTCACCCCGCGCACCTGGTTGAGCAGCACGTTGGCCGCGACGGCGCGCACGAAGCGCTCCAGCGGACCGCGGCCCGAGTAGCGCGCGAGGTGGCCTCCCTCCGGCCCTTCGCTCAGCAGCCGCGCCTCGACGGCGGCGACGACCTCCTCGGCGCGCGGGCGGTCGTTGGTCCTGGTGAGCCACGTGAGGAGCTTCGGGCGGAAGGCGCGGCAGAAGCGCTCGACGGCGCCGGGCGCCCCCGAGGTGACGGCGACCGCGAGGTAGAAGTCTTCGTGGAGCGCGTCGAGCCCGACCGCGACCTGCGGCGGGAGGTGCCGCGCGAGGTGGTGCGCCCACACCGCTTCGGCGACGTCGAGCTCCGGCCACGCGGCGCGGCCCCGCACGTACAGCGCGCGGAGCTTCGCCTCGAGGTCAGCGACGGTCTCGAGCTGAGCGCGCACGGGCGCAGGCGCGCTGGAGGCGACGAGCGCAGCGAGCCCGAAGTCGAGAGAGGGCATCGTCTCGGCTCACTTGCAGGTGGGCGGGAACTGCTGCGTGCCAGGCCGCACGCCGTCGGAGATCGACGTGACCTGCTCGATGACCACGTGGCCGAGCACGTCGGTGAGCCGGAGCTCGAGCGCGGCGCTCCCGAGCGAGGAGGGCAGGGTGCCGCTCCAGGTGCCGAGCAGCGTGCCGCGGGTGAGCCGGGTCCACGCGGTGTTGCCCGCGCGCCGCGCCTCGACCACCGCGAGCGGCCAGCGGTTGCCGAGCGGGAAGAAGCGCACGAAGGGGTCGAAGGAGCTGGCGAAGCGGTACTGCATCGGCGCGGAGGTCGGACACGCCACCAGCCGCCACGTCGCCGTGGAGAAGCCCGGGCCCGCGTCGGCGAGCGTGCGGAAGTCAGGGTCGAGCACCGCGACGTGGCCGCCGTCGAGCTGGTCGTTGAGGTCCACCACGCGGCCGAGCAGCACGCCGCTCGTGCCGGTGAGCTCGACGCACGCGCCGCAGTTTCCCGCATCGCGGTAGACGACCGGCGGCGCCATCACGTACGGGAGGTCGAGCGCGGCGCTCGCGTAGCCGCACGTGGTGTCGGTGCTCGCGGTGGGCGTCGAGACCAGTCCCACGCGCGCCGGCTGCGAGCCACAGCTCGACCCTGCGTCCGCGGTCCCAGCGTCGTCACCTGCACCGGCGTCCATCGTGCCCGCGTCCATCGCGCCCGCGTCCAGCGCGCCCGCGTCGGTGTCGCCGGTGCCCGCGTCGGTCGTGCCCGCATCAACCGCGCCGGCGTCGAAGGGGCCGGCGTCGATGGAGCCCGCATCAACCTCGCCTGCGTCGGGTGAAGGGCCGGCCGAAGGACCGCACGCCACGAGCGCGAGGCAGATCAACCAGGAGTGGGTTCGCATGGCGCAGGAGCCTCGCCTGAATCAGGCGGCGAACCAAACCCGCACCGCGATGCTGACCGCGCTCCGAGCGCAGTGTCAGCACGGCGTGCGTGCGACGCGGCGCGCAGCGGCGGGGTGCGCCTTCTTCAGCGCGGCGGCGACGTGCGACCTCAGCAGCAGGGCGCCTTCGTCGGCAGAGCCCAGCAGCGCGTCACACCACGCCTCGAGCCAGCTCGCCGGGAGCCGCATCGGCAGGCCATCTTCATCGACCCACCGTCGTCGCTGCGCGGCCGTGAGCCGGAAAGGCTTGTTGCCGCGCCCTTCGAAGGCCGCGATGAAGCGGGCCGCGAGCGCCTCGCCGACTTCCCGCTGCGCCTTCGCGGGGAGGCCTTCGGCCCACGCCGCCCAGGTGAGCAGGTGCACGGCGAGCGCCAGGGGCTCGTCGTCGCGGAACGCGGCGATGCACCGTCGGGCGCAGTCCACCGCCTCGGGCAGCGTGGCGCCGACGAGCGAGACGCGGAGCTCGCGCGCCGAGGGCGCTTCGCTCTGGCTCGAGCGTGCGAGCGCGGTGGCGCGCTGCTTCAACGGAGCGCCGAGCGCGATGGCGAGCGCGACGCACGTCGAGACGGGCCCGTCGGGCGTCTTGTGCACCGCGGGGATGACGTCGAGAGCAGCGAGGTCAGGCGCGCGACCGCGGGCCCCGAGCAGCATGACCCGCGCGACCTTGTCGGCGCGCGTGCGCGCGAGCAGCCGGCTCAGCTCCTGCTGCACGGAAGGCGTCACGCGCATCAGGCCCGGTCGCGCGAGCGCGGGCGCGAGCGCGGAGGCGACCCGCCGCCAGTCGAGCACGAGGTCGACGACGGCCCCGGGGACGACCTCGAAGCGGTAGCGGCTGGTGCGGAGCAGCCGCGCGACCGCCGAGAGGGTGCGTGCGTCAGCGACCTCGACGCAGGGGTAGCGGAAGTCGGCCCTGAGCGTGACGCCGAGCGCGGTGGCCTTTCGGGAAACCGCGTCGCGGAGGTCGGTCGACTCGGGGCTGTCTCGCACGAGGAGGAAGGAGAAGGTGGGCATTCCCACGTCATACCTTGTGCGACGGCTGCCGCGTTGGCCTGTGTGCGGACTGGCGTGCGGGGTGCATCGACACGCCCTCGCGGGGGAGCCGAAGGAATGAGTGGGGTGCGATTGCTGCGTGAAGGCACCGACGACCCCCCCGCAGGAGGGAAGGGGCCGTCATGATCCAGACACGCCGCATCTCGTTTCAGCTCAAGGCGCTCGTTGCGTTCTTCACGATGGTGGGGGCTGCCTCGGCCATCGTGGTGTGGCTCACCTTCGCCGAGCGCGTCGAAGACTCGGCCTACGCCCCCATCATCTCCACGAAGGACCTCGCCGCCGACGTGCTGCCGCCGCCGCTGTTCCTCGTCGAGGTGCAGGCGCGCCTCGGGGCGATGCTCCGCGAGACCGACCCGGCGCGGCAGCGTGCGTACCGGGAGGCGAACTCCGAGGGCGCGCGCCGCTTTCAGGAACGGCTCGCGCTCTGGCAGGGCGCAGCGCTCGACGTCGAGTCTCGCAGCGCGCTCGACGCGCTCGCGAAGAGCGGCTCGGAGCTGTTCGCGCTGATCGACGGGGACTTCACCGCCGCGCTCGCCCAGGGAGACGCGAAGCGCGCGGCGCAGGTGCTCGACGGTCCGCTCGCCGAGCGCTTCGCGCGCCACCGCGCCGACGCGGTGCGCCTGTCGTCAGCCTGCGAGAAGCGCGAGGCGGAGCTCCGGGCCGCAGCCGCCGCGAAGCAGCGCGTGGTGCGCGTGGGCATGGTGGGCATGGCGGTGACCGCGTCGATCCTCGTCTTCCTCGCGGGCCTGTTCATCCAGCGCTCGTTGTCGCGCCAGCTCGCCGAGCTGCACACCCGGCTCTCGCAGGTCGCGACGGGTGACCTCACCGTGCAGTTCCGCGGCGACGAGACCGAGCTCGGTGAGCTCCGCAGCTCGGTGCAGCAGGCGCTGTCGCGCATCGCCGGCGCGCTGCGCTCGGTGCATCAGGTCGCGGGCGAGCTCGGTCGTCAGGCGTCGGAGATGGCTCACTCCACGAGGACGCTCCACCAGAGCGCGAGCGAGCAGGCGGTGAACACCGAGGAGTCGGCGGCCACCATCGAGGAGCTCACCTCGACCTCGAAGACCACGTCCGACAACGCCTCGCGCGCCGCGCGCATCGCCCACGACTCGCAGTCGGCCGCGCGTGAGAGCGAGAAGGTGATGAGCGAGGCGGTGTCGTCGATGAACGAGCTGCTGACCTCGTCGCAGAAGATCTCCGAGATCATCGGCAGCATCGACGAGATCGCCTTCCAGACGAACCTGCTGGCCCTCAACGCCGCGGTCGAGGCCGCGCGCGCGGGCGACCAGGGGCGCGGCTTCGCGGTGGTCGCGGCCGAGGTGCGGACGCTCGCCCAGCGCGCCAGCGCGAGCGCCCACGACGTGAAGGGAATCGTCGAGTCGTCGCTGTCGAAGATCGACGGGAGCGTGGGCCTGGTGCGCCGGAGCGCCGAGGCGTTCAGTCAGATCGCGCGGGGCGTCGGGGAGGTGTCGACGCTCATGTCGGGCATCGCCACCGCGACCAACGAGGAGGCTGCGGCGATTCAGCAGATGAGCGTCGGCGTCACGCGCGTCGACACCGTCACGCAGAAGACCGCCGCTGAGAGCGAGCGCCTCACGCAGCTCTCGGCGCGGCTCGAGCAGGCCTCGAAGGGGCTCGAGCAGGCCATCTCCCGGTTCCGCGTCGACGGCGCGGCCGCCGCGCCGCCTCCGCCCGCCGCCGCGCCGCCAGCGCCCCCGCGTGCCGAGCCGGGCGCGGTGATGCCCGCCGCGCTCGAGGCGCCGGGGAACGAAGCGTGGCAGCAGGCGTCGGCCGAAGACTTCTTCTCGTGACGAGCGCTCAGGGCAGCGAGCCGGGGAACGTCGTCTTCGCGCCGGCGCGCAGCGCGTCCCAGGTCGCCGACTCGAGGTTCTGCAGAATGCGCCGCAGGTGGTTCGGATCGGCGTCGAGCAGGTCGATCTTCTCGTCGTTGGTGGCCGACACCGCGTACCCGCCGACCAGCGCGCCGTTGGTCAGGTCGAACGCGAGCACCTCGAGGTCGAGCCGGCCCTTGTCGAAGTGGCGCAGCTCGAGCTGCAGCTTCGGCTCGACGAACGCCACCTCGCGGATGACGAGCGCGTAGCGGAGCCGCTCGCACGCCGCGAGGTACTGCCCCGTCACGCTCGGCACCGGGCGCGACGGCGGGTTGCCGAAGTACACCTTCTTCTCGAGCAGCGAGCCGCACTGCAGCAGCGGCACCGAGTCGAGCGTGCGCAGGTTGACCGGCGCGGCCGCCCCGGGCTTCGCGAGGTCGGCCGCGTAGACGAACATCGCGTTGCTCTCGCCCTTGCCGCCGCTCTCGAGCACCAGCGGCACCTCGAGCGCCGCCACGCGGGACGGCAGCGGCGCGTCCTTCACCTTCGGCGCGAGGGCGCTGAGGGCGGCGAAGGTCTTCTCCACGCCGGCGCGGCGCTTCGCCACCACGTCGTCGACCGACTCACAGCCCGACAGCACCAGCCCGAGGAGCGCCACGCGGAGTGCTTGCATGTGCCGGACGGTAGACGAACACTCCGCCGCCATGTCGACCGAAGAGGAACTCAAGGCGGAGCTCGCGAAGCTCAAGGCAGAGAACGAGGCGCTCAAGGCGCGCACCAGCAAGGGCATCTCGCTCAAGGTGTCCGAGAAGGGCGCGGTGTCGGTGTACGGCATGGGCCGCTTCCCGGTGACGCTCTACAAGGAGCAGTGGCTCAAGCTGCTCGACATGGCGGAAGACATCCGCCGCTTCATCCAGGAGAACGAGAGCAAGCTGAAGGCGAAGGAGTAGCCGCGATGCGCACGGTGCCGCTGACGTCGGTGCTCCATCGCGACACCCTCGAGATGATCGTCGGCGCGAAGGCCTTCGCGCGCGGCCAGGAGTGCTTCGAGGAGGGCCGCGTGCTCGGCGTGCAGGCCGCGGGCGGTGAGCTCGCCGGCCTCGTGCAGCCGCAGGAGAGCGGCCGCGCTCCGTACGAGGTGCGCATCTGGGTGCGCGAAGACGGCCTCGCCTTCGACTGCACCTGCCCCATCGGCAACAGCCGGCAGGTCTGCAAGCACACCGTCGCGGTGACGCTCGCGCACCTCGATCAGGAGCGCCGGCGCGCCGAGCAGGAGCTGTCTTCGTTGCGCGACGACCTGATGGGCCTCAGCCTGCGCGAGCTGCTCGACGGGCTGGTGACGAAGGCGCGCACCGAGCCGGCGTTGCTCTCGGCCCTCAAGGAGCTCATCGCCTGACGGCGGCTGCGAGGTGCGGAGCGGCCGGGAAGCGCACGTCAGGCGGCGGCGGCCCCAACCGGTAGCGCGCCAGCACCTCGTCGGGCGCGGCCACCACGCGCTGCGTCTTGCCCGTCGCGAACGCGGCGACGCGGTTCACCATGCCCAGCACCGTCGACGCGAGGAAGCTGACGTCGCCCTTGAAGACCCACGCCTCGGCGAGGTCGCGCGGGTCGAGCCGCTTCCACGCGGCCTGAATGACCACCTGCGCGCCGCGCTCGACCGTCGTGCAGGCGCGCACGTCGTTCATCATCACCAGCCCACCGTTCGCACGGAGCTGCGCGCCGAGGGCGGCGATGACGTCGTCCACCGCCTGCACCGACGCCCGGGCGCCGAGCTCGGTGAAGACCGGCCCGGGGAACTGCATCACCACGAAGCGCGGCGGCACGAACCACGCCCGCAGGCCCGACGCGCCGTCGACGAGCTGATCCGGCCAGAGGTCGAACGGCGCGAGGCTCACCGCAGCACCTCCAGCGGCGTCCCGGTCTGCCCGGGCACGTGTACGCCGTGGGCGCGGAAGGGCTCGTCGAGCGTGTGCACCAGCCTGAGCGGGCGGCCCATCGTCACGCGCGCGATGAGGTTGACGGCGTGCACCAGCAGGCGCGCGAAGCGGTTCATCGTGTCGTTGACCAGCCAGACCTCGCGGATGTCCTTGCCGTCCCACTGCTTCCACGCCTGATCGAGGTGGCGCTCGGCGGCCAGCTCGGCGCTTCGCATCTCGCGCAGGTCGTGGATCGCCACCAGCCCGCCGAGGCGCCGGAGCTCCTGCCGTCGCGCCTTCAGCACCCCATCGAGGATCGCCGTCGCCGCGCGCGCCGTGCCGAGCGAGAAGTGCGGCGCGAGGTACTGCATCACCACCACGTTGGGCGGGCACCACCAGGCGAAGAGCTGCTCATGCTCGTCGGAGAGCTGCACGGGCCAGCCATCGAGCGGTGGCAACGGGCGGGGCGCCATCGATCAACAGTCATCGCCATCGGCGCGGCGTTCAATCCAAAGCAAGCCAGCCGAAGGGGTGTCGGGCGACCCGGCGACTTCCTGAGACCTCACGGAGGCGCTCCGTATCAGGTGGTCATGAGACTCCTGGTGATGACGATGCTCGCGGTGGGCGCCATGGCCTGCGGTCCTGCGACGCGGTGTGATGCCTCGAACTGCACCGGCTGCTGCTCCGAGAGCGGGGTGTGTGAGTCGGGCACGAGCACTCTGGCGTGCGGCGAGCGCGGGGCGACGTGCAGCTCGTGTGGCGTGACGGCCCTCTGCGTCCTGGGGAGCTGCAAGGCCCCGAGCACCGGCGGCTCCGCGGGGACGGGCGGCGGCGGTGGAAGCTCCGTGTCAGGGCCGTCGTGCACCACGGCCTCGGACTGCCCGTACTGGTTCTGCGACTGCGCCAGCGGGCCGGTCAACTCGCGGGCGTGCATCAACAACCGGTGCGTCGATGCGCCGTCGTCGTGCCCGTCGTCGTGCGCGAACTTCAGCTCGTGCTGGCGGGGCACGGCGGGCGGCGGCTACCCGCAGGGGAGCAACGCGGGGCCGTCGACTTGCACCTCGACCGGCGGAGGCTCCGGCACCACCGGCGGCGGCGGCGGCAGCAGCACGGCGAGCTGCTCCTTCTCCGACCTCGGCAAGGGCTGCAGCGCGGGCGCGGACTGTCAGTCCAACCTGTGCTTCGGCACGAGCCCGTCCTTCATCTGCACCAGGGCCTGCGTGTCGGCCAACGACTGCCCCGCGGGCTGGGTGTGCGACGGCACCTCGTTGGGCGGCAAGGTGTGCATGACGGGCAAGCTCGACTCGACGCTCCCGCGCTCGACGTCGACGGTCTGCGAGTCGATCTCCTTCTCCGACCTCGGCGGGCCGTGCAGCGGGTGTGCGTCGAAGTTCTGCACCGCCAACATGTGCACGCGGCGGTGTGACTTCGACTCCGACTGCCCGTCGCCGTGGCGCTGCGCGAGCGGGGCGAGCTTCAAGTACTGCGCACCCTGAGGGCCGTGCGTTTCTGCACGGGCTCGTTGCGGCGTTGTGCATTCCCGCACGGTCTCCGGGCAGGCAGCTTCACGGCATGAGACACGCCTTCCTCGTGCTGGGTCTGTTCTTCGGCTGCACCCTCGAGCGCTCGTCCCCCGAGGCCGCCGACGCTGCGGTCGAGGCCGCCGACGCTGCGGTCGAGGCCGCCGACGCCGCGGTCGACGTCGCCGACGCTGGCGTCTCCGACGCCGCGGTCGAGGTGGCCGACGCCGCGGTCGAGGTGGTTGACGCCTCGGTCGACGTGCCTGACGCCGCGTTCCCGTCGGACCGCTCGCCGTTCGTCGGCTGGGTGGTGCTCGACAACATCGAGACCTCCTCCGGCTCCCTGAACTCGTTCGAGGCCGAGTTCCGCCCGCGCGGCGCGGAGGCTCGCATCGGCGACTGCGTCGTGCGCGGCTACCCCGACGACCTGCCGTCGCTCTCGGCGGGCCCGCTCACCATCACCGGCCACGAGACGAACGGCGGCATCTTCGCGCTGCCGGCCGAGCTGCCCCAGCCGCAGCACCACCCGGGCTACGGGGGCGGGAGCGCCCGACCGCGCCCGCTCTGGGACGCGGGCGCGCTGCTGACGGCGTCGGCTCCGGGCGCCGACGCCCCGGCGTTCACCCTCAGCGTGCGCGGCCCGGCGTCGTCGGGCGGGGAGCTCGGGCTGTGTCCCGCGTGCGAGCTCGCCCCCGGGCTGCCGCTGACCGTCACCTTCGCACCGGGCACCGCCGAGGTGTTCCTCGAGCTGCGGGAGTACTACCGCGCGGCGTACCTCCGCCAGGAGCTCGCCTGCCGCTGGCCCGCGGGGACGGTGAGCGCGACCGTGCCGCAGGCGCTCCTGCGGCGCTTCCCCTCGAGGCCCGACAACATCGTCATCGCCTCCTTCGGCGCCACCGCGGTGACCATCGTCACGCAGGGCGACTACGAGCTGAGCTGGGAGGCCCGCTGGTCGCGCGAGAAGCGCTACCTCAGCCTGGCGCTCGACGCCGGGGTGCGCTGCGCAGCCCCGAGGGAGCCCTGTCTCGAGGCCGCTGACTGTTGCAGCGCCGCGACCTGTCGCGACGGTGCCTGCCAGCCGTGACCTCCGCGCCTCAGGCCGCGCGCTTGAGGCTCGGCGCTCCGCCGCGCGGGAGGATGAAGGAGAACCGCGTGCCTTCGCCCGGCGAGGTGTCGATCTCGATGGTACCGCCGAGCCGCTCGACCTCCGCGTGCACCGCCGACATCCCCACGCCGCGACCCGAGAGGTCGGTGACCTCCCTCGCCGTCGACACGTGGTCGCGGAAGACGAGCTTCACCTTGTCTTCGAACGAGAGCTTCGCGGCCTCGTCGGCGCTCAACATGCCGCGCTCGAGGGCCACGGAGACCAGCCGCTCGGCGTCGATGCCCGCGCCGTCATCGCAGATGCAGACCACGTCGTGGTGCTCGTGGCGCACCACGTCGAAGGTGAGGTGGCCGGTGCGGCCCTTGGCGCCGCGCTGCGCCGGTCCTTCGATGCCGTGGTCGACCGCGTTGCGCAGCACGTGCACCAGGCTGTGGAGGAAGGGCGTGATCCGCTCGGCGTCGACGCGCACCTCGAGGCCGCGCGCTTCGAAGGCCACCTCCTTGCCGAGGCGCGCCGCGAGCGAGGCCACGGTGCTCTCGAGCGGCCCGAGGAGCTGCCCCACCGGCACCAGCGACACCGCCTCGAGCCAGCGCTCGAGGGCGACGCGCGCCTCCGACGGCAGGTGCGGGGCGAGCTGCTGGAGCTGCGCCAGGTCCTGCTCCGAGAGCGTGAGCGTGCGCCGCCGCCGCTCGTCGAAGGGCATGCCCAGCACCGGGAGGTTCGCCTTGAGGAACTCGCGGAACGTCTGCGCGATGGTGTCGAGGTGGCGCGGCTCGATGCTGGGCTCCTCCTCGATGGCGTGCACCACCCGCACCACCGGCGCGATGCCGTACGACGCGGCGTTGCCCTTGATGGTGTGCGCCATGCGCCGCACGGTGACGATGTCGCCGCGCTCGATGGCCGTGGCGGCGGTGGCGAGCTGCTGCTTCGTCTCGTCGACGAAGGCCTCGAACGAGGGGCGCTGCTTGAGGATGTTGAGGATGGCGCGGTTGCTCTCGTTCTCGTGCTCCGCGGCCTCGAGGCGCGTCACGTCGGACAGGGTGAAGAGCAGCACCGCCACCGCGCCCTTCTCGTCACGCACCGCGCGCGCCTCGACGCGCAGCGAGCGCTCGCCCACGCGGAACCGCTGCGGGAGCTGCGCCGTCGACACCTCGTCGGGCAGCAGGTCGTCGAACACCTGCTCCACGCCGAGCTCGAAGAGCTTCTTCTCTTCTTCGTCCATGCGCAGCAGCGTGCCGAGGTGCTGGCCGGCCATCGTCACCGACGCGAGGAGGTCGTGGCACGAGCGCGTGTAGCCGTCGCGCACGCGGCAGTCCTGGCCGATGACGAGGAAGCCGAAGAGCACGTTGTCGAGGATGGCGCGCAGCTCGCGCGTGCGGTCGAGCACCTTGCCCTCGAGCTCGCCGTTCTTCGCCTCGAGCGCGTGGAACTGCTCCTCGAGGAGCGCCGACTTCTCCTTCTCGAAGTCGACGCGCTGCTTCAGCTCGCGCGGGTTGAGCTTGAGCTCGGCCAGCACGCGGGCGAACTCGCGCTCCAGCTCCTTCTTGTCCTTGCGCTCGACGGTGCCGACGGCCTTCATCGCCACGTGCGCCGACGCGCTGCCCACCGCGCCGGCCAGCGCGCGCTCGAGGCGGGTGAGGAACTCGGCGTACTGCACCACCGTCAGCTTGCGGCCGTGCGGCGCCGTCTCGCGCACCACGTCGGACACCACGCGCAACGCCTCGGCCTCCGGCATGTACTCGGCGAAGACGCGGCGCGCCTTCGACTCGTGCTCGTCGAGCTCGATGGTGGCTGCCTGGCCGTCGAGGTGCGCCAGCTGCTCGTTGGCGTCGCCGAGGAAGGCCTCGGTCAGCAGCGCCTCTTCGCGCGACGGCGCGGCGAGCACCGAGCCGCCGACGTAGCCCACCACCACCACCAGCGTGCTCCACAGCGCGCCGTGCACCAGCGGCGGGAGCCCCTCGAGGCCGAAGAGCGCCTCGGGCCGCAGCGCGGCGATGCCGAACGGGCCCTGCTCGAGCAGGCTCATCGGCAGCCACTTGCTCTTGACGAAGGTGGGCAGCATCAGCGTCCAGAACCAGGTGACGAAGCCGAACGAGAGGCCGGTCAGCGCGCCCACGCGGCTGGCCTGCTTCCAGAACAGCCCGGCCACCAGCGGCACCGCGAGCAGGAACGCCGCCGCGAAGGACACCAGGCCGATGGCGACCAGCATCTGCGAGCCGCCGAGCTGCACCGCGAACTGCCACGCGGCGATCATCAGCAGCGCCGCCGCCGCCCAGCGCACCTGCAGCATGCGCGGCTTGAGGAACGACAGCGGCTTCACCTTCGTCGCCAGCGGCAGCACGAGGTGGTTGGAGATCATGGTGGTCATCGCCATCGTCTCGATGATGACCATGCCCAGCGCCGCCGAGAGGCCGCCGATGTAGACCACCATCGAGAGCGCGGCCTGGCCCGCCTGCAGCGGCAGCGCGAGCACGTACACGTCGGGCGAGGTGCCGGGCTGCGCGACGAGCTTGCCGGCGATGGCGATGGGCACCACGAAGAGGTTGATCAGGAAGAGGTACAGCGGCGTGGCCCACATCGCGGTCTTCACGTGCGCGGGGTCGGAGTTCTCGATGACGCCCTGGTGGAACTGCCGCGGGAGGAAGGCGAAGGCGCCGGCTGAGAGCACGGTGACGGTGATGAAGCTGAAGACGTCGTTGGTGGTGCCCGGGCCGAGCGTGGGGAGCTTCGCGCCGAGCTCGTCGAGCTTGCCGAACCACGACGCGGTGTCGGGGAAGGCGATGGCCACCACGAAGACGCCGGCCGCGAGGAAGGCCAGCAGCTTCACGAGGCTCTCGAAGGCGACCGCCACCACCATGCCCGGGTGCCGCTCGGTCGGGTCGAGGTGGCGCAGGCCGAAGGCGATGGTGAAGGCGACCATCGCCGCGACGAGCAGCGGGGCGAACCACGCGCTCTCGGTGCCGGTGAGCAGGGTGAAGGTGCTCATCAGGCTCTTCACCTGCAGCGCGAGGTACGGAACGATGCCCACCGAGAGCATCACCGTCACCAGCGCCGCCACCGCCTGCGACTTGCCGTAGCGCGCCGAGAGGAAGTCGGCGATCGACGTGAGGTGGTGCGCGCGCTTGAGCTCCGCCATGCGACGGAAGAGCGTCCAGCCGACGATCATCCCCAGCGTGGGGCCGAGGTACACGGGGATGAAGAGCATCCCGCCGGTCGCCGCGCGGCCCACGCTGCCGAAGAAGGTCCACGTGGTGCAGTACACCGAGAGGCCCAGCGCGAAGACGAAGGGGTGCGCGGCGATGCGCCGGCCCCAGGCGCTGCGCTCACCGAGCTGCGCCAGCCCGAAGAGCAGCGCGACGTAGACGAGGATGACGGTGACGACGGTCGTGGGGGTGAACATCGCTCAGTCCTCCTCGCGCCGGTCGTCGGCGAACGAGAGCACCGCCAGCACCACCAGCGCCGCGCCCCACGCGCCGTACACGCGCAGCCACGTCGCGGTCGGGCCGCGGTTGATCAGAATGGGTGCCTGGAAGGCGCCGAAGACGAGCGCGGCCGCGAGCAGGTGGAGCGCAGGGCGCGCGAGTTTCCGTCGGAGTGAGTGCATGGCGTCCCGCTGAGGCTGGAGTGCGATCAGCCGCAAAGCAGGGCACGTGCCGCTTCCAAGGCGGCGCAAATCCGAGCGTCGCCCCGAGTGGACGTACCCGGATGGGTCAGCGCGCTCTCACCCAGCGGGGTGTCAGATGACGGTCGTCAGCTGGGCTGATGCTTCTCGCGTTGACCGGCTGCCTCGGCCTCGCGACCATCAGGTCGAGATGACCTGGGTGCCAGACCTCTCGCCGTGTCCGCACTGGCCCGAGGGAAGGCAGACGCGGGCGATCGGCTGGTTGGGCCGGGGGCACGCCTTCCCCACCGCCCCGGTCGACCCCGAGCTGATCCGGTTGCTGGAGCGGTGGCCTCGTTCCCCTCACGCTCCTCCGGTCGAGCAGCGGTGCGAGCTGTGCGCGTCGGCCTGCGCAGAGTCCGGCTCGGTCATCGTGCCCTTCGGGCAGGGCCTGTACGTGGCGCCGCGGCTGATCATCCACTTCATCCGCGAGCACGGGTACGCACCGCCGGAGGAGTTCGTGCGTGCGCTGGGCGAGGCTGCGCTCGATGCGACGCTGGAGTCCTTCGACGCGGCCGGGCCCAACGACTTCGCGCTCGAGGGGAACGACGTGACCCGGCTGAACGCCGAGCGGTTCGTTGGCTCGATGGGCCGGGAGGGCCTCCATGCGCTGCTGCGTCCGCTCGTTCACCTCGCGCTCGCGCAGCACATGTGGGGCGCGACCCGCCTTCAGGTCGAGGTCGAAGCGCGCGGCTGGGTGACGGTGGAAGACGATGGCTTCGGGCTGCGCCACGCCCCGCGGCCGCTGGAGGCGCTCTTCACGAGGCGCGGGCTCATGGGCCAACGGCAGGAGGTGGTGTCGCCCCGCTTCCCAATCTGGCGGACGAACACCGCGCCCGGCTACTCCGTGGCCTGCGCGCTGAGCGAGCGGATGGAGGTCGAGTCACGGCGTGCGGGCTTCGTGCATCGCGTCGCGTTCGAGCGCGGGCGGGTGGTCGAACCGACGGTCTGCGTCGGCCAGACGAATGACCACGGGCTGCGTGTGCGGTACCGGCCTGATGCAGACATCTTCGACGCGCATGCCGCGCTCGATCTCCAGTCGCTCGAGCGGGAGCTCACCGAGCTGGCGTGGCTGTGCCCCGGTCTCGAGCTCGTCTTTCAGGGGCGCTCGCTCCAGCGGGGCACCGGTCTCGTCGGGTGGGTGCAGGAGCTCTCGGGAGACGCCGTCGAGGCGCTGACGGTCTCCGGCTCGGTCGATGGGGTCGAGCTCGAGGCGGCGCTCGGCTGGAGCCCCGGCCGCACCGCCCCGCTGACGAAGGGCTTCATCAACCACGCGGCGATTCGCGGGGCGCACGAGGAAGGCGTGCTCGACGCGGTCCGTCAGGCCGCGCGGGCGCGTGGGGTCGAGGCTGCGCGAGTGGCGCGCGGGGTCGTGGCCGTCGTGCACGTCGGCGTCGGCGACACTTCCCGGTTCGACGAGCGGGTCCAGGCGGCGGTCTGCGAGGTCGTGTCGCGCACCATCGCCGCGTCGCCGTGGTGGTGGGATCGGCTCTGCGAGCGGCTCGCGGCACAGTGAGCGCGACGGTGCGCCTGGAATGGTGTCGTCCGCTCGCTTGCGCGTCGCTCGCCCGATGGCTTTGGTGGCGCCATGGCCTTCAGCGGTTCAGCGGCGCTCGCCGGCGCGCTCTTCGGGCTTCAGGGCTGGGCCCTGGGCCTGTCCATGGTGCCGTGGTTCAGCGCGCTGCGGTCGCTGGTGGTCGTGCGTGGCGGCGAACGGCTCACCCTGCGCGGGTTGGACGCCAGCGCCATCTCCACCGCTGGTTGGCTGCTGAGCTGCGCGCCGGCCCTCGCGGGCTTCGGTCTTCCCGCCGCCGCCTTCGCTTCGGGATGCGCGCTGGTGCTCGCGCTCTCGTTTCGTCTTCGGGTCGACGCGACGCCGTCGAGAACGATCGTGCGGCGCTACTTCCTGTGGATCGTCCGGTGGAGACGCGTGGAACACCCGGGGGGCGCGACGGCCTTCGTCGATGGCTGGGGCGACTTCGCCGATCCAGAGTCCATCTCCCTGCGCTTCGAGTCCGGGCGCTCCTTCGAGCTGGCCTGGGTCTCGCGCGGTGAAGGGCACCTCCGCGACGCGGTCGTCGCGGCCTTCGACGCACCGGGAGCTGCAGCCGGCACGTGAGCATGGAGGCGCAATCACATCGGGGCTACATCGTCCCGCCGAACATGCTCCGGGTGTGCCTGGCGGTCGTGGTGTCTGTCGCAGCTCTCGCGCACGCGCAGGACGCGGGCGTGGCCTCGTCGTTCGACCTCGATGCGGGGCTGGTCGACGGTGGCGTCCTCCTGCCGCCGACGCTGGTGCAGCCGTCGCCGGCCGCGTGGCCGGAAGATGCGGGCACCGCGGGCGGCGACGTCGAGCTGATGCTCACCATCGACGAGCAGGGCGCCGTCACCGACGCGCAGGTGCAGTCGACGCCCGGTGAGCCCTTCACCTCGTCGGCGCTCTTCGCCGCGCGCGGCCTCGTCTTCGAGCCCGCCACGCAGGACGGCGTGCCGGTGCGCGTGGTGCTCGCCTACCGCTACCGCTTCGAGCCGCCGAAGCTCATCGAGCCCGACGCCGGAGTGCGCGCCGACGTCGCGCGGCTCACCGGCCAGGTGCTCACCAAAGGCACGCGCGAGCCGGTGGTCGCCGCGCAGCTCTTCCTGTGCCCGCCGCTCACCACGCCCCGGCCGCCGCCGACCGAAGACTGCGGCGCGCCGCTGACCGAGACCGACGCCGAGGGGCGCTTCACGCTCGAGCTCCCGCCGGGCGCGGCGCGCGTGCAGGTGACGGCCTCGGCGCACAAGAAGCAGGTGTTCCGCGAGACGGTGCGCGCCGGCCAGCAGGTGCAGGTGCTCTACCGCCTCTCGCGCACGTACTCGCGCCCGTACGAGACCATCGTGCGCGGCCAGGTCGATCGCGCGGAGCTCTCGCGCATCACGCTCTCGGGCGCGGAGCTGCGCGAGGTGGCCGGCACCGCGGGCGAGCCGCTGCGGGTGGTGATGCTGCTGCCCGGCGTCGTCACGCCCGCCTCCGGCCTCAGCTACCCGGTGGTGCGCGGCTCGCTGCCGGCGGCGACCGGCTTCTACCTCGACGGCGTGCGCGTGCCGCAGCTCTACCACCTGCTCGCCGGCAACTCGGTGGTGCACCCCGACTTCATCGAGAGCATCGACTTCTACGCGGCCAACGCGCCCACGCGGTTCGGGCGCATCTCCGGCGGCGTGGTGAGCGCGCAGGTGGCGAAGGCGCGCGACGACCGCGTGCACTTCAGCGTCTCGCCCGACCTCCTGCAGACCAACGCCTTCGTCGAGGTGCCCATCGAGAAGACGGGCACCAACGTCACGCTCGGCGGGCACATCAACTACTCCGCGTGGCTGCTCGGCCTGCTCGCGTCGACCGGCGCCTTCGGCGAGGCGAAGCCCGTCGTCGAGTCGTACGACTACCAGGCGCGCGTCGAGCAGAAGCTGGGCAGGGGCAACGTGCGGCTGCTCGCGTTCGGCTCGAGCGACGTGGTGGGCGCGCGCCAGCCCGCCGAGCAGCCGTCGGTCTTCGTCACCTCGCGCTTCCATCGCGTCGACCTCCGCGGCCAGTACCCGCTCGGCCCGGGCACGGTGGAGCTCGGCACCTGGCTCGGCTGGGAGACGATGGGCCTCTACGGCGAGCAGAAGGGCGAGCGCGTCGGCTCGTTCCTGATGAACCGCTTCATCTGGACCGCGCGCGCGCAGTACCGCGCGGAGCTCGGCGAGCACTTCCAGCTCAAGGCCGGCTTCGACCTCGAGCGGCAGGTGAGCGACATCGAGACCACCGCGGGCATCGGCGGCGGCGGCGACCTCCTGCGCCAGCCGCGGGTGATGGGCGTCTTCACCGGCACCTTCCTCGAGGGCGCGTTCTTCTCGAAGCAGTGGACCGTGGTGGCCGGCCTGCGCGTCGACACCTGGCACCTCCCGCCCGACTTCACGCTGCCGTCCGTCGACCCGCGGCTCGAGGTGCGCTTCAAGCCCTTCGAGGCGCTCACGCTCCGTGGCAGCGCGGGCCTCGCGCACCAGGCGCCGATGCTCCTCATCTCGCTGCCGGTGACCGACGCGGGCGCGCTCAAGACGGGGCTCCAGGAGGTCGGCCAGTTCAGCGTGGGCGCGGTGGGCACGCTCCCGTGGCTCGGCATGGAGGTGTCGGCCGACGTCTTCTACAACCACCTCTTCCAGGCGCGGGAGCGCAGCCTCTCGGAGTTCGTCACCGGCATCTCGTCGCTCGACGACCGCTACGGCGGCAACCGCTGGGGCCGCGCGTACGGCGCGGAGCTGATGGTGCGCCTGCCGCAGCAGGGCCGCTTCTTCGGCTGGCTCTCGTACACGCTGATGCGCAGCGAGCGCATGCGGCGCTTCGCCATCTACAACGCGGATCAGTCGGAGGTGTCGGACGCGACGGCGATGGTGCCCTTCGCCTTCGACCAGACGCACTCGCTCAACCTGGTCGCGGGCTACCAGCTGCCGGCGGGCTTCAAGGTGAGCGCGTCGTTTCACCTCAACACCGGGCGCCCGGAGTCGGGCGAGTTCAGCTCGCGCACCGCGCGCCTGGTGTCGGTGGGCGAGCGCCAGGTCTGGTCGCCGGTGCCGCTCAACGAGGTCGATCGCCTGCCGCTCTTCGCGCGCCTCGACGCGCGGGTGTCGAAGACCATCACCGCCAGCACCTTCAGCGTGGAGATCTACCTCGACGTCTTCAACCTGCTCGTGCGGCCCGAGGTGTACGGCTTCACCTACGGCTACGACATGAACATGCAGCCGGTGAAGGAGACGCAGGGCGTGCCCATCGTGCTCCCGACCCTCGGCGTGAAGGTGGTGTATTGATGCGCGCGCTCCTCTTCGTGCTCGGCGTCGCGGCGCTGGTGACCGGCTGCCTCAACCCCGACGACATCCTCCCGGTGCATGGCGCGGTGGCGTCCATCGACGGGGTGGCCGGCCACACGGTGACGCTCTCGCGCGAGGCGCCGACGGGCTTCGCGCCCTGCGGAGCGCCCGCCGCGGGCAAGCCTCCCTTCAAGCAGGCGACCACCGACGCCGACGGCGGCTTCGTCTTCGAGCTGTTCCGCGCGCAGACGCAGAGCCTGGTGACGCAGGGGCCGTACTGCTTCCGCTTCGAGGTGGCCTTCCCCTCGGGGAGCCGCGCGTGGAGCGACACCCAGGGCATCTACGAGCCGACGACGCTCCCGCTGCTGCGCGACTGGCGGCCGAACGCGGAGGTGGGTGATGGAGGCGTGCTGCGCTTCGAGCCGCCCATCCCGCTCCCCGACGAGAGCGCCGTGCTCGACGGCTCGGTGGTGAACACCGTGGCGCACCAGGTGACGGTGCTGACCGGCGACGGCGGCGTGGTGTGGCAGGAGGACGACCTGCGCGAGCCGCTCGACTTCGGGCCGCGGCCCGGGATGGTGGTGCGCACCCGCGTGCCGCTGATGCTCGACGAGGTGCGCCTCGAAGACTTCGCGGGCACCGCCTCGCTGCGTGCCGAGCTGGTGGAGTCGGAGACCCTCGACGACCTCCCGAGCTGGCCGGTCTCGTCCTACGTCAGCTCGAGCCTCGCGGCGGGGCAGCGCCTGTCCGTCGCGGGCCAGCGCGCGCCGGTGAGCCGCGGGCTGCCGTGCGACCTCGGGGCGCCCTGTCCGCTCACCGATGGCGACCTCTCGGTGGTCGAGCTCCAGCAGCGCGACCTGGTGACGCTCACCCTGACGACGCCGACGCCGCTGTCGACGGTGGTGCTGCGCGGGCTGGGCACCAGCGCGCCGGTGGTCGCGGTGTCCCTGCTGCGCGAGGACGGTGGCGTGAGCCTCGTCGGCGCGCAGCTCCCGACATCGCAGGTCTTCACCGCGAAGACCTCCGGGCAGCTCCCCGACGGCGGCTTCGACGCGACCTTCGGGTCGAGCCTGTACGCCGTGGTGCCGCTCGGTGACGCGGGCGTGGAGCCCGTCCGTCAGGTGACGCTGCAGTTCCCCGGCGGGCTGGTGCGCGCCGCCGAGGTGTCGCTCTTCGAGTAGCGCGAGACGCGCCCCGTCACTGGCAGACGCCGCCGTCACCGTCGTGGCGGCCGTCGACGCCCTCGGCGCACCGCTGCTGGAGCCGCGCGCACGCCTCGGCCGGCGCATTGGCGGGGAGGTTGGTGCAGCCAGCCGCCGCGTCAGCGCAGGCCGCGTCGAAGGCCGCCCGGAACGCGTCGCGGATGCAGGTCTTCTCGGTCGCGAGGCAGGTCGCGTCACCAGGCGACGCCGCGAGGCAGTCCGCGAGCGCGGTGCGGCACGCGTCGAGCGCCGCGGGGTCGGGGTGGGGCATGCGACCGCCGCCGTGCCGGCCACCGGGGTGCCCTTCGGGCGGGACTCCACCGTCACCGGGCGGAGGACGCGGCGGACGCGCGCCGCCGTCGCCGTGCATGCAGTGGCCGCCGTCGCCACCTCCGCGGCGATCCGGCGGCATCGGGAGGCAGGCCCGCAGCGCCTGACGACAGGCCTCGGTGTCGGCGCCGGCGGCGAGCACACACGCGTCGTAGTCGGCGCGGCACTGCTCGGCTGCCGCCTGCACGGTGCAGTAGTCGGTCTGCGCCGTCTCCAGCGCGGCGGCGGTCTCTGCTGCGCTCGTCGCGGAATCCGTCCCGCAGGCCGCGAGCAGCAGTCCGGTCCAGGTCGTCATCACCATCAGTCGTTTCAGCTTCATGCGTCGTGTGCTCCGTCGGTGTTGGAAGAGAGGCCGTCCCCTCTCGGCCCTCAGGTGTCGGCGCGGCGGAGAAACTGATCAGCGCGGCGCGACGGGTCGAAGTGACCCGCTCCGAACTTCTGGTTTCGCGTTGGCGCCGGGGCGCGGAGGTGCGACGAGGGCCTTCATGCCCCGGGTCCTCCTGGCTCTCCTGGTGCTCGGCGCGCCCGGCTGCGTGGTGTGGAACACCGAGGTGGCGCGCGCCACCGCCGGGAGCGCGCTGTCTCGTCCCGTCGTGCGTGCGTCGCTGTCGTTGCACCGCGAGTGGGTCATCGTCTGGGGTCGCTCCGAGACGTGGCAGCTCGTGGTCGACGTCGACGGCCAGCGCTACGAGACCGGGCTCGACGAGGCGACCGCGGTGCGGCTCTCCCCTGACCGCCGCGCCGTCGCGGTGCGGTCCGCGCGCGATAGCCGCTGGCAGCGCTACGTGCTCGGGAGCGCCGCGACCTCCACCGCGGCCGGCACGCTCGAGCGCGAGGGCGAGCCGACCGACGAGCTGGAGTGGCCCGACGAGCACCTGCGCGAGGTCGCCGACGCGGTGTGGCTCGTGTGGACGGTCGGCGGTGCAGCCGCGCTGGTGGCGGTGGCGCTCGTGGTGTGGCGACTGCGGCGCGCCCGGTCCCCGCGCGAAACCTCCTGACGCGACGGGCGGTATCGCCTCGTTTGTCAGCCGCGCGTCACCGCGGGCGCGGCGGCGTCATGGCTCCATCACGGCCCGAGCGGAGTGGATTGCTGTGACGGTCGCGCGTCGACCATGAGCGTCGGTGTGAACGAACGACTCGACGAAGGTGTGAAGGCGGCGGTCGACGTGGGCGTGCTCCTCCAGCCGCAGCCGGTGCTCGAGCCACGCGTGGAGCCGGCGACGAAGCCCATCACCTTCGGCGTCGACGACGAGGCGGAGGTGCGCGCGGCCATCCGCAAGGCGGTGCCGGCCGACACCTTCACCCCCGCGCCGTGGCGCTACGCGTGGTTCGGCGCGCTGCAGCTCGTCATCTGGGGCTCGCTGGCGGCGATCCTCTTCGCGGGGCTGCCGTGGTGGGCGAACCTGCTGCTCGCGGTCGTGGTGGGGCACACCTTCGGCGCGCAGGGCTTCCTCGCGCACGAGGTGGCGCACGGCTCGCTCGGCGGGCCGCAGTGGCTGCGCACGCTCGTGGGCTGGCTCGGCTTCGGGCCGTTCCTCGTGCCGCCGTCGTTCTGGGTGCGCTGGCACAACAACGCGCACCACGGGCACACCAACGATCATGATCGCGACCCCGACAACTTCGGCACGCTCAAGCGCTACGAGAAGAACCCCGCGGCGGCGAAGTTCCTCAAGCTCGCGCCCGGCTCGGGCTCGCTGATCAGCTGGTTCTTCTTGAGCTACAGCTTCATGTTCCACGCGCAGGTGGTGCTGTGGCTCCAGGCGAAGCACCGGCGCGAGTTCGAGGGCTTCAACCGCGGCGTCGCGCTGCTGCAGGTGCTGGCCTGCGCGGCGGCGTGGGTGGCGCTCGCGGTGTACTCGGGCTGGCTGGCCGTCTTCACCGTGCTCGTGCCGCTGCTGGTCGCCAACACGCTGGTGCAGTCGTACATCCTCACCAACCACTTCCTGCGCCCCATCGCGGTGTCGAACAACCCGGTCGACAACTCGATGAGCCTGCGCGTGCCGGCGTGGCTCGATCGCCTCCACTTCCGCTTCAGCCACCACGTCGAGCATCACCTGTTCCCCGCGATGCCGATGCACCACGCGCCGCGCGTGCGCGCGTGGCTCCGGCAGCAGCTCCCGACGCGCTACGTGTGCCCGCCGCAGACGCTCGCGGTCTCGCTGCTCTACAAGACGCCGCGCGTGTACGCCGACCCGGTGACGCTCGTCGACCTCGCCGACCGCTCGCGCCGGGTCGACCTCCTGGCGCTCCACGAGCAGCTCCTCGCCGCGTCGAAGTGAACGGCCCCGCGAATGAACACCTGAGCGCCGAGCAGGTCGACGGCCCACGTGGCGACGTGCGATGGCTGTCGCGCCGTGCTGTCGGAGGAACGTACGGCCTCCTCGAGGCCCTCGCGGCGTGGTGCGAAGGCACCGCGAGCGCAGAGGCAGGTCGCGCGCATGACGGCCATGGCTGCCGCGCCGGCCCCAGGGCGCGTTGAACACGCGGCCTGGTGAAGGCACCGCGAGCGCGGAGGCGGGTCGCGCGCACGACGACCACGGCTGCCGCGCCGTGCTGTCGAAGTGAACGTGCGGTCCCCGCGCGCGTTGAACACGCGGCCTGGTCCGAAGGCACCGCGACCGCCGAGCAGGTCGCGCGCATGACGGCCCACGTGGCGACGTGCGATGGCTGCCGCGCCGTGCTGTCGAAGTGAACGTGCGGCCCCCACGCGCGGCGTGGGAGAGTCGCGCGCATGGGGGATGAACACCTGAGCGACGAGGCCCTCGCGGCCTGGTCCGAAGGCACGGCGACCGCCGAGCAGGTCGCGCGCATGACGGCCCACGTCGCGACGTGCGACGGCTGCCGCACCGTGCTCTCGGAGCTGACCCGCGCGAGCGCGAAGCCCAGCGTGACCGTCGGGCGCTACGAGCTGCGCGAGAAGGTCGGCGCGGGAGGCATGGGCGCGGTCTGGTCTGCGTGGGACCCGAAGCTCGCCCGGCGCGTCGCGGTGAAGCTCTCCCACGCGCCGCGGCCCGGCGGCGACGCGCGCTTCGTGCACGAGCGTCAGATTCTCGCTGGCCTCGAGCACCCGCACATCGCCCGCCTGCTCGACGCGGGCGAGACCGCGGATCAGCGCGCGTGGTTCGCGATGGACTTCGTCGACGGCGTGCCCATCGACGAGTTCTGCGCCCGGCGCGGGCTCAGCGTGCGTCAGCGGGTCGAGCTCCTGCTGCCGGTGCTCGCGGCGGTGCAGCACGCCCACCGCCACCTCGTCGTGCACCGCGACCTCAAGCCGGCCAACATCCTCGTCGACGCGCAGGGCCAGCCGCGGCTCGTCGACTTCGGCATCGCCCGCCTGCTCGAGCACGACCTGCGGCTCACCGAGACCGGCCACAACCCGATGACGCCCGCCTGGGCCTCGCCCGAGCAGGTCCGCGGAGAGCCGGTCACCACCAGCAGCGACCTCTTCTCGCTCGGGGTGGTGCTCTACGAGCTGCTCAGCGGCGCCTCGCCGTGGCGGGTGGCGAACGACGACGTGCGCGCGCTGCTCGAGGCGATCCGCGAGGTGGAGCCGCTGCCGTGCAGCCGGGCCGCGCGCTCGCCGGAGGTGTCCCGCGCGCTCGCAGGCGACCTCGACGCGGTCCTCGCCATGGCGCTCCGGAAGGACCCGAAGGACCGCTACTCGTCGGTCGACGCCTTCGCGGAGGACCTCCGCGCGTGGCTCGACGGCCGGCCCACGCTCGCCCGCCGCGGAGATCGCCGCTACCGCTTCGGGCGCTTCGTGCGGCGGCACCGCCTCGCGGTCGGCGCGGGCGTGGCGGTGTTCCTCTCGCTCGCGACGGGGCTGGTGGCCACCGCGCACCAGGCGCGCGTCGCCCGGGAAGAGCGCGACCGCGCCGAGCGCCGCTTCGCCCAGGTGCGCGCGCTCGCCCACGCGGTGCTCTTCGACTACCACGACGGCATCGCCGACCTGCCGGGCTCCACCGCGCTCCGTGAGCGGCTGGTGAAGGACGCGCTCGGCTACCTCGACTCGCTCGCCGCCGAGGCGCAGAGCGACCTCTCGCTGCAGCGCGAGCTGTCCTTCGCCTACCTCAAGGTCGGCGACGTGCAGGGCGACCCGTTCGGCGCGAGCCTCGGCGACACCGAGGGCGCGCTCCGGAGCTACCTGCGTGGCCGCGCCCTCGCCCAGGGCGTCCTCGCGGGGAGCCCGGGCGACGCCTCGGCCCGGCGGGCGCTCGCGCTGAGCGAAGAGAAGGTCGGCGCCATCGATGAGGTGGCGGGCAGGCTCGACGACGCCGCGGCGAGCTACGAGCGCGCCCGGGCGCTGGGCCTCGGGCTCGCGAAGGAGGGCTCCGACCCCGAGCAGCGGCTCGAGCTGTCCCGCGCGGAGCTCGCGCTCGCCCAGGTGCGGCTCCAGCAGCACCGCCTCGACGACGCCCTCGCCGCCATCGAGAGCTGCGTGGCCACGCGCCGGGGCCTGGTCTCGTCTGCGCGTGCGCCGGCGGAGCTCACCTCGCTCGCGAAGGCGCTCAACACGCTCGGTGACGTGCGGCGCGAACAGGGCCAGGGCGGCGAGGCGCTCCGTGCGTGGGAAGAGGCGCTCGCCCTCTTCGACCAGGTGGTGCAGGCGGCGCCCGACTCGGCCTCCGCGCAGCGCGGGCGCTCGGTGGTGCTGGCGTCCGTCGCGGGCGGGCACCTCGCCGAGCGACGTCATGACCGCGCGCTCGAGTTCACCACGCGCGCGCTGTCGGCGACGCGGCGGAACCTCGAGGCGGATCCCCTGAACGTCGTGGCGCGGCGCGATCTCGCGGCGACGCTGTTGCCGCACGCGCAGGCCCTCGCCGGTGTGAAGCGCTTCGATGACGCGCTCGCCGCGCTCGACGAGGCGCGGCTGGTGTTCGAGCAGCTCGCGAAGGACGACCCGACCGCGCTCGGGCAGCGCGACCTCATCGCCTGCCGCACCCGGGAGGCGTACACCGCGCTCGACGGCGGTCAGGTCGAGCGGGCGCTGCGGGCGTTCGAGTTCGTGCGCACCGCCGCCGCGCGGCTCCTCGAGGCTGATGCGGGCAACGGCATGGTGCTCGACTGGCTCGCCGATGGTCACTTCGGCGTCGGGAGCGCGCTCCGCCTGCAGCGCCGCTTCGGGCCGGCGCGCGCGGCCCTGCGCCAGTCACGCGAGGCGCTCGAGAAGCTGCGGGCCGTCGACCCCGCTTCGGCGCGGGTGCGCGGCCGCTGGGCGCTGACGGAGTTCGAGCTCGGTCGTGTCGAGCAGGCAGAGCACCGCGGCGCTGAGGCCTGCACCGCGTACCGCGCGGGGCTCGAGGCGCTGGCGGCGCTCGAGCAGGAGGAGCCGCTGATGCCCGTGTTCGTCGAGGAGCGCGACCGCGCACGCGCGGAGGTGGCACGGTGCTCTCCTGCAGTGCCCGGCGCGCGATGAGCGTCGCTGCAGGGCGCGCCGTCCCGGCCTCGAGGTGCGGAGCGGTGGACGCGCGCTTCGTCCTTCCGGGAGGTCGGCGGGGTCGTGCCAGCAGCCCTCCTGAACTCCCAGTTGTCCGCGGACCGGGCCGCGACGCCGCGGCGCTTCAGTCTGCGACGGTGAGCTCGACCGACAGCCGGCCTCTCGATGAGTCGGAGCACGCTCTCGACTCCTGCGCGTGAGCGCCGCCGAGCGAACTGTCGGCGCGTGTCCTCGAGCACCGCACTCCCAGTTGTCCGCGGACAGAGCCGCGACGTCTCGACCCCTCAGCTGCGATGGACGGTCAGCTCTCGATGAGGCGAAGCACACTCTCAACTCCTGCACGTGAGCGCCGTCGAGCGAACTGTCGCGAGTGCGCGAGGCGGTGTGACGCGCGCTTCTTGCTTCCGGGGGTCGTTCCAGCAGCCCGAACTCCCGAACCGCGACGCCTCGCTGCCTCAGTCTGCGACGGTGAGCTCGACCGACAGCCCGGAGCACGCTGTGCGCGGCGGCTGAGCGAGCCTGACGGCTGCTGGCGGAGGCCGCGGCGATCGCGCCGGCGCTGGTGGCAGATGAGCTCGACGCGAAGGCGGCGGCCGCCACCGAGAAGCTGCACCTCGGGCTGATCCGGGCGCTGCGCAGCCGGGCCGCGGCGGATCTCGACCCGGTCAACGCGCTCGGGGCCAACCAACCTTCGAGCACCGCAGTGCACGCGGCGGTGACTCGTGTTTCTGGGAGCTCCGCAGGGTCGCGCCAATAGCCTTCCCGCACTCCCAGTTGTCCGCGGACAGAGCTGACAGTCAGCTCTGAGGCGGGGCGCACTGTCGACTCCCGCGCGGCGAGTGAGCGCCGCCGAGCGAGCTGTCGGCGCGAGTCCTCGAGCTCTGCCGAATTCCCGCGCCGCGGCGCAGTCGACCTGGCGCCGCGAGTGCGCTTCGTGCTTCCGGGAGGTCCGCGGGGTCGTGCCAGCAGCCCGTGCTCAGTCTGCGACGGTGAGCTCGACCGACAATCGGCTCTCGATGAGACGGAGCACGCTATCGACCTCGTGCGCAGCGAGTGAGAGCCGCTGAGCGAGATGCCGGCGCGTGCCCTCGAGCACCGCGGTGCGCGCCGCGGCGACCCGGCGCGAGGCCGTGGGCACCGACCAGTCGTACAGCCGCCCGAGCTCGGCGAGCGTGAGGCCATCGAGGTACACGTGGCGGAGCGCCGCGCGCAGCTCCGGCTCGAGCTCGGCCATCGCAGCCGCGAACGCCGCCTTGAACTCAGCGCGGTACCGCAGCTTGAGCAGCTCGAGCTCAGGGTCGTTCTCCTTCGCGGGGAGCTCGAGGAGCGCGTCGTCGGGGTCTTCGTGCCCGACGTGCCTCGCGCGCGCCGTGCGGAGGTTGAGCGCGGTGCGCAGCGCGACCGCCTGCACGAACTTGCTCAGCGAGCCGCGGCCTCCGAACTCGGTGATGCGCGGCGACGATGCGCCCTCGCCGACGAGGAGACGCTGGCGGACGAGCTGGGCCACCTCCTGCCCGAAGTCGTCGTCTCCGAGCCGGCGCACCGCGGTCGCGACGACGTCCCGGAAGCGCGCATCGAACTCGGCGAGCGCCGACGGTCGTCCCTGCGCGCAGGCGATGGCGAGCGAGAGCTCCTCTTCGGTGGCCGTTGCATCAGGGTGCGCGCGGCGCCACGCGGCGAGCTCGCTGTCCGACACCTCCCAGGTCATGGGCGCCGACTGTAGCTGACGAATCTCGCGTGGTTGCACGTCGCGTCGCCGGGGCGTGAAAAGTCGCGCGCGACCGCTTGTCCCTTCTTCGACGGAAGGAGCAACGCGTGATGATTCGTCGGTGGTTGTTGCTGGCATGTGCGGTGTCGTGGCTCGGCTGCGGCCCCCGGGAGCAACGCTGCAGCGCTGATGGCGACTGCGCCTGGGGCTTCGCCTGCCAGTCGAGCGTGTGCGTCGCCCTCGAAAGGCATGACGCGGGTGCGGATGGCGGCTTCGCGGGAGATGCCGGTACGCCCGACGCAGGCACGACGCCCGACGCAGGCACGACGCCCGACGCGGGCACCACGCCCGACGCTGGCACCACGCCCGATGCAGGCATGACGCCCGATGCAGGCATGACGCCCGATGCAGGCATGACGCCCGATGCAGGCATGACGCCCGATGCAGGCATGACGCCCGATGCAGGCATGACGCTCGATGCAGGCACGACGCCCGACGCAGGCACGACGCTCGACGCAGGCACGACGCTCGACGCAGGCACGACGCTCGACGCAGGCATGACGTCCGACGCGGGCACGACGCTGAACCACTGGGACGCGCGCGGCTGGGACGCGCTCGTCTGGGAATGAACTTCTGATCACCCTGGAGGATGACGATGACGCACGAGGCGAAGCACAAGTTGAAGGTGGCGCTGACGACGGCGCTCGTCGTGGGCGCGACGGCGATCGCGGGCAACGTGTCGGTGCCCTGGGCGTTCGTGGCCAACACGCCCGCGCGCGCGGCCGAGGTGAACGCGAACTTCGCGGCGGTGAAGCAGGCGGTCGATGACAACCACGCGCGGCTGCAGGGGCTGGAGGCGACGGTCCCGACGCTCCAGACGACGGTGGGGCAGCTCAACGCGCGGGTCGACGGGCTCGACACCACCACCTGGAAGCGCAACGGCAACCTCAACACCAACCCCGCGAATGACTGGCTGGGCACGGCGGACAACGCGCCGCTCGATCTCCGGGTCAACGCGACGTCGGTGCTGCGGCTGCGCCCCGGGCAGGTCTCGGTGAACACCACCACGCCGCCCACTGACGTGGAGCTGAGCGTCATCGGCACCTCGGGCTCGGGCAGCTACGCCAACCTCTTCCTCCGGCAGTCGGCGTCGAACGTGGGCGGCTTTCTGCTCAGCGTCGGCGGCGCGGTGGCGACGGGCCAGCCCAACAGCACGCTCGGTCGGGCGAGCTTCTTCATCGATGGCTATGAGCCGGGCGTGCGTCAGGAGCGGCGCCTCGCGATCGACGACCTCGGCCGCATGGCGCTCAACCGCGACGACTCGTTCATCAGCGGCGTCGGCGTGGTGCCGCTCGCGGTCGGTCGCGATGGCTCGACCGGCAACGGCGCCTACCTCACCAACGGCGGCGTGTGGACCAACGCCAGCTCCCGGAGCTTCAAGCACTCGCTGCGGGAGGTCGACCCCGAGCAGATCCTCGAGAAGGTCGCTGCGCTGCCCATCACCACCTGGGAGTACCGCGGCTCGAACGAAGGCCGGCACCTCGGGCCGATGGCCGAAGACTTCGCCAGCGCCTTCGGCCTCGGGCGCGACGCGCAGCACATCACCACCGTCGACGAGTCGGGCGTGGCGCTGGCGGCCATCCAGGGCCTCAACGCGCGGCTCGAGCGCGAGAACGCGGTGCTGCGGAGCTCGCTCGACGCGCTGGAGCGACGCTTCGCCGCGCTGGAGCGACAGGGCGCCTCCCCGAAGTGAAGCGGCCAGCGGCGGCGCGAGGTCGCCGCCGGCCGGGACCTGCGTCAGCGGGCGGTGGTGCTGGTGACGGTGCTCGTGCCCAGGAAGTCCTCGGTGAGCGTCTGGGCGCCCTTCACGGTGACGCTGCACCCGCGCTCGCCGCTGCAGGTCGAGTCGGGCACGCAGACGTTGTCCCCGGTGAAGCTGCACGAGCCGGTGCCGCTGCACGAGCACTTCACGCGCGGCTTGCCGATGGCGGCCTGGACCGGCGCCGGGCCGCTGGTGGACGGACCCACCGCGCCGCGCGTGCTCGTGCCTTCGGGCACGAGGTAGATCAGCTCACGGCCGCCGATGCGCTCGAGGATGAGGTCGTACCCCGCCGGCGCGTACGCCTCGTGGCGGTCGGCGCTGACGATGGGGTCGGGGATGCGGTTCGCCGCGCGGAAGGCCTGCACCTCCTTGACCCGCTGGGCGAGCGCGGCAGGGTCGACGGCGGCGGCGCCACAGGCGACGTCCTGCAGCTTCACCGTGCTGCCCTTGCCGATCTGCCGCGAGTTCAGCGTGCACTGGGTGCACGACATCGACACGCAGCTGGCCGTCGTGCCCGTCATCTTCACGTAGCAGGAGCCGCTGCCTCCGCTGCACGTGCACCAGTACTCGGTGCCGCCGCCGACGCTGGCGCGCTGGGGCGCGGCCTCGACGTGGCTCACGATGATGCTCCCCGTGCCCGTGACGAACACGTCGGGCTGCAGCGCGCTGAAGTCCTCCACCCCGGCGCAGTAGTTCGGCGGTGGCTCCGACACCTGGGCTTCAGCTCGGCACACCACGATCATCGCCGTCACGACTCCCCACATCATCCTCTTGTGCATTTCGTTGTTCTCCAGGCGTCCGTGGAATCGAACGCCAGCTCGCCGGCCGCGGGGCGGGGCGCCCGTGCACGCGCTGCGCCACGCCCGCGTCGAAGGCCAGGCCACGCATGTGTGAACTGTGGTGTTACGCGCTGAGTGCGATTGGCTGTGATTGCAGGTGAATGCAGACGCCACAGGGGACTGGCAGTTCACGCCCCCTGACGCTCGCGCGCGAAGCGCAGCACCAGCGCGCCGGTGAGGGCCCCGGTCGTCGCGCCCATCAGCGTGCCCCCGAGCAGGAAGGCGACGCCGAACTTCCACGCCGGCGAGTCGTCGGGAATCACCGCCGGGGCGATGAAGGTCCACGGCAGCCCCGCGAGCCAGCCCGCGACGTTGATCCACAGCCAGCGCACCGGGCGCGCCACGACCCCGCGCAGGAGCCGCGCCTGCACGCCGCCGATGCTGAGCAGGATGAGCACCGCCGCGGGGACCCACAGCGCGACCATCACCGCCGGCGGGAGCGTGAAGAGGTCATCGAGCGTGGGCGCGCACATGCCCGCCGCCCACGCGCCTGCCGCGGCGAAGGCGGTGTGCCGCACCCACGCGCGCCCGTCGAGCGACGGCAGCACCTCGCGCAGCACCCGCCGCTGGAACGCGCCGACCACCGCGCCCTCGCCGAGGCCTCCGACGATGGCCACCGCGTACAGCAGCAGCGCGCGCGGTGTGGTGGGCAGCTCCTTCGTCAGCGTCATCACCCCGAGCCCGAGCGCCGCGGGGAGGCCGCCGAAGCCGAGCACTTCCCCCAGCGTGAAGGCGCCCACCCAGCGCAGCCAGAGCGCCGACCTCGAGCGGCTCATGCGCGCCACCGTACCTCGCGCGGGTTGCCGGGCCACGAGCCGATCGTTACTTCGGCGCCCATGAAACGGTGGCTGCTGCTGGTCGTCCCCGCGCTGCTCGCCCTCGGGGCCTTCGCGGCGCTGCGCGAGTCACCGCCCGAGGCGCCGCCGGTCCCGCCGCCTCCGCTGACCGCCGCCGACGGGCCACGCCTCTACGGGCAGTTCGGCTGCCTCAACTGTCACGGGCCCAACGGGCGTGGGCAGTACGACCTCACGCGCCACCGCGCGACCCTGCCGACCGACGAGCAGCTGGCCGCCTTCATCCGCAACCCGCGCGCGACGAAGCCGGAATGCGTGATGCCGCCGTACGAGCGCGTGCTGCGCGAAGACGAGCTGCAGGTGCTGGTGGGCTTCGTGCGCACGCTGGGCCCGGCCGCCGTCGACGCGGGCGCGCCCTGATTCAGACGCTCGCCAGCTTCTGCGACAGCTCGCCGAGCTCGAGCTTGAGCTGGTCGTCGCTGTCCTTGAGCGACTCGATCTTCCGCACGCTGGTGAGCACCGTCGAGTGGTCCTTGTTGAACCGCTTGCCGATCTCCGGGAGCGACGCCGAGGTGAGCGTGCGGCACAGGTACATCGCCACCTGGCGCGCGTGGGCCACGTGCTTGACGCGCCGCTCGCCGCGGAGCTCGTCGACGGCCAGCCGGTAGTACCGCGCCACCTCGCGCTGAATGGCCTCCGCGTCGAGCGCCTTCTGCGCGGGGATGAGGTCCGCCAGCACCTGCGCGCACAGCTCCTCGGTGAGCGGCTGGCCGGTGAGCGCGTGCACTGCGGTCACCTTGATCAGCGCCCCCTCGAGCTCGCGCACGTTCTTCACCACGTGCCGGGCGATGAACTGCGTCACCTTGTCGGTGAGGTTGACCCCGTCGGCGGCGGCCTTCTTCTTCAGAATGGCCATGCGCGCCTCGAAGTTCGGCTCGTGCACGTCGGTGATGAGCCCCATCGCGAAGCGCGAGCGCAGCCGGTCCTCGAGCCCGGGGATCTCCGAGGGCACGGTGTCCGACGTCATCACCACCGCCTTCGACATCTGGTGGAGCGCGTTGAACGTGTAGAAGAACTCGTTCTGCGTCTCCTGCTTCTTCCCGAGGAACTGGATGTCGTCGATGAGGAGCACGTCGCACTCCTCGCGGAAGCGGCGGCGGAACTCCGTCATCTTCTGGTCGCGCACCGACTCGATGAACTGGTTGGTGAACTCTTCGCTCGACAGGTACAGCACCCGCGCGTCGGGGTTGCGCGCCACGATGCGGTTGCCGATGGCGTGCAGCAGGTGCGTCTTCCCCAGCCCCGTGCCCCCGTAGATGAAGAGCGGGTTGTAGGCCCGGCCCGGCGACTCCGACACTGCGTACGCCGCCGCCGCCGGCAGCTGGTTCGAGTCGCTCACCACGTACGTCTCGAAGGTGAACCGCTCGTTGAGCCGCGCCGGCTGCCGCCGCAGGTGTACGACTGGCGGTGCGGGAGGCAAAGCCGCCGGCACTTCGCGCTTGTCGACCTTCTGCCACTTCACCTCGACCGGCTTTCCGATCACCCGCTCGAGCGCCCCGCCCATCAGCTCCGAGTAGTGGTCGTCGACCCAGTCCCGGAAGAACAGATCTTCGACCCCCAGGGTGAGGGCCCCTGCCTCGAAGGTCAGCGGGTGCAGCTGCAGCAGCTGCGACACCACGTAGGTCTGCCCATCGTTACGCAGGTGCTCGAGCGCATTCTGCCAGAGGTTTCGAGCACTTACCGTCGATTCGGCCATGTTCGACGACACCAGAGCGAGGGAGTTTTGCGAAAGAAGCGACGGCAAGCGGGGAAGGGGAGCGTCATACACAGAGGCGTTTTTCCTGATCAAGATTTTCTCGAAACCCGAGGTGCCTTGGGCACTTGGCCGCGCCGGGCCGGGCTGTGGAAGTTGATCGGCCCTCGATTTTTCCGAAAGTCGCCGCTCGCCTCGACAACATGACTCATAGTGCGTCTTCTGCAAAACAAAGCGCACGGCGGGCGCGGCCGGCGTTTTCCACACTTCCCACAGGGGGTCGGGCGGGGTTTTCCACAGACTCCACAGCGTTCTCCACAGATGCTGTGGAGACGCGCTTCACTGCGACCTGGGGTGCTCGAAACTCCTTGGGCCCCCAACGGGTTGGAGTCCGCAGGACCTTCATCGGGGGAAGAACGCATGAGGCTCGCCGGGGCAGCGCTGCTGGTGTCGTCGTTGTTGGCGTGCGGGGGGCGGAGCGGGGGCCGGAGTGACGCGGGCTGCGCGGCCGCGACGCCGGTGGCCTGCGAGTACGAGGTGGGGAGCAGCGCCGAGCCGCGCACGCAGACGCTCTCGGTGACGGACGCGACGACGGGCCGGGTGCTGCCGGTGTTGGCGCGGCTGCCGGCGAGCGGCACCGGCCCGTTCCCGGTGGTGGTGTGGTCGCACGGCGGCGGGCTGGCGGACCACGGGCAGACCTTCAGCCCGGAGTGGGGCCGCACGCTCGCGCAGCACGGCTTCGTGGCGCTGAGCATCGGGCACGTCTCGCTGACGGTCGAGGCGGGCACCGCGGTGTGCACGCGCGGCGGCGTGCCCTCGGCGGAGTGCCTGCCGCCGGTGGACGACGACGAGGGGCTGCTGACGCTGGTGAAGGCGCTCGACGTGCATGCGGTGCTCGAGGCGCTGCCTGCGGTGAAGGCGGAGCTGGCCACGAAGGCGACGCTCGACCTCGCGCGCGTGGGCGTCATCGGGTGGTCGGCCGGGGCGCGCGGGCCGCTGACGGCGATGGGCACCACCTTCCTGCCGACGGTGAGCGCGCCGGTCTTCTCGCTGCCGCACCTGACGCCGAAGGCCGCGGTCGCGCTCAGCCCGATGGGCCCGGGCTGGGCGGGCTACTTCGATGGGGCTGGCGGCCACTCGTGGGAAGGCACGCGCGGCCCGACGCTGGTGGTGACGGGCGACAACGACGTGAAGCCGCAGAAGCCGGGCCTGACCGGGGCGACGCGGCGCGTGGTGTTCGAGCGCCAGCCCGCCGATGGGAAGCGGTGGCTCCTGTACTCGAACCTCGCGGTCGGCGTCGGAGGTCACCCCACCTACAACCTCGAGGACCTCGAGTCCGACGACGCGCGCCTCTCGAGGCTGTCGAAGGCCATCCGCTCGACGGTGCTGGCCTTCTTCGACGCGGAGCTGCGAGACGACGTGGCGGCGCGCGCGTGGCTCGAGAGCGACGCGGCGAAGACGCTCGCCGGCGACGCCGACTGGGCGCATCGCTAGCAGGGGGCCGGCTGGCGCCTGCGGTGTCGATGGGGCAGGGTCGCGCCCGACGAACTGGAGGGCGGACATGCGTCGAGTGGCTGCGGTGGTGGTGCTGGCGTTGGCAGGGTGTGGCGGGACGGCGAAGGACCCCTGTGCGGGGGTCGACTGCGGCGCGGGGGTGTGCGCGGTGGCCGCCGGCTCGGTGGCGTGCCTGTGCCCCTCGGGCTTCCAGGCTGACGGGTTGAGCTGCCGGCCGCTCCCCGTGGCAGATCTCTGTGCGTCGAACCCGTGCGCGGCGCTGAGCCAGTCGCTGTGCCTGGTGCGCAACGGCAGCGTGAGCTGCGAGTGCCCGTCGACGCGGGTGGAGGTGGCCGGCGCCTGCGTGGTGCGCACGCCGTGCACGCCGAACCCGTGCACCCGCGCGCACCGGACCACCTGCGTGGTGGAGGGCGGCGCGGCGAGCTGCGTGTGCGACCCGGGCTACGTGGTCGAGGGTGATGGCTGCAGCGCCACGCCGCTGTGGGACTGCGGGGCGCGCCACTTCGACGGCGACGGCGCCGAGGCCGACGAGTGCCCGACGCTCGCGAAGGCGCTGGCCTTCGACACCGACGAGGCGCGCACCCTGTACCCGGCGGGCGACCACGACTGGCTCCGCCTCGGCGTCACGCGCGGCCTGGTCTTCACCTTCAGCGCGACCTCGACCTCGCTGCCGCTGCTCGCGGAGGTGTTCGACGCGACGGGCACGCGGCTCCTCGCCTCGGACAACCGCGGCGCGACGATGGCCGAGGTGTCCTTCGTCGCGCCGGCGGAGACGGTGCTGGTGCGCGTGCGCGCGGTGCGCGGCAACGTGACGGGCGACTACACCGCGCGCTACCGCGAGGTCGGCGCCGACGACTACGTCAACGAGCCGGCGGGGGCGCTGACGGTGCAGCCGGCGGCGCCCTTCGTGGGCGAGCTGCAGTACGAGGGAGACCTCGACGTGGTGTGGCTCGAGCTGCCGCAGCTCACCGCGGTGCAGCTCGCGGTGCCCGATGCGGGCAACTCGAGGGTCGTCTTCTCTCTCTCGCGGCCCGATGGAGGCACGCGGCTGCTGTCCCCGGGCGACTCCACCTCGGTCACCGTGCCGACGACGGAGTCGATGCTGCTCACCGCCCGCGGCGCGACGTCGCGCGACGTGGGCCCGTTCTCGCTCCAGTTCTCGGTGCTGGGCGCCGACGACTACTCCGACGACCCCACCTTCGCGCTGCCGGTGCCGCTGGGCAGCCCGGTCTCGGGTGTGCTGCAGACGTCGGCCGACCTCGACAGCGTGCGGGTCGACCAGGTGCGCGATCGCCTCTACGCGTGGCAGCCGCTCACCACGGCCACCGGGCAGCTCGCGCTGATGGTGTTCGACCCGCGCGGCCAGGCGCTGGTGAGCTCGAGCTGGTCCTCGAGCGGTGGCGTGGTGTGGAAGGCGAGCGACTCGACGTTCGCTGCGCTCCGTCTGGGCAGTCTCTGGGGCACAGCCTCGCAGCCGTGGTCTTTCCGCGTCGAGGACCTCGGCTTCGACGACCACTCGGACACGCTCAACGCCGCCACGCCGCTCACCGCCGGGACGCCGCAGGGCGGGCGCCTCGAGCTGCTCGCCGACGTCGACACCTTCTCCTTCACTGCGCAGGCAGGGCACGTGATGCAGGCGTCGAGCAGCGCGAGCGGGACGGCGCTCCAGGTGACGATGTTCGACGCGCAGAACCAGCAGCTCGCGCAGGGCTCGGGCTCGGTGGCGGCGGTGGCCGCGACGACGGGGACCTACCGCGTGCAGGTTCAGCGCAACAGCTCGTCGGGCGGGCTGCTCCCGTACACGGTGACGGTGACGGATCTCGGCGTCGACGACTTCGGCGCGACGCCGGGCGTTCTCACGCTGGGCGCGGTGGTGAACGGCAGCGTGCAGTGGCCGCAGGACGTCGACCCGTTCGACTTCGTGCCGGTGGTGAATCACGTCTACGAGCTGACCGCCACGCGCGTCGCGGGTGGCACCTTCTCGGTGCGGGTGAAGGACCCCGCGGGCGCGGTGGTGGCCTCGTCGTACTCGGGGTCGAGCAGGACCACGAGCTTCCTGGCGAGCGTCGCGGGCGCGTGGCGCATCGAGATCTCGGGCGACTCCTCGCAGATCGGCAGCTACCAGCTGTCGATCGTCGATCGCGGCCTCGAGGACCACGGCGGCACGCAGGCCACGGCGACGGCGGTGATGCTGGGGGCGGTGACCAGCGGCGTCCTCGGCTTCGAGAACGACCTCGACGTGTTCTCCTTCCCCGTCACGCAGGGGAAGATCTACCAGGTGACGGCGTCGTCTTCGTCGGTGCGCGTCGAGCTGCGCGACTCGCAGTACACGTACATCTCTGCGGCGAGCAGCGTCCGCGCGGCGAGCACCGGCACGATGTACGCGGTGGTGTCGTCGTGGTCGGCGACGGTGCCGGCGTCGTACACGCTGACCGTGACGGACCTCGGCACCGACGACCACGGAGACACCGCGGCCACGGCGACCGTGGCGACGCTGGGCAGCGCGGTGACGGGGAGCATCCAGTTCAGCGGCGACGTCGACGTGCTGGCCCTCACGCCGACCGCGGGGCACCACCTGCGCGTGGTGTGCACCACGGCGGTGTCGAGCTGCTCGCTCGTCGTGCGCGACGCGGCGGCGACGGTCATCGTGAGCGGGTCGACCAGCGTGAGCTTCAAGGTGCCGGCAGGCGGCGGCACGTTCTTCCTCACGGTGTCTTCGTATTCGTCGACCCTGCCGCTCGCGTGGTCGGTGACGGCGAGCGACCTCGGGCCCGACGACCATGGTGACGTGGCGAATGAGGCCACCTCGCTCGCGTTCGATGCGGGCGTGTCGGGGGTGCTCGAGGTGGCGACCGACATCGACGCCTTCCGCGTCTCGCCCGCGTTCGGGGAGATCGTCCAGGTGACGGTGCAGGGGACGAACTTCTCGCCGCAGGTGCAGGTGCAGACGCCGAGCGGGACCACCGCGACGCAGACCTACGGCGTGGGCACGACGGTGACGGTGGGCTTCCTGAACAACGTGGTCAACGGCGTGTGGACGACGCGGGTGTCCACCTCGTCGCTGACGTCGACGAGCGTCAGCTACACGGTGAGCGCGCGCACGGTGGTGGATGACTACCCGACGCCGACGGCCATCTCCGTCGGGCAGCTCACCTCGGGCGTCATCGACTACGGCGGTGACGTCGACGCGCTCCTCGTGCCGATGACCGCGGGCGCCTCGCGGTCGCTGACGCTCAGCGGGACGGTGCGGGCGACGGTGACCGACGGCAGCGGCGCGTACGTGACGACCCTCTACTCGGGCTCGTCACGGACCCTCACCGCGGCGACGACCGGCACCTACCGGGTGGACATCTCGTTCGACTATGGCTCGAGCCCGGTCGCGCCGTGGACCTTCATCGCGCAGTAGCGCCGCTCGTCAGGGCAGCGCCAGGTCGATGGGGGCGGCTGTGGAGCTGGTGTTGTTGGCGAGGTTGAAGTCGACTTCGCCAGCCGTGGGCTCGAGCCTGGCCGTGACGAACCGTGGGCTCGTGCCGGCCATGAGCGGGACCGGAGGGTTCATGTAGCTGCATTCGCCGGGCCTCAGGGTGAGCGTCTGGACGGCGAGGTGTTGGTCGTCGGAACTCCAGGTGTTGTCGACCGACAAGGCGAGATCGAGCACGCCGGAGCCTCGGACGAGACCGCGGTTGCAGACGGTCAACCAGAGATGCAATCCGTTGGCGTCGAGGAAGGTATCGATTGGCTGGGCGGCGAGATCTGGCAGGAGCGAAACCTCCTCAGACATCGCAGTGTTGTTGGTGCGATCGAGGTCGGGGAACCGCTCGTCCGGATCGGAGACCGCGAACACGAAGTACGGGCCAGCCGGCAGCTCCGCAGTGGAGACGGCGCCGACGAGGTCGGTGCATTCGCCCGGTGCCAGGTATGCGTTGTTGAGCCACGGAAACCGCAGATCGTCTGCGCTGCGCGAGGTGTCACGAGAGAAGAAGAACTCGACGGCACTCGGCGCCGATACCCCTGAACCCGCTTGCTGAGGATCGTCGAACGTGATCTTCGCGGGGCATGGCACTGGACCAGCGAACCCGCCGAGCGATCGTGCGGCTCAGGAAGAAGGGCCTGGAGTACGAGGACATCGCCG
>JBMORD010000352.1:0-39879 GCA_049322495.1 Myxococcota bacterium | reverse complement strand
ACCAGCTCCACGAGCTTCACCAGCGCCGCGAGGATGTCGAGCGGCTCGAAGCCCGCCACCACCACCGGGATGCCGTGGTCGCGCACGAAGGCCTCGAAGACGTTGGCCCCGGTGATGGTCGCGGCGTGGCCCGCGGCGAGGAAGCCCTCGATGCGCGAGCCGGGCATCTCGGTGACGATCTCCATCACCGGCGGGATGTACTTGTGCGCAGAGAGCACCGTGAAGTTCGGCGGCGGGTCGTTGAGCAGCGCGGCCGCCGTGGCCACCGCGGTGGTCTCGAAGCCGGTGGCGAAGAAGACGAGGTCTTCACCGGTGCTGCGCGCGAGCTCGACGGCCTGATCGATCGAGTAGACGATCTCGACCTTCGCGCCGTCGCCGCGCACGTCGGCGAGCGACTTCACCGTGCCGGGCACGCGCAGCATGTCGCCGTAGGTCGCGATGCGCACGCCCTGGAGCGCGAGCGCGACGGCCTCGTCCACTTCCGGCACGTCGGTGATGCACACCGGGCAGCCGGGCCCCATCACCACGTCGAGCTTGCGCGGGAAGGCGCTGCGCAGCCCGAAGCGCGCGATGGCCTGCTCGTGGCTGCCGCACACGTGCATCACCGAGATGGGGTCGCGGCCGATCTCCGTCACCAGCTCCTGCAGCCGCGCGGCGAGCGCCTTCGCCTTGAGCGGATCGCGGAACTTGAGCTGCGCGGTGTCGGCGGCGTTCATCCCCGGCGCTCCTTCGAGGCGTTCACTTCGCCCTCGATGTCCTGGCGCATCAGATCTTCGGGGTTGCCGTCGATCAGCGAGTTGTACATTTCGAGCGTCTCGGCCACCTCCTCCGCGGGGATGCGGCGGATCGCGTAGCCCACGTGGTTGAGGATGTAGTCACCGGGCTGCACCGGCTCGTCGACGATGTGGAGGTGCACCTGCTTCTGCACGCCCCAGAAGTCGACGGTCGCGACGAGGCCGTCGACGGCCACCACTTTTCCAGGCACTCCGAGGCACATCAGCTGGCTCCTTCCAGTCTCGCCGCGGCGACGACGGCCTGACCGAGCGCCAGGCCTCCATCGCCCGCGGGCACCTTGCGCGGCAGCCGCACGTCGAAGCCGCCGAGGTGACGAAGCACGTCGTGGGTGAGTAACGCGTTGGCGAAGCAGCCGCCGCTGAGCACCACCGGCAGGCGCTCCTGCTCGTCGAGCGCGGTCACCACCGCGGCGGTCGCCGCCCCGAGCGTCGCGTGGAAGCGGGAGGCCACCTCCCGTCCCGCGAGGAGCTCCTCGACGAAGGCGCGCCACATCGGGCGGAGATCGACCTCCCACGGCGTCTCGCTGCGGTCGATGGTGAAGGGGAAGGGCGCCGCGCCCGCGGTCGCCGCCTGCTCGAGCGTCATCGCGAGCTGGGCCTCGAAGTTCGCGCGGGGCCGCCCGAAGGCGAGCGCGGCGGCGGCGTCGAAGGCGCGGCCGGCGCCATGCGCGGGGAGCGCCGAGGGGAGCAGCTGCCGCACGTTCTTCACGTCTCGCTCGCTCACGGTGTTGAAGAGAGCCAGCCGGCCGAGCGGAGGTGCGCCGTCGAAGGCGTCGTCGAGCACCGCGAGCGCGAGCCGCCACGCGTCGCGGATGGCCCGCTCCCCGCCGGCGAGCGCGATGGGGCGCAGCGTCGCCACGCGCTCGAAGCCGGCGTAGGTGCAGCGGAGGAACTCCCCGCCCCACGCCGCGCCGTCGTCGCCCAGGCCGGTGCCGTCGAAGGCCACGCCCAGCACCGGGCCCTTCAGGCCGTGCTCGGCCATCACCGCGGCCACGTGCGCGTGGTGGTGCTGCACGCCGACGAGGTGCCCGCCGCGCTCACGCGCCCAGCGCGTGGTGTCGTAGTCGGGGTGGAGATCGTGCGCGAGCACGCGCGGTGAGACCTCGAGGAAGCGCTCGAGGCGCGCCGCCATCGCGGTGAAGCTCTCGAAGGTCGACAGCTCGCCGAGATCGCCGACGTGCGGGCCGGGCGTCAGGCGCGCGCCCTTGCCGATGCAGAAGGTGTTCTTGAGCTGGCCGCCCACCGCGAGCACCGGCTCGGCGAAGGGCAGCGGCGAGGCGAGCGACTCGGGCACGAAGCCGCGCGCGCGGCGCAGCAGCATCGGCGCGCCCTCGACGATGCGCGCGACCGAGTCGTCGGTGCGCGTGGCGATGGGGCGGTCGTGCACCAGGAAGCCGTCAGCGATGCCCGCGAGCCGGCGCACCGCCTCGTCGTTGTCGACCGCCATCGGCTCCTCGGAGCGGTTGCCGGAGGTCATCACCAGCGGCTTGCGGGCCAGCACGAGCAGCAGCTCGTGGAGCGGGGTGTACGGGAGGAAGAGGCCGACCTGGGTGAAGCCCGGGGCGATCGACGGCGCGAGGCCGTGCTTCATGCGCGCCAGCACGATGGGCCGGGCGGGGGAGCTGAGCAGCGCCGTCTCCTCGGCGGTGAGCTCGGCGTAGCGACGCGCCATCTCGAGATCGGCCACCATCACCGCGAGGGGCTTCTCGTCGCGGTGCTTGCGCTGGCGGAGCGAGCGGATCGCGCCCTCGTTGAGCGCGTTGCACGCGAGGTGGAAGCCGCCGAGCCCGCGCACGGCGACGATCGCCTTCCCGGCGAGCAGCTTCGCGGCGTGCGCGAGCGGATCTCCCACGTCGAGCGCGGTGCCCTGCGCGTCGAGCCAGGTCAGCTTCGGCCCGCACTTCGGGCACGCGATGGGCTGCGCGTGGAAGCGGCGATCGTCGGGGTTCTCGTACTCGCGGCGGCAGTCGTCGCAGAGCGGGAAGCCCGCCATGGTGGTGCGCGGGCGATCGTACGGAATGGCGGTGGCGATGCTGAAGCGCGGGCCGCAGTGCGTGCAGTTGGTGAAGGGGTAATGGAAGCGCCGCGCGTGCGGATCGTGGATCTCCGCGCGGCACGCGTCGCACATCGCGAGGTCCGCGGGGATGCTCGCCCGCGCCGCGCCCTGCGAGTCGCTGCCGATGATGGTGAAGCTCACTGGCGGCGGCGCCTCGAGCGGCTGCCACTCGAGCGAGTCGATGCGCGCCGCAGGGGGGAGCTCGCGCTCGAGGCGCACGAGCAGCTCGTCGAGCACCGCGGGCGGCGCGAAGGCGTCGATGGTCACGCCCTCCGGACCGTTCTTCACCGTCCCCGCGACGTGGAGCTGCCGCGCGAGCTGGTACACCCACGGCCGGAAGCCGACGCCCTGCACCGTGCCCTGCACCGCGATGCGTCGACCTGTCATCGCAGCGTGATCCACGGCGTCCTCCGGGGCGGAGCCGACCGATTTCAAGGAGTGAGCCACACAGGAAATGCTGGAAGTCTCACGAGTTCCGGAGTGGACCCGCAGGGCTTGCGCAGCAAGTGCGTGGTGGCCTGCCCGGCTGCACGGCTTGCGTCAGGGCTTCTTGAGGAACTCGACGAGCTCGCGGGCTTCGGCGGGGGTGAAGTCGGAGCGCTGGCGGTGCGGGTTGAGCTGCGCGCGGAGGATGATCGAGGCCAGGCGCTCCTTCTCGTCGGTCGCCGCGGCGAGCGCGCGCTCGAGGCTGGCCACCTTCTCGAGGAGCACGGTCACCTGCTCGCGCAGGAGGCGGTTGTCGGCGTGGACTCGCTCGAGGAGCTCGCGCTCGCTCATGGCCGCGTCGCGAGGATCGGCGCGAGCACCGCGAGCTTGCCGACCTCCGCTTCCATCGCCCGCAGGAGGGCGACGACCTCGCCGTCGCGCTCGGGCTTGAGGCCCGCGTGCCGCAGCGCCTTGCCCCAGTCGGCGGGGGAGAACACCGCGTTGGTGCTGGGCCAGAAGATGCTGAACACCGCGATGGTGCCGCGCGCGATGACCGAGTCGGTGACCAGCGCCATCGGCGGCGGAGTGGCGCCGTAGAGCTCGCGGAGCTTCTGCCGCTGCTTCGAGTTGGGCGCGCCGCCTTCGGTGAAGACGATCGCCCCGGTGCGCGCCACCTCGCCGGCCTTCGCCAGCAACGTCTTGCCGAGCGACACGGCTTCTTCCCACTCGGCGTCGGTGGGGTTGTGGGTGTTCAACGTCACGATCATCACGTCGTCGAGCGACCGCACGGCCATGTTGCGCATTCGCGTCAGCCTAGCGCAGGCCGGCCCGCGGTCACGCGCGCGGCACCGGGCGCACCCCGAGGCGCTCGAGCTCGGCGACCACCTGCGCGCACAGCTCGGGGACGCGCGCGGCGATCCTCGGCGAGAGCGAGAGATCGAGCGTGAGGCGCTCGGGCTCGACCCCGAAGAGCACCACGTTCTTCGGGGCGCGGCCGATCAGCGTCAGCGTGGCGAGCAGGTCGGAGATGCCGACCTGGTGGGGCGAGAGCTTGGTGGTGAAGGCCTTCGGCACCGCCTCGCCGTCGAGCCGCACCAGCGCGCCGGGCTCCGCGCCCGCCGACACCGCGTCGATCACGATGAGGTGATCGAGCCCCTCGAGATCGCCGAGGAGCTCCTGGGTCGAGGTGCCCCCGTCGACGCAGCGCACGCCCTCGGGGAAGTCGTAGCGCTGCTCGAGCGAGGTGACGGCGTGCACGCCGACGCCCTCGTCGCTCATGAGCACGTTGCCGACGCCGAGCACCACGACGGACGGGCTCATCTCAGAGGGCCCTCACCTTCACCACCTCGCGCTTGGTGACGTCGGTGAGGTGCACCGCGCAGGCGAGGCAGGGATCGAAGGAGTGGATGGTGCGCAGCACCTCGAGCGGCCGCTCCGGGTCGGCGAGCGGGGTGTCGAGCAGCGACGCCTCGTAGGGGCCGATGGCGTCCTTCTCGTTGCGGGGCGCGGCGTTCCACGTGGTGGGCACCACGGCCTGGTAGTTCTTGATCAGGCCGTTCTCGATGACGATCCAGTGCGAGAGCAGGCCGCGCGGCGCCTCGTGGAAGCCGAAGCCCTGCACCTCGCCCTTCGGGAACTCGGGCCTGGCGAAGGTCGCGGTGTCGCCCGCGGCGATGTTGTCGATGAGCAGCTTCCAGTGCCTCTCGAGCAGCTCGACGTTGCGCTGGCACATCACCGAGCGCGCCGCGTGCCGGCCGAGCGTCGAGTGCAGCCCCTCGAGCGGCACCTTCACCTTGCCGACGGTCTCGATGAGGCCGAGGACGCGGTTCAAGTGCTTGAGGATCTCCTCGTCCTTGGTGGCGACGGCCATCAGCACGCGCGCCAGCGGGCCGACCTGCGCGGGCTCGCCGTTGAACATCGGCGACTTCACCCACGAGTACTTCCCGTCTTCCTTGAAGTCCGTGTACTCGGCGTTGGTCTCGCCCTTGTACGGGTGGAGCGCGCCCTTGCCGCCCTGGTACCACGAGTGCTTCACGCTCTCGGCCACGCCCTCGCGGAAGAACTCGTCACCGAACTTCGTGATGGGCTTGAAGGTCTCGAGCTTGCCGCCCGCGATGTAGCCTCCGGGCGTGTCGAACTTCGTGCCCTGCTCGTCGAGCGGGAAGTCGGGGCAGGCGAGGTAGTTGGTGACGCCTTTCCCGATGCCGGTCCACTCCGGGTAGAAGGCCGCCACCGCGGCGACGTCGACCAGGTAGACGTTGTTGACGAAGTCCTTCAGCGCGTCGATGTACTCCTTGATCGCCAGCAGCCGCTCGACGGTCAGCACCGACTGGCTGTTGAGCGCCACCGGGTTCGACACCCCGCCGACCGCCACGTTCTGGATGTGCGGCGTCTTGCTGCCGAGGATGGCGACGATCTTGTTCGCCTTGCGCTGCACCTCGAGCGCCTGGAGGTAGTGCGCCACCGCGAGCAGGTTCACCTCGGGCGGGAGCTTCATCGCCGGGTGGCCCCAGTAGCCGTTGGCGAAGATGCCCAGCTGGCCGCTCTCGACGAGGCCCTTGAGCTTGGCGTGCACGGCGATCATCTCGTTCTTCCCGTTGCCGGGCCAGGTCGAGAGGCTCTCGCCGAGCTGCGAGGCCTTGATCGGGTCGGCCTTCAGCGCGCTGGTGACGTCGACCCAGTCGAGCGCGCTCAGGTGGTAGAAGTGCACCACCTCGTCGTGCACCGCGTGCGCGGCGATCATCAGGTTGCGGATGTACTGGGCGTTCTTCGGCACCGCGAGCTTGAGCGCGTTCTCGACGGAGCGCACCGAGGCGATGGCGTGCACCGTGGTGCACACGCCGCAGAACCGCTGGGTGATGGCCCACGCGTCGCGCGGGTCGCGCCCGAGGAGGATCTGCTCGACGCCGCGCCACATGGTGCCCGAGGCCCACGCCGCGCTGACCTTGTTGTCGGTGCCGACTTCACAGTCGATGCGGAGGTGACCTTCGATGCGGGTGATGGGATCGATCGTGATGCGCTTGCTCATGGCTTAGGTCCTCGACGTCGAGCCCGGCACCGCCGGGAGAATGGGCAACAGCCGGATCGCCAGGATGATGGCGAGCACTTCGAAGGCGATGAGGCCCGCGGTGACGGTCATCTCGCCGAGCGACGGGAAGTAGTGCCAGCCCGCGCCGGTGTCGTACGCCACGAGGAACGCGTCGAGGCGGTACATGATGCCCGCGAGCGCCAGCGCCATCGCCGACTGGAAGATGCTCTTCGCCTTCGTCCTGTGCTCACCCCGCAGCAGGAGGAGCGGGAGCGCGAAGAGCAGGTTCTCGATCCAGAACGTGACCATCACCACCGACGGCTTGAACGCGTAGCCGATCGCCCCGCGCCAGATCAGATCGCCGAAGCGGAGCACCAAGTAGAACAGCCCGAGGTACTTCCCGATGGCGAGGAGCTTCGCGAGGATCTCCTTCTCGAACGGCCGCCGCAGGCCCATCGACGAGACGGCGCCTTCGATGGTCACCGCCGCGTAGCCCATGCCGATGGTCGAGCTGAGGAAGAGCAGCGGCAGGAAGTTCGACTGGTAGAGCGGGTGGATCTGCGGGCCGAAGACGACCAGCAGCGTGCCCAGCGACGACTGGTGCATCATCGGCAGCAGCACGCCGATGGCGACGAAGATGAACAGCACGCGGTTGGCGCGCCGGCGGAAGTTCTCCCACTTGAAGCGCTCCGCCACCGCGGGGAGCAGCTCGATCATCAGGATGAAGGTGTACGCGCCGATGCAGACCGCGACCTCGAAGAGCACCGAGTTGATCTGCGCGTAGGTGGGCCAGAAGATGTGCCAGAAGTCCCACCAGCGGCCGAGGTCGAACATCACCGACAGCGCGGCCTGCACGTAGCCCATGAGCGCCGCGACGAGCGCCGGGCGGATGATCGGGTGGTACTCGCCTCGGTTGAGGATGTAGACGAGCAGCGCGGTCGAGAAGCCGCCGCCCGCGAGCGCCGACCCGGTGACCACGTCCCAGGCGATCCACAGGCCCCAGGGGTAGCCGTTGTTCATGTTGGTGGCTGCGCCCAGCCCGAAGATGAAGCGGTAGATGAGGACGCCCAGCGCGCCGAGGCACATCACGAAGAGGAAGAAGGTGACCGGCGTCACGAGCTTCCCGCCGGCAGGAGCGGGCGCTTCATGCGCGTGCGTGGCGGTGCTCATGGCTGCTCCTCCTTCTTCTCGGCCGCGAGCATGTTGCGGCGCGCCGACGCGACGAGGATGCCGAGGAACGTCAGCGGCGCGATGAGGCCGTAGTACACGCCGTGCTGAATCGTCTCGGAGGTGCGCGCCGGGGCGACGTCAGGCAGCTCCGGCTTGTCGAGCAGCTCGAACGGCACGCCCGAGAGGTGGAGCACCTGCGTGCCGCCGATCTCGTGCTCGCCGTAGACGCGCTCGACGTACCTGCCCACCTTGCCGACGTAGGTGTCGGGCCCGCCGATGCGGCCGCGCGGGAAGGTGGTGGTGGTGCCGGGGGCGAGCGCCTTGCGCCGCGCGATCTCCGCCTTGAGGTCGGAAACCTTACCGAACAGCGTCGCGCCCGTGGGGCAGACCTCGGCGCAGGCCGAGTAGTGCCCGTCGGCCATGCGGTGCTTGCACAGCTGGCACTTGGAGATCTTCGGCTTGGGCGTGTCGTAGGTGAAGCGCGGCACGCCGAACGGGCACGCGGCCACGCAGTAGCGGCAGCCGATGCACGCGTCCTCGCTGTACGAGACGATGCCGGTGATCGGGTCCTTCGTCATCGCCGACACGGGGCAGGCCGAGACGCACGACGGGTCGACGCAGTGGAAGCAGCTCTGCTTGGTGAAGGCGAAGCCGTCCTTCACCTCGTCTTTGTGCTCGCCGCTGCCGTCGCGGTACGCCTTGATGACGTTGTAGGTCTTGCCCGAGATGTCGAGCGGCGCGTCCCACACCGCCTCGACCTTGCCCGTCGCCTCTGACTTCAGCGGGGTGAGCTCGGGCTCGAGCCCGTTGGCCTGCTTGCAGGCCGGCATGCACGCGCGGCAGCCGATGCACAGCGTGCCGTCGAAGAGCAGGCCGAGCGCCTCTTCGGGCATCGCCCTCTTGGGGCGCGCTTCAGCCACGCCCGCGGTCGTGCAGGCGGCGACCCCGCCCACCTTGCCCGCCAGCTTCAGGAAGTTTCGCCGGTCGATCGTCATGGCGTCCTCCCGTCACTTGCTGCCGTCGTCGCGCTTGCCGAGGTTGTCGGCCAGCTTCAGGCCCGCGCCGATCGCCAGGCCGCCGAGCACCGCCGCGGTGCCTGCGGTGGCGATGGTCGCGCCCTGGCCCTGCTCCTCGGCCGGGCGCGCGAACTGCGTCGGCGGGGTGACCGTCTTCAGCTCCGCCAGCGCGTGAATGGGCTTGGTGAAGCCGATGCCCTCTTCGGTGCAGCCGATGCACGGGTGTCCGGTGCCGACCGGCCAGCTCCCGCCGCCGCAGTCGTTGAAGAGGATCGACGGGCAGTTCGCGTACGTCTCGGGGCCCTTGCAGCCCAGCTTGTAGAGGCACCAGCCCTGGCGGTGACCCTCGTCGCCGAACTGCATCGCGAAGCGGCCGGCGTCGAAGTGCGCGCGCCGCTCGCAGTTCTCGTGGATCAGCCGGCCGTACGCGAACTTCGGGCGGCCCTTCGCGTCGAGCTCGGGCAGCGAGCCGAACGTGAGGAAGTGCACCACCGTCGAGAGGAAGTTGTACGGGTTCGGCGGGCAGCCCGGGATGGTCACCACCGGCTTGCCGAGGATCTTCGAGACCGGGCTCGCGCCGGTCGGGTTCGGCGAGGTCGACGGCATGCCGCCCCAGGAGGCGCAGCTGCCGATCGAGATGATCGCCGCCGCGCCCTCCGCGGCCTCCTTCGTCATGTCGATCGCCGTCTGGCCACCGACCTTGCAGTAGATGCCGTTCTCCTTCGTGGGGATGGCGCCCTCGATGACGAGCACGTACTTGCCCTTGTTGGCCTCCATCGCCGTCTTGCGCGCGGCCTCGACCTGGTGGCCCGCGGCCGCCATCAACGTCTCGTGGTAGTCGAGGGAGATCACGTCGAGGATCAGCTTCTCGAGCGTGGGGTGCTCCGAGCGGAGCAGGCTCTCAGTGCAGCCGGTGCATTCCTGGAACTGCAGCCAGATCACCGACGGCTTCTTCGGCTGGGTGATGGCGTTGACCACCGCAGGCATGGCTGACGACGGCAGCCCCATGGTCGCGACCAGCGTCGCGGCAAACCCCATGAAGTCACGACGAGAAACCCCGAAGTGCTTCGCCGCCCGGGCGATCTCCTCCGAGTTCTCCATCTCCTTCGCGACACGGCTGTTCTTCAGCCAGAAATCGAGTGCAGTCATGCGGGCCTCCGCGCGGGATCCGAGCGGCCCTGTTCAACGAATGGGCCAGCGCGCTCATCGGGAGGGTGTGCGTGTTGCGAATTCGCACGCTTGAAACGTGCACGTCGCGTGCGCGCGATGACGCTCTGCGTGGTTGGGGTGCAAACGGTTCGCGCGATGCAGGTCTTGCGATCAACCGGCCAGTGCGCGGAGCACCCACGCCGTCGCGAGGCCCAGGTATGTGCCGAGCGCGATGCCGGCGAGCCCGAGCGTGAGGCCCGGGCCGACGAGCGCGCGGTTCTTCAGCGCCGCCGCCACGGGGCCGATGAACGGCGGCCCGAAGATGGTCGCGGTGCTGCTGATGATCGCCGTGTCGACGTCGATCTTCAGCAGCCAGCACAGCGCGAAGTGGAGGATCGCGGCGCTCACCATCACGATGAAGACGAAGGACAGCAGCGTGAGGCTGGTGCTCGTGACCTTGCTCAAGTCGGCGAGGCTGCCCATCGCCGCGCAGAAGATGAGCAGCGCGTACTCGCCGAGCTCGAACGAGCCCTCGAGCTGGCGGACCCGATCGAGGAGCGATGCCCCGAGCCCGAGCGTGGTGACGCAGAGCATCACGAACCCGATGTGCACTTTCTGCATCACGGCGAACGAGAGCCCGACGCTGACCGCGGCCATGGCGATCGTCAGCCCGAAGGCCTTCGCCATCGGCACGAGGTGGTGACGGGTCCACTTCGACAGCGTCTCGCCCGGGTGCTCGAAGGCCTCGTGGTGCGCCTCGGCCTGGAAGGGGCGGAGGAACTTCGCGAGCAGCGGCTGCGCGACGGACAAGAGAAAGAAGAGATAGGCCCCGCCGCAGAGAAGATCGGCGGTGTTCAGTACGACGAAGGTCTCCTGGCGCGTCTCGAGGGCGAAGCCGACGGCCGACATGTTCGCCGTGCCGCCGACGTACACGCCCACCAGCATGCCGGCGATCTTCCACCACTCGTCGGTCGCGCCCCGGAAGATCCAGCCCACGGCGGCGGCGGCGGTGACCGCGGCGACGCAGGCGGCGGCGAACGAGACCAGCAGGCTGCGGGCGAGCGCCAGCCACTTCTTGATCTCCGTCGAGAACAGCAGGAGCGGCACCGCGACGAGCACCGCGCCGCCGGCCAGCTCCTCGCCGAACTTCTCCGACAGGTGGAGGCCGGGCAGGTTGGCGACGACGATGCCCGCGCCATAGGCGAGCACCACCGGCCCGAGCACCTTCGCGGGCTTGAACCGATCGGCGGCCCAGATCGCGAGCGCGGGCGTCAGCAGGCAGAAGAGACCGTGGAGGACGTTCACGCGGAGCTCCATCGTCTCATTGCAGCGCCGCCTTCGCGAGCAGCACGGCGCCGGCGATCAGCAGGAGCACCGCCACCACGATGCGGAAGCGGCGCTCGTCGAGCTTGTGGTGGACCAGCTCCCCGGCAGCGATGCCCACGGCCAGCGGCGCGAGCATCAGCGCGCTGGTGCGCAGCGTCGCGCGATCGAGTGAGCCCTCGAGGGCGAGGCGGGGCACCACGAGCGCGTTGAGCGTGAGCCACAGCAGCGAGAGCGTGCCGCGGAAGGCTGCCTTCTCCTGGAGCTCCCGGGCGGCGACGAAGACCGCGAGCGGGCCGCCGGTGGTGAAGATGCCGTGGATGAGGCCGGCCGTGGTCAGCACCGCCACGCGGACCGCCGGCGCGAGCGGGGCGACGCTGGCGGCGGGGCGGAGCGCGCGATCGAGCTGCCAGGCGGCGATGGCCACCACGAAGAGCCCGAAGAGCGGCTTGAGCCAGGTGGCCTCGGCGGCGCGCGCGGCGACGAGCGTGCCGAGCGCGAGCCCGAGCCCCATGAGCGGCAGCATGCGCAGGGCGAAGAAGCGCCACCGGAGCGCGCGGCGATCTCGGAACACCAGCCACGCGCTGAGCACCATGTTCACCGGCACCAGCCACGCGAGCAGCTCGCCCACCGAGAACCACAGCGCGCCGAGGGTGAGCGCGACCACCATGCTGCCGAAGCCCGCCGCGGCCTCGACGAGGAACGAGAGGAAGACGATCGCCGCGAGCGTGGTGAGCGGGCTCATGGTGAAGCTCGCCGGCGCGCGTCGAATCTGGTCTCCTCAGCGCGATGCGCGATCCAGGCGAGGGGGGCGGTGTCGAAGCGCTGGCCGAGGCTCAGCCGGCGCCGAAGCGGGTGTGGCCGTCGATCGTCACGCTGGTGATGGGCCTCATGGGGTCCCTCTTCGGGGGGTGCATCGGCGGCGTGTTCTTCGTGCCCCACGACGGGACCGTTCCGGACCTCTCGCGGCTGATGCGGGATCCCGCGTTCTTGATCGTCTCGCTCGCCGTGACCCAGTTGGGCCTGTTCTTCGCGGTGCGGGCGATGCCCGGGGCCCTGCGTGACGTCCAGGACGACTGGCACGAGCGGGTGGCGTGGCGAACGGCCGGCTTCTCGGTGATCGACGTGGTGCTGGGGACGGTCGGCGCCGCGGCAGTGGGGACCGTGACGCTGACGCTCCTGGCGCCGGCGCGCGTCCCCGGCATCGCCTTCGAGTCGTTCGCGGCGGGGGCGGCCACCGGGAGCGACGCGCAGTTTCTCGGCCTGCTCCTCTTCGGCGCCGTGCTGCCCGGGCTCGTCGAAGAGCTCGCCTTTCGCGGGCTGCTGCAGACGCGCCTCGTCGAGCGCTACGGCCCGGCGGTCGGCATCACCCTCGCGTCGGTGATCTTCGGCGTGTGGCACCTCGACCCGCAACAGGGCCTGACCGCCCTCGTGCTGGGCGGCTGGTTCGGGTGGCTCGCCTGGCGACAGGACACCATCGTCAACGTCGCGCTGGTCCACACCCTCAACAACGCGCTCGCGTTTCTGCTGGCGCGCACCGGTGGCATCGGCGCGAGGCTCAGCGTCGAGGCCCGGCTCGTCGTGTGGAGCGCGCTGCTCGTCTGCTGCGGAGTGCTGCTTCATCGCCGGACGCGGGGCCGTTCGAGGCTCACCCGCGGCTGAAGATCCCGTCGAGGAACTCCACGAGGAAGCCGTCGACCTGCTGCCGGTCGGGGATGGTGCCGACCATGCCGTACATCGCCGCGCTGCCCTCGGGCGCGGGCTCGCCGGCCCGCAGGCTCTTCGTGCACTCCGCGAGATCCGCGAGGAACACGTCGAGCACCGCGGCGTGCGCGGGCGTCACCATCACGTGGAGCGCCGCCGGGTTCATCTGGCGATCGAGCTTCCAGCCGCGCGCGTCCATCGCGTCGCCGAGCTCGTACACGTTGAGCGAGTCGCTGCCGAAGGCGAACACGCCGCCCACCGGCTCGCCGTACACCTGCAGCCCTTCGATGCGGCGGATGCCGTCCTGCATCGCCTTCGTGGTGTCGAGGATGCTCTTCGCGCGGGTGAGGTAGCCCTCTTCGCCGAGGTGGTGCATCACCGCCCACGCCGCGGCGATGGCGCCTCCGGGGCGCGTGCCGGTGAACGACGGCGAGGCGTAGAGGCCGCCGTTCCACCCCGCGTAGGTGAAGAACTGGTGCCGGCGGAGCGCGCCGTTCCGGTACAGCACCACCGACGCGCCCTTCGCGGCGTAGCCGTACTTGTGGAGGTCAGCCGACATCGAGGTGACGCCGTCGACCTGGAAGTCGAAGTCGGGCATCGCGCGGCCGAGCTTGCGCGCGAAGGGCAGGAAGAAGCCGCCGAGGCAGGCGTCGACGTGACAGAGGAGGCCGCGCGACTTCGCGAGCGACGCGATGGCGCCGATGTCGTCGATGACGCCCTGCGGGTAGGCCGGGGCGCTCCCGACGAGGAGCACCGTCTCGGGGCGGATCAGCTTCTCCATCGCCGCCACGTCGACGCGGAAGTCGGGCCGCAGCGGGGCGTGCGAGGAGTCGACGTCGAAGTAGTGGACCGCCTTGTCGAACGCGGGGTGCGCCGAGGCGGGCACGATGACGTGCGGGCGCTTGAGGCCCTTCTCCTTGCGGCCCCACTCGCGCGCCGCCTTCACCGCCATCATGATGCTCTCGGTGCCGCCGGAGGTCATGGTGCCCGCCACCTCGTCGTCTCCGCCGAGCAGCGCCGCGGCCATCGAGACGACCTCGCACTCCATCTGGCGCAGCGAGGGGAAGGCCATCGGCGAGAGCCCGTTCTCGGCGATGAACTCCGAGTACGCGTCCTTGAGGAGCTGCGAGACCTCGTCGCCCGCGAAGTACACGAGGCTGAAGGTGCGCCCGTCCTTCCACTTCGCGTCGTCGGCGTGGAGCCCACGCAGCTGCTGCAGCACGGCCTCTCGGGAACTGCCCTTCAGGGGGAGCGTCTTAGCCATGCGGTCTCCTGTAGCCGGGCATTCCGGTGCCGTGCCCTCGGTTTTTGGCAGTGCACGTCGAACAACCAGTTGCATAGGGTTGGCGCCCCTGCGTCAAAGTCGCCGCTGAAAGGACTCTCTCTTCGTGATCGCGCTTCGTTTCCGCTCGTTGATGGCCCTGGTGCTCGTCGCCGGTGTCGCGCACGCTCAGCAGGCCCTCTCTGACATCGTGAAGGTGCCCCGCCCCGCGGGCGGCGAGTACATGGGGCTGTACCTGAAGGGGCAGAAGATTGGGTACATGTACAGCGACGTGCGGCTGTCGCCCGCGAAGGACTCGGTGACCGCCATCACCGAGCTCCACTTCAGGGCGAAGGTCGGCCCGGATCGCATCAGCGATCGCATGATGAAGGAGACGCGCGTCTACGAGGCGAAGCCAGGCGGCCGGCTCCTCTCGTTCGTGATGGAGCAGAAGGGCGACGGCGGCGATCAGCTCCTCGAGGGCAAGGTGCTGCCGGCCGGCGTGCAGGTGGTGCGCAAGAAGCCCAACGTGCCGAACGAGGTGAAGATGCTCGCGCCCTCGAAGGAAGTCGTGGAGGACGCCGACCAGGCGCGCGTCGCGCTGCTGCGGAACGCGAAGGTGGTGGGCACCATCACCGACTCCACGGACCTCCAGCAGTACGGCGTGACGACCACCCCCGGCGGCACCGAGACGCGCACCATCGGCGGCGTCACCGCGAAGCTGCGCAAGGTCACCACGCTCTCCGAGAAGGAGAAGGTGCCGACCGAGGCGTGGGTCGACGAGAAGGGCCGCATGCTCGAGGTGAAGTACGGCCCGATGATGGCCGGCTACCTCGAGCCGGAAGACAAGGCGAAGCGCGTCGATCTCGTCGAGGTCTTCGGGCTCACCCGCGTGGTGCTGCCGAAGCTCCCGCCGGCCAGCGCCTCGGAGGCCTTCGTGATGGTGCTCAAGGGCGTGCCCGAGAAGTTCTGGGTGAACACCTACCGCCAGAAGTGGAAGCCGCTCGGTGACGGGAAGGTCGAGGTGACGGTGCTCTCGTCGCCGCCGAAGACGCTCAAGGCGCGCCCGCTGGTCGACCCCAACGGAGGCACGAACCTCAAGTCGACGCTCGCCGTCGAGGCCGACAACCCCGAGGTGGTGAAGCTGGCGAAGCAGATCGCCGGCAACGAGAAGGACGCGTGGACGGTCGCCAAGAAGGTCAACGAGTGGGTGAACAAGAACCTCGAGAAGGACTACGGCTCGTCGTCCGACAGCGCGACGGGCGTGCTGGCGCTGAAGAAGGGCGACTGCACCGAGCACTCGCTGCTCACCGTGTCGCTGCTGCGCGCGCTCGGCATTCCCGCCAAGCGCATCGACGGGCTGGTGTACCTCGTCAACGACGACAAGGTGCCGGCGCTCTACTGGCACGAGTGGGTCGAGGCGTACGTCGGTGAGTGGACGCAGCTCGACCCGACCTTCGGGCAGCCGGTGGCGAACGCGCTGCGCCTCGGCGTTGGCGAGGAGAGCGGGGCGGAGATCACTCCGCTCATCGGCTCGATGTCCGTGGTCGAGGTGAAGTGAAGCGAGTGGGTGGCTACGAGCTCGAGCGGCGGCTCGGGGCAGGCGGCATGGGCGAGGTGTTCCTCGCCCGGCGCGAGGAAGGCGCGCGCGTGGTGCTCAAGCGGGTGCTGCCGGCGCTCGCGGCGCGCGAGGGCTTCGGCGAGCGGTTCCTCCACGAGGTCCGCGTGCTCGCGCGCCTCAGCCACCCGAACATCGTGCGCGTGCTCGAGTTCTTCGAGGCCGAGGGCACGTGGCTGCTGGCGATGGAGCACGTGGAAGGCGAGGACCTCGCGAGCCGGCTCGCGCGCGGCGCGCTGTCGACGGGCGAGTTCGCGCGCCTCGCGCTCGGGGCCGCGCGCGCGCTGGAGGCCGCGCACTCGCTCCGCGACGCCTCGGGGCGGGCGACGCCGGTCATCCACCGCGACGTGAGCCCGCACAACTTCCTCCTCGACGCGCGCGGCGAGCCGAAGCTGATCGACTTCGGCGTGGCCTCGCTGCGCGGGGAAGGGGAGAGCGGCGGCAAGCTCGCCTGGGCCGCGCCGGAGCAGCTGCTCAACGACGAGACCTCGGCGGCGAGCGATCAGTATTCGCTCGGCGTCACGCTCTGGGCCTGCCTCGCCGGGCGGCCACCCTTCGACGCGGAGGACGACGTCGAGGTGATCCGTCTGGTGACCGAGGTCGGCGTCGAGGCGCTCCCGCCGGGACCGTTCACCGAGGTGGTGATGCGCATGTGCGCACTCGAGCCGCGCGCGCGCTTCGGCAGCATGCGCGAGGTGGTGAGCGCGCTCGAGCAGGTCGCCCGCGCGCTGCGCCTGGAGCTCGCCGCGCCGCCAGCGCCCGCGGTCGCGGTGGCTCAGTCGGGGCTCGCTCAGGTGAAGCCGCAGGCTGCGCTGAACGACGTCGCGCGCGCGGCGTTGGCGGCCCTCCGCGATGGCATGACGACGGAAGAGGCCGAGGCGGCGATCGACGCCGCGGGGCTCGAGGGCGCGCCGTTCGCGCTCGACGTGCTGCAGGCGTTGATCGACGCCGGGGCGATCTCGACGAGCGACCGCGACGGGGCGAGAGTCATTTGCCGCGTGTGAACCTACGGCACGGCGTCGAGATCACGCTCGGTGCGCGGGCGGATCTTCGCGGGGATGCCCACCGCCACCGAGTCGGGCGGAACGTCGGTCAGCACCACCGCGTTCGCGCCGATGCGTGACCGCGCGCCGACGCGCACCGGCCCGAGGATGCGGGCGCCCGCGCCGATCCACACGTCGTCTTCGATGATCGGGTACCCGTCGTCCTTCGCGGTGCCGATGGTGTTGCTGCCGTAGAAGCGCACGCGGTTGCCGATCTTCGCGTCGCCGCCGATCACCACGCCGACCGGGTGCACGAAGTACACGCCCTCGCCGAGCGTCACGTCTTTGCCGATCTCGATGCCGGCCATCGCCTGCTGAGCCGAGCGCAGCACGGCGTTGAGCAGCGGCACGTGGTACTCGCGCGCCGCCTCGCGCACCCGGTTCATCACCAGCAGCCGGTAGCCGTCGGCGGTGAGCACGGTCTTGAGCATCCCGCGCAGGTCTTCGCTGAACTTCGCGGCGCGCCGGAGCTCCTTCGCGTCTGCAACGATCTTCTTCAGCATGTCGTTCGAGTCCCTATCATCGAATGTCGCGAGTCGTCGGTCGTCCTCAGTTTTCCGAGGCGCGCGACCACTGGAACCCCGCGGCGGGAGTCGCGACGAACCCGGTGCGCGCATTGCACGTCCCGGGCCCATGCGCTGCCTGCCGCTTGGCCTGATCGCCCTCCTGTTCGTCGCGTGCCCCCGACCGACGCCTCCGCCCGATGGCGGCAGCGACGCCGGGCTCCCCGATGCGGGAGATCCGGGCGACGGCGGCTTCGTGTGGCCGGTGCCGACGGGGCCGATCTCCATCACGCCGCACGCGTCGTGGAAGAACCGCCTCAGCGTGCCGAACGATCCGTTCGCTGCGTCGAGCGCTGGCCTGCGCTGGGTGAAGTTCACGGTGCTGATGCGCGACCCGACGAAGGTCTACTTCCAGGACAGCAACGCGTACCCGCTGCACGCGCCGTTCGCCGTCGAGCGCCTCGACCCCTTCTTCGGAATGACCATCGCGCAGTTCGAGGCGGTCTCGCTGCACGAGGCGGGGCAGGAGGCGATCACCGGCGCCGTGCTCCTCGCGCCGCTCGGAAACGAGGTCGGCGTTCAGCTCGTGCGCTTCGACCCGTACGCGAAGGAGATGGTGAAGATCGTCTTCGACCTCGTGAAGAGCGCGCTCGATGGCCCCACGGAGCTGCAATCGTTCTACATGCCGACCTTCGAGCAGGCCGCGTCCGCCGAGCAGCACCGCGCGTGGCTCGAGGCGAATGACGTCCCCCTCGCGTCGCCGGATCGCTGGCTCACCGGGAGCGTCTGCTACGCGCCGGGCTGGGCGATCGGGAAGCTGGTGCACGTCGCCCCGAGCGACATCGACGCCGCGTACGCCGACGGCCGGCTCACGGTGAACGACGTGCTGCTGACCGAGCAGGTCCCCGCGGAGGTGCCCCCGGTGGCCGGCATCGTCACGCTCGCGCCCGCGACGCCGAACTCGCACGTGGCCATCCTCGCCACGACGCTGAAGATCCCCTTCCTCTACACCCCGCACGCCGAGCAGGTCGCGAAGCTGCGCGCGCTCGAAGGACACCAGGTCGTGCTCTCGACCTCGACGCGGTTCAGCAGCGCGTGCCAGCTCGACGTCTTCGCCGCCGACGGGCTCTCCTCGACGGTGCGCGCCGAGCTCCTCGCGCTCAAGGTGCCGCCGCCGATCAACCTCCCGCCGAAGCAGGTGCGCGGGGCGTTCAGCGCCAACACCGACACGCTCCAACCGTCCGACATCGCCTTCTTCGGGGGCAAGGCCTCGCACTACGGGCTGCTGCGCCGCGCGGTGCCGAACGAGTCGTACCCGGCCGTCGCGCTGTCCTTCGACGTGTGGGACGACGCCATGTCGCGCCCGGTGTCGACCAGTCGCACCCTGGGCGCTGAGATCGCGCTGCGTCTCGCGCCCATCTCTTCGTGGCCGCCGAACCTCCCGGTGCTCAAGCAGACGCTGGCGGGCATCCGGAAGTTGATCGTCGACGAGGCGTCGCTCTCGCCCGCGGCGACGGCGGGCGTGCGCGCGGCGCTCACCGGCTTCGATCCGCTCCGCGGCATCCGCTTCCGCTCGTCGACCAACGTCGAGGACACCGCCGAGTTCACCGGCGCCGGCTTGTACGACAGCGCCACGGGCTGCCTGGCCGACGACGACGACGCAGACACCGTGGGGCCGAGCCGCTGCAGCCCCGACAAGGCCGACGAGCGCGGGGTGTTCCTCGCGCTGCGGAAGGTCTTCGCGAGCTTCTACAACGACAACGCCTACCTCGAGCGCCTGCGGCACGGCGTCGACGAGTCGAAGGTGGGCATGGCGGTGCTGGTGCACTACTCGGTGCCCGACGGCGACGAGCTCGCCAACGGGGTGATCACCCACGAGGAGTGGACCGCGCAGCGCACGGCGAAGATCGTCACCCAGCTCGGAGCCGACTCCGTCACCAACCCCGACGGCACGTCGCTCCCGGAGGTCGTCGCCGGATGGAGCTCCTCGACCAACTGGTACTTCGACCTCGAGAGCGGCTCGAGCCGCGTGCCCCTCGGGAGCTGGGTGATGAGCTCGCCCACCGACTACGAGCAGCTCGGCGCGCTCACCACCCGGGTGGCGGCGGAGTACGCGACGCTCGTCGCGCGACCCTTCTTCCTCGACTTCGAATTCAAGAAGCAGGTCCCGGGCAAGCTGTGGCTCAAGCAGGTGCGCCCGCTGCCGGTGCCGAGCACCACGCCCAGCGTGGTGCCCTTCGTGCTCGGCCGCGGCGAGCGGCTCTGCGTGAGCCAGAGCGAGAACTCGAACGTGCTCTCGCTGCACCGCCTGCGGCTGCGGCTCGAGCCGGTGATCCGCGACGGGCGCATGACCGACGCCGCGCGCGCCCAGTCGGTGCTCGAGAGCGCCAGCCTCGCGCAGTTCGATGGAGACACCCTGCAGACGCTCAGCGGCGCGCCCGGCGGCTGGCCCGGCTTCGTCCACACGCAGCAGGGTGACGCGCTGCTCGACAGCTTCTCCTTCGGGAGCGGGGCGACGGCACGCACCGTGGAACTCCGCCTGGAGCTCCCAAGGCTCGTGGCGGAGACCGCGCCGCCGTTCCTCACCACGCGCGATCTCGCGTTCTCGGTCCACAGCACGTGGTCGCAGCCTCAGCCCGTCATCCCTCCATACCCGGGCGCGCCCACCAGCACGCTCGAAGACGACGCGCGGCTCGGCACCTGCCCCGAAGACGAGGTGCTCACCGAGGGGCACCTCCTCCAGACGCGCACCTTCAGCGGCGCGGGGCTCACGGTCGACACCCGCTTCTACTGGCCGCCCGCCCCGACGGGCATCGTCGCCGGCTACACCGCGCCCCTCGTGAAGTGGGGCTCGACGGAGATCTCCGGCTTGACGACCACGCCCCTGCGCCTCACGGCCGACTTCGCGCAGACCTACCGGCCGGGGCACCACAACCTCACCGACAGCTTCCTCTTCGACCCCTTCAGCGAACCTGCCGTGACGGCGGCGCAGCGGGCCGAGCTCGTGACGAGGAACGTGAAGTGGCTCATCGTGAGGGATGCGCTGTCGAGCCCCGAGTTCTTCGCGGTGGGCTTCGACGGCGCGCTCCGCTCCCTGCCGTGAAGGTCGCCCTGTCTCGAGGTCAGGGCGACCTCAGGTCAGCAAGTCACTGCGGGAAGGTGCGCTCGACGTGCATGCGCACCAGATCCTCGAAGTCGTCGCCGGCGCGGTAGACCATCGACGAGCCGATCTCCGCCGCGAGGATCGCCGAGCGGTACTTCTGAGGCAGGCGCGACACGCGATCCTTGAACTTCGGATCCTCCTGCAGCAGCGTCGGCAGGTGCGCCATCAGCGCGCGCTTGTACGGCGCCTTGAGCGCGAGCTCGGGCTTGCTCTGGAAGAACTTGAAGAGCCGCGCGTAGTTCGCGTTGATCTCCACGCTCAGCGCGTCGGAGATCTCCGTGTACAGGCGACCCGTCTCGCGCCGGCGGCGGAAGATGAGGTTCGCCTCGTCGGCCGCGCGCCGCTCGAGGATCTCCAGCACCCCCTTCACGTAGCGCTTCTTGTTCTTGAGGAACTCGTCCTCGTCGAGCGTGAGGTTGGCGATGATCTCGTACGACGACGAGATGACGCCGCACTTGTTGGCCGAGGCGTCACGCATCACCACCACGCCCTTCTTCTGCAGCTCGACACGCGCCGCCGGAGTGATGAACGAGTTGGCGCCCTCGACGATCGCCTTGGCCGACGGCGTGCCGTCAGGCAGGAGGAAGCGCTGCCAGTTGTCCTTGTCGATCGTCTCCGGGCGACCGCCGCCGGGGATGAAGAGGTCGGCCTGCACCGTGAAGATCAGCTCGCCCCACTGGCGCGAGAACTCGTCGACCGAGATCCACTCCTCCTGGAGCCCCTTCGCGGTGCGCGTGATGCGCCGGTACTGCTCCTTGAGGCCCACCTTCCGGCTGCCCGAGCGGAACAGCAGCATGCCGCCCACGTGGAGCGCCTTCGGATCGAGCCCGTCGAGATCCTTCTTGAGCACGATGTCCTTGAGGGCCTTGTGGTCCACGCCCTGCGGGTCGACCACCGCCGCGGTGCCGTCGAGGATGAGCTTGATCTCCATCTTCGGGCAGCGGCCGAGCATCAGGTTCATCGCGTTGCCCGCGACGTCACCGTTCGGACCGCCGGTGAACTTCACCGAGAAGGCGTCCTTGCGGATGTTGAGGCCCAGCTCCTTCATCGTGATCTCCGCGAAGGTGACCACGCCGGTCGAGGTGACCGCGTACTCCTTGTGGTTGATGCCGATCTCCTTCGACGACATCACGCCGATGCCGAGGATGTAGCCGCGGCGCTGCGAGATCTTGGCGATCTCCTCGATCATGCTGTCGTGCATGTTCTCGTCGGGGCCGAGCTCGATGGGCTCGTCCTCGCGGTAGTAGTCGACCACCGCCGGGTTGGCCGCCACGCCGCTCTTCGTCACGTACAGATCGAGGAACGCGTTGATGATGCCGCGCTGCAGCTTGTGGAGCCGCCGCACCTCCTGCACCCGCTCCGCCGGGTCGAGGCCCGAGGCGTCCATCAGCATCACCAGCTTCGAGCCGCCCTCGTAGATGTCCTTGTTCTTGAGGTGCTGGGTGTGCGCGAGCACGTAGTTCTCGCGGAACAGCGTCGACGCGTTGGTGAGGAAGTCGTCGTAGGTGCGGCAGATCACCGTGCGCCAGCCGCCGCGCGCGATGTCCGAGAAGCCGATGTGGTAGCCGAAGCCGTCGCGCGTGAAGAAGAACGTCACGCGGAACGGCGAGGCGAGCGTCGGCAGATCGTTCGTGAAGTCCTGGCCGAGCTCCGCGAGGTACGCCGGGTTCAGGCGGAACGCGAGCGCCTGCTTCTCGGGCACGAAGAAGTTCGTCTTCAGCGTGTTCTTGATGAAGGCCACGATGCACCGGAACGACGTGCGCCGCAGATCATCGAGGTGCTTGTGGCCGGTGTTGAAGTTGGCCACCGCCTTCTCGACCTCGGCCAGCGCCTTCGCCGCCGCCTGCTCGCGGTTCTTGAGCGTCGGGTCGAAGCGCGTGCGGAAGGCCTGCACCAGCTGCTGCACCAGCTCGGGGTTGGCGAGGAACGAGTTCTCGACCTCTTCCCAGCCGAAGCGATCGGGCTGCGCGTGTGCGAGGTTGGTGTGCGCGAAGGCCACGAAGGCGCGCACCAGCGACGCGTCCTCACCGCTGAGCCGGCCGCCCACCACGTCCTCGTACTCCGGCGCGTGCGCGTCGAGGATCTGCGTGTTGAACAGCTCGCGGCGCAGCTGCGTCTCGAGCGCCGAGTTCTTCTCGAGCCGGCCCCCGTTGCGCGGGCGCAGGTAGAAGGTGTTCACCGCGTAGTGCTGAATGCCCGTCGACACCTGCAGCACCGAGGCGCCGGTGATGCCCAGATCGAGGCGGTTGAGCACCTCCATCATCTGCGCGAGGTAGCCGCGGTGCGGCGGCATCGCGGCCGCGAACGACACGCGCGTCTCGTTCTTCGCGCCCTGCTCGTTGGCCTCGATCTCCAGCGACATGCCGCCCAGCCGCTCGCACTCGAAGAGGCTGTGGAGACGCTGCGCGAGGCGGAAGGGCGCCGCGCCGCGCGTGTGGTCGGGGTTGTTGAGCCAGAAGATGCGCAGCAGCCGCTCGAAGGCCGCGCGATCGATGTCGGGGAACGCCTTGCGCGTCTCGGCCCAGATCGGCGCCTGCACGTCGGCCGGCACCTCGACGCCTGCCGCCAGGCCCGCGGCGATCTCCGCGTCGGGCTTGCAGTCGAACTCGAAGCGCTGGATCTCCAGCGTCTCCTCGAGGCCCGGGATGTTCTCCTCGGAGTGCGCGAACATCGCGTACGAGATCGCCCGCTGCGGGCCCGCACGGAGCGTCACCGTCTCGTAGAGCGAGCCGCGCGTGTTGCGCGCCGCCATGATCAGCGCGTCGGCGCGATCGGCCAGCACCAGGTGCCGGTTGAACTTCAGCGTGTGGAGCTCGCGCGCCAGGATCTCCAGCGCCTCCGGCTCGTCACGCATGGCCTGGAAGAAGCCGGTGGGCATTGCCCGCTCGAGCCACTCCCGCGCGTTTCCTGCCTGTGTTGCAGCCTCGGTCTTCGTTGCTTGCTTCGCCATAAGTGGGCGCGCACCGTAGCCACACGCCACGCGGACCTGAACAACGGTGATGTTCTGGATCGCTCGAGTTCCGCTACTTTGAAGCAGTGCGTCATCGGCTGGCGTTGGTACACAGCGCCGATGCGCCTCTTTCTGATCCTCACCGCGCTGCTCGCCATCGGCTGCAACAGCAGAGCGCAGGGGCCCGCGCGCGCGCAGAAGTACGCGCCGACGCCGGGCACCCGCATCATCGCCACGCCGCCGGTGGTCTCGTGGCTGTTCAAGGGCGATCTGCAGGGCGGCTGGCAGGATCACGGCTGGGCGCCGCGCGAGCCGCGCAAGGCGGGCGAGCCGATGCGGCTGCTCATGGGCAGCTACGGCGGGTGGATCCTCGCGAACGGGGGCTTCAAGGGCACGTTCGGCGGCCTGGTGTTCCGCGCGCGCTCGACGCCGCGGCTGTCAGACTACCTGCAGGTGAAGCTCGACTCCGAGCTGGCCGACGTGTTCCCCGCGGTGATCGTCCGCCCCGAGCACCGCCGCGAGCTCGAGGACGGGTGGACCGAGATCTTCATCTCGATGAGCGAGCTCAACCCGCAGCTCCAGCCGTTCACCTACGTGCGCTTCCACGCCTTCGACAAGCTGCCGCCGCCCGCGCTGGTGGAGATCGATCAGGTGGGCCTCACCGGCGCCGACGCCGACATGATGAAGCGCCTCGAGGCGGCCGAGAACGCGCCGGGCGAGCCCGCGGCCTTCATCGTCGACTGCGACGCGGCCACGCAGGACATCAGCCCGCTGATCTACGGCATCGCCTACAACGCGCGCCTCGACGAGCGCGAGCAGTACCTGTGGCAGCTCAAGCCCACCTCGCGGCGCTGGGGCGGCAACACCGCCAGCCGCTACAACTGGGAGCTGGGCAACGCCTGGAACACCGCCAGCGACTGGTTCTTCGAGAACGTCAACTTCACCGGCCACGCCGACTACTCGTGGCGCCTGTTCCTCGAGCAGAACCGCGACCGCGGCGTGGGCTCGGCGATCACCCTGCCCACGCTGGGCTGGGTCGCGAAGGACACGAGCTCGGTCTCGTTCCCGAAGAGCCAGTTCCCCCAGCAGCAGGCCTTCGACGGCTGGCGCCCCGAGGCGGGCAACGGCCTGGCGAAGGACGGCACGCCGCTCAAGGCCGGCTCGCCGCTGCGCACCAGCGTCGCCGCGCCGCCGGAGTTCGTCGCGCGCTGGGCCTCGGCGATCCGCGCCAGACAGCAGGAACTCGGCGGGCGCACCGACGTGCTGTTCCTCGACAACGAGCCGGCGCTCTGGGACAGCACGCACCGCGACGTGCACCCCGAGCCGCTGAGCTACGACGAGCTGCTCGATCGCACGGTCCGCTACGGCACGGCGATCCGCAAGGCGTACCCGGAGGCGCTGATCGCCGGGCCGGCGGAGTGGGGCTGGCCGGGCTACTTCTACTCGGCGGTCGACGCGAAGGCCGGCTTCCTGCTCAAGCCCGATCGCCGCGCACACGGCGACGTGCCGCTCGTCGAGTGGTGGCTGCGCAAGCTGGCCGAGCACGAGAAGAAGACCGGGGTGAAGCTGCTCGACGTGCTCGACTTCCACTTCTACCCGCAGGCCGACGGCGTGGGCGTGGGCACCTCGGGGAAGACCGACCCGCAGACCAACGCGCTGCGCCTGCGCACCACGCGCGGCCTGTGGGATCCCCGCTACCTCGACGAGTCGTGGATCAAGGAACCGGTGCAGCTCATCCCCCGCATGCGCGAGATCGTCGAGCGCAACTACCCGGGCCTCAAGCTGGCGATCGGCGAGTACAGCTTCGGCGCCGAGAAGCACCTCTCGGGCGGGCTGGCGCTCGCCGAGGCGCTCGGGCGCTTCGGGCAGGAAGGTCTCTACGCCGCCTGGTACTGGACCTACCCCGCGGAGAACACGCCGGCCTTCTGGGCGTTCCGCGCGTACACCGACTTCGACGGGAAGGGCGCCCGCTTCGAGGACTTCTCGATGCCCACCACCGTGCCGCCCGAGGCCTCGCTCTTCGCCGCGCGCAGCGGCGACAAGTCCCGCGTGACGCTGGTGGCGCTCAACCTCTCGCCCACCCAGCCGCTCGAGGCGAGCATCAACCTCAAGGGCTGCGCCCGCCCCGACACGCAGCGCGTCTTCACCTTCGTCGGCGATGCGCGCGGCTTCGCCTCGAAAGAAGTGCCGATCGGCAAGGCCTACCGGCTCCCGGCGTACTCGATCACGGTGATCGAGCTGAACATGCCGAAGAAGAAGTGAAGTGCTACGACGGGCGCGCGTGCAGAAGCTCCTCATCCTCTCGGTGTGCATCGCGCTCCTCGTCATCCCCCTGATGACGGCGGGAGATCCGCACCCCGGCCGGGGCCTCAAGCGCGCGATCCTCGGCGTGATCGCCTTCAACCTGCTGTACGTGGTGCTGCTGCGGGTCGTCTACCCGCGCCTCGGGTGACGGCGTGCGCGAGTTCTTCCGCGTCGTGCTCAGGCACCACCGGCTCGCGGCGATCCTCTGCGCCGCGCTGACCCTCGTCACCGCGCTGGTGGCCAACGACGCGGCGCCCGAGAAGTGGTACCTCGAGTCGGTCGTCTTCGTGCAGGAGCCGGCGGCGGTGCACCGCCTCGCCAACCCCTTCGCGCCGGCCCCCAACTCCTCGGAGCGCGAGCTGGCGGCGATCCCCGAGATCCTCCTCTCGCGCGAGAAGCTGGTGGTGCTCGCCAAGCGCTCGGGCCTGGTCGACTCGTGGACGCTCGGCCGCCCCTGGGCGCTGCGCCTGAAGGACCGGCTCATGGAGCGCATCCGGCCGATCTCCGAGAAGGATCGGCTCGACGCGCTGGTGGCGATGCTCGAGCGCAAGGTGGTGGTGTGGACCGCCGACTCGCGGGTGATGATCGCCGCCGAGTGGTCGTCGCCCGAGGTGGCGCGCCTGCTGGTGCAGACCCACCTCGACATCCTGCTGCAGCTGCGCAACGAGCGCGAAGCGAAGACCTATGAGGAGGCGGCCCGCTCGCTCGACGAGCAGCACGAAGGCCTCTCGTCGGAGATGACCGCCCGCGTGCAGCGCATCGAAGGCGCGCTCGAGCAGGGCGAGTGGGCGCGCGTCGACCGCGAGCGCGAGCAGCTGATGCGCGATCAGACCCGCGCCGCCGATCTGCTGGTGCGCGCCGAGGAGAAGCACATCGCGGCCCGCGTCTTCCGCGAGAGCAACGCGCTGCGCTTCCGCGTCATCACCCCGCCGCTGGCGCCCAAGCAGCCGGTGGGGCTCCCGCGCCTCGGGCGCAGCGTGGTGATGGTGCTCGCCGCGCTCCTCGCGGGCCTGGTGTGCGCGTCGCTGCTCGGGCTGGCGAGCGGGCGGGTGCTCACCGGCGCGCAGCTCGAGCGCGAGGTGGGGCTGCCGGTGCGCTCGCGGCTGCGCTTCCCCGGCGGGGCGGGCCTGCTGGTCTTCCCGTCGCGCAGCGCGCTGGTGCTCGCGGTCGGGCTCGCGGTGGCCACCGGCGCCGCCACCGGCCTCACCCACGCCAACCCGATCATGGCGCTGCTCCCGCCGCTCGCCGCGGTGGGCGGCTGGCTGCTGTGGACCCGCCCGCTCAAGTGGCCGCTGCTCGCGGTGATGCTGATCGCCGTCACCGTCGACGACGTGCAGAGCCGCGCCTACGCCGGCATGTGGCAGTCGCCCACCTGGCCCATCGGCAAGCTCTTCTTCTCGAACATCGCCCTCTTCACCGGCTTCGAGCTGATGATCTTCGGGCTGACGGGCGTGATGCTCGCGCGCCGCCTGTGGCGCCCCGCGCGGGAGCTCTCGCGCATCGACCCGGTGCACGGGCTGCCGCCGCGCCCGCTCCAGCTCGCGGTGCTGCTCTCGGGCCTGTCGGTGGTGCTGCTCATCGGGTGGGGCGTCGCGCGCGGCGGCAACTTCCGCGACGCCCTCTGGCAGTTCCGCATGCTGCTCACCGTGCCCTTCGTGGGCATGCTGGCGATGTACGCCTTCGAGCTGCCGAAGGATCTCCCCAAGCTCCTGGCGGTGCTCTTCACGGGCAGCTTCGTGAAGATGCTCCTCGGCACGTGGTTCATGTTCCGCGTGGCGCTGCCCTCGGGGATCATGCCGCCGCACACCACCGGCCATCACGACACGATGATCTTCGTGGTCTCGACGGTCACCGCGCTGGTGCTGGTGTGGGAACACCCCTCGCGCCGCCACTGGCAGCTCGCGGTGATCTGGCTGCCGATCCTCGTGCAGGCGATGCGGCTCAACGACCGGCGCATCGCGTACGTCGACATCGGGCTGGCGCTGATCTTCATCTACTTCCTCTCGCCCTGGCACCCGATGAAGCGCTGGCTCACGCGGGTGGCCGTGTTCTCACTGCCCGCGGTGCTGCTCTACGTCGGCGCCGGGTGGAACACCCAGGGCGGCAAGCTCTTCGGCCCGGTGCAGAAGTTCCGCTCGATCGTCGCCCCCGCCCAGGCCTCCGAGGAGGAGAGCTCCAACGTCGAGCGCGACATCGAGAACTTCAACCTGATGAAGACCTGGGAGATGAACATGATCGTCGGCCAGGGCTTCGGGCACGCCTTCCGCGAGTTCGTCCCCAGCAACGACTTCTCGCAGTCGAACTTCGGGCGCGTCGGCCACAACTCGATCCTCTGGCTGCTGTGGATCGGTGGCATCGTCGGCTTCACCGGGGTGCTGCTCTACATCGGGGTGGCGATGTTCTTCCTCGGGCGCACGCTCCCGCGCGCCACCGACTGGCGAGAACGCGCCAGCCTGCTCGTCGCCCTGTCGATCTTCCTCACCTACCTGCTGCAGGCCTTCGGCGACATGGGCACCCAGGGCGTGATGTTCGACTTCTTCCTCGGCACCGCCCTCGCCATCATCGGCCGCGCTGCCACCCACCACCGCGTCTGGCAGCTCACGCCGGTTGCTCCCGCTCCTTCGGTCGAGCGTTCCGCCGTCGTTGCATAGCGCAACACGTTCACCCGATTGCCTCACCTCACTGTGCCGCGGTGCAGATGGTTACGGGTTTGCCTTGGAGAGTGCGTGGTCCCCTGAGGTACGTCGATGTCGCACCGCGCTCTCTCAATGATGTCAAGACACTGGACGGCCTGTTCGAGAGATCAAGCCCTTGCACCTGCCGCAGGAGTTGCGCTCACCGGGCCTCAAATCTGCGTTTCATCCCGGCTGCAACTCAGGAACATTGACGCGCTGGGTCATGTTCGAACCGTCCGATTTTTCAGAAACGTGACTGGGTCCCACGGCAACAGGGGGTTGTGGAGACCCCAATGTTTTTGTACTCAGGCGGAAACTTTTTCGTCGGCGGGGGGAGAATAAACCACATGAACTCACTTTTCGGCCGAATTGCAGCGGGTGCGGTGGCGCGCATCAGCCTGCTCCTCGACTTGCTGGCCCTCGTCGTCGCGTCGATCGGCGCGACGCTGCTCTCGGGGCGGGCGCTCGACGGTGGGCTGACGACGTTCTCGTTCGCGGCGATGGCGACGTGGGCGATCACCGCCATGGCGCTGCGCCAGTACGACCCCTGGGCGTCTGATCGGAACGCCTTCGACGACGGCGCGATGACGTCGATCCTCGTGCTGGCGGTCACCACCGTGCTGGCGGTGATGGGCGTGCTGATGCCCGTCGACGGTCACCTGCCGAACGTCGGCATCTTCCTGCTCGTGATGTGGCCGGTCGCGCTGGTGCTGCGCGTGACGGTGTTCCGCAACCTCTCGCCGCGCTCGGGCCCGGTCGACGACGTGCTGATCGTCGGCACCGGTCCGCTGGCGCGGGCGACGGCGGAGCACCTGCTCAAGAAGGGCCGTCAGCGCGTGCTGGGCATGGTGCGCTTCGCGAACGAGGCGCCGGCGAAGAGCCCGCGCGCTCCGGTGCTGGGCACGGCGGGGAGCCTCGAGGACGTGCTCCGCGCGATGCCGGTGGCCGAGGTCTACTTCTCGTCGACCAACGTCGCGCACGCCGAGGAGATCCAGGCGGCGATCAAGGTCTGTGAGCGGTTCGGCGTGCCCTTCGCGACGCCGGCCATCTCGTACCGCCTCGACCGCGCGCGCCCGCTCGACACGCACGGCATCCGCGACGGCTACGTGCACTACCAGTCGGTGCAGTCGCGCCCGATCGCGATGGCCTTCAAGCGGCTGTTCGACATCGTGTCGACGGGCGTGGCGCTGTGGCTGCTCGCGCCGCTGCTCCTCGCGGTGGCCGCGCTGGTCAAGCTCACCTCGCGCGGGCCGGTGCTGTTCCGTCAGACCCGCGTCGGCCTCCACGGCCGGCCGTTCCAGATGCTGAAGTTCCGCACCATGGTCGAGAACGCCGAGGAGCTGAAGGCGAAGCTCGCGGCGCAGAACGAGATGGACGGGCCGGTCTTCAAGATGAAGCGCGACCCGCGCATCACCTCCATCGGCCGCGTGCTGCGGAAGTTCTCGATCGACGAGCTGCCTCAGCTCATCAACGTGCTCCGCGGCGACATGAGCGTCGTCGGGCCGCGCCCGCCGGTGCCCAACGAGGTCGCGAAGTACGAGCCCTGGCAGCGCCGCCGCCTCTCGGTGCGCCCCGGCCTGACCTGCATCTGGCAGGTCTCCGGCCGCAACGAGATCTCGTTCGAGCAGTGGATGTACATGGACCTCCAGTACATCGACACCTGGACCTTCTCGAAGGACCTCGGCCTCATCCTCAAGACCTTCCCGGTGGTGCTCACCGGGAAGGGCGCCAGCTGACGCAGAGGGGAGTAGAAGCAGCGCGGGCTTCTTCAAGGAGATGTCATGCGCACGCTGTTCGTCGTCGTCACCGCGGTGTTGCTGGCTGGCTGCTACACGCCGCGGGGGGCGTTCCTCGAGGTCGACGCGGCGATCATCACCGAGCCCAACGAGTACGTCGTCGCGGCTGGCGACGTGCTCCAGGTGCGCGTCTTCCAGCAGGACTCGATGTCGGCCCGGGTGAAGGTGCGCGCCGACGGGAAGGTCTCGCTGCCGCTGCTGGGCGACATCGCGGCGGCCGGCAAGAGCCCCTCGGCGCTCGCCTCGGAGCTCCAGGTTCGCCTCAAGGAATACATCAACACCCCGGTGGTGACGGTCTCGCTCGAGGAGACGCGCCCGGTGACGGTCTCGGTGCTCGGCGAGGTCGGGCGCGCGGGGGTGGTGACGCTCGAGCAGAACTCCGGCGTGCTGCACGCGCTGGCGGCGGCGGGCGGGCTCAACGACTTCGCCCACCGCGACGGCATCTTCGTGCTGCGCAAGATCGCCGGGCAGACCGCGCCGCGCCGCATCCGCTTCACCTGGGAGGCCCTGTCGCGCGGTGAAGGCGCCGCGGCCCGCTTCATCCTCCAGGCGGGTGACGTCGTGGTCGCGGAGTGAGCCATGAGGCGCGCGCCGCTCCTCGCGTGCCTGCTCGCCCTCTGGCCGGCGGCGGCGCTCGCGGTCGATCTCACGTACACGCTCTCGGCGCGCACCGATCTCCGCCTGCGCACGCCGTACGCCAACGACTCCGAAGGCGCGCTCGATGCCGGCGTGGCGTCCGATCTCGAGCTCAACCCCGTCGCCAACGTGACGCTCGGCGTCGATCAGGCGAGCTTCACGCTCGGGTACACGCCCTCCTTCATCTGGCGCGAGCCGACGACCGGGGGGCGGTTCCTCCAGCTCCACCAGGCACGTCTCGGCTGGGGCCAGCGGTGGGAGCACGGCAGCCTCCTCGTCACCGAAGAGGGCGTCATCGGCTTCACCGACGTCGGCGCGGTGCGCGCGCGCGACGACCTGCAGACGCCGGGCGTCCCCGAGGTGCAGATCGTGGGCGGCGTGCCGTACCTCCGCTCCGGCACGCTCGCGCTGCTGGATCTCCGCCCCTCGGAGCGCTGGGGGCTCGGCTTCTCCGCCGGCTACCAGGTCTCGGGCACGCCGAGCTGGCTGGCGCCCGAGCTGACCACCAACCGGCTCCCGCTCCAGTGGGGCCCGATGGCGAGCGCCCGGTTTCGCCTCGAGGTGAGCCGGCTCGACGCCCTGTCGACCCTCGCGGCGTTCTCGTGGGCGCGCTTCCAGACGGGCCAGGAGCAGCTGGTGGCCTCGCTCAGCGAGTCGTGGGATCGCCGCCTGAGCCGCAGCCTGACCCTGAACCTCGCCGCCGGCGCCGCGCTCACGCGGGCGGTCGTCACGCCCGACGTGGGCGTCCCGGGCGAGTACCTCGAGGTGCTGCCGGTGGCCAACGGCGGCGTGGGCTGGCGCGACGAGGTGGCCGGCAAGCCGTTGCGGCTCGACGTCAGCGCGCGCATGGCGCCCTTCGCCGACCGCTTCACCGGGCTGGTCTACGAGCGCGTCGAAGGCCGCCTCGGGGCAGAGCTCGTCCCCGCGCGCGAGTGGGTGGTGACGGCCGGGGCGAGCGGCGCCGTCGCCGTGCCGCTCGGCAACACCACCCAGGCCGGCGATCGGGTGTTCGGCGGTGACGCGGCGGCCACGTGGACGATCAAGACGTGGTTGCTGCTGCAGGCCTCGGTGCGCGTGCTATGGACCGAGCAGCCCCGCCTCGGGGCCAACACCGGTCAGCTGCAGGCGTTCGGGTCGGTGTCGGTGACGGTTCGACAGCAGGACTCCCTCGCACTGTGAAGGAAGAGAAGCCCGTGAGCGTCGCGCAGAAGACCGTGCTGGTGGTGGATGACGACCCGGAGATCCGCAAGCTGCTGGTGTCGTCGTTCTCTCGCCTCGGCTACCAGGTGAGCCAGGCCGCCGACGGGCGGACCGCGATCAAGCGGCTCGACGAGGCGCGCCCGACGCTGCTGTGCGTCGACCTGATGCTCCCCGAGTCGTCGGGCTACGACGTCTGCGAGCACGTCAACAAGACGCCCAGCCTCCAGGGGCTGCCGATCGTCATGGTGAGCGCGCGCACCATGCCCGAGGACCGCGCCCAGGCCGAGGAGCTGGGCGTCCGCGTGTACCTGACCAAGCCCTTCACCCAGGCCGAGCTCCGGCAGGCCGTCGCCACGGCGCTGGAGGGCCACGCGTGACCGCCCCCGAGCAACCCGCCGCGCCCCAGGCGCCGCTCGAGCCGGAGCTGTTCGACACGAAGTTCGGCCGCCAGCTCGTCGGCTTCGTGTTCCGCGGGGTGCGGCGGCACCGGCTCCTCGCGCTCTCGGCCTTCCTGGCGGTGATGGGCCTCGGCGCGCTGGCGGCGGTGTTCCTCCCGCGCTCGTACCACGCCGAGGCGAAGCTGCTGGCCAACAACAACGAGCTCATCCGCGCGCTGGGCAACCCGCGCTCGGCGCTGCGCTCCGACGACCCGACGCGCGCGGCGCGCGAGCTGATCTACGCCCACGACAACCTCGTCTCGCTGATCAAGCAGACCAACCTCCTCAAGTCGTGGGACGAGACGCGCCCGGTGGTGGTGAAGCTCAAGGACAGGCTGGTGCGCCTCTTCACCGGCGAGCCCACCGAAGAGGAGCGCATCGACGCCATGGTGGGCCTGCTCGAGAAGCGGCTCCAGGTGGGCACCGATCAGCAGACGGTCACCATCGCCATCGACTGGCACGACGCGCAGACGGCGTACCTCCTCATCGACACCGCGCAGCAGAACTTCCTCGAGACGCGCCACGTCACCGAGATGACGGCCATCAGCGAGGCGCTGTCGATCCTCGAGCTGCACGCCGCGCAGCTGCAGAAGACGGTCGACGACTCGCTCCGTGAGCTCGAGCGCGTGCGTGAGGTGCGGCGCAAGGGCAGCGCGCCGCCGAAGCCGGGCGCCGTGGGCGAGACGCCCGCCGCGGTGCTCGAGCGGCCGCCCGAGCCGGTGGAGCGCGAGCCGGAGCGCCCCTCGGCCACCGAGCAGGAGCTCGCGCAGCTCAAGTTCCTCCTCAACTCGAAGAAGCGCGCGCTGGCCGACCTCGAGGACTTCCGCAGCCGCCGCGTCACCGAGCTCACCGCGCAGCTCCAGGAGCAGCGGGTGCAGTACGCCGAGCAGCACCCCATCGTGCTCGACACCATGTCGCGCATCGAGGCGATGAAGCTCGACTCGCCGCAGATGATCCAGGTGAAGGCCGACATCGATCAGCTCGAGCAGGAGTACCGCCGCAAGGGCGGCAAGGCGCCCGACTCGCTCATCGAGCCGAGCCCGCGCCCGCGCCCCATGGCGCAGCGCCGCCCGGCGTCGCAGGGGCCGGCCGAGCTCAGCCTGCAGGATCTCGCGTACGACCCGCTGGTGGAGTTCGCCCACAACAACCTGCGCACCGCGACGGCGAAGTACGAGGAGCTCCTGATGCGCATCGACTCGGCGCGCATCGAGCAGGACACCGCGCGCGCGGCCTTCAAGTACCGCTACTCGGTGGTGCGCCCGGCCTCGGTGCCCAAGAAGCCCGAGAAGCCGAACGTGCCGGTGGTGCTTGCGGGGAGCTTCATCGCCGCGCTCTGCCTCGCCCTCGTCATCGGCGGCCTCAAGGACTGGCTGAGCGGCCGGCTGGTCGAGCCATGGCAGGTCGAGCGCTCCCTCGGGCTGACCGTGCTGAGCCAGGTGAAGGCGCCGTGAGACTGCCCGACGTCCTCGAGCTGCTGCTCCTCGTGCTGGCGGTGCCGGTCGCCACCTGGAGCCTGTACCTCGGCCTGCTCGCGCTGCTCTCGTGGCGGCCGCGGCCTCCCGCGCCGCCGAGCCCTGCCGCGCTGCGCTTCACCTTCGTGGTGCCGGCGCACAACGAGGCGGTGGGCATCGCGCAGACGGTGACGAGCCTCGCGGCGGTCGACTACCCGCCGGAGCTGTTCCGCACCGTGGTGGTGGCCGACAACTGCACCGACGACACGGCGGCGAAGGCGCGCGAGGCGGGCGCGGTGGTGCTCGAGCGGCAGAACGCCGAGCTCCGCGGCAAGGGCTACGCGCTGGCGCACGCCTTCGAGCACGTGCTGGGCGAAGGCTGGGCCGACGCGGTGGTGGTGGTCGACGCCGACACGGTGGTCTCGAAGAACCTGCTCGGCGCCTTCGGCGCGCGGCTGGTGTCGGGCGCGGTGGCGGTGCAGGCGCACTACGGCGTGCAGAACCCGAACGCGTCGTGGCGCACGCGCCTGATGCGCATCGCGCTGGCGATGTTCCACCAGGTGCGGAGCATCGCCCGCGAGCGCCTCGGCGTGTCGGCGGGCCTGCGCGGCAACGGCATGTGCTTCCGCACCTCGCTCCTGCGCGAGGTGCCGCACGACGCGTTCTCGCTGGTGGAGGATCTCGAGTACGGCATCCGCCTCGGGCGCCGCGGCTTCCGCGTGGCGTACGCCTTCGAGGCCGACGTGCTGGGCGAGATGGTGTCGGGCGAGTCGGCCTCGCGCTCGCAGCGGCACCGCTGGGAGCACGGCCGGGCGCAGATGGTGAAGCTCCACGGCTGGCCGCTGTTGCGCGACGCGGTGGCGCAGCAGAGCAAGCTGTTGTTCGACCTCGGCATGGACGTGCTCGTGCCACCGCTCAGCCGGGTGGTGGGCTTCGCCGCGCTCGGCGCGCTCGCCTCGGGGCTGCTCGCGTGGCGCAGCGGGGTGGGGCGGATCGCGTCGTCGGTGTACGGCGGCTCGCTGGCGGCGATCGGGCTGTACGTCTTCGCGGGCTGGCTCCACTCGGGCACCGGCCTGCGCGGCCTCGTCGACCTCGCGATGGCGCCGGCGTACGTCGGCTGGAAGATCGTGCTCGCGCTGCGCGGCGGGCCGAAGGGAAAGAAGAAGAGCGAGTGGGTGCGCACCACGCGTGAAGGGGAGACGCGATCATGAGCAAGCCGGGCCCACAGCAGCAGCTCTACCAGCAGCTGCTGACCTGCCTGCGCGGCGACTGGCACTCGATGGTGGTGGTGCCGGCGTCGCCCGGCTCCTCCGCGGCGATGGTGGCCAACGCGCTGGTGGAGGTGAGCACCCTGGTGCGCGGCAAGAAGGCGCGGCTCTTCTCGACCGAGGGGCTGGGCGTCAACGACGTGTCGAAGGTGATCGTCGACATGATGCAGCACATCGGCACCGGCGGGCTGGCGGTGGCGTCGATCGACTCGGTGATCTCCGCGCAGTCGGGCATCCCGGTGGCGCTCGCGACCGACGTGGCGCTGCTGGTGGTGCACCTCGGGCTCACCGAGACCGCCGACGCGCGCCGCACCGTCGAGGTGGTGGGCGAGAAGAAGTTCCTCGGCGCGGTCACCATCGAGGCGGGCCAGTGAGCGCGCCGACTCAGCGCATCCGCATCGGGAAGGTCGACGTCGACGTGCTCACCTTCGCCGAGGCGATCGACGCGATCGAGCAGCTCGTGCGGGCGCGCAAGGGCGGCTACGTCTTCACGCCGAACATCGATCACGTCGTGCGCGCCGACGAGAACGAGGCCTTCGCCGAGGCGTACCGCGGCGCGGCGCTCTCGCTCGCCGACGGCATGCCAGTGGTGTGGGCCTCGAAGCTCATGCCGACGCAGCTCCCGGAGCGCGTCTCGGGCTCGGACATCTTCGTGCCGCTGCTCGAGCGCGCGGGGAAGTACGGCTGGCGGGTGGCGCTGCTCGGCGCGGGTCCGGGCGTCGCCGAGAAGGTGGCGGGCATCGCCAGGGAGCGATGGGGCGTGCAGGTGGTGCTGGTCGACGCGCCGATGCTGAGCCTCGACGACACGGCGACCATCGAGCGGCTCGAGAAGCAGATCCGCGAGGCGCAGGCCGATCTGGTGTTCTTCGCCTTCGGCTCGCCGAAGCAGGAGTTGCTCATCGCGCGCATGGCGAAGGACCTCGGGCCGGCGGTGATGCTCGGCGTCGGCGCGACCTTCGACTTCCTCGCGGGGAACGTGAAGCGGGCGCCGATGCTCCTCCGCCGCGCAGGCCTCGAGTGGGCGTACCGGCTCGCGCAGGAGCCGCGGCGGCTGTGGCGCCGCTACCTCGTCGATGATCCGAAGTTCGCGCTCATCGTGGCGCGCACGCTGCGCAGAGGGTGAACTCAGCGGTGGTGCTTCCCGGCCGAACGAGCCGCTGGTGACGCGAGGAGATCCGGTCGGCGACGCGGCAGTTGCTCGCGGCAACCCGGCAGTGGGCTTCCGCCAAGGCAGCCCCTCAAGGCAGTGACTCCTGATGACGCGGCAGTTGCTCCCGGCGATCGGGCAGCGGCTCCCGGCGATCGGGCAGTGGCTCCCGGCAACCCGGCAGTGGCTCCCGGCAACCCGGCAGTGGCTCCCCGCAACCCGGCAGTGGCGCCCGCAACGACGGCAGTGACTCCCCGCGAGCGGGCAGTGGCTCCCCCGACGCGGCAGTGGCTCCCCCGACGCGGGCAGTGGCTCCCCGACGCGGGCAGTGGCTCCCCCGACGCGGGCAGTGGCTCCCGGCGAGCGGGCAGTGGCTCCCGGCAACCCGGCAGTGGCTCCACCAACGACGGCAGTGGCTCCCCGAGAGCGGGCAGTGGCTCCCCTCGACCTGGAAGTCCCGCCCGTCGAGCCAGAAGCGTCGCCCCTCGATCCAGGAAGTGGCTCCCGTCGACCGTGAAGTGACTCCCGCCGACCGTGAAGTGGCTCCCGCCGACCGTGAAGTGGCTCCCGCCGACCGCGAAGTGGCTCGCCTCGACCTGGAAGTGCCGCCCGTCGAGCCAGAAGCGTCGCCCCTCGATCCAGAACTGGCTCCCATCGACCGTGAAGTGAGTCCCGCCGACCGTGAAGTGGCTCCCGCCGACCATGAAGTGGCTCCCGCCGACCGTGAAGTGGCTCCCGCCGACCGTGAAGTGGCTCCCGCCGACCGTGAAGTGGCTCCCGCCGACCGTGAAGTGGCTCCCGCCGACCGTGAAGTGGCTCGCTCCGACGTGAAGTGGCTCCCGCCGACGTGAAGCTCCCGCCGAACCAGAAGTGGCTGCCACGACCGCGAGGCGTCGCGCAGGGAATCACGAGCAACCCGGCCATCTCGGCGAGGTCGACGCCACCTTGCTCGCCCGCTCGCGGCCACGAGCGTTCAGCGCGCGGGGACGAACTTCTCCGGGTCGATCTTCTTCACCACCTTCGCCGGCACGCCCGCGACGACGGTGAAGGGCGGCACGTCGTGGGTGACGACCGAGCCCGCGCCGACCACCGAGGCGCGACCGATGGTGACGCCCGGCATCACCACCGCCTTCGCGCCGATCCACACGTCGTCTTCCAGCACCACCGGGCGCGGCGGCGGGCGCTTCATGCGGTCGTGCAGATCGTGGAAGTCGGAGTCGATGATCATCGCGTACGGGCCGATCAGCCCGCGCTCACCGACCGTCACCGACCCCGAGCAGCCGATGGAGACGCCGTAGTTGAGGAGCGTGCCGTTGCCCAGGCGGAGCCGCCCGCCGGGCGAGGTGGCCAGCTCGACCGGCACCATGTTGAGGCTGATCAGCTCGACGTTGTCGCCGATCGAGATGTGCCCGTGGTTCTCGATGCGGGGCCACCCGCGGCAGCGCACGCCCTCGCCGACCTCGTCGACCTCGCGCAGCGCGAGCTTCGCGGTGACGAGGCCCGCGGCCCAGCGCGCCCCCTTGAAGGCCAGCATCGACGGGCTGACGCCCTCGCGGAGATCACGACGCAACCGGTTCCAGGCTCTCTCGAAGGCGCTCATGGGGACACGTAGCAGGGTGAGGGGTCGAAGTTGGCGGGCGCGCCGACGCCCGACTCGAAGCCGAGGTTGTCCCACTCGCGCTCGTCGACGTACGGCGCGTTCTCGAGGTAGTAGCGCTGGCCGGTGCGATCGTTGAAGTCCTGGCCGAACTCGATGCGCTCGGCGGCCGTGTGGTACAGCACCTGGCCCCACGCCACCGCGGCTTCCGCCATCGTCAGCGCGTGCGAGGGGAAGTCGTTGCACAGCCGCTGCTGGCCGTTGACGTAGAGCACCAGCCGGTCGCGGCGGATCCACGCGTCGAAGCGCGTGCGCGGCGAGATGAGGAGCTGATCGTCGAGCATGCCGGGCCCGAGCGTGCCGTCGGCCTTCTGCTGGCGGAACCAGCTCGGGCGCGCGGCGAACTCCGGGTACTGCGCGGGCGAGAGGTTCACCACGCTGTCGCGCACGCCGGCGTCGGGCAGGTTCACCATCACCCGCAGGTCGGACTGGGAGCGCGTGTCGTCCGGCTCGAGGGGGAAGGGCGAGCCGTCTCGCGGGAAGAACTGCAGGCAGTTCCACCCCTCGATCGACACGTTGCGGCCGTCGGACTCGTAGAAGAAGGGCGTCTGCACGAGGTTGCCCGCGAAGTGGCCGCTGGAGTCGAAGGTCTTCCCCGGCTCGCCGGCTCCGCACAGCCCGACCCACCAGTAGCGGCGCGCAGTGGAGTTGGTCGCCACTTCCCACGTGAGGTGGAGGTAGCTGCTCGACGACAGGCTCGCTGGCTGGCGCGGCACGAAGACGGCGCTGCCGAACACGTCCTGGCCCCAGTCGGTCATCGTCACGTGGAGCAGCCCGCGGTCGATCGCCAGCTGCGCCGAGTCGTCATCGTCGTTGTAGATGTACGCGTCCCAGCGGCTGTTCGAGAAGTGGCGCCCGTCGGAGTACGCGCGGCCGGCGCCGTCGACGTCACCGACGTACGCGAGCGGGCCGGAGGTGCCGTCGAAGTCTTCGAAGAAGCTCGCGGTGCGGGGCGTCACGCGGCCCTCGGGCGTGACGGTCACCGCGGTGCGCGCGAGCACACGGGGCGGCGTCGTGTCTCCGGGCGTGGCGAGCCGCGGCCCCGGGCCGTGGCCGTTGAGCACCAGGCTGCCGAAGCGGCTTCTCACCTCGGCCGGCGTGAAGATGGACCAGGTGACGCGATCGGCCGGCGGCACCTCGTCGATGGTGACGGTGATGTCGCGGTGCTGCGGCGCGATGGGGCCGGAGAAGGGGCAGGCGCGGTCGATGGCCTCGATGACGAGCGTGGTGGGGCCCTGGAGATCCGTCACCTCGACGACGCGCAGCAGCTCGCGCGTGCCGGAGTAGACGTCGTTGCGCTGGCGGTACCCCGCGCAGTGGATGACCGTGCCGTCGACCTGCTCGCCGCCCGAGACGTCGCGCACCGAGACGCCCGCGGGCACGCGGAACACGCGGTAGTCGCGCACGTTCGTCACCTCGGGGAGCACCAGCAGCACGCTGTCGCGGTTGGCGACGTAGCGGACCGCGCCCATCGCCGGCGCCGCGGGCCAGCCCAGGCTCGCGCCGTCTTCTCCCAGCGGCGCCTGCGGGTTGGCGACGGTCGGCGCGTCGAGGGTCGCGCCCGCATCGAGCGGGGGCGCGGTGGGCACCGGCTCGGAGCTCCCGCCGTCAGTCCGGCCTCCGTCGGTCTCTCCGACGTGGCCCACCGGGCAACCGAGGAGGCTGAGAGAGAGGAGGGCTGCTGCGAACGCGTGGAGGCTGTGATGTGAAGGCGCCATGTGGGGAAGTCTCGGGACGGCAATCTGCTCGGGGTTGTGCGCGGCAGCAATCGCGCTTTCAGGGTGTGCCCCGGTCTGTCCGCGCGCGCCGGGGTTGAGCGCGGCCGAGTGCGCGCAGCTGGAGGCGATGCGTCTGCCTGCCCAGCTCCCGGCGTCGCCGGGCAACCTCGTGGCCGATGATGACCGCGCCGCGCAGCTCGGGTTCGAGCTCTTCTTCGACGCCCGCCTGAGCCGCAACTCGGACGTGCGCTGTGCGAGCTGTCACGCCCCGAGCGCCTGTTCCACGACGGGCGCGCGCGCTCGGTCGGGCTCGAGCCGGTCACCCGCAACAGCCCGTCGGTGTTCACCGCGCCCTGGCTCCACTGGATGATGTGGGACGGGAAGGC
>JBMORD010000351.1:21117-39974 GCA_049322495.1 Myxococcota bacterium | reverse complement strand
CCGGCGACGGCGGCACGGGCGCAGTGCGGGGAATGACCGCCACCGGCGGCGGGGCGGGAGGCGGCGCGGGCTGCGTCACCTGGAGCACCGGCGCAGGCGCGGTGATCGGCGGCGCCAGCGGCGCGACGGCCGGCGGCGCCATCACCGACGGCTCGGGCTGCTTGCCGAACTCGAGCCCGAGGTTGTCGGCGATCTGCTCGATCAGCGCACCGCGGATCTCCGTCGCCCGCGCGAGGAAAGCCTCGAAGAGCGCGTTGTCACAGATGGTGTTGATGACGCGCGGCGTGCCGCCACCGCGCCGGTGCACCGCCTCGATCGCGTCGGCGCTGAAGGGGTTGCGCGCGCTGCCCGCCAGCCGGAGCCGGTGCTTGATGTACGCCTCGGTCGACTCCGAGGTGAAGGGCTCGAGGCGGTAGCGCATCGCCACGCGCTGCGCGAGCGGCGGGTCGAGCTTGAGGTTCTTCTCGATCTCCGGCAGCCCGAAGAAGACGAAGCTGATCAGCTTCCGCTCGGGCACCTCGAGGTTGAGCAGCCCGCGGAACTCCTCCATCAGCTCGCGGGTCTCGAGCATCTGCGCTTCGTCGATCAGCACCACCGCCTTGCGGCCCTGCTCGTAGATCTGCAGCAGGCGCTGGTAGAGCTGGCTGAGCAGCGCGAGCTTCTCCTGCGCGGGGTTCTCGACGCCGATCTGCAGGGCGATGCGCCGCAGCAGCCAGCTCGCGGTGATCCCCGAGTGGATGATCACCAGCAGCGCCGCCTCGTACTCCTCCTCAGGCAGCGAATCGAGGAGCCGGCGCGCGAGCGTCGTCTTGCCCGCGCCGATCTCGCCCACCAGCACCGCCAGCCCCTTCATCGAGTTCACCGCGTACAGCAGCCGGGCCAGCGCCTGCTGGTGCTGAGGCGCGTTGTAATAGAAGCGGCTGACCGGCGCGTTGCTGAAGGGCTCGCTGCTGAGGCCGAAGTGCTCGAGGTAGCTCATGGCGGATCAGACGTAGCCAACCTTGCGCGCCGGTGAGCTCCCGCCCCGCGTCCCTCCACCCTTCGACGGCGGAGGCGGCGGTGCGTCGTCCTCCGGAACGGCGATCGCCGAGAGCCGCTCGACGTGGGCCGCCACCTCCCGGTAGTTGCCGTCGAGCGCCTGCACCTTGAGGTACTGCCCGAGCGCCTTGCCCGCCTGGTTCGCCGCCTCGTACGCGCCGCCCAGCTCGTAGCGGAGCGACTTCTCGACGTCGCCCTTCGCGTGCTCGCTCTGCAGCCCCTGCTGGTACGCGTCGATGGCCTGGTTCACCTCGCCGCGCGAGAGCTGGAGCATGCCGATCATCGACAGGCAGTCGATCTCCTTGCGCTTGCCGAGGCAGCCCTTGCGCGCGATCGAGAACTCGCCGATCGCGTCGTCGATGAGGCCCATCTCCTTGTAGGCCACGCCGAGGTCGTAGTGCGTGTCGACGTCCTCCGGCTTGACGACCTTCTCGAGGCCCTTCTTGAACTCCGCGAAGACCTCCTCGACCGACACCTGGTACTCGTCGCCCGCGCCCGCGACCGGCGTCTCGCCCGTCGACTGCTCCTCGCCGAAGTCGCCCAGCTCGTTGGCCAGCTCCGCCGCGAGATCGAACGCGTCGCGCCCCTCTTCGCCGCCGCCGTCGGCGCCGGCCGTGGCCGCGGCGCCGCCCGACTCCTCGGCCTCCACGCGCGCCATCAGCTCGGCGGCGCGGCGGTGCTCGGGGTACGCGATGAGGATCGTCTCGAGGATCTCGCGCGCCTCCTCGTAGAGGCCCTGCTCGACGAAGAAGGTCGCCTCGTCGCACTCCTCCGCAGCGGGCTCGTCCTCCGGCGGCGCCTCGACGGGCTGCTCCTCGGGGATCGCCGTCGTGCTGGTGGGCGGCTCGTCGTCCTCGACGGGGGGCGCCTCCACGGCCGGCTTCGCGCGGAGGAGCGCGGGGTCGAAGCGCGGCGAGACGCGCGTGGGCGCGTCGTGCTCGTCGTCGTCGCCGAGCATCGCCGGCGCGCTGGGCACGGTGCCGAGGGGAATCGCCGCGCGCGCCGGCTCGGTCTGCACCGGCACGCCGAGGCCGCCGGTCGTGTCCTCATCGGCCGGCTCGTCGAGCGAGAACTCGCCCGTCGTGGGCTCGTCCGGCGCGTCGTAGAGCGCCGCGTCGTACTGGGCCTCGGGCTGCTCGGAGCCGGGCTCGGCGTACGCGGGCTCCTCGGCCTCGAAGTCGGAGATGACGGCCTGATCGCCGCTGCTGTCGTAGACGTCGGGCACCGGAGGCGGCTCGACCTCCACCTCGCCCGCGGCCGCCGCGTCCTGCGGCGAGAGCATCACGTCGTCGCTGATCACGTCGGCGACGTCCTGCGGCTCGTCGGCCACCGCCATCTCGGCGGAGATCACCTCGTCGGGCTCGTCGGCGACGATCACCTCGTCGTCGCTCGAGTCGACGAGGATCGCGTCTTCCGCTTCGGGCTCGGCCTGCGCCGGCTGAGCGGCCGTCGCGCCGGCGATGCGGAGCGCCGAGAGGAACACCGGCACCTCGGGGTGCCCGGGGTTCTGCTGGAGGATGGTCGCGAGGTACGGCTGCGCCCGCTGCGCGTCACCGGAGCGCGTGTGCAGGCGGAGCACGTTGAGCAGCTGCTCGAACGCCTGCGCGTGGGTGTTCGACGCGACGTAGATGGCGTAGGCCTTCTCGTGCGCGTCGATGTTCTCGGGGTCGATCGCGAACACCTTGCGCAGGTGCTCGAGCGCTTTGTCGTGAAGCCCGTACTTCACGTAGACGTCGGTCTCGGTCAGCAGCTTGCCGAGGTTGTCGCCGCGCGGCGCGGTCGGCTTGACGACCGGTGCGGGGGCGGCAGGCGGCGGGGGCGAGTACGCGGGCATCGCCGCCGTCGCGGCGCTGGCGGGCGGCGCGCGCGTCGTCGGTGGCGGCGGCGCGTGCACCGGCACCGCGGCGGTCGCCTGCGCCGCGCCGTGGCGCGCCTGCACGTCGGGATCGTTCGGGTCGAGCTGCGCGACCTGCGCCCAGACCTTCTCGGCCTCGTCGCGGAAGTTCTTGTCCTCGTAGGCGCGCGCGAGCTCCTTGTAGACCGAGATGGTCTTCGTCATCTGCCCGAGGCCCTGGAAGGCCACCGCGAGCAGGCGCAGCGTCTCGATGTCGCGGTTGTCGGCCTTGAAGCAGATCTGCAGCTTCGCCAGCGCGCGCTTCTGATCGTTCCGCTGGAGGTACGCCTCGGCCAGCTCGCGCGCGAGCTGGAGGTTGTCGGGCTGCAGCGCGGACAGCCGCTCCGCGTCGCGGAGGTAGTCGTCCGTGCGCCCGTTGCGCTTGTGGTGCTCCGCCGCCTTGCCCAGCTCGGTCGCCGCCTCGGCGTTCAGCCCCTCGCGCACGTAGAGGTCGGCGAGCTTGCGCCGCGACGCCACGTTGTCGGGATCGAGGTCGACCATCTTGCGGAGCACCTCGAGGCTCCGCCGCGTGTCGCCCGCCTTGTCGTAGTGGTTGGCGACGATCTGGTAGTAGCCCATCGCCTCGCCCATCAGCTGGAGCTGCTGGTGCAGCTCTGCGAGCTTGATGTTGATGTCCATCAGCGAGGGATCGAGCTTCAGCACCTGCTTGTAGAGCGCGACCGCCTTCAGGAAGAAGCCATCGCTCGTGTAGCTCTCGGCGACGCGCGTGAAGTACTGGGCCGCCTGAACGTTGTCGTTCTTCTTCTGAAAGAGCTCCCCCATCTTCTGGAGGATGCGCACGTCCTTCGGATCGACCTCGAGGACGCGCTGGTACTCTTTGATCGCCTTGTCGTAGGCCCCCTTGGCGACGAGCTTGGCGGCGGCCTCGATGATCTTGTTCTTGTCCAAGGATCAGGAACGACTGAAGTTTTCACCCCGGAAAACCCGCGGGTGACCGGCGAACGCTACCAGACGCCCGCGAGGGGGTCCAAGAACGAGATGACCCCTTCAGCCCCGAATGGCGGGGCCCCACCCGCGCCGCTCAGGGCGTCTCTTCGACGGCCTTCTTGAGCCGCTGGGTGCCCGTCTCCGACGCATGCATCCGCTCGACGAAGCGGGTGTCGTACTCGCCCCGGATGAAGCTCTCCTCCTGCAGCGCCGCCCGATGGAAGGGGATGTTGGTGCGGACCCCCTGCACGACGTACTCGGCGAGCGCGCGCTGCATCCGCCGGATGGCGAGCGGCCGGTCTTCGGCGGTGACGATCAGCTTGGCCACCAGCGAGTCGTAGTGCGCGGGGATGGTGTAGTTCTCGTAGGCGGCGGAGTCGACGCGCACCCCGAAGCCGCCCGGCGGGTTGTAGGCGGTGATCTTCCCCGGCCAGGGCGCGAAGGTGACGGGATCTTCCGCGTTGACGCGGCACTCGATGGCCGCGCCCTTGAGGCTGAGGTCGGCCTGCGTGAAGGGGAGCGGCTCGCCCGCCGCGAGGAGGATCTGCGTGCGCACGAGATCGACGCCCGTCACCTGCTCGGTCACCGGGTGCTCGACCTGCACGCGGGTGTTCATCTCCATGAAGTAGAAGCGGCCCTTCTCGTCCATCAGGTACTCGATGGTCCCGAGGTTCGAGTAGCCGATCTGCTTCATCGCCTCGACCGACACCCGCCCCATCTCCTCGCGGAGCGCGGGGCTCACCGCCATCGACGGGGCCTCCTCGATGAGCTTCTGGTGGCGGCGCTGCACCGAGCACTCGCGCTCGAAGAGGTGCACCACGTTGCCGTGCACGTCGCCGACGATCTGGATCTCGATGTGCCGCGGCTTCTCGACGTAGCGCTCGAGGTACATGTCGCCGTTGCTGAAGGCGTTGACAGCCTCGGCCGAGGCCGTGGCGAAGGCCTGCGCCAGCGCGCGCGGCTCGCGGACGATCTTCATCCCCCGGCCACCACCGCCGGCCGCCGCCTTGAGGATCACCGGAAAGCCGATCTCCTTCGCCAGCGCCTCGGCCTCCTGCGCGTTCTTGAGCACGCCCGGAGAGCCCGGCAGCAGCGGCAGCCCCGCGGCCTTCGCCGCTTCGCGCGCGCGCACCTTGTTGCCCATGAGCCTGATGTGCTCGGGCCGCGGGCCGATGAAGGTGATCTGGCACTTCTGGCAGACCTCGGCGAACTCCGCGTTCTCCGAGAGGAAGCCGTACCCGGGGTGGATCGCGTCGGCGCGGGTGATTTCCGCCGCCGAGAGCAGCGCCGGCACGTTGAGGTAGCTCTCCTTCGAGGGCGGCGGCCCGATGCACACCGCCTCGTCGGCGAACCTCACGTGGAGCGCGTTCGAATCAGCCGTGGAATGCACCGCCACCGTGGCGATGCCGAGCTCACGGCAGGCTCGGATGACCCGCAGGGCGATCTCCCCGCGGTTCGCGATCAGCACCTTCTTGAACATGGTGGCTCCCGGGAAGCCTCAGGCCGGCTCGATGCGGAACAGCGCCTGGCCGAACTCGACCGGCTGGCCGTTCTGCACCAGCACCTCGGCCACCTTGCCGGCGACCTCGGACTCGATCTCGTTCATCAGCTTCATCGCCTCGATGATGCAGAGCACCCCGCCCTTCTTCACCGAGGTGCCGACCTCGACGAACGGGGGCTGATCAGGCGCGGGCGCCCGGTAGAACGTGCCGACGAAGGGCGAGGTGATGACGTGCCCGCCCTTCTTCTCGGCCGGGGCCTCGGCGGTCGCCGCCGGCGCGCGCGAAGGCGCCGACGGGCGCGCGCGAGGCGCCTCGTGGTGCGGCGCGGGCGCGTGCACCGGCGCGGCGGGCATCACCGTCACCGCCGGAGCGGCGGCCATCGGCGCGCCCACGTGTTGAACGACCTGCGTCGCCGGCGGCGGCCCGCGGCGAATCGTCAGCCGCTCGTCGCCGTTGGTCCAATCGAGGCGGGAGATCTCGCTCGCCTCGAGGATCTCGACGATCTGCCGGAGCGCCTCGACGTCGAGCGACGTGGTGCCCGACACCTGCACGGGCGACGGGTTCGACTTTCCCTTGGTGGCCATGCGTGGAGGTCCCCTCGGCTCAGGCGGTCGCGGTGCGGGTGAGGTACTCGCCGCTGCGCGTGTCGATCTTGAGCACGTCGCCCTCGTTGATGAAGAGCGGCACGTTGATCACGTAGCCCGTCTCGAGGGTGGCCGGCTTCTGCGCACCCGACACCGTGTCACCGCGCACGCCCGGGTCGCACTTGACGACCTTGAGCTCCACCGAGTTCGGCAGGCTCACGCCGATCGCCTTGCCGTTGTAGAACATGATGGCCGCGGTGATGTTCTCCTTCAGGAAGTTCTTCGCTTCGCCGAGCACCTTCGCGTCGAGGTAGGTCTGCTCGTAGTTCTTCTGATCCATGAAGTGGTACTCGTCGCCCTGCTGATACAGGTACTGCATGTCGCGCTCTTCGATGTCGGGGCGATCGACCTTGTCGCCGCTCTTGAAGGTGCGCTCGAGGTTGCGACCCGAGAGGAGCGAGCGGATGGTGGTGCGCGTGAAGGCGGAGCCCTTGCCCGGCTTGACGTGCTGGAACTCGAGGATGACGTAGGGCTCCCCGTCGATCTCGATCTTCATGCCGTTGCGGAACTCGGACGTGTCGATGACGCCAGCCATGGTGTTTCCTCGTACGTAGAGAAGGGGGAATGCGAAAGAACGCGTGCCCCTTACCCCTCGGCGCACATGGCTCGCAAGCACAACGCGCCGGGCTGGTGAGGCCCGGCGCGTCGGTCACTTCGCACCTGCGTAAGAGGCTTCTCAGAGCTCTTTCGCGAGCTTCGGCGCGGCGAGCCGCAGCGCGTAGCGGCCCTTGCCGTAGTTGCCCTCGGGCAGCATCGCCAGCACCACGAAGTAGTCGGGGTTCACCATGCGCATGATGGTGAGCACCTTCTCGCTGTTGACCGAGACCTCGGTGACCGCGCCCGTCTTGAGCGTCTGCGCGGTGTTCTTGAGCTGACCGAGGAGGTTGCCGTACTCGACCAGGGCCGCCTGCAGGTCGAGTGACGCCGCGTCTTCGGCGCGCGCATCGGGCTGGTGGGTGTCGACGGCGATCCCGTCGAAGCCCATCACGCTGCAGGCGACCGAGCCGTCGACCGCGCTGACCACACCCTCGAGGTGTTCACGGAACCCCATCTCAGCACCCTGCGCTGCCCGGCGTGCAGCACGATGACGGCATGGGCGCGATCTGATCGGGCCGAGTGGTCTGCCCGGCGTAGCTGCAGTTCACGCCGTTCATGTTGAGCGGCGCGCGCACGAAGCGCTGCGGCGCGGTGCACGTCACCGTGGGCGCCGACCGGAAAGCCCGGACCGGGTAGGTGTACACGCCCGTGGTCAGCGGGGTCTGCGTCGCGCTGTAGACCCCCGTGAACTCCAGCTCGACGGTGACGTCGACCACATCGTCGAAGTCGTTGCTCGGCGTGAGCGAGTCGAAGAGCAGCGTGCCGAGATCCGGGCTGATGAGCTGCACCGGCACGACGGCCATGCCGTCGGCCGAGAGGGGCACGTTGACGTTCTGCACGAACTCCTTCGGGGTGGCACCGAGGCGCTTGCTCAGGCGGTAGTTGATCACCGCCTGGTTGAGCTGCGGGCGGTTGCGGTTGGCCTGATCGAGCACCTCGCCGGTCCGCAACGCGAGCTCCGGCGCGCCCGAGCCCTCGAGGCTCTTGACCTGGGCGACGATCAGGAACTGCGGTGCCCCCGCCGCGACGTCGAGCGTCCCTCCCGGCGAGTAGTAGTCGGTGTCGTTCTCGGCCCCGCACTCTTCGGTGAAGGGCTGCAACTTCTCGATGTAGACGGGGTGCGTGGTGTTGGCGCACCCAGCCGTCATCAGCGCCACACAGATCAACGGCATCAGGCGGTTGTTCATGTTCGTCCTCACGGGTTCTGTGCGACCGTGCTCCGGTTGAGGATGCGCGGCGTGATGAAGATGAGGAGCTCGTTCTTGGTCTCGAGCTCGCGCGAGTTGCGGAAGAAGAACCCGAGCACGGGGATCTTGCTGAGCACCGGCAACCCTGACTGGTTGAGCGAGCCGGTGCGCACGTAGATGCCGCCGATCACCGTCGTCTCGCCGTCCTTCACCAGCACGTTGGTGTTGGCTTCCTTGCGGGCGATGCCGGGCTGACCGTTGGCGCCGGTGTTTGACGGATCGGGCTGGTTGTTCTCGGCTCGAATGGCCATCAGCACGCTGCCGTCCTGGGTGATGTGCGGCGTCACCTCGAGCGACAGGCGCGCCTCGACGAACTGCGTGTTGGCACCGGCGGCGGACACCTGGCTGAAGGGGATCGACACGCCCTGGCTGATGCGCGCCGTCGCGTTGTCGAGCGTGGTCACCTTCGGCGCGGAGATGGTCTTGACCGCCCCCTGCGACTCGAGGGCCGAGAGCCGGAGGTTCAGCTGCACCGCACCGCCGGCCGAGCCGAAGACCATGCCGAGGGCGCCGCCCGCGCCGGGGCCCGCGCCCACCGGCAGGCTCACCGCGTAGTTCGAGTTGTTCGGGTTGCCGGGGTTGCCCTGCTGCACCGAGCCGCCCTGGATGCCCACCGAGCTCGGGAACACGAGGCCGGTCGGGTTGCCGAGCGCCTGCGACATCAGCACGTCGCCGCCCCACTGGATGCCGACCTCACGTCGGAACGAGGTGCTCGCCTCGACGATGCGGCTCTCGATGAGCACCTGCGGCGTCTGCAGATCGAGGCTGGTGACCATCGAGCGGACCTTGCCGATGTTGTCCGGGAGGTCGCGGACGATCAGCGTGTTGGTGCGCGTGTCGACCGTCACGTTGCCTCGCGCCGACAGCACGTCCTTCACTCGAGACGACATCTCGGCTGCCGTCGCGTAGTTCACGGGGATGAGCGTCACCGAGAGCGGCTTGGCCTTGTCGAGCGCCTCCTTGCGCGCCATCCGCGCGTTCGCCTCCTCCTCGAGCGTCTTGAGCGGCGCCACACGAATGATGTTCCCGAACTCCTCCTTGCCCAGGCTCTTCGAGCGGAGCACGAGGTCGAGCGCCTGATCCCACGGCACGTTGCGCAGGCGCACGGTGATCTTCCCGCCGACGTCGTCGGCCACCACGATGTTCTTCTTCGAGATCTCCGCGATGATGCGCAGCAGGTTGTGGATGTCGATGTCCTTGAACTCGAACGAGACCCGCTTGCCGACGTAGCGCCGCTGCTGCGGCGCGCCCTCCTCGACCACCTGCTCGGCTTCCGTCGAGAAACCTGCGGCCCGGTTCTCGGACACCGCCTGCTCCGAGAGCCCCTTCTGGCTGAAGCGCCACTCGAGGCCGCCCGGACGCTGGCTGACGACCTGCTCGAGCGCCGCGTCACCGGCGACCACCACGCGCACCCGGTCCTGGTTGCCGGGCACCGCGAACACGCTCACCATCTTGACCGGGGTCTCGAGCGCGCTGGTGTCGAGGCTCCGCTCGAGCTGACGCGCGATGCGCGCCCCCTCGAGGTTCAGCACCGCGCTCTTGCCGTCCGGCCGCTCGACGGTCCACTTCGCCGCGCCCTTGAGCTTGAGCGCGACGACGCCGCCCGCGCTCGACTCCTTGAACGCCACGTCGGTGATCTCGGCCCTGGGCTGCTGCACCGTCACCGGCGCGTTCTCGAGGCTGACCGGCGCGCCGTCGATCTCGACCTCAGCTTCGCCGCTGCCGTCGGCCTCAGCCACCGCGGCCGCCGCCTTCTGGATCGAGATCGTCAGGCCGTCGCGCTGGCGCCGCACGTCGAACACCGGGCGCTGCGAGAACTCGACGACGACGCGCACCTTGTCGTCATGTGCGCCCACGCGCACGTCGCGCACGTTGGCCAGCGAGGTGCGCGGGGCGCGGGGGGCGCCCTTGAGGCCGAACAGGTCGAGCGCCAGGCGCGAGGGGTCGGCGAGCTCGATCACCTCGAACTTCGCGATCTCACCGTCGGTGACGAGGCGCAGCCCCTCGGCCGTCGCGGTGATCGCCTTGAGTCGCGTGGCGGGCTTCTTGACCGGCTTCTCGTCCAGACGCGACGCGATGATCGTCTCGCCCGGCACCGCCGCCTTCGCGGGCGCCTCGACTGCGGGCGCGGCGGCGAGCGGGGCGGCCTTCTCGGGCTCGCCCTCGATCGAGATGATCAGGCTGTGGTCGACGGCCTTCACGTCATACCGACGCGCGTTGGCCAACCCGAGCAGCAGCCGCCCGACCTCTGCCTTCGCGTCGGAGAACTGCGAGGCCACCACCCCAGTGACCGGGCCCGCCCCCTCGTGGTGCCCCTTGATGGCCTCGACGGTCGCGTTCGACACGTCGACCACCAGGCGGTCAGGCTCCTTGAGCCGGAAGACGTTGAACACGGGGGGCTGCTCACACGTCACCGTGACGTCGACCCCGCCGCGCGTCGGCCGTACGGTCACGCCGGTCAGCGCGTTCCCGGCGAACGCCGACGTTGCGAGGAGCCCGGCGAACAACAGGGCGCTCTTCATGATGGTCTTCTCCATGCTCATTGCTCTCTCGCTCACGGGCTGAACTCTTTGTTCTTGAGAAGGTCGAGCGGGTTGGCGCTCTTGGCGTCGGTCTTCACGCACATGTTCTGCTTGTTCGCCTGCGGCTTGCCGTCCGCGCCGCCGCTGATGAACGAGGTGACGACGATGCAGTCGCGGAGGATCTGCGTCACCTTGCCCCCCTGCTTTCCGATTCGGCTGTTGCGGCGGACGATGTGACCGACTCCCGCGCGGTCTTCGACCATCGCGAGGGGGTTCGCGTCACCGCTGACCACCGCGACCACCGTCAGCTCGTCGGTGTCGACCAGACACAGTGGCTCCGTGCACCCGACCTTCTCGACCGCCGTCGTCCCGTTGGAACTGGTGGCGACATCGAGATCGGGGGCGCGGAACGGGTCGCGCTTGCCCACGGGGTTGTACGAGTAGTCGATGGCGTCGACCGCCTTCGGCGCGGCCGGCGCCTCGGCAGCCTTCTTCTTGGCGACAGCGGTCGGCGGGGGGGCGGCGGCGGGCTCTTCGCCACAGCCACTCACCAGCCCGAGGACCACCGTCACGCCCACGCGGAGCAAAGCTCGGTTCACTTCTGGGCTCCCTTCTTCTTGTCGGCGCCCGTCTCATTGAAGCGGAAGGTCGTCGCCATGAACTCCGACTGCAGCGCCACCTTCGAGCCCTTCAGCTGAGGGCCCCCGAGCTTGAGGTTCGACACGTTGACGATTCGCCGAAGCCCCGCGACCTCCTGCAGGAAGGTCGCGATCTCGTGGTAGTTCCCGGTCACGGCCATCGAGATCGGAATGCGCGAGTAGAAGCCCTCGCTCGCCTCGGACCCCGGGATGACCTTGCTGATGTCGAGGCCGGACTTCTTGCCGACGTCGTTGAGCTGAGCCAGCAGCTCCTCGATGTCCTTCTTCTCGGGCAGTTGGGTGAGGGCCTCCTGGAACTTCTGCTCGAGCGCGTCCATCTCCTTGCGACGCTCGTTGAGGTTGTCGGCGATCTCCTGCTTCTGCGCGAGGACCTGGTCCTTCGCCAGCTGCTCGTTCTTGAGCGAGGTGATCTTCTCGTCGAGATCGCTGATGAACAGGAAGTACGTGCCCGCGGTGAGCACCGCGATGATGCCGAAGATGATCCCGGCTTTGACCGGGGTGCTCAGCTTGTTGACTCGTTCGATGAGCTGTTCCACGGCGGCCTCAGATCCCCATGTTCACGTTGAGAGACATCTCGAACTTGACCGACTTCCCTTCGGCCTGCGTGCCCTTGAGCTCGATGTTGGTGAAGAAGTAGCCGAGCTCGTTGGCCGAGAAGTCAGCGATGGCCGCCTCCGCGCCCAGGAGCTCGACCCGCGCGCCACGGTCCCTCTTCTCTTCGACCACGCGCCCCATCCCCTTCGGGCTCCACACCACGTTCTTCAGGGCGCGCATGAACTCCGAGACGTCTTCGTAGCTCTCTGCGCTGCCGGTCAGCGCCGCCGCCCCGCCCTTGTCCTCGAAGGACTTGAGCCACACCTTCTTCGGGGTGGAAGTCGCCAGGGCGTCGAGCATCTTCACCGGGCCCGCGCGCTGACGGGTCAGCTTGTCGAGCACGCCCAGCTTCTCCTCGACCTCCTTCTTGCGCTTGGCGAGGTTGTTGACCTCACCGATCACCTTCTCGAGGCGCTCGATGCTGGCGTTCGTGTCGTCGAGGCGGCGCTGCGCGGTCTCGCGCTTGCCGTCCATCCACGTGAACCAGTAGGCGTTCGCTGCGCCGGCGATGATCAGTGTTCCGATCATCAGCACGATGAACTGGCGGCCCTGCTCTCGTTTCTGCACCTGCCGGACCGGCAGGAGGTTGATGCGGATCATCATCTCGAGTCAGTCCTCTGGTCAGTCGAGTTTGTCGCCCGGCTTGCGGAGCGCGAGCCCCACCGCCACTGCCGCCTGCGGCGCCACGTCCATGATGAACGCGGGGTCGAACTTGCGGTTGTCGATCTCGATGCGCTTGAACGGGTTGAGGATCTCGACTGGCACCCCCACGCGCGCCTCGATGGTCTTGAAGAGCGCCGGGACCTTCGCCGTGCCGCCCGACAGGTAGACCTTGCTGAAGTTCGCGTCGGCGGCAGTGCCCGCGTAGAAGTCGAGCGAGCGCTGGATCTCGCCGGCCACCTGCTCGGCGACCTGGCTCATCACCTTCTCGACCTCCTGCGGGACGACCGCGTCGGCGTCAGCCCGGCCACCGCCGACCTTCAGCGCCTCCGCCTCCTCGTAGGAGACGTTGAGCTGCTTCTGGATCTCCTCGGTGAACTGGTTGCCGCCGATGGTCACGTCGCGGGTGAAGGTCGTCACGCCGCCCGCGATGATGTTGATGTTCACCACCGCCGCGCCGGCGTTGATGAGCACGATGGTCTCGCTCGCCGGCACCTCGTAGTTCGCCGAGAAGCAGTTCTGCACCGCGAAGGCGTCGACGTCGACCACCACCGGCGTCAGCCCCGCCTCCGACACGACCGACGAGTAGTCGTTGATCATGTCCTTCTTCGCGGCGACCAGCAGCACGTCCATCTGGCCGGTGGCGTCGTTGGCGTCAGGCCGGAGGATCTGCGTGTCGAGGTTGACGTCCTTGATGTCGAAGGGGATGTGCTGCTCCGCCTCCCACTGGATCGCCTCCTCGAGCTCGTCCTGCGACATGCGCGGCATCGAGATCTTCTTGATGATCACCGAGTGCCCGCTCACGCCGATCGCGACCTCCTTCGCCTTCACCTTGAGCTCGCCGAGCAGCTCCTGGATCGCCTGCACGATGGCCGTCGAGTTCATCAGCGCGCCGTCGACGATCGCCTCGGGAGGCAGCGGCTTCATGCCGAAGCTCTGCAGCGCGTACGTCACCTCGCCGCGGCGGCGCTGCTCTTTCAGCTGAATCAGCTTGACGCCCGACGATCCGATGTCGAGCCCCAGCGCCAGTTTGCCCTTCGCCATGAAGCCGGCTCCTTGGATGTGCTGCCTTGGTTCAGCCTAAGGTCGTTTCCTTCGACCTGAAAAAAATTGGCCGTCAGTCCTCGAACACCTGATCGCGATCGGTCACCTTCAGCCCGAGCGCGAGGATGATCTTCCGCTTGGTGTCGAGCCGGCACGGCGCGCCCCTCTCGACGCGATCGATGGTCAGCACCGAGACGCCTGCACGCCGTGCGAGCTCCGCCTTCGAAAGCAGCCGCTCCTCGCGGAGCACCTGCACCCGGTTGCCCTTCTTGTCCTCGCTCATCGGATCAGAATCCTCGATCCGCCGTCAGGCAGTGTCAACCGGACTGATCACTCTTTGACACCATAATTATACGTCAAAGATATGTAGGTATACCCTCAAAGGTGGGTGCGACAACGCGCACACCCCACGGGTGGGGGATCAGAAAAAGCGCTGGGCGCTGCAGCGGGTCAGGATCCAGCGGGGCCCTTCTCGCCCTCGGCGTCGGGATCGATGCCGTAGTCCTTGATCTTGTAGAGCAGCGCGCGGTGGCTGATCTCGAGCAGCTCCGCGGCGCGCGTGCGGTTGCCGCGCGTCTGACGGAGCGCCGCGCGGATGAACTGCGCCTCGACCGTCTCGATCGCCCGCTTGAGCGAGAACTGCATCGACTCGGGCGTGGGCAGCGCCAGGCCCGGCGGGGGCGGCGGCGCCGGGCGCGCCGCCCACAGCTTCTCCGGGAGCAGATCGGGCGTGATGCGCGGCCCTTCGGCGAGCAGCACCACGCGCTCCATGGCGTTCTCGAGCTCGCGCACGTTGCCCGGCCACCCGTAGGTCTCGAGCAGCTGCTGCGCCTCGGGAGCGATCTCCGTCACCGGCGGCTCACGGTTGAAGGCGCGGTTGAAGCGCCCGAGGAACTCGCGCACCAGCAGCGGGATGTCTTCGCGGCGCTCGCGCAGGGCGGGCACCTTGAGCTGCACCACGTTCAAGCGGAAGTAGAGGTCCTCGCGGAACTCACCGCGCTCGACGAGCCGCGAGAGGTCGCGCAGCGTCGCGGCGACGACGCGCACGTCGACCTTCTCGACGCGGCTCTCGCCGACGGGGCGCACTTCGCTCTCCTGGAGCACGCGCAGCAGCTTCACCTGGGCCTGCATTGGCAGCTCGCCCACCTCGTCGAGGAAGATCGTGCCGCCGTCGGCTTCGGTGAAGAGCCCGCGCTTGGCGGTGCGCGCGTCGGTGAAGGCGCCCTTCGCGTGACCGAAGAGCTCCGACTCGATCAACCCCGAGGGGATCGCGCCGCAGTTCACCGCCACGAAGGGCATCGAGGCGCGCGGCGAGAGCTCGTGGAGCGCGCGCGCGACGAGCTCCTTGCCGGTGCCCGACTCGCCGGTGACGAGGACGGTGGTCGAGACGGGCGCGATGCGGGCGATCTGCTTCTTGAGCACGGCGAGGGCCTCGCTCTGCCCCAGCAGCCGCTGGAGCGGCCCCTCGGGGAGCTCCGCGCCGCGCAGCCGGCGGTTCTCGCGCACCAGCCGCAGCCGCTCCTCGGCCTTCTTGAGGAGGAACACCACCTCCTCGGGCTTGAAGGGCTTCTCGATGAAGTCGAAGGCGCCCTGGGCCACCGCCTCGAGCGCGAGATCCTTCGAGCCGTAGGCGCTCATCACCACGAAGGTGAGCTCGGGGTTGGTCGCCAGCGCCTGCTTGAGCAGCGCCATGCCGTCGACCTTCGGCATGCGCACGTCGGAGATCACCACGTCGTAGCTGCGGGCCGCGAGCTCCTTGAGCGCCTCCTCACCGTCAGAGACGGCGCGCACCTCGTACCCGCTGTCGGTCAACACGAGCGTCAGCACATGGCGGATCGACGCCTCGTCGTCTGCCACCAGCACCTGGCGAAAGGCGGGCATGGGCGCGGCTTATCACGGCGCGGGCAGCACGATGGTGAAGCGCGCGCCGCCACCCGGGCGATCCCCCGCCTCGAGGCGCCCGTCGAACTGCCCGAGGAGGTGTCGCGAGACCGCGAGGCCCAGACCGGTGCCCTTCCCGGCGGCGCGAGTGGTGAAGAACGGCTCGAAGAGGCGCGCCTTGACCTCCGCCGGCAGGCCGGGCCCATCGTCCTCGACGATGATCCGCCCTTCCCGCTCGTCGACCTCGACGCGGATCACCACCTTGCCGCGCCGACCGTCCATCGCCTGGGCGGCGTTCAGCAGCAGGTTGACCAGCACCTGCGAGAGCGGCCCCGTCTCGGCGCGCAGCCACGTGGAGCCCGTGCTCTCGACGGTGACGTCGACGGTCTCGAAGTCACGGCTGGCCGACAGCAGCTGCACGCACGAGGCGATGACCGGGCGCACGTCGACCGGCTGCGCGCGTCCGCGCGAGGGGCGCCCGAGCTCCAGCAGGCTGCGGACGATCTGATCGATGCGCTGCACCTCGCCCTCGATCCGCACCACGAGGTCGAGGAGCTCCGCGTTGCCCTTGCCGCGCATGCGCAGCACCGAGAGGTACCCGAGGATGCCCGAGAGCGGGTTGCCCACCTCGTGCGCCACGCCTGCGGCGAGCTTGCCCACCGTCGCCAGCCGGTCGTTGGCCACCAGCTCCGCCTGGAGCCGCACGAGGGCCTCGTTCGACGCGGTCAGCTCCGCGAGGCGCCGCGCGTTGAGCTCGCGCTCGCTCGAGAGATCGAGCGCCAGGCGGCGGAGCGCGCGGTCGACCTGCAGCAGCAGCCCACCACCCTCGAGGTCGTCACGCGAGAGCTGGCGCACCGTCGTCCCGATGCGCTCCACCGGCCGCCCGAGGCTGAAGTGCAGCAGCAGGTAGACCACCAGCACGCCGACGACCAGGTCGATCGAGAGCAGTCGGCTGCTCACCTCCTGCCAGGCGCCCGGCCCGAGCACCCGGGTCATCAGCGGCTGGAGCGTGAGCCAGGTCGGCCCCACCGACGCGAACGAGATGAGCACCGCCGTGAAGAACAGGCGGAGCTTCATGCGTCGTCTCGATCTCCGAGGCCGTGCTTGGCGAGCCGGTAGCGCAACGAGCGGAAGGTCAGGCCGAGCAGCTGCGCGGCCTTCATCTTCACTCCGCCCGAGCGCCGCAGCGCCTCCTGGAGGAACTTGCGCTCGAGCTCATCGAGGTGGCGCTCCAGCGAGAAGCCCTCGCCGATCTGCACCTCCGCCGCCGCGGTGGTCTCCGCCGTGCCGCGGACGCCGGGCGGGAGGCTGTCCGGGCCGAGCTCCTCGCTGTCCGAGAGCGTGGCGGCGCGCTCGACGAGGTTGTGGAGCTGCCGCACGTTGCCGCTGAACGCGTAGCCCTCGAGCAGCGCGAGCGTCTCCTCCTTGAAGCGGAGCCCCGGGCGCTCGAGCTCCTCCGCGACGCGGCCGAGGAAGTACTGCGCCAGCGGGCGGATGTCCTCGCGGCGCGCGCGCAGCGGGGGGAGCTCGATGTTGATGACGTTGAGGCGGAAGAACAGGTCCTCGCGGAACCGGCCGGCCTTCACCTCCTCGTCGAGCCGACGGTTGGTCGCGGCGAGCACCCGCGCCTCGAAGGGCACCTCGCGCGAGCTGCCGACCGGCTTCACCCGACGCTCCTGCAGCACGCGCAGGAGCTTCACCTGCGTGCCCAGCGGCAGCTCGCCGACCTCGTCGAGCAGCACCGTGCCGTCGCCTGCCGAGACGAGGATGCCGGTGCGATCGCTCGCCGCGCCGGTGAAGGCGCCGCGCACGTGGCCGAAGAGCTCGCTCTCGAGCACGCCTTCGGCGAGCGCACCGCAGTTGACAGGCACGAAGGGCGAGGCATGGCGCGGGCTGCGCGCGTGGATCGCCCGCGCGACGACCTCCTTGCCGGTGCCGCTCTCGCCGGTGATCAGCACCGTCGACCTGGTCTGCGCCACCTTCTCGACGAGCGACCACACCTGGCGCATCGCCTGGCCCGTGCCGGGGAAGTACTCCGCGCGGGGGACGAGGGTCGCCCGCAGCTGGCGGTTCTCCTCGAAGAGGCGGCTCTTCTCGAGCGCGCGCTCGATGAGGAGCACCAGCTCGTCGTTGTCGAACGGCTTCGAGATGTAGTCGTATGCGCCCTGGCGCATCGCCTCGACGGCCGACGCGGGCGTGCCGTACGCGGTGATGATGATCACCTCGGGCGGGGGTGACAGCGCCCGCGCGCTCTTGAGCACGTCGATGCCCGAGCCGGTGCCGATGCGGAAGTCGCTGACCACCAGGTCGAAGCCGCCCTTCGCGAGCGCGGCGCGCGCCTCTTCGACCGACTCGGCCAGCTCGACCGCGTGGCCGGCCCGGCCGAGGAGGACCTCGAGGTACTCCCGAATGCTCAGCTCGTCGTCGACGACCAGAATGCGCGCCATGACACCTCTCACGTGGGGCGCAGCTTGACCGAGAACGTGGTGCCCGTCGCGGGGTTCGACTCCACCGAGATCGACCCACCGTGCGCCTGCACGATCGACGCGACGGTCGAGAGCCCGAGCCCGCTGCCGCCCTTCGCCTTCGAAAAGAAGGGCTCGAAGATCCGCTGCCGGTCTTCCGGGGCGATGGCGCCCGCGCTGTCCCACACTTCGATCACCGGCGCGCCTTCATGCGTGGTGACCCGCAAGCGCAGCCGCCCTCGCGACGGCCCAATGGCCACCGCCGCGTTGCGCAACAGGTTGATCAGCACCTGCTTGAGCTGCCCGGGGTCGCAGCGCCCCCTCACCGGCTCGAGTTGCTCGTCGACCTGCACCGCGGCGAACGAAGGATCTGCCCGCAGGAGCTCGAGCGTCTCGCGGGCGACCGTGTCGAGCGAGGTGGGCACCAGCTGGGGCGGCGGCGGCCGGGCGAGGTTGAGGTAGCCCTCGACCAGCGAACCGAGCCGATCCGACTCACGAAGGATCAGCTTCGCGAGGCGCTCCCCGGGGGTACCGGCCGCGTCGGCCACCAGGAGCTGGGCCGACCCACGCATCGCGGCGAGCGGGTTGCGGACCTCGTGCGCGAGCTGTGCCGAGAGCCGCCCGAGGGTCGCGAGGTGGTCGATGCTGTCGAGCTCACGCTCGACCCGCCTGAGCTCGGTCAGATCCTGGAAGACGATGAGCAACCCGCTGCTCCCCGACAGCGGAGTCACCGTCATGCCGAGCATCCTCTCGCCACGCCCGGTCTCGATGCGCAGCTCGGTCCGTCTCGCGGCGGTCACGTCGCGCACGCCGGGCAGCACCGAGTCGACCGGGCGCCCGCGCACGTCGCCCCCCACCCCGAGGATCGCGGCGGCCGCAGGGTTGACGAACGTGACGCTCCCATCACCATCACAGGTGATCAGCCCCGACGGCATGACGCTGACGATCTCGTTCTGCAGCTCCGTGAGGGACTTGAGGCTGCGCTCGCTCGCGGACAGCTGCCCACCCGTGCGCGAGAGCTGCTCGCCGACGTACCCGCTGAGGACGGCGATCAGCAGCTGGGCCACCAGCTGCAACCCGACATCGAGCGCCACCGGCCCCGCCGACGGAAGCAGCGCCAGCACGCCCAGCAGGCCCGCCGACGCCCCGACGAAGCCCGCCA
>JBMORD010000351.1:0-21107 GCA_049322495.1 Myxococcota bacterium | reverse complement strand
CGGCGCCGACGATCGACACCAGGAAGAGGAACGAGAACGGGCTCCGCGGGCCGCCGGTGAGGAACACCACGCTCGAGGCAAGCAGCACGTCGCTGACGATCTGCGCCCACGCGACGCCGGGGCCGATGCGCCCCGCTCGCAGCAGCAGACCGGTCACGAGCGTCAGCACGTAGCTGAAGATGATCAGCCCGGTCGACGTGAGGTCGGCGGTCGTGAGCTCGGCGCGCGGCTGCAGGCCGAGCTGGAACGCGAGCCCCCCGAGCACCAGGGAGGTGGCGACGGTCCTGAAGACGGTGAGCCAGAGGAGGCGAACCCGCAGGTCCGCGGCAGGCCTGGCTGCGCTACTTGATGGCACCGGCGATGCTGAAGATGGGCAGGTACATGGCGATCAGGAAGCCGCCGACCACGCCACCGAGGAACACCATCATGATCGGCTCGATCAGCGACGTGAGGCCCGCGACTCCCGCGTCGACCTCGTCGTCGTAGAAGTCGGCGATCTTCCCGAGCATGGCGTCCATGGCGCCCGTGGCCTCGCCGACACCGATCATCTGCACCACCATCGAGGGGAAGACCTTGGTCTCGGACAGCGGCCCCGCGATGTTCTTGCCTTCGGAGATCTTCGTCCGAACGTACTGGATGCCCTTTTCGATCGTCCGATTGCCGGCGGTCTTGGCGGTGACGTCCAGCGCGTCGAGGATCGGCACACCCGAGCTGATCATCGTGCCGAGCGTGCGCGTGAAGCGGGCCACGGCGAGCTTTCGGATCAGATCGCCCACCAGGGGCGCGTACAGGATGCCCTTGTCGAAGATCTCGCGCCCGCGGGGATTCGCGTAGAACGCGCGCCCCGCAACGACGATCGCCGCGATGCCTGCCAGGAGGTGGAAGATGTACGCCTGGAGCCACTTCGAGAGATCGACCACCACCTGAGTCGGTCCCGGCAGCTCGCTGCCGAAGTCGGCGAACATCTTCTCGAAGACCGGCGTCACCTTGAGCAGGAGGACGGCCGTGACGACGATGCCGATGATGATGACGACCACCGGGTAGGTGAGCGCGCCCTTGACCTTGCGCTTCAGCTTCTCGTTCTTCTCGCGGTAGACCGCGAGGCGGTTGAGGATCGTGTCGAGAATGCCGCCCACCTCACCGGCCGCGCACAGCTGCACGTACAGCTCGTCGAACACCTTCGGGTGATCCTTCAGCGCGTCGGAGAAGGTCGAACCGCCCTCCACCCGCCCCTTGACCGCGAAGATCACTTTGCGGAACGCGGGGTTCTCGGTCTGGCTGCCGAGAATGTCGAGGCACTGCACGAGCGGAAGGCCGGCGTCGATCATCGTCGCGAACTGGCGCGTGAAGATCAGGATGTCGCGCCCCTGGACGCTCCCGGGCAGCGAGATGTTCGAGTCGAGCAGCCCCTTCCGACGGACCTTGGTGACGGTCAGCCCGAGCGAGATGAGGCGGGCCTCGACGGCCTTCTCGTCGCCGGCCTCCATCTCGCCCTTCTTGACCTCGCCCTGCTTGGTCTTCGCTTCCCACAGGAAGACGGGCGTCGAAGAGGACGACTTCTTGTTGGGCTGGGTCTTGATCGTCGCGGCCTGGGCCATGAGGGCTCTTTCCCGTAGAGAAACGAAGGCAATCTACCGCCGCGCGCGGAATCTCCAAATGCGCGGCCCTGTCACACCCTCGCCTACCTGCCGGGGGCGCCAGGCCGTGGCACGGCCCCTGCCGCCTGGTGGCCGGGCAGCACGTTGCCGCCACCGCTCGCCATGATGTTCTTGAGCTCCTCGGGGTCGGAGGTGCGGCCGAAGGCCTCCTCCATGCTGATCACCTTGCGCGCGAGGAGCGCGGCGAGCGCCTGGTTGAACGTCTGCATGCCGAACTTCGCCTGGCCGACCTGCATCTGCGAGTAGATCTGGTGGACCTTGTCTTCGCGGATCAGGTTGCGAATGGCGGGGTTGGGGATCATCACCTCGAGCGCGAGGGTGCGACCGCCGCCGGTCGCCTTGGCGAGCAGCGCCTGCGACATGATGCCTTCGAGCACGAACGAGAGCTGCGCGCGCACCTGCGGCTGCTGGTACGGCGGGAAGACGTCGAGGATGCGGTTGATGGTCTGCACCGCGCTGTTGGTGTGCAGGGTGGCGAAGGCGATGTGACCGGTCTCGGCGATCACCAGCGCCGACTCGATGGTCTCGAGATCGCGCATCTCGCCGACCAGCACCACGTCGGGGTCCTGGCGGAGGATGTACTTGAGCGCCAGCTTGAAGCTCTTGGTGTCGGCGCCCACCTCGCGCTGGTTCACCAGGCAGTTCTTGTGCGGGTGCAGGTACTCGATCGGATCCTCGATCGTCATGATGTGCTCGTGACGGTCGGTGTTGATCTTGTCGATGATCGACGCGAGCGTGGTCGACTTGCCGGAGCCGGTCGGGCCGGTGACCAGCATCAGCCCGCGCGGCTTCTTCGAGAGCTCCTGGACGATCGGCGGGAGGCCCAGCTCCTGGAAGGTGAGGATCTTGAACGGAATGGTGCGGAACGCGCCGGCCACCGCACCGCGCTGCATGAAGATGTTCGAGCGGAAGCGCGAGAGCCCCTTCACGCCGAACGACAGGTCGAGCTCGTTGTCCTCCTCGAACTTGTGCTTCTGGGCGTCGGTGAGGATCGAGTAGCAGAGCTGCTTGGTCTCGACCGGCGTCAGCGGGTTCATCTTCAGCGGCACCAGCTCGCCGTCGATGCGCAGCTGCGGAGGAGAACCGGTGGTGATGTGGAGGTCGGACGCGCCGCGGTCGACCATCGCCTTGAGCAGCTGATGCAGGTTCGCCAAGTCGTTCTCCTCAGAAGCGGTCGGGGGCGGTGTTGCTGACCGCCTCTTCGATGGTGGACACGCCGGCCATCACCTTGCCCAGCGCCGCCATGCGCAGCGTCTGCATGCCGAGGCGAATGGCCTCCTGCTTGAGCTCCGCGGCCGACGCGCCGTTGATGACGATCTCCTTGAGGCCGTCCCAGAAGGGCATCACCTCGTACACGGCGACGCGGCCCTTGTAGCCGCGGTCGTTGCACTCCTTGCAGCCGCCCTTCTCGTAGAGCGTGAAGCTGCCGATCTTGTCGGCGGGAATGCCGGCGTCGATCAGCGCCTGCTCGTCGACGGTCTGCACCGGGCGCTTGCAGCTGTTGCACAGGCGGCGCATGAGGCGCTGCGCGAGGATCAGGTTCAGCGAGGCCGTCACCATGAAGGGCTCGATGCCCATGTTGAGCAGGCGGCTCACCGTGCCCGGCGCGTCGTTGGTGTGGAGCGTCGAGAGCACCAGGTGGCCGGTGAGCGCGGCCTTCACGCCGATCTCCGCCGTCTCGAAGTCGCGGATCTCGCCGATCATGATGGTGTCGGGGTCCTGACGGAGGAAGCTGCGGAGCGCGGCCGCGAAGTTGAGGCCGATCGAGTCCTGCATCTGCACCTGGTTGATGCCGGCGAAGTTGAACTCGACCGGGTCTTCGGCGGTCGACACGTTGGTCGTCGGATCGTTGAGGGCCGAGAGCGCCGAGTACAGCGTGGTGGTCTTGCCGGAGCCGGTGGGGCCGGTGACGAGCACCATGCCGTACGGGCGGTCGATGGCCTCCTTGAACCACTTGAGCGGCTCGGGGTCGAAGCCGAGCTTGGTCATGTCGAGCTGGAGGTTCGACTTGTCGAGCAGGCGCAGCACGATCTTCTCGCCGAAGAGCGTGGGGCAGACCGAGACGCGGAAGTCCATCTCCTTGCCGCCGCCGAGCTTGATCTTGATGCGGCCGTCCTGCGGGAGCCGGCGCTCGGAGATGTCGAGCTGCGACATGATCTTCACGCGAGAGATGATCGCGTTCTTGAGCTTCATCGGCGGCTTCATCACCTCGTACAGCACGCCGTCGATGCGGAAGCGGACGCGGAAGTCCTTCTCGTAGGGCTCGATGTGAATGTCGGACGCGCGCTTGGAGATGGCGTCCTTGAGGATCAGGTTCACCAGCTTGATGACCGGCGCGTCGTCGGCGGCCTTCGCCGCTTCTTCGACGTTCTCTTCGCCACCATCGGACAGCTCGACGTCGTCTTCATCGATGCCGCCGACGATGTCCTCGAGGCTGGGGCCCTTCTCGGCGTAGTAGCGCTCGATCGCCTCGCGGATCGCCGGCTCCGAGGCGACCACCGCCTCGATGTTGTAGCCGGTGAGGAACTTGAGATCGTCGACCGCGTAGATGTTCGACGGGTCGCACATGGCGACGATCAGCGCGCTCCCGGCGCGGTTGACGGGCACCACGAGGTGCTTCTCCGCCACGTCCTTCGGCACCAGCTTGATGATGTCGGGCTCGACATCGAACTCCTTCAAGTTGATCGCCGGAACGCCGTACTGCTTCGAGAGGAAGTCGGTGAGCTTCGACTCCTCGATCGCGCCGACCTTGATCAGCGCCGTGCCGATGCGCGTGCCAGTCTTCTGCTGTTCTTCCTGCGCTTTGCGGAGCTGCTGAACCGAGATGAGGTTTTCGCGAACGAGCAGCTCGCCCAGACGACCTGACATGGAGTGTGCCCTTGAGTTCGGAGTGGCGTGAGGAGAGCCGCGGGATTCAAACTCCGCGACTCAGGCAAAGCAAGGAATCAAGGCAGCCCGCGCGCCACCGCCGCCCGCGCCGCTTCGAGATCCCGCGCGATCTGGGAGGACAGCTCGCTCGCCGACGCGAAGCGCTTCTCCGCGCGCAGCCGCTCGAGGAACTCCACCCGCAGGCGCTTGCCGTACAGGTCCCCCCGGAAGTCGAACAGGTGCGCCTCGATCGTCACCTCGCCGCCGCCGAATGTGGGTTTGACACCGATATTCGCCGCGCCGCCGTGCCGCGTGGACTCGCCAGCGACGCGCACGCGCACCGCGTAGACGCCCGGCGCGGGGCGCAGCTCGTTGGCGGTGTCGACGTTGGCGGTCGGAAAGCCGATGGTGCGACCGCGTCCGGCGCCGGGCACCACCACCCCGTCGAGATCGAACGGCCGCCCGAGCAACCGCGCAGCAGCCTCCACCCGGCCCTCGAGCACGTACTCGCGCACCTTGCTCGACGACACGACGACGCCCTCGAGGCTCACCGCGCCGACGATCTGCACTGCGGCGCCGCGCGTGGCGGCCGCGCTCTCGAGCGTCTGGACCGTGCCGGCGCGCTTCTGCCCGTAGGTGAAGTCGTACCCCACCACGACGGTGGTGGCGCCGACCTCGTCGAAGAGCACGCGCTCGAACGTCTCGGGCGTGGTGCGCGCGTAGTCGAGCGAGAACGGCTGCACGATGACCGCGCTCGCCCCGTGCGCCTCGAGGAGCTCGAGCTTGCGCGCCTGCGAGCAGATCAGCCGCGGCGCGAGCTGGGGCTGGAGCACCTTGCCCGGGTGCGGGTGGAAGGTGACGGCCACCACGCGGCCGTGCTTCGCGGCCTCGGCGAGCAGCGCCTGATGGCCGAGGTGCACGCCGTCGAAGTTGCCGAGGCAGATCGCGGAGCCGCGGAGCGAGCCGTCGGAGGCCTCCTGCAGCGAGGAGTAGAGCTTCATGGCCGCGGAGGTATAGCCGACGTTGTACGGTCGCGCGGTGACCAGTCTCCTCGTCGCCGTCGCGCTGTCCGCCTGGCCGCTCCCTGCCGACGCCGGGCGCGAGGCGTTCGCCGACCCCGCGAACTGGCCCGCCGAGCCCTCGTGGACCAGTGAGTGGCCGCTCCTCTCGTTCAGCCCGCCCGGGTGGGGCGCGGGCGACGCCGGCGTCGGAATGTCAATCGATCGCGCGTGGAGCGTCACCCGCGGCGCGCCGGAGCTCACCATCGCCGTCGTCGGCACGACGCTGAACCTGTCCGACCCGCTCGTCGCGGGCGCGTGGAAGCTCAACGCGGGCGAGCTCCCCGATGCGGGCGACGTCAACGGCAACGGGCGCCTCGACGTCGGCGACTTCGCGGGGCGCGTTCCAGACGTCAACGCGAACGGCGGCGTCGACCTCGAAGATCTCCTCGCCGCGCGCGCCGACGGGCTGGATCAGGATCAGAACGGCCGCGTCGATGATCTCTGCGGGTGGGACCTCGTGCGAGACGCGGGGCCGCTCAGCACCGCCGACGCGGGCGTCGAGCCGTGGCGGCTGCTCGTGGCGCCGGTGAACGACGGCCTGGAGGGCATCGGCGTCTGCCCCGAGTGCACCATCGTCCCGTGGGTCGCGGGCTCGCTCGACGACGCCCTGCGAGCGCCGGCGCAGGTGGTGCTGCTGCCGGCCGACGAGAGCGAGCTCTCGGCCTTCGCCCGCGCGCGGCTCGACGGAGGGCTGATCGTGGTCACCGTCGGGAGCGGCACTCGCGCGACGTGGCCGCTGGCGTTGCACGAGGCGGTCCTCAGCCCACGCACCCTCACCGCGACCGCCGACCGCGCGAGCGCGACGTCTCGCGAAGGGTGCGGCGGCGCGGCGCTCGGGACGAGCTCGACCTCGACCACCCGCTGCGCGCCGGAGGCAGCCGCCCGCCTCGCGGGCCTCGCCGCGCTGGTCCTCAGCCGCAACCCCGCCCTCACCCCGACCGAGCTCGCCGGGCTCCTCGGAGGCCCGAGGGTCGACGCGCATCACGCGGTGCTGGCGGCGCCGGAGCCGCGCGAGCGCTTCTCTCCGACCGCGCGCGCCGCGCCGTCCCTCGCGACTCCGGCGAGCCTCGCCGAGGCGTGCGCACTCGAGGGGCTCGGGCCGGTGAGCTGCGCCGGAGGCACGCCGCTCGACCCGCCCGACGGCGTGGCGTGGTTCGTCGAGAGGAAGGGCGCGCTCGAGTGGGCCACTCCGCTCGTCTCGCCCCCGCTCGCGCGGCGCCGTGGGCTCCAGGGGCTCGACGCGCTCGGCCCCGGCTCCGGACCGCCGCGCTACGTCGACCTCGCCGGGGGCGGGTCCGAGTCCGTCCTCGTCGCGTCGATCGATGGCCTCCACGCGCTCGCGCCGCAGCAACGCTTCGAGCTGACGCCGCCCCTCGCGCCGGGGCGCTTCCCGATCGCCGTCGCGGACGTCGACGGAGACCAGCGCAGCGACTTCGTCACCCTCGGCGCTGACGGCCTGCTCGAGGCGTACGGCGCGACGGGGCGGCCTCTCTCCGGCTTCCCGGAGCAGCTCTCGACACCGCCTGCGGGCCCGCCCGTCACCTTCGCCTCCGACGACGGCGTCGCCGTGGTCACCCTCACCCGCTCCGGCACGCTCACCTGGCGACGGGGCTCGAGGCGTTGGTCCGCGCAGCTCGACGCGCCGCAGACCAGCAGCCCCGCCGTCGGCTTCATCGACGCCGACCCCTTCCCCGACCTCGCGCTCGCCGACGGCCGCGAGGTGCACGTGCTCCTGACCGACGCCGCTGGCCCCCGCCCGGAGAGCTGGACCGCGCCGAGCCGCGCCACCGAGGCGCTGCTCGCCGATCTCGTCGGTGACGCCGCGCTCGAGGTGATCGCCGAGCAGGTGTTCGACGCGACAGGCCAGCCGCTCCTGGTGCTCGACGGGTGGACGCCCTCGGTGGTGCCTGCCGCGCTCTCGCGCGTCGCCGAAGGCTCGCGGCGCGCGCTGTTCCAGGTCGAGCAACGGACCGACGGCCGGTTCGAGCTGACGCGGTATGACGTCGAGCGCGCGCTCCGGAACCGGGACGCGTTCGTCTCGCGCCGGGTGCTCCAGGTGCTGACCGGCACGCCCTCGCCCGGGGGCTTCGCCATGGCCGACGTGACGGGCGATCGGGTGCCTGACGTGCTGCTGCCGACCCTCGAAGGCGAGCTGCTGATCATCGACGCCGAGGGCGTCAGCCCGCCCGATGCGCCCTACCCGACCTGGGGGACCGTGGTGTCCGCGCCCGCGCTCGGGGTCCGCGACGATCAGCTCGAGTTCGCGGTGCGCACCACGCGGGGAGACGTCGTGCGCTGGCTCGCCCGCGGGCTGGTCGAAGATCTGACGTGGGAATCGGCGGGCCACGACCCGGGCAACACGCGCAACGCCGAGGTCGCGCTGCCCCGTCGCCACCTCGGCGGGCTGGGCATCACCGAGCCGCCGAAGCTCGCGCCGACGTGCGGCTGCGGCCCGGGCGCCCTCCCTCCGCTCGCCGGCCTCCTTTTCCTCTTCCGGCGGCGCAGACGTTCCTGCTAGCGGCGCGCGGCCATGAGCCGCATTCCCCTCCGCCCCACACCGACCGGCACCGAGCTGCTCGGCCTCGAGAAGCCACCCGACTGGGTGCAGGTCTTCGCCGGCCTCACCGGGCCGCTGGAGCTGGAGATCGGCTGCGGCGCCGGCGGCTTCTGCCTCGAGTACTGCCGGCGCAACCCGAACGTGCGCTTCATCGCCTTCGAGTGGCGCAAGAAGTACGCGCGCGAGGTCGCCCACCGCGCCGAGAAGCACGGCATCAAGAACCTCAAGGTCGTCGAGGGCGACGCGCGCCTCGAGGTGCCGCGCCTCTTCGCACCGGGCAGCCTCGCGGTGATCCACCTCCAGTTCCCCGACCCCTGGTGGAAGCGCGCGCACCAGAAGCGCGCCATCCTCCACGGCGACTTCCCGAAGTTCCTGCTGACGCTCCTCGAGCCCGGCGGCCGCTTCGACTTCCGCACCGACGTGCAGGACGTGGGTGAGCGTGGCATTCGCGCGCTCGAGGAGGCCGGGTTCCACAACCCGCTCGGGCCCCTCGTCTTCCACCCGTACGACCCCGAAGACGTCCCCTCGACCCGCGAGCGGCGCTACCTCGCCTCCGGCGCGCCGGTCTACCGAGCGCGGCTGGTCAAGAAGTGACATCCTGCGGCCCGAATGGCCGTTCGCCGAAAGACCCTCGAAGTCGCGCGTCGCGATGAGCCGGGCGTCTCGGTCCGCGGGCGGAAGCTCCTCGTCGCCGACGATGATCAGCTGATCCGCAGCCAGGTCCGCACCGCGCTCTCGCAGGTCGACGTCGACTACGAGTTCGTCGAGTGTCAGGACGGCACGCAGGTCCTCTCGGCGATCCGTCAGCACGTCCCCGATCTGCTGCTGCTCGACGTCGAGATGCCCGGGCTCGGGGGCGTGGAGGTCACGCGCATCGTGAAGGCGAACCAGGGCGCCAACGGCTTCGGCTTCGTCCCGGTGATCCTCATGACCGCCCGCCGCACCGGGAAGGTCGAGGGCCTCGAGCTCGGCGCTGACGACTACCTGATCAAGCCCTTCGACATGCTCGAGCTGTCGGCGCGCGTGAAGTCGATGCTGCGGCTCAAGGCGCTGCAGGACGCGCTCGTCGAGAAGAACCGCGAGCTCGATCGCGCGAACCGGGAGCTCGAGGAGAAGCGCGAGGAGCTGCTCCAGCTCTCGCGCACCGACGGCCTCACCGGCCTCGTCAACCGGCGGCACTTCGAGGAGCGGCTCGCCCAGGAGTTCTCCCGCAGCGAGCGCTACCGCACCCCGCTGAGCTGCTTCCTGCTCGACATCGATCACTTCAAGAAGGTCAACGACACCTGGGGGCACCAGTTCGGCGACGTGGTGCTGCGCGAGGTGGCCGGGGTGGCGCGGCGGGCGCTCCGCGACGTCGACGTGCTCGCCCGCTACGGCGGCGAGGAGCTCGTCGCGCTGCTGCCCGAGACCTCCCCGGAGGAGGCCTGGCGCGCCGCCGAGCGCGTGCGAATGGGCGTCGAGGCGATGCGCCTGACCGCGCAGACGCCCGACGGGCCGAAGCCGGTGCGCTGTACCGCGTCGATCGGCGTCGCCACCTTCCCGTCCGACGGCGTCGAGACCGGCGAGCAGCTCGTCAACGCCGCTGACGAATGCCTGTACGTCGCCAAGGAAGCCGGCCGCAATCAGGTGCGCCAGGCCGGTTGAAAGTGGTTATGAAGCACGTGATGCGAGTGTTGGTCGTCCTGTGGCTGGTGGTGGGTTTCAGCGCCTGTCGTCGGGAAGGGCCCACCTCCACCCCGGAAGAGACCTACCGCGGCTTCGTGGACGCCCTCCAGAAGGGCAACGCCCGCAAGGCGTGGAGCGCGCTCTCGAAGGAGACCCGCGCGCGCGTCGAAGCCCGCTCGAAGGAGCTCGCCGCCGCGTCGAAGGGCACGGTGCGTGACGAGCCGCAGCTGCTCCTCTTCGAGGGCAGCCGCCCGACGGCCATCGAGGCGATCACCCCGGTGCGCGAAGACGAATCGTCCGCGGTGCTGCGCGTGACGAGCGGGGGAGGAACCCGCGAGGTGAAGCTGCTAAAGGACTCCGGCCGATGGGTCATCGACCTGTCGGACTCGCTCGAAGGGTCGAACTCGCCGTGACGGACCGAACCAGAGGAAAACCGCCCGCGCCCCAGGTGCAGGTCATCCGCAAGCCGCCTGCTCCCGTGAGCCCCGCCCCGTCGTCGGTGGCGCCGGTGCGGCCTTCGACCGTGACGCCAGTGCCCGCGCGGCCCCCTGCGGCCGCCGTCGCCCCTGTCGCGCCCGCAACGTCGAGCCGGCCGCCTGCGCCTTCGGGCGCTGCGAGGCCCAGCAGCCCGCGCCCGGGTGGCAAGCCGCCCTTCCGCGGCCCGCCGCGGCCCGCCGTTCCCCGCCCTCCGCCGACGCCGGAGCAGATCGCCGCCCTCGCGAAGAAGGAGCGCGTGCCCAACCGGATCGCGCGCGGCGATCTCGAAGGGAAGATGAAGTGCCGCATCTGGAAGAAGCTCCACGCCGAAGAGGCGCGGCGCTTCGAGCAGGCGTGGGTGCTCGTGGAGTCGACCCCCGGCCTCGAGCTCGCCGACGCGTTCGGCATCGTCCAGAGCGGCATGACGGTCGACGAGTTCCGCGCCCGCCGGGCCCGCGCGCGTCGGCGCGAGGCGATCAAGGAGGCCAGATCCTCGGTGTCGGCCGAGCAGATCGACGGCTTCATCGCCGGTCGCATCGCCGAGAAGGCCGAGCTGTCGGTGGTGATGGGTGAGCGCACCGCCCTCGACGTGCTGACCGCGGTGGCGCCGGTGTCCTTCACCGGCGAGCGCTCGGGGCAGATCGAGAAGCTCCACGTGGTCGCCATCGCCCGCAAGGCGACCTGGGAAGGGCTGATGCCCCGCCTCGAGCGGGATCCGAAGCTGTCGCAGAAGCCCGCGTCGGTGGCGCGCCAGCCCGCGCGCCGCCCGGTGAGCGACCCCCGCGCGTTCCTCGAGCAGATCGGCAAGCAGGTCAGCGTGCAGCTGCGCAACGGCATCAAGCTCGAGCTCCCCCTCCTCGCGGTGGGGCCCTTCGACGTGCTGCTGGGCACCGACGGCGACGAGATCTTCGTGCCGCTCCACGCGATGCTCGCCTGGGCGCCGGTCTGATCAGAGCTGCAGCCGCAGCGCGTCGAGCACCTCGAGGCGCGTGCGGTTGCTGCGCTCGTCGAACTCCACCTTGCACAGCGACTTGATGCGCGCGAGCAGCCGGTAGGCGGTCGCCCGCGACACGCCCCGCGCCTCGGCCCACCGCTCGATCGGCTGACCGTCGAGCTGGGCGCGCATGAGATCCTTCTCGTCGTCGCTCAGCACGCTGACGATGCCCCGCGCGAGGCGCTGCGCGTCGAGCCGCGCGCCGATGACCGCCGGGTACTCGCGGCTCGCGCTCTGCGTCGTCTCGACGGGCAGCGCGGTCGCGACGAAGCGGGCGAAGAGCTCCTGGGTCGCCTCCTTCGCGCTCGGCTTGCGCCGGAGCTCGCTCCACAGCGCGGCCACCGCCTGCTCGACGGCGATCGCCGAGAAGCCCTGGCGGTTCGCGATGCTCGCCGGGTAGCCGGCCACGGCGGGACCGCCGAGGTTCGCGAGGGCTTCCCGCACGTGCGCCGAGAGCGCGTGCCACGCCTGGTGGGAGTCCTGCCCGCCGGCGACCACCTGCTTGAAGCGGTGCCGCACGGCGCGCTCGAGCTCCGCGTGAGACAGCGCGAGGAGCTCGCGCCGCCGCTCGTCGTCGAGCAGGTGCCGCTCGAAGAACAAGCCGACGAAGCCATCGAGGAGCGCGGCGTCGACGCGCCCCACGGTCTGCACGAGCCGCCGGAGCGCGAGGTAGTCCTCCTCGCCGAACTCGCCCCGCTGATCGAACGCTCGCAGCGCTTCGTACAGCCGCGCGACGTCGCCCATGTCAGCGGCGCTGCCGGTAGTTCTGGAGGGGGATCACCTGGCTCACGTGCGTCCCCGCGCGGGCGCTCTGCGCGCGGCGGATCAGCAGGGGGATGTCGCCTTCGCCGCGCTCGACGGCGAGCCGCAGATCGCCCAGGCGCTCGAGGTGACGCCGCACGGGGATGCCCTCGGGCGACAGCGAGACGACGCTGCGCAGGTGGCTCTCTGCGGCCTCGAGCTGCTGCTCGGCGCGCTCGAGATCCTTCCGCGCGAGAGACAGCCAGGCGGCCGTCTCTTCACTGACGAGCTCCAGCTCGTGCGAGATGCCGACGATCAGCTTCCCGCGCGCCGACTCAGCCGTCACCCGCTCGACGTCGACCTTCCAGTGGCGCACGTCGCTGCGCTCCTTCGCCGAGGCGTGGAGCTGCACCGACCAGTCGGGCGTCGAGACCGTGCCCGAGAAGAGCACGCGCCGGGCGTAGCCGCGCGACACGTCCCCCAGGGTGACCGTCAGGGCCTCCGCGTCGAGGTTGGTGGGGAACGAGTGCCGGCAGGTGAGCGCGACGAAGCCCGAGGGCTGCACGCGGATGCTCGCCTCCGACGAGACCTGCCCGTAGAGGTGCGCCATCAGCCCGCCCATCGCCTCGCCGAGCCCCTCGGGGCCGTCGACGTGCTCGAACGCGTTGCCCGAGGGCCGGGTGAGCGCCTCGAGGACCTCCGCGACGTAGTGCTTGGCGAGGCCGAGCGCGTGCACCGAGATCTTCTCGCGCGCCAGCCGCTCGCCGAGCTCGTCGAACGCGTCCTGCGTGTCGGGCCCGACCGAGGGTTCGCCGTCGGTCAACAGGAGCAGCTGCGGCTTCCGTCCCGGGACGAGGGTCCGCTTGATGCCCTTGAGCGCCAGCTCCAGCGCCCCGTGCAGCGCGGTGCCCTTCCCCGTCTGGATGCCCTGGAGCGCCTCCACCATCTGCCGCTTGCCCCGCGCGTCCATCATCGTCAGCGGCACGCGCTGCTCGGCGAGGCCGTCGAAGAGCACCAGGCCCAGGAAGTCCTCCGGCTGCGAGAGCTCCACCAGCTGCTGGGCGGCCTCGACCGCGGCAGACAACGGCGCCCCCTTCATCGACCCACTGCGATCGAGCACCAGGTTCACCATCACCGGAGCACGCGCCTCGTCGGCCGATGCCTCACCGGTGACGAGGACGTGGGCCTCCCTGTGATCCCCGCGAGGGGTCTCGACGCTCCAGGCTGTCCATTGCATGCGTGCTGCTCCTTCAACCCACTGGACGGCAGACCCCGACGATCCGTCTCAGCACTCCACGAAAAAACCGACGCCCAAGCGTAATCGTGCGACGAGACGCGCGTCGCGATAGAGGAACGACTTCGGAGACCCACATGCGCACACTGCTCATCCTCACCATCACGCTCGCCTTCGCCGGCTGCAAGAAGGACGCGCCCCCGCCCCCGGTCGAGACCGCGAAGCCCGCGCCGAAGCCCGCGGAAACGCCGAAGGTGGAAGCGGCGGCGAAACCCGAAGGTGGCGCGCGGACCATCGCCCTGGAGGTCACCAACGACGGCTTCGTCCCGTCGAACATCACCCTCAAGGCCAACGAGCCGGTGAAGTTCGTGGTCACCCGGAAGACCGACGAGACCTGCGCCACCGACCTGCTCATCGACGGCACGGACATCAAGGTCGCGCTCCCGCTCGACAAGGCCGTCGAGGTCGCGTGGACGCCGACGAAGGCGGGCAAGGTCCGCTTCGGCTGCGCGATGGACATGATGATCGGCGGCGTGCTCCTCGTGGAGTGACTTGTCAGCCCCCGCAGGTAGGGTGCACGACGTGGAAGCGACGGCATCCATCCTGCGACGGCTGTGCTTCGTGGACATCGAGACCACGGGCCTCGATCCCACCACCGACGTCATCCTCGAGATCGGCGCCGTCTTCGTCGAGGACGGCGTGGTCACGTCGCGCAAGAGCTGGCTCGTTCAGCCCGAGCGACCCATCCCCGCGCTGATCACCGCGCTGACCGGCCTCACCGACGAAGACGTCAAGGCCGCCGACCACCTCGCGACGATCGACCCGCGCGTGCGAGACGCGCTCGCTGGCTGGACGCTCGTCGCCCACAACGCCGCCTTCGAGCGCTCGTTCCTGGGGGAACGCATCGCGGCCAACCCGATGCTCGACTCGTGCGAGCTGGCGCAGCTCCTGTTCCCCGAGCGGCCGAGCCACTCCCTCGACTCGCTCGTCCGCTGGCTGGAGGTCGGCCGCGGCGCCCGGCACCGCGCGCTCGACGACGCGGAGGACACCTTCCTCGTGCTCGCGGCCCTGTGTGATCGGGTGCTCGGCGAGGTCGATCGGGGGCGACTCGAGCGGCTGACGCACCACCTCCGGCCGGGCACCAGCCGCGATCGGCTCGCGCTCCTTGCCTTCCTCGACGCCCTCGCTGCCGCCCCGCGCCCCGATGGTCCGCGGGTTCCGGTGGCGACGCTGCCGGGCGTGCCGGACGACGCGCGCCGGCTCCAGCATCAGCTCGCGAGCTGGCTGCGCAGCCCGACCTTCGTCGCCGCGGAGCTCGAGCGCGATCCGCTGCTCCCGCTGGCGCTGGCTGCCGCCCGCGAGCTCGAGGAGCCAGTCGCCCTCGCCGTCACCGGCTCGACCTTCCGCGAATATGCGGCACTCGTCCCCGCCATCCCCCGCTCGGCGGTGTGTTCCACCGCGCTCCGCGCGGCGCTGCGCGAGCTCGGGCCGAGCGAGACGAGCCAGTTCGGGCGCGCCTGGCTGACCTCGTGGCTCGAGCGCACGCCGACCGGCGCTCTCGAAGGCCTCAGCCACTTCATGCGCTCACGAAGCCCGGAGCTGGTCGAGCTCCTCGCGAGCGCGCGGCGCTGCACCTGCGACGACGCGGGCTGCCACGCGCGTCGGGCGCAGCGGGAGCTCCCGGTGGTGATGATCACCCACGAGCACGCCCTCGACTGGCTCGAGCGGGGCGTGCCCGCGCGCATGGTGGTGCTCGACGCCGATCGGCTCCCGGAGGCCGAGCGACGGCGGAGCGAGCGCGCGCTGTGGGTCGACGAGCTCGAGCGCCTCGGGCTCGACGTGGCGGAGCTGACCGAGGCGCTCGCGGCGATGCCCGCCGGCCCGGTGGGGATGCGGGTCCGCGTCACGCCGCCCTGGCTGGCCGTGCGGGAGGCGATGACGCAGCTCAGTCACGCGCTCCGCGCCCTGCCGGTGACGACCGAGCGAACGCGCCTCCTCGGCCGCATCGCCGAGGTGCTGGAGCCGCCCCCGCCCGGCTTCGAGACGATCGTCGTGCCCGAGGGGCTGGTGCGCCAGCCGACGCGCGTCGCGGAGCGGCTGCTGCGCCGGCTCCGCGGCGGGACGGTGCTGGTCTCGACCTGGCGCGGCGGGCTGGCGTGGACGCGGGTCAACGCCCTCTCGCACGCCGCGTCGAAGCGCGACGCGAGGCTCGAGTGGGTCGCCGAGCCCGCCTCGCTCGAGCAGCTCACCGCGATGCTGGCCCGCGAGGCGCCGGTGGTGCTGGTCGCCCCGTCCCCTCTGGCTCCGCTCGCCGAGGCGTGCGCGCGGCGCGGCCTCAGCATCAGCCTCGACGCCGAGCGGCGCTCGGCGGTGCACCTCGCCGAGTGGCGGAGGGATCGCCCGGCCCCCGAGGGACAGACCTGCGTGTTCTACGGCGTCAAGGAGTGGCGCCGCGCCGTGCTCGCCAGCCGAGCGCCACGCGTGCTGCTGCTCTCGCCCACCGGACTGCCGCCGGAGCCGCTGCGGCGCGCGCTGCGGGGCTTCGACCCCAAGCCCGTCACTTGTTGAGGCGCTCCTCGAGCGCGGCCTCGAGCTTCTTGAGCGACTCCGGATCGCCGGCCTTGAGGAGCGTGAGGTCGCCCTCGGTGCGCTCGCGGAGCCGGGTCACCATCTCGGCGAAGACGGCGAACACGTCCTGCAGCTCGTCGCTCGGGCGCAGCCCGTAGGTCGGCGGGCGCATGGCGCCGGCGGTCACCTCGCGGGCCATGCGCTTGATGCGGAAGAGCGGGCCGACGATGCGGTGGGTGATCACGATCGCCGTCAGGGCGATGAGCGCGATGAACGCGAGCAGCACGCCCATCAGCGCGTAGAGCGTCCACTGCTGCTGGCGCTGCACCTCGAGGCTCTGGTTCTGCGCGGCGGCCTTCTCGGCCTCGAACGCGGCGTCGATCGCCTTGCTCTTCTCGGCCAGCTTCGCGGCGAAGTCGGGGTCTTCGAGGTTGGCGGTCAGCTCGTTGTTGAGGGTGCAGTTGCCCAGCTCGCGGCTGGTCTCGGCGGCCTTGCGACGCGACTCGACGGAAGCGGAGATCTGCGAGAACAGCGAGTTGGTGGTGCGGATGAGGAAGGCGCCGAGCAGCGCGGTGATGATCAGGGTGAGCGCGACGAAGTAGGCGGCGAACTTCAGCTGGAAGCGCGCGTCGAGGAGGAAGTTCCGCAGCTTGCGGTCCTTCGCGCCTCCTCGTCCTCCCGGTGCTGGTGCTGGCGTGCTCTCAGACATGGTTTCCTCAGTTCTTCCACTCGAGATCGGCAGCCGCGTCGTCGACGACGCGCGGCACCATGGCCTTGATCAGGCTCTCTGGCTTTCCCCCTGCCGCCTTCACGTTCCACGTCCCCTTCAGCGCCTGCTCCGGGTACGACATGATCAGCATCTCGACCTTGAGGCCCTTCTCGGTCGAGCCGGGCAATAGTTGCATCCGCAACTGATAGCCCTTCAGTTTCTTCGCACGGATCAAGCTGGCTGCCGACTTCTTGTCTTCGTTCGGGGGGGCGAAGTTCGCGCCGTAGCCATTGAGCTTCTCGCGCATCACCTTCTCGGCGAGGGCCACGAGCTCGCCGGGCAGATCGCCGACCTTGTCCTGCACGGGCTCGACCTGGAGGTACAGCGCGCCGGCGGTCACCGCGCCCTGCGCCAGCGCCTTGTCCATCGCGGCGCGCACGCTCGAGTCGGTCTCGCCCGACACCGCCTTGAGACAGGCGATCGACGACTCGGTCCGCAGCTCGCCCAGCGCCGTGGCGGCGGCCGTGCGCACGACGGCCTCGGGGTCCTTCATCGCACCGCACACCACGGACACCGCCGAGTCGCTGCCGGTCTGCCCGAGGAGCAGCAGCGTCTGCGCGCGCACACGAGGGTCCTTCGCGCCGCTCAGCTGCTTCTGGAGGAACGTGACGCGCGCGTCTTCGGCTGCGAGCACCGAGCCGGAGCAGAGAGAGAGAAACAGAACGAGGCCCGGCCGCACGCGAAGTCACATTCTACGCGCAGGTGCGTCGTTGAAATCGAGCACTTCGTGGAATAACCCCATGCGCATGCCATCCCACATGACCGCCGCGCAGATTCGCGAGGCGTTTCTCTCGTTCTTCGAAAAGCAGACCCACCGTCGAGTCGCCTCGTCGTCGCTCGTTCCGGCCAACGATCCGACACTGCTCTTCACGAACGCCGGCATGGTGCAATTCAAGGACGTCTTCACCGGCCGCGAGACGCGCGACTACAAGCGCGCGACGACCACGCAGAAGTGTGTGCGCGCAGGTGGCAAGCACAACGACCTCGACAACGTCGGCTTCACCGCGCGGCACCACACCTTCTTCGAGATGCTCGGCAACTTCAGCTTCGGCGACTACTTCAAGGCCGACGCGGTGAAGTGGGCGTGGGACTTCGTCACCACCGAGCTGAAGATCCCCGTCGAGCGCCTCGCGGTGACGGTGTTCAAGGGCGAAGACGGCATCCCCGCAGACGATGAGGCCGCGGAGCTGTGGGCGAAGGCGGGCGTGCCGCGCCACCGCATCCACCGCCTGGGCAAGGCAGACAACTTCTGGTCGATGGGCGACACCGGTGCGTGCGGCCCGTGCTCGGAGATCTACGTCTACCTGCCGGAAGGCACGGTCGACGAGAAGAACAAGCCCGGCGAGTCCGACGCGTGGCTCGAGATCTGGAACCTCGTGTTCATGCAGTTCGAGCGCAAGGCCGACGGGTCGCTGGTGAACCTGCCGAAGCCGTCGATCGACACCGGCGCGGGTCTCGAGCGCGTCACCGCCTACGTGCAGGGCAAGAAGTCGAACTACGACACCGACCTCTTCGCGCCGATCTTCGCGGTCATCGAGCAGGTCAGCGGCAAGAAGTACGGCGCGAAGTGGGACAGCGCGAGCGACGCGGCGATGCGGGTGATCGCCGACCACGCGCGCGCCACCGCCTTTCTCGTCGCCGACGGCGTGCAGCCCTCGAACGAGGGGCGCGGCTACGTGCTCCGCCGCATCATGCGCCGCGCGATCCGCCACGGCGAGCAGCACCTCGATCTCGATCAGGTGTTCTTCCCGCGCTGCGTCGAGGCGGTGATCGACACCATGTCGGGCGCCTACCCCGAGCTGAGTGAGAGGCGCGCCTACGTGCTCGAGGTCGCGAAGCACGAGGAAGAGGCCTTCCGCAAGACGCTCAAGCGCGGCCTGGGCCTCATCGCGCAGGAGTTCGAGAAGCTCCGCAAGGCGGGCGAGAAGACGCTCGCCGGCGCGGTGGTGTGGGATCTCCACCAGACCTACGGCTTCCCGTGGGATCTCACCGAGGTCATCGCGAAGGAAGAAGGCTTCGCGATCGACAAGAAGGGCTTCGACGCGCTGCTGGAGCAGGAGCGCGAGCGCGCGTCCCAGGGGGCGCTGGTCTCCGAGAAGGGCATCGCCGACATCCACATGAAGCTCGCGGGCTCGCTCCCGGCGACGACCTTCCTCGGCTACGAGGCGACGAGCGCCGACGCGAAGGTGCTCGCGCTGGTGAAGGGCGCGCAGCAGGTCGAGGTGGCGAAGGCCGGCGACGAGCTCGAGCTGATCGTGGACCAGACGCCGTTCTACGGCGAGTCGGGCGGTCAGGTGGGCGACACCGGCTTCGCCAGCGGCAAGGGCCTCAAGCTCGAGGTGTTCGACACGCAGAAGCCCGCGGGCAACCTCTTCGTGCACAGGGCGAAGGTGCTCGAGGGCACGCTCGCGGTGCACGACACGGTGAAGCTCGAGGTCGACGTCGCGCGGCGCCAGAAGATCCGCGCGAACCACTCGGCGACGCACCTGCTCCACAAGGCGCTCAAGGTGGTGCTCGGCGAGACGGTCAACCAGAAGGGCTCGGTGGTCGGGCCGGATCTCCTCCGCTTCGACTTCTCGCACTTCAACCCCATGACGCCCGAGGAGCTCGATCGCGTCGAGGACCTCGTCAACGGCTGGGTGCGCGAGAACAAGGACGCCGAGACGAAGATCATGGGCCTCGCCGAGGCGAAGGCGGCGGGCGCCGTCGCGCTCTTCGGCGAGAAGTACGGCGAGAAGGTGCGCGTGGTGACGGTGCACCCCGAGTCGACCGAGCTCTGCGGCGGCACGCACGTCCGCCGCTCCGGCGACATCGGCTACTTCAAGATCCAGCAGGAGACGTCGATCGCCAGCGGCGTGCGCCGCATCGTCGCGCTCACCGGCGCGGCCGCCATCGAGCACTCGCGCATGCAGGAGCAGCTCCTCACCCGCGCGGCCGAGCTCTTCAAGTCGAGCCCCGTCGACCTCGGCAAGCGCATCGAGTCGGCGCAGAAGCGCATCAAGGAGCTCGAGAAGAAGCTCGAGGAGGCGCAGCTCCGCGCGGCGTCGGGCAACGCGAAGGGCTCCGAGACGGTGCAGGAGATCAACGGCATCAAGGTGCTCACGCAGCGCATCGACCCGGCCGACGCGAACGTCTTCAAGCAGCTGTGGGACAACTACAAGTCGAAGCCGGGCTTCGTGGTGGGCCTCGGCGGCGAGACGGCCGACGGCAAGGCGCTGATCCTCGTCGGGGCGACGCCCGACGTGGTGGCGAAGGGCTTCAAGGCGGGCGACGCCGTGCGCGCGATGGCCGCGGAGGTCGGCGGCAAGGGCGGCGGCAAGCCCGACATGGCCCAGGCCGGCGGCACCGACGCCTCGAAGATCCCCCAGGCGTTCGAGAAGCTCGTCGCCATGGTGAAGGGCGCCTGAGTGACGGCCCGGGCGGCAGGGCTCGTGGTGAGCGCGCTGCTGCTGCTCGGCTGCCCACGGCAGGACGAGCCGCGAGAGTTCGACCCGAAGACCGACCGCACGCTGCAGAAGCTGATCGCCGAGCAGCAGCGGCAGGGCAAGAGCCCGGCGCCGAAGCCGAAGGAGCCGGAGCCTGATCCGCTCACCCAGCTCGCCACCACCCCGCCCGCGAAGCCCGAGACGCTCGGCATCCCGAGCGGCGTGGCGGCCGATCTCGGGCCCCTCTCGCTGAGCCTGCTCGAGGTGCAGCAGATGCAGACCGTCGGCGGCTCGCGCGTCTCGCTGGCCACCACCGATCGCTTCCTCAAGGTGAGCCTCAAGGCCGTCGCCGGGCGCGACTTCGAGCTCGATCTCACGGGCGCCTCGCTCGAGAACGGCGACGCGAAGGTGGGCCTCGCGCGTGACGCGCAGCGCGCCGGCAACGGCTCGCCGCTGTCGGTCCACCTCGCGGGAGGGACGGATCAGAAGCTGGTCCTCTTCTTCGAGGCGCCTCCGGAAATGATCCGCAAGGGCCTGAAGATCATTCTGACCAGCCCCGGGAGCAGAGTAGAACTGCCCCTGCAATGACGTCCGAGTCGTCGAACGAGCCGAAGAAGGTCCCGCTGCGGATCCGGCTCCCGTTCGCGACTGAGGAGGAGTTCGTCGGGAAGTACGGCGCCCACGTCACCCGCGGCGGCATCTTCATCCCCACGAAGGCCAGCAAACCCGAGGGCACGCCGCTGTCGCTGGAGCTCGTCCTCCAGGACGGCACCCGCCTCATGCGCGGCGAGGGCGTGGTGCAGAAGGTGCTCGTCGACGAGCAGCCCGGCCGCTCCGGCATGCTGGTGCGCTTCACGCGCATCGACGCTCGCACCAAGGGCCTCATCGATCTGATCCTCGAGCGGCGCGAGGGCCTCACGAACGCCGAGCCGCCGCCCGCGCCTCCCCCCGCCGCGGCGCAGCCGCCGCCAGCGAAGCCTCCCGCGCCGCCACCTCCCGCGCCCGCACCGGCGCCCGCGCGCAAGGGGCCGGTGCCCTTCGCCGATGACGTGGTGCTCGGCATCGATCTCGGCACCACCACCTGCCGCGC
>JBMORD010000350.1:0-40017 GCA_049322495.1 Myxococcota bacterium | reverse complement strand
GAGCGCCTGCGCATCGGACGCGACCTTCGCGAGCTGGGCGGCCTCGTCTTCCCTGCGGCAGCCCGCGGGCGGCACGGGCTCGCCGCGCGTGGCGTAGACCGCGTCGAGGGCGACGAAGGCAGTGCCGGGCGAGTCGGGCTGCTTCTCGTGGTGGATGGGCGGCTTCTGCAGCGCGAGGAAGGCCACCACGCCGACGACCAGCAGCGCTCCGCCGCCGGCGAGCCCCACGACGAGCCCCTTCGACTTCGCCGGCGCCGCGGGCGCGGCGCGCGCGACCGGGCTCGAGCCGACGGGCGTCGCGCTCTCGGCCCGCAGCCCCTTCTTCTCCGCGTACCACGAGAGGATCGCGACCATCGAGTTGAGGCTCGCGACCACTTCCTCCTGGCCGACCTTCACGCCGGAGTCGTCGAGGCTGCCGGCGTGATCGTGCGCCGAGAGGTTGCCCCACGCCTGCACGGTGCCCATGTGCGCGAGGATGTTGGTGGGCACGATGCCCGCGTTGGCCTGCTGGCGGAACTTCGTCACCAGCTCGTCGAGCATCGCCTTGCCCGGCGTCTGCTTGAGCTCCTCGGTGACGAGCGAGCGCAGGAGCGCCTCGAGCACCAGGCGGGCGTTCTGCATCACGCCCTTGTAGTCCTGCGCGCGGCCGCGACTCACCATGGCCAGCAGGTCTTCGCGCGCGCGCCCGAAGCGCGGCGCGAGTTCGTCGATCTTCAGCAGGAGCGGTTCGATGTCGACGGCCATGGCCTCACCGGGTCAGGGACAGCAGATCGAGCTGAGCGAGCTTGAAGTCGGGCTGCTCGGCGACCACCTCGCCGAGGAGCTTCTTCGCGCCGGCGGGGTCCTTCTTGTCCTTCGCGTCGAGCGCCCTGGAGTACTTCACCGCGCTCTTGAGCGGCAGCGCGGCCTTCTTCGCCGGCGCCGCGGGCGGAGGCAGCGAGCGCGCGCTGGCGAGCTTCGCGTTCAGCTGCTCGACGAGCGCGTCGGTGGCGGCGAACACGTCGGCCGGATCGAGATCGACCTTCGCGCCCATGCCGCGCACGTCGTCGAAGGTGCTGGTGTCGATGAGCCGGGTCGAGATGCGGTACTTCCCGTGCGCGCCGGCGAGCGTGCCGACGAGGAGGAACTTCGCGCCGAGGGCGTTGCCGATCTTCGAGAACGAGTCGCGATCGGCGAACCGGGTCTCGCCCAGCTTCAGCTCGGCCAGCACGTCCTCGAGGCGCTCGCGCTCGATCACCCGGAGCTGCGGGTTGGCCGACAGATCGGAGATCAGCAGGGCCGACAGCCCCTTGGTGAACGCCTCGAGCTCGGGGTCCTTGAGGGCGGCGGTGAAGTACAGCACCGCGATGCGCGGGGCCTCGGGTGGCCCGGCATCGGGGGCAGCGATGGCCGCTGAAGACAACAGCAGCGCGGCGACGACGAGTCTGGCCATGGCGTCGCCTTGTAGCAGCTATGCTCGGCCTCCCACATGGACGCCGCACTCGCCGCGACGCTGGACGCTCTCCTCGATCCCTCCCGCGTCGTCTGGACGAAGGACCGCGTGCAGCTCGGCCAGGAGCCCGGCGAAGACGCGCTGTTCCTCGGGGTCGGCAGCCGCGAGGCCTCGCTGCCACCCCACCCGCGCATGTTCTCGTGGAAGCTGCCTCAGTGGCGCACGCGCAACCTCCGCTCCACGACCGAGGCGGTGCTGCAGAGCGCCGCGGTGCTCGACGCGCTGTCGCTCCCGCTCGAGCTCTGGCAGCACGATCCGACGCTCGACTGCCTCACGGCGGCGGTGCTGGCGGTGCACCGGGTGATCCACAAGCGCTGGCCCGACGGGCATGAGGCCCTCGCGGAGTACGTGAGCGAGTGGGAACAGGGCCGCACCGAGCAGGCGGGCCACTACGCGCGCGCGCTGGCGTCGGTCTACTACGCGTCGATGCAGCTGTTCCGCAGCCCGAGCGCAGCGCCTGCGCCGGAGCTCGCGCAGCTCCTCGTCGGCGCGCTCGAGCGACGCCTCGACGCCAGCGGCCTCCAGGCGCTGCCGACCGAGCTGATCCCCAGCCGCATCGCGCGCCGGCTCAAGGCCGACGCCGACCTCTACCGCGCCGAGCTCTCGCGCGCGTGGAAGGTGCAGCTCGATCTGCCGGTCGACAACCAGCCCGACGCGTGGCGGCGCATCGACGCGCTCTTCCTCTCCTCGCCGCAGGACGTGACGGTGCTCAAGCTCCTCGCGCGCCCCGACGCCGAGTCGTCGTCCTACGGGCGCGGCTTCGAGCTCATGGCCACGCACGCGCCGAACGAGCCGAACGTGTGGGGGCGGCACACCATCTCCATCGCGCCCGAGAGCCCGGGCACGCTCGACGACCTCGCGCTCCGGCTCGATCGCCTCGAGGGTGACGTCGCGCCCGACGGTTCGCCCCGCGTGAAGGGCAAGCCGCGCTTCACGCACCAGCCGCCCGAGCTCGAGGGCCTCGCCGACCCCTGGTACTCCGACGGCTACGCGTGGACCAAGCGGCGCAGCACGATCGTCGCCCCGCCCTTCGCGGGCACCCGGCTCACGCGCGAGCAGATCTGGGAGGCGATCTGGCAGCGCTTCCACGTCGGCCGGAACGTGCACGTCACCGCCTCGCGCACGCTCTTCTGCCGCCCGTTCCGCGCGACGCGGCGCTACCGGGTGCGGGAGCTGCTCGCCGCCGGCTGGCAGCCGATGAAGCAGCCGCCGGTGCGGCACAACTTCCTCCCCTCGGTGACCGCCTCGTTCGCCGGCGGCGACGTGCTGCACCTCGAGCGGGCCGCCGAGGGGTGCACGCTGCACCTCTCGCTGTACCCGAGCCAGCTCACCCTGGTGTGGGCGCAGTTCGTCGAGCAGCGGCCGACGACGCTGCTGGAGCTCGCGCAGCGCCACGCGGGCCTCGGGCGCGCGCTCGACGAGCTCGCCGAGCTGCGCGCGCTGGGCGACACCTTCGAGCCGGTGGAGAACTCGCGGTGGCAGCCCTTCGGCGCGTACCGGATCAACCGCGCGCGCTCGACGATGCTCGACGACTCGCGCTCGGTGCGCGGGCTGTTCCACGCCGTGGCGAGCGGCGAGGCGCCGACGCTCGAGAACCTCCCCTCCGACGCCGAAGACGCCGCGCGGCGGGTGCAGGTGCTCCGCGACGTCGAGCACTGGTTCACCCCCACCGGCGGCGCGCGCCTCGAGCTGCGCCTCGACGACGCCAGCGATCCGCCGGGGCTCGACGAAGACTTCGCGCTCTTCCTGCTCACCACCGGGCAGCGCTACGCGGCCTTCGAGCTCACGCGCCGCATGGGCGACGTCGAGCGCGCCTCGCGCACGCGGCGGTGGCAGCGCATGCGCCCCACCCGCCAGCTCCGCGCCGACGTGATGCTCTTCACCAACTCGCTCTGGTACCCGCGGGTGTCCGACGCGCCGGAGCTCAACGCGCGCTACGACGCCTGGCGCGAGCTCCACGGCATGGAGCGCACCGTCGACTCGCTGCGCGAGCAGACCACCGAGCTCGACGAGTACCGCAAGGAGCGCTTCGAAGACATGGTGGGGATGATGCTGTTCATCTTCCTGCCGATCACCATCGCCTCCGGCTTCTTCTCGGGCGCGCAGTTCAACGAGATGGAGCTGCGCGTGGGGCTCCCGTGGACCACCGGCGGGTGGATCCTCTTCCTCGCGTACACCGCGTTCTTCTCGGTGCTGGTGTTCGGCGCGGTGATCGCCCTGCGGCTGTTCTCGGCGCGAAAGCGGCGCTGAAGCTCACTGCCGGCGCACGCGGAACTCACCCTTGCTGAGCTCGACCCGCCCCTTCATGCCGTTGGCGAGCTCGGCGTCGGTGAAGAGGGCCTCGAAGGTGCCCTCGTCGAAGCCGGTGGCGTCCTTCGCCACGAAGCTCTTCAGCGTCACCGAGCAGGTGCCCTCGATGTACCTGCCCCAATAGCGCCGCCAGCGTGCGCTGACGCACTTCCAGCCGCCGTCCTTCTGCTTCTCGAGGCGGAGATCGAAGGACTCCTCCTGGCCGCCCTGGACGCGCGGGCCGTCGGTGCTGGCCATGATGGTGAGCACCTTCTCGTCGTACGAGAGCACCGAGACGAGGTGGCGCGACATGTCGAAGGTCCACCCGCGGTCGAGGGTGGCGCGGATCCACACCACGTTCCTGGCGACGTCTCCGAGCTCGCACCACGGGTAGTGCTTCGCCCACGCCATCATGTCGGACACCGAGCCGTCGTGTTCGAGGTACTTCTTGTAGAAGCCGCGGTAGCGCTCGCAGTCGTCGTGGGTCGCGGCGACGTGCGCGAGCCCGCCATACATCTGGGCGAACGCGCTCTCGGTGCGCTTCGTCGACGGGAGGCACGCCTTCTCGAGATCGGCGGCCAGCTCGTCGAGCGCCTTGAGGCCGGAGCTGAGCATGCGCCGGCGGAGCGTGCGATCGGCGACGCGGATCTTCATGTCGTCGCAGGTCTTGAGCGCGGCCTGCCAGTCTTCGAAGACGTCGAGCTGGTTGTCGCGCCCCTCGAGGAGGCTCTTGATGCGCCCTTCGACCCAGCTCGCGCGCGAGCTGGTGGGGAAGGCGTCGAGGATCTGCTGGTAGGCCCCGATGCAGCCGTCGATGTCGCCCTGCGCGAGGCGCCAGCCGGCCTTGTACTCGAGCAGCCGCGACGCCACGGTTTCCGCCTGACGATCGGCGCCGGTGGTGCTGCGGTCGAGGGCAGACTTGATCTGCGCGTCGAGCTCCTCGACGACGGCCTTGCCTTCCTTCGGATCGGCGGCGGCGAGCGTGGGGGCCACGGTGAAGGACGTGCCGTCGGTGACGCGCCCGTCGAGGACGAACTCCGCGAGGGTCTCGAAGTCGGCGTCGGTGATCGACGGGCTGCCGATCTGCGCGTCGTTGATCAGCCGGGCCTCGGCGTCCTTCGGGCTGTAGCTGAACGAGGCGGGGTACGTGACGCCGTTGACCACGTTGGCGTGCTGCCGCGCGCCGCGGGCGTACTCGTCGATGTAGCGGCGCTGGTTCTCGAGCCAGTCGCGCATCGCCAGCAGCGCCTTGCCCTCGCTGCCCTTCTTCGCCACGCGGAAGCCCTCGTCGCGCGAGGTGAGGTGCTGCTTGAGCACACGCGCGAGGAAGCGCCCCTTGAGCATGCGCATCGCCAGGTAGCGCCCCTTCTCGTCGGGGCTCAGCGACTCGAACTTGAGCGCGAGCACCTCGTCGATCCGCTTGCCGAGCTCGAGCACCGAGCCTCCGATGAGGTCCTTCTTCTTCTTCTGGTACTCCTCGAAGCGCTTGAGCAGCTCCTGCTGGCGCTCACGGCCGAGCAGGAAGGTGGGCGCCTTCGAGACCACCGCCCGCATCGCCGCCTGGGCCTCGTCGAGCTTGCCCTGATCGGACAGATCGAGCGCCTTGCCGTAGGCGATCACCGTCTCGAGATCGGGCACCTTCGCCTTGCGGCGGGCCATCGCGTTGGCCGAGAGCTTCGCGTCGATCTGCGCCACCAGCTGGTTCACCAGCCGCTGCTCGAGCTCGAAGATCTTGTCGCGTTCGTCCTGTTCCTTGATCGAGAGGAGCGCCTCGCCGTCGCTGGCGCGCACCAGCCGCGCGGTGAGCACCAGCGTCTTCCCGCTGGCGACCATCGAGCCGTAGACGAGGTAGGTGGCGCCGATCACCTTGCCCAGCTTCGCGGCGCTCGCCTTGTCGACGTACTTCGTCTGCTGGAAGTCGAGCTCCTTGAGCACGTCTTCGAGGCGGGTGCGCTCGACGACGCGCACGCCCTCCCACGCGACGAGATCGGTGATGATCAGATCGGCGAGGCCCTTCTTGAGCGCCTCGAGCTCGGCGTCGTTCGACGCGTTCTCGAAATAGAGGACCGAGACGACCGGCGTGTCGCTCGCCGTGGAGACAGCGAGCAGCGTCGCGAGGGACAGGGCGAGCATGCGGCCTTCAGTTCGCGCCGGGGAACGAGTCGACGTACTGGATCTTCACGTCGGGGAACGAGTCGACGAACTGCACCTTGGTGTCGGGGAACGAGTCGACCATCTGCCACTTCCCGCACGAGTCGGGGAAGGAGCTGACCTTCTTCACCTTCACGTCGGGGAACGAGGTGACGACCTTCACCTTCACGTCGGGGAAGGACGTCACTTCCTTGATCTTCCCGTACAGCTTGTGGCCGTTGAAGGTGCAGCTCGACTTGTTGAACGAGCCGCCGGCCTGGGCGGAGAGCGCGAGGCCTGCGACCACGGCGAGGGTGACGGCGGCGGCGGCGCTGACGAGCTTCTTCATGGTGGGCTCCGGTGGAGGTGGGACTGGGGGACGATACGACCCACCGGCGCGCCGCGAGGTGAAAAACCTCACGCCACCACGCACGACTCGGCGACCGGCGCCACCTCGGGGATCACCACCGCAGGCAGCGAGAGCACCTGGTCCTGCGTGCCGCCCAGCGAGCTCTGGCTGGCGGTCTGCACCCGCACCGTGACCAGGGCCCCGATGGGCGCGTCGCCGTCGAAGTTCACCACCCGGTTGTGCGGCGTGCGGCCGAAGCGCTTGTCGACGTTGGTGCGCGAGTGGCCCTCGACGAGCACCTCCACGGTGTTGCCGACGTGCTCCGACATCACCGCGAGGCTCACCTGCTTCTGGAGCGCGTTGAGGCGCTCGAGCCGCTTCACCTTCACCTCGTGGGGAATGGGCCCCCACTCGTCTTCCTTGAGGCCGGCGATGGTCTTCGGGCGCGGCGAGTAGACGAAGGCGTACATGCCGTCGAACTTCGCGCGCGCCGCCAGCTCGTAGGTGAGCTCGAAGTCGGCGTCGGTCTCGCCGGGGAAGCCGACGATGATGTCGGTGGTGACCGCGATGCCCGGGCGCGCGGCGCGGAGCTTGTCGAGGCGCAGGAAGTACTCGTCGACGTCGTAGTCGCGCTTCATGCGCACGAGGATCTCGTTCGAGCCGCTCTGCACCGGGAGGTGGAAGTGCGGCATGATCTTCGGCTCGACGCGGAAGGCCTCGACCAGCTCGTCGGACAGATCGTGCGGGTGGCTGGTGGTGAAGCGCACGCGCTCGATGCCCGGCACCTGAGCGGTGCGAAGCAGCAGCTGCGCGAACGAGATGCCGCCGCGGTAGCTGTTGACGTTCTGCCCGACCAGCGTCACCTCGCGCACGCCGACGGTGGTCAGCCGCGCCACCTCGTCGAGCACCTCGGTGAAGGGCCGGCTCACCTCACGGCCGCGGGTGTGGGGCACCACGCAGAAGGCGCACACGTTGTCGCAGCCCTTCATCACCGTGACGAACTCGGTGCACTTGCCCAGCGAGCTCTTCGGGTCGGCGCGCGGGAAGACGTAGCTCTCGCTGTCGACCCACGCCGTCTCGACCACGCGCACCTTCTCGCTCTCGATGCGCTGCACGATGTCGGGCAGCTTGCCGATCGCGTCGGGGCCGAACACGAAGTCGACGTAGGGCACCTTCTCGAGAATGCGCTTCTTTTCCTGCTGGGCGACGCAGCCGCCGACGCCGATCAGCGCGCCCCGCTGGAGCTTCACCTGGCGGTAGCGGCCGAGGGCCGAGAGCATCTTGTCTTCCGCCTTCTCGCGGATGGAGCAGGTATTGAGGATGATCAGATCGGCGTTGTCGGCCACCGGCGTGGGCACGTACGACAGCGTCGCCAGGGCCTCGCCCATGCGGTTCGTGTCGTTGACGTTCATCTGACAGCCGAAGGTGTGAATGAAGTACCGCTTCATAGAGGCGGCCCTTCTGTCGGCACTGGTGCCCCGAAGTCAACCGGGGTGCACGTGCCCGGAGCCCTCCCTCCGGGCGAGCTCGCGGTGGAGGTCGAGCAGCTCCACCTCACGGCCCAGGAGCAGCGCCAGCGCCTCGCGGCCGTAGCGATCTTCGAAGGCCTGCAGATCCTCGAGGCGGTGGAGCTCCTGGCGGGCGCGGGCGACGACCTGCGCGTCCTTCTCGGTGGAGCCGCCCCGCTCGATGCGGGCCTTCACCTGCGCCAGCGCGGAGCGGCGGCCGCAGAAGTCGCCCACCAGCGACTTGAGCTTGCCCATCTCGACCAGATCGAGCTTCGAGGCGCTCAGCGCGGCGGCGTGGGCGAAGGCGTACTTGCCGCTCCAGTCCTGGGCGGGGGCGCGCGCCAGCTCGGCGAGGAGCGTGCGCTGGTAGACGACGAAGGCCTCCAGCCGCTCGGGCGAGAGCTGCAGCGAGGCGAGGCGCAGGGTCTTGAGATCCGACATGAGGCCCGAATACCAGACTCGCGGAGTACGATCGCGTCATGCGGTGGCTCATCGGCGCGTGCATGGTCTCGGGCCTCGTCGCGGGCGGGTTCCTCGCGTGGACCCTGACGCACCTGCGCGAGCTCGGCCTCACCGTGAGCCACCCGCGCGTGCTCGTCGAGGGCACGCTGATGATCGGCTTCTTCGGCGCGGCGGTGGCCCTGCTCGTGCGCCGGTGAGTTCTTCGGGCGGTCTGCGACGCGGCAGGTACACTGCGCGCCCGTGCCGAGCTCCTGCCCCACCGACGCCGCACTCGAGTCGTTCGCGCGCGGCGCGGGCGATCCCGCGGGCCGGGACCTGCTCGCCGCGCACGTGCGCACCTGCGAGACCTGCCAGGCGCGCTTCCTGCCGATGGCGCTGGCGAGCTCGGCGCTCGATCAGACCAACTTCGACTCCCCCGCGGCGCGGCGGAGGAAGGACCGTGAGCAGGCCACGCCGCCGCCCGCGATCGCGCCGGACATCGGCCTCGACGACACCTACGTCTCGGGCGAGACCGAGCCGCGCGCCATTCCCCACACCACGAGCGGGGTGAAGAAGGGCGAGGCGCTCGATCGCTACGTGATCCTCGATCGGCTGGGCGCGGGCGGCATGGGCGAGGTCTACGCCGCGTGGGATCCGGTGCTCGATCGCAAGGTCGCGGTGAAGGTGCTCCGCGGCGACTTCGACGATCGCCAGCTGAGCGACGAGCTGCGGCAGCGGCTTCTGCGCGAGGCCCAGTCGCTCGCCAAGCTGAGCCACCCCAACGTCGTCACCGTGCACGACGTCGGCATCGCTGGCGACCGCGTCTTCCTCGCCATGGAGTTCGCCGAGGGCGAGACGCTCAAGAAGTGGCTCGAGCGCAAGCCGCGGCCGAGCTGGCGCAAGACGCTCGAGCTGTTCCTCCTCGCGGGCGAGGGGCTCGCGGCGGCGCACGCGCAGGGCATCACCCACCGCGACTTCAAGCCCGAGAACGTGGTGGTGGGCCCCGACGGCCGCGTCCGCGTGATGGACTTCGGCCTCGCCCACGAGCAGGCGGCGAAGAAGAAGCCGAGCCCTTCGGGCGAGCTGCCGCGCACCATCACCCAGCCGGGCGCGATGCTCGGCACGCCCGCGTACATGTCGCCCGAGGCGCTGCACGGGCGCACCACCGACTTCCGGTCCGACGTGTTCAGCTTCTGCGTGTCGCTCTACGAGGGGCTCTACGGCTTCCGCCCCTTCGAGGGCGCGACGCCGGGCGCGATCGCGGTGGAGATCGACGCCAACCGCGTGCGGCCGCCACCGAAGGACACCGAGGTGCCCCGGCGCATCCACCAGCTGATCCTCAAGGGGCTCCGCGCCGAGCCGCTCGAGCGCTTCCAGACGCTGCGGGCGCTGCTGATCCAGCTCGGGCGGCGGCGGTCGACGCGCGAGCAGCAGATCACCGTGGCGGCGATCAGCGCGCTCGCGCTGCTGGCCGTGGGGCTCATGGCCTGGGGCTCGTACCGCGCCCGCACCCGCTGCGGCGACGTCGACGATCGGCTGATCGGCGTGTGGGACCCCGCGGTGAAGGCGAAGGCGCGCGCGGCCTTCGAGGCCACGAAGAAGCCGTGGGCGATGTCGGCCTGGCACGAGGTGGAGTCGCGCCTCGATGCCTACTCGAAGGACTGGACCGGCATGCGCCGCGCCGCCTGTGAGTCGAGCGCCGAGCGCGACGACGAGCTGCTGGGGCAGGAGATCCTCTGCCTGAGCCGCCGGCTGATCGATCTCGAGGCGACCACCGCGCTGCTGAGCCGCGCCGACGCGGAGATCGTCGAGCGCGCGGTGACCACCGCCACCGCCCTGCCCCCGCTGTCCGGCTGCCGGCGCACCAGCGTCACCACCTCCGCCGCGCCGAGCGAGCCGCTGCGGCCGCAGCTCTCGTCGGTGAAGGCGCTGCTCGACGCGGGGAAGTTCACCGACGCGCTCGCCCTCGCCTCCGACGTGGCGGCGCGGGCCGACGCGGCGGGAGATCGCGCGGCGCTCGCCGAGGCGCGGCTGTGGGCGGCGGTCGCGAAGATCCGCACCGGCGACGCGAAGGCCGCCGACACGCTGCTCGAGGAGTCGATCCTCGCGGCGCAGATCGCCCACGACGACGAGCTGCAGGCGCGCGCCTGGGTCGAGCGGGTGGGCGTGGCGGCGCTGAGCGGCCCGTCACCCGACGCCGATCGCTGGGTGCGCTTCGCGCGCGCCACCCTCGAGCGCGTGGGCAGCCCGGCGGAGCTCGAGGCGATGCTGGCCAACAACCTCGGCGTGCTCGCGTACTACCGCCAGCAGTGGGACGCGGCGATCGAGGCGCACCAGCGCGCGCTCACCCTCCGGCGCCAGCTCTTCGGCGAGAAGCACCCGCTCGTGGCGCGCTCGCACTCGAACCTCGGCATCGCCTTCAAGGGCCTCGGGCGGCTCGACGACGCGCGGGCCCAGTACGAGCGCGCCCTGGCCATCGACGAGGCGGCGCTCGACCCGTCGCACCCGCAGGTCGCCGAGACGCTCAACAACCTCGGCAACGTGCTCCAGGCGCAGAACCAGCCCACGCTGGCCCGCCGCGCGCTCGAGCGCTCGCTGCGCATCAAGGAGGACGCCTTCGGCAGGGACAGCCTCCCGGTGGCGGTGACGCTCACCAACCTCGGGGTGCTGCTGCTCGATCTCCAGGAGCTCGCCGAGGCCGATCGCGTGCTCACCCGCGGGCTGCAGCTCAAGGAGCTCAAGGCGGGCAGCGACGCGCTCACCGTCGCCATCTCGCTCACCAACCTCGCCCAGGCGAAGCGCGCCGCGAAGGACTGGAAGGCCTCGCTCGAGCTCGACGCCCGGGCGCTCACCATCCGCACGCGGCGCCAGGGGCCCAGCCACGTCGATCTCGCCTTCAACCTCACCGGCCTCGGAGAGGCGCGGGTGATGACCGACGATCTCCCCGCCGCGCGCCAGGTGCTCGAGCAGGCGCTCTCGCTGCGCCGCGATCGCGGGGCGGAGCGCGCGGTGACGGCGTACTGGCTCGCGCGCGCCCTCGAGGGCACGAAGGACACCCGGCTCCGCTCCCTGCTCGAAGAGGCGGTGGCCGATCTCCCGACCGGCAGTCCGGCGACGCTCCAGCTGCGCGAAGACGCGCTCGCCCGGCTCCGGAGGTGATGGACGCGCCGGCCTGCGCTGTGGCAAGGCGCCCGCCGTGATCCGCTTCGACAACATCTCCCTCCAGCACGGCCAGCAGATCCTCTTCGTGGAGGCCTCCGCGGCGCTCCACCGCGGCGAGAAGGTGGGCCTGGTCGGCCCCAACGGCTCCGGCAAGTCGACCCTCTTCCGCTGCGTGATGAAGGAAGAGACGCCCGACGAGGGCCAGGTGTCGATCGATCGCGGGGTGACCATCGGCTACTTCCGCCAGGACGTCGGCGACATGAAGGGCCGCACGGTCATCGAGGAGACGATGGACGGCGCGGGCCCGGTCGCCGCGGTCGCCGCCGAGCTCAAGAAGCTCGAGCACGCGCTCGCCGACCCCGATCAGGCCGACCAGATGGACGAGCTGGTCACCCGCTTCGGCGAGGTGCAGGCGCGCTTCGACGAGCTCGGCGGCTACGCGCTCGAGGGCAAAGCGCGCGAGATCCTCGCCGGCCTCGGCTTCCGCGAGTCGATGATCGACGGCGACGTGGGCGCGCTCTCGGGCGGCTGGAAGATGCGCGTGGCGCTGGCGCGCATCCTCCTCATGCAGCCCGACGCGATGCTGCTCGACGAGCCGACCAACCACCTCGATCTCGAGTCGCTCATCTGGCTCGAGAACTTCCTCAAGCGCTACGAGGGCGCGCTGCTGATGACCTCGCACGACCGCGAGTTCCTCAACCGGGTGTGCACCCGCATTCTCGAGATCGACGGCGGCGAGATCACCTCGTACGCCGGCAACTACGAGTACTACGTGCAGCAGCGCGCGCTGGCCGATCAGCAGCAGCAGGCCACCTTCGAGCGCCAGCAGGCGATGCTCAAGAAGGAGCTGGCCTTCATCGAGCGCTTCAAGGCCCGCGCCTCGCACGCCGCCCAGGTGCAGTCGCGCGTGAAAAAGCTCGAGAAGATCGATCGCGTCGAGCCGCCGCGCCGCCAGGAGAAGGTGAACTTCGAGTTCAAGGCCGCGCCGCGCTCCGGTGAAGACGTGGCGAAGGTGGTGGGCGTGCACAAGGCCTACGGCGATCACGTCATCTACCAGGGGCTCGACTTCCTGCTCCGGCGCAAGGAGCGCTGGGCGGTGCTGGGCGTCAACGGCGCGGGCAAGTCGACGCTGCTCAAGATGATCGCCGGCCAGACCCAGCCCGATCGCGGCACGGTCACCGTCGGCGCCAGCGTGAAGATGGGCTACTTCGCCCAGCACGCGATGGATCTCCTCGATGGCGAGAAGACCGTCTGGCAGACGCTGGTCGACGCCTTCCCGCGCACCAGCGAGGGCACGCTGCGCACGCTCGCCGGCTGCTTCGGCTTCACCAAGGACGAGGTCGAGAAGGTGGTGCGGGTGCTGTCGGGCGGCGAGAAGGCGCGCCTGGTGATGGCGCTCATGCTCTTCGATCCGCCGAACCTGCTGGTGCTCGACGAGCCCACCAACCACATCGATCTCGCGACCAAGGAGATGCTGATCGACGCGCTCCGCAACTTCGAGGGCTCGATGATCTTCGTCTCGCACGATCGCCACTTCCTCACCGAGCTGTCGAACCGCGTGCTCGAGCTGACGCCGGAAGGCCCCGTGCCCTACGGCGGCGGCTACACCGAGTACGTGTCGCGCACCGGCCGCGAAGCCCCCGGCCTGCACTGAGCGCTTTGACAATCCACGGTCGCCCACTTTCCTGCGACCGTCCGGTCATGCTAACTGGTCGGACCAGTCATGACCGCCCCCGCCCGCCGCAGCGTCGCCGAGCGCATCGCGACCACCCTCCGCGCGTCGATCGTGAAGGGGAAGCTGCAGCCGGGCGACGCGCTGCCCTCCGAGCGTGAGCTCGCCGAGAAGTACGCCGTCAACCGCTCGAGCGTGCGCGAGGCGATGAAGCGGCTCGAGGCGTGGGGGCTGGTGAAGATCCGCCATGGGGGCGCGACGCGCGTCGCCGATCTGCTCGACGCGGGGTTCCACCTCGTGCCCTCGCTCGTCGAGGCGGGCGGCGAGGTCGGCCAGGCGGTGCTGCGCGACATCCACGAGATCCGCGGGATGATGCTCGGCTGGGGCGCGGAGCAGGCGGCGAAGAAGGCCGACCCCGCGTCGCTCGCGCGCCTCGACGAGCTGGCGCGCAGCCTGGGCGAGGCGCGCGCGAAGCCCGAGCGCCTGCAGGAGCTCGACTACGACTTCTTCGAGGAGCTGATGCTCATCTCGGGCAACCAGCTCCTCACCCTGCTCGCCCGCGTGGTGCGCGACGTCTACTTCAAGGGCGCGGAGCGCTTCGTGGCCATGTACCGCCCCGACGTCTTCGACGCCGCGCACCACCGCCGCGCGGTCGCTGCGATGCGCGCGCGCGACGCGCAGGCGGCCGGCGACGCCATGCGCGCCCACGCGTCCTCTGCCCTTCGCCTCCTGGAGACCGCCCGATGATCGAGCCGCCCGACAACGCCTGCCGCTTCACCGGCCGCCCCGGCCACGTCGAGAGCTACTTCGTTCGCGCCAACGATCCCCGCCGGCCGCGCGCGCTGTGGCTCAAGCAGACCATCCTCTCACCGCTCGAAGGGCCGGCGGTCGCCGAGACCTGGTTCATCTGGTTCGACGGCGAGCAGAACCGCACCATCGCCCAGCGCGTCACCCAGCCGTGGGCCGACGCACGCTTCGACGAGCCGCGCATCGTGACGCAGGCGATGACGCTCGACGTCTCGGCGAGCGGCGGCGCACAGGGCGCGCTCGAGGCGCCGGAAGGCCCGGTGCGCTTCGACCTCCGCTGGGCCCCGTCGGCCTCGCCCATCGGCAGGCCGCTGTCGATCTTCCCGTACCGCTTCCTGCGGGTCGGGCCGTTCCCGAAGTCGAAGCTGCTCACCCCGCTGCCGGCGATCGACTTCAGCGGCCGCCTCGAGCTGCCCGGCGAGACCGTGGAGCTCGAGCGCTGGCCGGGCATGCAGGGCCACAACTGGGGCAAGGAGCACTCCTTCGAGTACGCGTGGGGGCAGTGCCTCTTCCCGGAAGATGACGCGATGGTGGAGGGCTTCACCGGGCGCGTGCGGGTCGCTGGTCGGACCACTCCGCGGCTGTCGGGGCTGGTGGTGCGGCGCGGCGGGCGCGAGTACCGGTTCGATCGGCTCTTCGATCCCTGGCGACAGGAGGCGAGCCTCGAGCAGGACCGCTGGCACCTCCGGCTCCGCAGCGGCGACGGCGACGTCGAGCTGCGGATGGACGCGTCGAAGCGGCCGGTGGCGTGCCTCGGGTACTACAACCCCGACGGCGCGCTCTCGTACTGCCTCAACAGCAAGCTGGCCGAGGTGGAGCTCACCGTGCGCCCGAGCGACGGCGCCGCCTTCACCTGCCGCAGCGCGCACGGCGGCGCGCTGGAGTTCCTCCGCCGCGAGCCCGATCCCCGCTTCACCCGCGTCGTCTGAGAGAGGTGCACCATGGAGACTTCCTTCGTCGAGACCATGCGCGGGAGGCTGCGCGACGCGGCCGGCCGCGAGAGCTGGGTGGACTTCCAGATCCGCACGCACGGCGTCGGCGGCCAGCTCACGCTCGAGGGCGTGGTGCACGCGCCCCCGTGGACCACCGAGTCGCCCTGTGAGGGCACGCTGGTGATCAGCCCGTGGCCGGCGTCGATCGCCTACGACGTGCGGTTCCGCGTCGGCGGCGAGCAGTACCGGCTCCACGGGGCGAAGTCGCCGAGCCTGCTGCACCCGGTGCGCTCGATGACGGTGCTGCCGATCACCCTCTCGCGCGGCGAGGAGCAGCTCGCGCAGGGCACGATGACCTTCGATCTGCTCGACCTGCCGCAGTTCCTCGCGTCGTGGCTCCCGCTGCCCACCACCGCGCGGCGGCGCTTCGAGGCCCGCCACGCCGCCGTCGCCCGCCGCGCGCTGCTCGGAGACTGACGCATGCTGACGCCCCACGCCCGCGCCCAGCTCGAGGCGCTCGCCACCACCGCGCTGCCCGGCGGCCAGCTGCTCCCCGGCGCCGACGCGCGCACCGTCGAGGCCGCCGAGCGGCTGCTGGCCGCGCTGCCGGCGGTGGCCCAGGCCGGCTTCCCCCAGCTCCTCCGCGCCCTCGATGCCCGGGCGCTGCTCTCGTACCGCCGCCGCTTCACCGAGCTCCCGTTCGGCCGCCGCGTGGAGGTGCTCGACGCGCTCGATCGCAACGAGGCGACGCGCCTGCTGCTGCGCGGGCTGCTCACGCCGCTCAAGCTGGCCTACTTCGACGACCCGGCGGTCTACGCGAAGCTCGGCTGCCGCTACACGGTGGACCGCCCGGCCCGCCTCGAGCACGCGCGCTGGCGCGAGCAGATCGCCGACGCCGCGACCCTGCCCGCCGGCGAGGCGCTGGAGTGCGACGTGGTGGTGGTGGGCACGGGCGCCGGCGGCGCGCCGATCGCCGCGGAGCTCGCCCGCCGGGGCCACGCGGTGCTGCTGCTCGAAGAAGGCGCGCACTTCACCCGCCTCGACTTCGACGGCCGCGCGCTCGGCGCGATGAAGAAGATGTACCGGAACAGCGGCGTCACCGTCGCCTTCGGGAACACGGCAATCCCCATCCCCATCGGGCGCGGCGTGGGCGGCACGACGCTCATCAACTCCGGCACCTGCTTCCGCCTGCCCCCGTCGGTGCTCGCGGCGTGGCGCGACGCGGGCCTGGCCGACTTCACGCCCGACGCGCTGGCCCCGCACTACGAAGAGGTGGAGCGGCTCCTCGAGGTCGGCCCGTCGTCCGCGGCGGCGCTGGGCAAGCCTGCGCAGCTCATCGCGAAGGGCTGTGACGCGCTCGGCTACTCCCACCACCCGCTCGCCCGCAACGCGCCGGGCTGCGACGGCCAGGGGCTGTGCTGCTTCGGCTGCCCGACCGACGCCAAGCGCTCGACCAACGTCTCGTGGGTGCCGAAGGCGCTCGACCGCGGCGCGCAGCTGCTGACCGGCTTCAAGGTCGAGCAGGTGCTCGTCGAGCGCGGCGCGGCGGTCGGGGTGAAGGGGCGCAGCGCGGCCGGCGAGCTGACGGTGCGCGCGAAGGTGGTGGTGCTGGCCTGCGGCGCGCTGATGACGCCGGTGCTGCTGCTGCAGAACGGGCTGGCGAACAACTCGGGCCAGGTGGGGAAGAACCTCTCGATCCACCCCGCCAGCGCGGCGCTCGCCGTCTACGACGAGTCGATCAACCCCATGCGCACCGTGCCGCAGGGCTACGCGATCGACGAGTTCGCCGACGAGGGGCTGTACTTCGAGGGCGGCACCACGCCGCTCGAGCTCACCGCGGCGTCGATCGGCGGCTACGGCCCGGCCTTCATGTCGCTGATGGAGCAGTTCGATCGCACCTTCAACTTCGGCTTCATGGTGAAGGACACCTCGCGGGGCCGGGTGACGGTGGGGCGCGACGGGAGCCCGCGCATCACCTACTGGCTCAACGACGCCGACCTCCAGCAGCTCCACCGCGGCTTCTCGATCCTCTCGCGGGTGTACTTCGCGGGCGGCGCGACGGAGGTGCAGCTGCCGATCATGGGCCACACGCGCTTCCGCTCGCTGCGCGACGTGGAGGCCTTCGAGGCGTCGTCGATCGCCGCGCGCCACGTCGATCTCACCGCGTACCACCCGCTGGGCACGGCGAAGATGGGCGTCGACCCGCTGCGCTCGGTGGTGGACGGCACCCACGAGACGCACGACGTGACCTCGCTCTTCATCTGCGACGGGAGCGCGGTGCCCAGCTCGCTGGGCGTCAACCCGCAGCTGACGATCATGGCGATGTCGCTGCGCGCCGCGGAGTTCGTCCACCGGCGCGTCGAGCGGCTCTCGCGGCTCAGCGCTGGAGCGTGAGCGTGTGGCCGTCGTCACCCAGCTCGGTGACGGAGCTGACGGTGAGCGGCTGGTAGCCCTGCGCCTCGATCCGCACCGGCTGGCCGGCGAACGGCTGGCGCTGGGTGAAGAAGACGTTGGCGAGGGTGTTGGTGCGGAGCTGGGCGATCACGTCGTCGCCCTGCTTGAAGGTGACGCTGAGGTCCTGGAGGTAGTTGCCGTCGGCGTCGAGCACCTTGAGCCAGTAGCCCTCGGCGGGCGCCAGCTCCAGCTCGAGCACGCGGTCCTTCGCGGAGGTGGCGTTGGCCAGGCTCGAGGGCGCGAAGCCATCGGCGACCGCGGTGAGGCGCGACCTCTCGATCGGCGCGAGCAGCTTGAGCTGGCCCTTGTGGCTGGTGAGGCCCTTGAAGAGCACCTCCGACGGGCACTCGGCGCCGGGCGCGCAGCTCATCGGCTCGCGGCTCACCGTCACCGGGAGGCACGTCACCGGACCGCCGGTGCGCGCGTCGAGCAGGATGACGTCACCCGGCGCGTCGGGGCCGCACTCACGGCCCGCGCGCTTCGCCAGCTCATCCTTCGCCTTGTCGTCGTCGAGGCGCGCGTCGCCGGCGCCCACCGAGTCCTTCGTGGTGGCGCAACCCGCGAGGGCCACCGTCACCGTCACAGCGCCGAGCCAGCCCCTCACTGGCGCGGTCCTCAGGCCGAGAACGACGAGCCGCAGCCGCAGCTCGACTTGGCGTTCGGGTTCTCGAACTTGAAGCCCGAGTGCGTGTCGCCCTTGAGGTAGTCGACGATGGTGCCCTTGAGGTACTGCATCGAGAGGGCGTCGGACGCGATGCGCACGCCGTCCTGCTCCCAGATCACGTCGCCGGCCTTGGTGTCCTTCACGAGGTTGAGGTCGTACCCCAGGCCCGAGCAGCCGGCGGGCACGACGCGGATCGACAGGAAGTGATCCTCGAGCTGGTTGTCCTTCATGACGGCCTTCACCTGCACGACGGCGTTCTCGGTGAGGGTCAGCGCGGCCGACGAGGCGGTCGCAGGGGTCGCGGAGACGGGGGCAGTGGCAGCGGTGGTGTCCATGTCTCTTCCTTATAACGAGGGGTGGCCGCGAGGCCACTGGGCGGGGCCGGCTACTTCTTCTCGAGCGAGCCGGAGACGTCGACGGGCCACTCGATGTTCTTCGCGCCCTCGGCGAAGACGACCTCGAAGGGCACGGGCTCGCGCAGCCGATCGCTGTGGATCTCGAGCTGGTGCTTGCCGGGGATGAGGGAGAGGTTGACGCCGACCTGCCCGAGCTCACGGTTGCCGCGCCAGACGGTGGCGCCCTTGAGCGGCGGGGTGGTCTTGATGCGCACCGCGCTCTCGGTGAACTTCTTGTTGATGATCTTCACCTCGTTCGGCTGGCCGTACTCGATCTTCTCTTCGTAGAAGATGCCGCGCGCGTCGTTGGTCAGGAGCACCGTGTCGCCGACGAAGGCGCCCGACACCTCGCTGATCGGCGCGAAGTCGAGCTCGAGCGGGGCGCGGTTCGAGCCGAGCGGCGGCATGATGGTCACCTTCACCTTCTCGTTGGAGGTGACGGTGAGCCGCACGGGCACGCCGTCTTCGGCGAGGGCGCGCTTGTTGAGGGTGGCGAGCAGCGGCTCCTTGAAGACGACGAGCAGCACCACCGCGGCGACGAGGAAGACCACCGCGACGAGCGCCTTGAGGCGCGAGCTCTGCTTCGCCTTGAGGGCCTTCACGTCGACCAGCGCCGAGATGCCGTCACGCGACGGCTCGGGCTCGGGCATCGAGGTGCGCGACTTGCTGCGCGGCGGGGCCTCGGGCATTGCCTGCGAGCCGGTCGCGGTGCGCCGCTTGAGCTGGCCGGTGCCGCGGCGCCTGGGCTCGTCGTCGACGGGGAGCGCGGTGCGCAGCCCGGTGCCGGTGCGCTTCTTCGGCGGGGTGCGGGGCGCCTCGTCCTGCGCGACGTCTTCGTCGTCGGGCGCCATGCGCGTCATCTCGGGGCGCGAGCCTCGTGAGGCGACGGTGGCGTCGCCCTTCTTCACGTAGCGGCGGCTCGGCACCACGGTGCCCGGCGGCAGCTCGTAGCCCCCACGGAGCGTCGCGCCGGTCTCCTCGCCGGAGTCGACCTCTTCCTCTTCCGCCGAGTCGTCGAGCGTCATGCTCGGCGAGGCGCGCACGCGCGAAGCAGCCGACGGCGGGGGCTGCGACGGCGGCTTCGGTGCCGGAGGCGCGGGCGGCGGCTGGGTCACCGACTGCGGCGCGCTCGAGTACGAAGGCGGGATCGGGTTGTTGGTGCTCGACTCGGTCGAGGGGTTGGGGGTGCCGAGCCGCGCCTCCTCGTTGAGGCGGTCCGCGAAGAGCGCGGCCATCAGGTCCGAGACCTCGGCGCTGGTGGCGAGCTCCTTCTGGTGAAGCAGGTACTGCTCGATGGCGCGCTGGAACTCGCGGGCGTCGGAGTAGCGATCGTCGGGCGCCTTGGCGAGCGCGCGCATCACGATGTCGTCGAGCTCGTGCGGCACCTCGGCGACGGCCGAGGGCGGATCGATCCTGCACTCCAGCGCGGCCTGCAGCGTGGCCAGCTCGCTGTCGCGCTTGAGGGGGCGCACCCCGGTGATCAGCTCGTACAGCACCAGGCCGAGCGCGAAGATGTCGCTGCGCGCGTCGAGCGGCTTGCCGGCGGCCTGCTCCGGGGCCATGTACGCGAACTTGCCCTTGATGGCGCCCGACTTGGTGTTGGACACCTGATCGGCGGCCTTGGCGATGCCGAAGTCGACCACCTTCACCGCGCCGTCGAAGCTGATGAGGATGTTCTGCGGCGAGATGTCGCGGTGCACGACGCGCAGCGGCTGGCCGCGCTCGTCGAGGCGGGTGTGGGCGTAATAGAGGCCCTGGCACGAGTCGGCGACGATGCGCAGCGAGATGTGACGGGCGATCCACTGCCCGGTGCTCCACGCGCGGCGCATGATGCGGCCGAGGTCCTCGCCGTGGATGAACTCCATGGCGATGAAGTACTGCCCGCCGTGCTCACCGAGATCGTAGATCTGCGCGATGTTCGGGTGGTTGAAGCGCGAGGCGATCTTCGCCTCGTTGAGGAACATCTGGACGAACTCCGGATCCTCCGCGAGGTGCGGGAGGATCCGCTTGACCACCACGTGCCGGTTGAAGCCCTCGATGCCGGTCTGCTTCGCGAGCCACACCTCGGCCATACCGCCGGTCGCGAGCTTCTTGACGAGCTGATAGTTGCCGAACGTCTGGGTCATCGCGGTTCCGAAGCGGGGCCAGGCATCGTAAGAAAGCCGTCTCGATTCCACAATGTTCCTCAGCGCTTACCTCGCACTCCTGTGCAGCCAGTTTCCCCCGCCGAGCGAGCAGGCCGGGTCGAACCCGCTCACGCGGATGCGCCTCGAGGCGAACCCGCAGGGCCTCACCTTCGACTGGCAGGACGAAGAGGACGTGCTGCGCGGCACGCTGACGCCCCACCCGCTGCGGGTCGGCGCGCCGCTCACGGTGTCGCTGTCGGTGGAGCCGCTCCAGGGCGCGCCCTACGAGGGGCCGGTGACGATCGCCCTGCGCCCGCTCGACGACGTGGGGGCGACGCAGACCCAGACGGTGACGAAGAAGAAGGGCGAGAAGACCTGGTCGACGACCTTCGTGCTCGACAGCACGGTCGATCACCGGCTCGAGGTGAGCTGGCGCTCGACGCGCCACAAGGTGGTGCTGGGGGTGGTGCAGGTGCGCGAAGCGGCGCTGCCGGGCTGGCTGAGCTGGGTGGTGGGCGGGGGCCTGGTGGCGATCGCGCTGGCCATCGGGCTGTGGGTGTTGTTTGGGCGGGGGAAGGAGTCTGCACCTTGAGCCAGCTGAAGAACCGACCTCTCCGCGAAGATCTGATCACCCAGGCGTGCCTCGAGGCGTACGGCGCGGTCCGCCACGACGGGCGGCTCGCCGATCGCGCGCTCGACTTCACCCTGCGCAACAAGAAGCACCTCTATTCGCAGGAGCGCCGCGCGGTGGCCGAGCGCGTGTACTCGCTCCTGCGCAAGCAGCGGCTGGTCGACTTCTGCGCCGAGGTGAAGGTGAAGGGCTTCACCAGCCTCACCTCGAGCCGGAAGGATCTGGTGCGCCTGGCGATCTCCCGGGTGCTCGACGGCGAAGACGTGTCGCAGGTGCTGCAGGCGCTCTCGCTGCCCGGCGTCGAGGGCGAGTGGCTGCGCACCGTGACCTACGCCCGCGCGAAGCTCGAGGCGCGCTCGCCGGTGGAGCGGCTGGCGATTGAAGGCTCGATCCCCGACTTCCTCGCCGAGAAGCTGCTCGCGCAGCTGGGCGACGAGGCGCGGCCGTGCACCGAGGCGATGAACGTGCGCGCCCCGCTCACCGCGCGCGTCAACCCGCTCAAGGGCACGCGCGACGAGGTGGCGAAGCTGCTCGAGAAGGAAGAGGTGAAGGTCTCGCCCACCCCGCTCTCCCCGTTCGGGCTCTTCCTCGAGACGCGCACCAACGTCTACGCGCTCGAGGCGTTCCGCGAGGGCTTCTTCGAGGTGCAGGACGAAGGCAGCCAGCTGCTGGGGATGATCGCCGACGCGCCGCCGCGGAAGGTGGTCGACGCGTGCGCCGGCGCGGGCGGCAAGACGCTGCAGCTCGCGGCGCAGATGAAGAACCGCGGCGAGATCTACGCGCTCGACGTGGACGCGCGGCGGCTCGAGGAGCTCAAGCAGCGCGCGCGCCGGGCGGGCGTCCACAACGTGCGCATCCAGGCGATCTCCCCCGGCCCCGAGGCCGAGCAGGAGCTGGAGAAGCTCCACGGCCAGGCGGAGCGCGTGCTGGTCGACGCGCCGTGCAGCGGCTCGGGCACGTACCGGCGCAAGCCCGACGCGCGCTACCGCCTCACGCCGGAGCTGCTCGCCGAGCACGTCGAGAAGCAGAAGGTGCTCATCGCGCGCTTCGCGAAGCTGGTGAAGCCGGGCGGGCGGCTGGTGTACGGCACGTGCAGCCTGCTGCGCGAAGAGAACGAAGACGTGGTGCAGCACTTCCTCGCCGCGCACCCCGACTTCTCGCTCACGCCGGTGACGCCGTGGCTCGGCGAGGCGCTGGCGGCGAAGACCACGCGCGACGGCATGCTGCGGCTGTTCCCCCATCGCCACGGCACCGACGGCTTCTTCGGCGCGGTGCTGGTGCGGAAGGGGAAGTGAGTGGGTGACGGGCTCCAGCTCGCCACGCCGGAGCGCGTGGCGGTGGATCTCCCGATCGCCGGCCTCGGCTCGCGCGCGATGGCCTACCTCGTCGACGTCGCCCTGCTCGGCGCGGTGGCGCTCGTCGCGTACTTCGTGGGCACCTTCTTCATCGACCCGGTGCAGGTCGCGCTCGACATGAGCGGCCTGGTGCGGAGCGTGACGGCGATCGCCGTCTTCGCCGGGCTGTGGGTCTACTGGACCGCGATGGAGGTCGCCTGGCACGGCCAGACGCCGGGCAAGCGGCTGGTGCGGATCCGCGTGGTGCGGCTCGACGGCTCGCCGGTGACGGTGTTCTCGAGCGCGGTGCGAAACCTCCTGCGCGTCGTCGACTTCATGCCGGCCTGCTACCCGGTGGGGCTGGTCACGATGCTGATCGATCGCCGGCACCGACGGCTCGGCGATCTGCTCGCGGGCACGGTGCTGGTGCGCGACGAGCAGGTCGATCTCTCGCGCTACGAGCAGGTCGCCACCACCGCCGTCGCGGTCAACGAGCTCGAGCTGGCGACGAGCTGGCTGGCCCGCTTCGACGAGCTCGAGCCCGCGCCGCGGCTCCGCCTCGGGAAGCGGCTGGCCGCGCGGCTCGGGCTGCCGGGCGCCGACGACGCAGAGACGATCCGCGCGCAGCTGAAGCAGAAGCTGGAGAGCCCCTGAGATGGCCGAGGCGCTCCCCGCCTTCGTCGCGCGCCGCAAGCCGGACTGGTCACGGCTCGAGGAGATGCTCGGGCGACAGCGCCGTCAGCAGCTGACCCTCGCGGACCTGTCGACCCTCGACGCGCTGTACCGGCGGGTGTCGGCGGATCTCGCGGTGGCGCAGGGGGCGTACGCGGGCACCGACGTGGTGCGGTTCCTCAACCAGCTCTGCGCGACGGCGTACGCGTCGATCTACCGGCCGCGGGGCGCGCCGCTCGAGTCGCTGCGCACCTTCTACCTGCGCACCTTCCCGCGGCTGGTGCAGCAGACGCTCGGGCCCATTCAGCTCGCCGCGGGCCTGCTCGTCTTCGGCGTGGTGCTGGGCGCGCTGGCGGTGGTGCTCCACCCCGACGGCGGGCGCGTGCTGGTCGGCGCTGAGCTGCGCAGCATCATCGACCGCGGCGAGCTGTGGACCGACTCGGCGCTCGCGGCCCGCACGCCGACCGAGATGGCGGTGCAGATCTTCCTCAACAACGTCAAGGTGATGATCTCCGCCTTCGCCTTCGGGGTGACGGGCGGCGTGCTCACCGTGCTGGTGCTGTTGGGCAACGGGCTTCACATCGGCGCCGTCGCCGCCGCGTGCTTCCAGGGCGGCGTGGGCTGGAACATCCTCGAGTTCATGACGGCGCATGGGCCGGTGGAGCTGTCGCTGATCTGCATCGCGGGCGGCGCGGGGCTGCACCTCGGCCGCGCGCTCCTCGAGCCGGGAGAGCGGTCGCGCGCGGCGGCGATGCGAGAGCACGCGCAGGTCGCGGTGCAGCTCGTGCTGGGCGCGGCGCCGTTCATGGTGGCCATCGGCGTCGTCGAGGGCTTCGTGAGCCCCGGCGCGTTCTTCCCGTGGCCGCTCAAGGCCCTCGTCGGCGCGGCCTCGGGCTTCGCGCTCTGGCGCTGGCTGCTGCGCGCCCCGGCCTGAGCCCGAAACGCTGATTCAGTGCCCGCTGCCGAGCGCCGTGGCGCGCCGGGCGAGCTTGCGCTGCTCGCGGTGCGCCAGCACCTGCGCGTAGGCGTCGTTGATGCGGCGCATCTCGTCGGCGTTGCCGCCGCGGTCGGGGTGGTGGCGGCGCGCGAGGGTGAGGTAGCGCTCGCGGAGCAGCTCCTCGGAGACCTCCGGACCGACGCCGAGCGTGCGGTAGGGGTCGCTCACGGAGATCGACGCGAGCCAGGCCTCGACGCGCTCCTTCGCGGTGGCGCCGGGCGCCTGGTTCCCCGCGGACGGCTTGCGCATGCGCATCTTCGTGTCGGCGCGCAGCACCTCCGCGTACATGCTCGTGGTCCAGCGCGAGCACGACGGGCACTGGAAGTAGCGCACCTGGCCGCTCCCGACGTGGCTCGTCATGCGCACCCCGCAGTGCGTGCACTCCACGTCGACGTTCTCGAGCGTGACGGTGGTGTACGCGGTGGCGGCTGGCATGTCGGTGCGTCCTCGTCGGTGTGCTACAGGCGTGTGGCGGGTTGTACGTCCGTGGTGGATCGACGCAAAAAATTGGCCGCTTTTTCCCGTGGGGCATCATGGACCGCATGAGTCGTCTGCTCGCCGCCGCCGTCCTCCTCTCGTCGTGGGCCGCCTTCGCCGCCGGGCCGAAGAAGCCCGCCGGGACCATCGGCAGCGCCAAGGAGGACGAGCCGTGCCCCGCCGCGGCGAGCACCTCGGGACCCGACCTCGCGGTGCTCCGCGGGATCCAGTGGGCCTTCGAGCCGGCGCCGATCGAGGTCCGCGGGCAGGCGATCGAAGATCTCGGGCTGCTGGGTGACCCGCGCGCGCTCAACCCGCTCGCGGTGCTCTCGCTCGATCCCAACCCGGCGGTCTCTCGCGCAGCGATCCGCGCGGTGGGGCTCATCCGCCACCCGCGCGCCGAGGAGATCCTCTCGAACATCGTGCGGCACCCGTCGGCGCCGCTGGCGGCCAAGCAGCAGGCGCTCTCGCTGGTGCCCTTCCAGAACACGCCGACCGCGCTGCGCTTCGTGCATCAGACGTCGCGGCTGCCCAACGGCCCGTTCGAGCTGCTCAACCAGGCGCGCACGCTCGCCGCGATGCTCCCGTCGCCGAGCGCAGAGGAGGCCGACCGCGGGGTGATCGCCCCCGCTCCGCCGCCGCCGCCGCCACCCGCCCCGCACACCGCCCCCCCGCTCTCGGCTGGAGACTCGAAGTGATCGATCGACGCGTGACGTTCCTCGGCGCTGGCAACATGGCCAACGCCATCATCCGCGGGCTGCTCCGCGCCGGGCTGGCGAAGGAGAAGATCACCGCCACCGTGCGCCGCGAGGAGAAGAAGAAGGATCTCGAGGCCGAGTACGGCATTCGCGTGGGCTTCGACAACGTCGCGGCGGCGAAGGAGGCCGACGTGGTGGTGCTGGCGGTGAAGCCGCAGGCGCTCGACAAGCTGCTGACGCAGATCGCCCCGGCGATCGATCGCTCGAAGCTGGTGGTGAGCGTCGCGGCGGGCGTGCCCATCGCGGCCATCGAGCGGCGCCTCGGCGCCGGCGCGCGCATCGTGCGCACCATGCCCAACACGCCGTGCCTGGTGGGCCTGGGCGCCACCGCGCTCGCGGCCGGCGAGCACGCCACGCCCGACGATCTCTCGCTCGCGGTGGCGATGTTCGAGTCGGTGGGCATCACCACGGTGGTCGACGAGTACCTGCTCGACGCCGTCACCGGGCTGTCGGGCAGCGGCCCGGCGTACATCTTCCTCATCATCGAGGCGCTGTCCGACGCGGGGGTGAAGGTGGGCCTCTCGCGGCACCAGGCGCTCAAGCTCGCGGCGCAGACGGTGCTCGGCAGCGCGAAGCTGCTCCTCGAGACCAACCAGCACCCGGGCCACCTGAAGGATCAGGTGACGAGCCCCGGGGGCACCGCCATCGCCGGCCTGCACACGCTCGAGGCGGGCGGCCTGCGCACCACGCTCATCGACGCCGTCGAGGCTGCCACGCGCCGCGCCAGGGAGCTCGGCGAGCAGTTCCTCGAGAAGACCTCCAAACCCTGAAGCGCTGACGCCAGAGGAAACGCCCCATGAAGATGACGCCGCTCGACATCCGCCAGAAGCGCTTCGAGGTGAACCTGCGCGGGTACTCGAAGAAGGAGGTCGAGGCCTTCCTCGAGCTCACCGCCGGAGAGTTCGAAGAGGTGGTGCGCGAGAACATCTCGCTCAAGGAGGAGCTCAAGCGCACCCAGGCGCGCCTCGAGCAGCACCTCGAGCGCGAGAAGGCGCTCCAGGAGACGATGGTCACCGCGCAGCGCATCTCGGAGGACGTGAAGGCGCAGGCGAAGAAGGAGGCCGAGGTGCTGCTCGCCGAGGCCGAGCTCCAGGCCGACAAGATCGTCGCCGGCGCGAACAACCGCCTCGTCGAGCTGGTGAAGGAGCTCAACGAGCTCAAGCGCCAGAAGATCCAGTTCGAGACGCACCTCGAGTCGCTCGTCGACTCGCACAAGAAGCTGCTCGACACCTGGAAGACGCAGCCGGGCGGCGACGTGGCGTACCTCGTCAACAACAAGAAGTGACCGTGCCCGCCTGGCTCAAGGAAGTCCCCGGCGGCGTGGAGCTGGTGGTGCTGGTGCAGCCCCGCGCCTCGCGCACGAAGGTGGTGGGCGAGCACGACGGGCGCCTCAAGATCGCCCTCGCCGCCCCGCCCGTCGACGGTGAGGCCAACGCCGCGCTGGTGGAGTTCCTCAGCGACGAGCTCGGTGTGCGGAAGGCCGACGTCTCGCTGCTCGACGGCGACACCTCGCGACGGAAGCGGCTCGCGGTGCGCGGCGTGACGGCGGCGGACGCGGCGACGAAGCTCGCGTAGCTACGCCGCGCAGCTCGAGTCGCTCAGGCCCCAGGTGAAGTAGCCCGGCTTGAGCGCGAGGCGCAGCTGGCCACGGCTCGGGAAGCGGATCGGAAACGACTCGATCGTCCGGTCGCCGATCGCGATCTCGACGAGGTGGCGCTTCTCGCGCGCGAGCCCCTCGAAGCGCGCGCCCGTCGAGCCGTCGACCTTCGCCCAGGCCCCCGCGTCGACGCGCACGAGGTAGGCGTCCGCCACCTTGCCGTGCGCGGTCGGCATGAAGGGCTGCTTCTGGGGCGGCAGGCGCGCGACGCACAGCACGCCGTCGTCGGCGCGCGCCAGCGAGGCGCAGGTGAACGCGAGCAGGAACGTGAGGCGGAGCACGCGCTGATGGTACGCCAACCATTCGGGCTGGTGGCGCGCGCGCGGATCGTGGTGATGATGACGCGACCGTGACGATCCTCGCGCCGCTCCTCGCGTTGAGCCTGCTGGTGGCGCCGCCGCCGCCGTCCGACGCCGAGCCCGTCACCCTGCCCTCGGTGGGGCCGGTCGCCGCCTCGCTCGAGCTCTCGGAGCTCCGCACGCCCCGCTTCAAGCTCGTGCACACCAGGCGCGCGCGCGCTGCGGCGCAGCTCCTGGCGAAGGACCTCGAGTGGATGCGCGACGACGTGGCGCGGCTGCTGGGGCGCGACTGGCCCGGCGTGACCGAGGTGCGCATGGGCTTCGGCAAGGAGGAGTACGAGGCGCTCGCGCTGCCGGGCGGCAAGCCCCCCAGCTGGGCGATCGCCCTCGCCTACCCCGGCCGGAACGTGGTGCTGGTCGAGGCGATCTCCCTCAACGCCCCCGACGGCCCCGCCACCGTGCGGCACGAGCTGGTGCACGTGGGCCTCGGGCAGTTCGGCAGGAACTGGCCGCGCTGGTTCCAGGAAGGGCTCGCCCAGCAGCTCACCGGCGAGGCGAAGTGGCGCGTGGAGCACATCGCGACGCTGACCCGCGCCGTCACGCAGGATCGCGTGTTCGACTTCGACGATCTCACCGAGGGCTTCCCCGAGCGGCCCGACGACGTGGAGATCGCCTACGCGCAGAGCGTGGCCTTCATCGAGTTCCTCCGCGAGCGGCACGGGGCGCGGCCCTTCCTGCGCCTGCTGGATCGCATGTCGGAGGGCGACCACTTCGAGAAGGCCTTCGGCGTGGCGTTCCTCGTGCCGGTGTCGATGGAGGAGGCCGCGTTCAAGAAGGAGCTCCCGCGCAAGTACCCGTGGTGGCCGCTGCTGCTGTCCACCGGCACGCTGGCGTGGGTCGTCTCGTCGGTGCTGGTGGTGATGGCCTGGGTCCGCCGCCGACGCGTGGTGCGGGCGCTGCGCGCCGAGCAGCTGCGGGTCGAGACGCTCCATGAGATGGCGAAGGCGCTCATCGGGCTCGAGCCGGCGAACGACGACGCGCTCGCCGACGAGCTCTTCCCCTTCGAGGGCACGCCGATGCCGTGGGTGGTGAACATCGTGGTGGCCGTGGAGCCGCCTCAGCGCGCCGACGCCTCGAGCGCCACGCACCGCAGCGCCGAGGGCTGACGGAAGTCGATCGCGCTGGCGCCGAAGCGGGCGATCTCCTTCGCCCTGCGCGCGCCGAGCCCGCGGTGGAGCTGCTCGTCGAACGCACGCGCGGGCTGCTCGACGTTGCACATCGCGAGCAGGAGGCCCTTCGGGGCGAGCACCTGCTCCGCGGCCGACACCAGGCGGTGGTAGTCGCGCTGCGCGGTGAAGCGGCTCGTCTTCGTGGTGGCGAACCCCGGTGGATCGAGCACCACGAGATCGAAGGCCTCGCCCTTCTTCGCGAAGCGCGCGAGCCAGTCGAAGGTGTCGCCGCTGATGAAGTCGTAGCGCTCGGGCGCGAAGCCGTTGAGCATGAGGTTCCGCTCGCCCCAGTCGAGCACCTTGCGCGAGGCGTCCACGTTGACCGCGCGCGCCGCGCCGCCGCGATGGGCGACGACGCCGAAGCCGCAGGTGTACGAGAAGGTGTTGAGCACGCGGCGGCCCTTCGCGTGGCGGCGCACCCACTCGCGGGCGTCGCGCGCGTCGAGGTAGAGGCCGACCGAGAGCCCGTTGCCGGGGCGGATCTCGAAGCGCGCCCCCTGCTCGGTCACCTCGAGCGCCTCGACGGGCTCACCGGCGAGCGGCAGCGGCGGCGCGAGCACCTCCGGCGCCTCGTTGGCGAGCTTGCGCGCCTCGCGGGGCCGCCGCTTCACGTAGACGCTGCGCACGCCCGGGCAGCCGAGCAGCGCGTCGGCGATCGGCTGCTCGTCGGGTGCCTCGCGGTAGAAGCTCAGCACGGCGACGTCGCCGAAGAGATCCACGGTCACGCCGGGGAGCTCCTCGTCGAGCCACCGGAAGCAGGTCGTCTCGGGCGGCAGCTGAGACCGCCTCCGGTCGAGCGCCTCGAGCAGCAGGGGCTTCACGGCGCGGCGGCGCCTCCGCCGATGCCGGCGCGCTTCCACACGCTCTCGAGCGCCGCCGCCGACTCGCGCGCCAGCTCGAGGTAGTTGGCGCCGAGCAGCTCACCCTCGCGCACCGCCACCCGGCCGTTGACGATGGTCCAGCTCACCGGCACCTGGCTGAGCTGCATCAGGAGGTGCGGCGTGAAGTTGCCCGTCTCGCGCGCGGGCACCAGATCGAACACCACGAGATCGGCGAGCGAGCCCGGCTCGACGCTCCCGCTCGGCGCGCCGTACACCATGGTGCACAGCTCGGCGGGCCCGCCGACGAGGAACGAAGCCATGAGGTTGTCGGGGTCGAGCATGCGGCCGGCGCGCGCCATCGCCATCACGCCGGTGTAGCTCGCCGCGAGCTCTTCCCAGAGCGAGCCGGTGCCGCCCGAGCCGAGGCCGACGAGGTTCTGGTTGAGGAGCACCGCTTCCATGCCGAGCGCCGAGCCGCCCTCGACGGTCTGCGCGGCGCGCGGGGTGAAGGCCACCAGCGTGCGGCTCTTCGCCAGCCGCGCGGCCTCGGCGCGATCGATGGCCCGCGCGTGCGCGCCGACCGAGGCGCCGCCGAGGAGCCCGAAGCGCTCGAAGCGGGTGACGATGCGCGAGTTCGTCTTCGACCAGGTGATCGCCAGATCGTCGTCGTTCTCCGCGAGGCCGAAGTGCGCGCCGAGCGACGACTCCTCCTTGATGCGCCCCGCGAGGCGCAGCAGCTCGTCGTCGGCGCAGAACGAGGCGCGCACGCCGATCGCCGCGCGCACCAGCGAGTCGGGGCGGAGCGAGGCGGCATAGCGGGCGTTGGCCTCGACCTGCGCCTGGCCCGGCAGCTCCGGCAGCGCGCTGCTCGAGGAGTGCGAGTTGAGGAGCCGCACGCCCAGCTTCTCGGCGAGGGCGGCCTGCGCGCGCAGCGCGTCCTCGACGCACGCGGGCGCGTGGAGGTGCTCGACCACCATCGACACGCCCCGCCGCAACGCGGTGGCCATCGAGAACGCGCTGAGCGCCTCGACCTCGCCGACGGTGAGGGTCTTCTCGAGGCGCTGCTCCTGCTCGAAGCGCTGGAGGAAGGGCCGCAGCAGCAGATCGCCCGCCCACGGCGTGAGCGGACCGCCGACGAGCCGCGTGTGGCAGTCGACGAGGCCGGTGGTGACGAGGCGACCGCCGCACGACACCTGCCAGTCGCCGGGCCGCGTGGGCGTGGCGTCATCGGGGCCCACGGAGGTGATGAGCCGCCCCTCGACCAGCACCGTCATGCCGGAGCGGACGCGACCATCGGACCTGAAGAGGCTGCAGTTCTTGAGGACGAGACGGCCTTCCACGGTGCGCGCAGCGTAGTCGGTGACGCAGCCAAAGTGAGTTAGCTTTCGTCGCGTGACGCGACTGTTGAGGCCGCTCGAGTGGGCGCTGGCGGCCTTCCTCGTCTTCGTGCTGGTGAGGGCGGGGCCCGGCGTGTTCTCGGTGTGGAGCGAGCTCCTCGGCGGCCGGGCGACCACCCTGCTCTTCGCGCTCGGGCTGGTGGCGGGCGCGCAGCTCTTCTGGCGCTTCACGAGGCTGGCGTGGGCCGACCCCGATCCGGCGCCGCGGCGGCTGCTGTGGACCGCGCTCCCGCTGGCGCTCCTGCCGTGGCTCTTCAGCCTGAGCGTCGTGCTGCGCAGCCCGCTGGTGCAGGAGGAGCTGCCGAAGGCCGACGCGCCCACCGCGGTCACCGCCGCGGCCTCGATGTTCATGCTCACCGTCGGCTTCGGGCTGCCGACCTTCCTCGGCTGGCTGGTGTTCGCGCTGATCATCCGCGAGCACGGCGCGGTGACGCGGGCGCGCGTGCTCGAGGCGCTGTGGCGCGCGGCCTCGACCTTCCGCGACTGGGCGCCGCTGATCATCGTGCTGTCTGGCTACGAGTGGATGCGCGGGGTCGTCGACGCGGGCTTCACCGGCGATCGCGACGCGCTCATGCAGCAGATCGATCGCGCGCTCTTCTTCGGGAACGATCCGATCCAGCTCCTCGAGCGGATCGTCTGGAAGCCGCTGACCGAGTGGCTGGCGTTCGCGTACTCGTTCTACGCGGTGCTCTTCCCGCTGGTGCTGGGCACGGTGATGGTGACCGGCGGGCGGCGCGCGCTGCGGCTCTCGGCGTTCCGCGTCGGCGTGGCGCTGCTCGTGGCGTACGTGAGCTACTGCCTGGTGCCGGTGAAGGGGCCGCTCTTCACGGGCACCTTCGCCATTCCCCTCGACACGTACCTGGTGGGGCCGATCAAGGAGGCGCTGATGGACGCGACGCGCATCTCCTACGACTGCTTCCCGAGCATGCACACCTGCGTGACGCTGCTGCTCGGCTACAGCGCGTGGGTCTGGGCGCGCCGGCTGTTCTGGGTGATCTCGCCGATCGTGGTGAGCATGCCGCTGGCGTGCCTGTACCTGCGCTACCACTACGTGATCGACGTGCTGGTGGGCATCGCGCTGGTGCCGGTCTTCATCTGGCTCTCGAAGAAGCTCGAGCCGGCCATCGTCACCGGGCTGCCCGATGAAGCTTGATCCCCGCACCACCACGCTCATGCGCGGCGTGGGGATCCTCGCGATCATCGGCCACAACTTCCAGTACCTCGTCAGCGACCTGCCGGGCGTCAACGAGTTCGTCTTCGAGCGCGAGAACGTCGAGGCGTTCCTCTCGCTGGTGCGCGCCTCGCCCCTCGCACTGCCGCGGCTGCTCGTCGCCTACCTCGGCCACTACGGGGTGCAGGTCTTCATCTTCCTCTCGGCGTTCGGGCTCACGCGGAGCTTCCTCCGGGCGCCGCCTGCGTTCGGCGTCTTCCTGCGCACGCGCGTGGCGAAGCTCTACCCGCCCTTCGTGCTGGCGATCGTCGCGTGGGCGCTGTGGAAGGGGCTGCCCGAGGGCGCGCTCGGGCCGATGCACCGCGTGAGCGATCACTGGGGCTCGCTGCTGCTCAAGCTGAGCCTGGTGTCGAACCTGGTGCGGGGCGAGCAGCTCTCGCTGGTCGGGCCGTGGTGGTTCCTGCCCTTCATCGTGCAGTTCTACGTCGTCTTCCCCCTGCTCTTCCGCCTCTCGACGCGCGGGCTCGTCGCGCTCTCGCTCGCGGGCTTCGCGCTGACGGTGGGCCTCAACGAGACGGTGCTCCCCGGCGGCTTCCTGCTCGCCACGCCGCTCGGTCACCTGCCGGAGTTCTGTCTGGGCATCTGGTGGGGCCGGCACCCGCAGGCGGAGCTGCCGCGCGGGGCGATCGTCGCCGCGCTGCTCGTCTTCCTCGCGGGGAACCTCGTCGCGCCCGCGTGGTACCTCTCGCACCTCGCGGTGCTGGTCCTCTTCCTCGCTGCGTGGCCCGCGCTGGCCGCGGTCCTGGAGCGCTTCGGGCCGCTGGAGCAGGCCGTGGAGTGGATCGGCCTGCTCTCGCTCGAGCTCTTCCTCGTCAACGGGTTCCTGCGCGATCCGTTCATGACCTGGGCGAAGCGGGCGGGCACCGAGCGGGCGGCGGTGCTGATGGGGCTGCTGTCCTTCGCGACGTGCCTCGGGTGGGCGCTCCTGCTGCGGAGGCTCACCACGCGGCGCCCCCCAAACTAGTCGCATTTTCTCCGCGCAATTCTTGCGGACCTGAGGTGAGAAGCCCCTCGTTCCTTCCTGGGGGTTTCACATGAGAAAGCACTGGTTGCTCGCGCTCGTCGCGAGTGTCTCGAGTCTCTTCACCTACGCCGCGCCGGCGTTGCGCGACGACGCGTTCCTCGCTGCGCCGCCTGATCGTCCGCTGGCCGTCGACGCGACGTCGCTCGCCGCGCGCGGGGCGCAGGTCGCGCATGAGGAGCAGCGCCTCGGCGTTCCGACCTTCGTCTGGCTGAGCGGCTTCCCGGCCGAGGCCACGCCGGAGAAGACCGCGAAGAGCGCGCTCGCCCAGCTGGCGGAGGCGTGGCGGGTGGACGCGGCGGAGATCGAGCGCCTCTCGGTGCGTGAGCTCCACCGCAACGAGCGCACCGGCGCCATCGTGCGCTTCGCGCAGACCATCGACGGCGTGGGGGTGTTCCGCGGGCAGTTCGACGTGCTGCTCAATCGCAGCGGCGCGCCGGTGGCGGTGTCGGGCTACCCGGTGCCCTCCGCCTTCGCCCGCGCCGCGAGCCGGAGCTTCGCGGTCTCGGGCCCGGACGCGGTCTCGAAGACCTTCAAGGCGCTCACCGGCCAGGGCGCGACGTTCGCGGTGACCGCGCGTGACGACGAGTGGGCGCGCCTGTCGCTGATGAGCGTGGCAGGCGGCGGCTGGCACCTCGCGTCGGCGCCGCGCGTGCGCAAGGTCTACTTCCTGCTCGCCGATCGCCTCGAGCCGGCGTGGCACGTCGAGCTGAACGTCGGCGGCGAGGGCTCGAACGACTCGGCCTACGTCGCGACGGTGGTCTCGGCGCGCGACGGCGCGTTCCTCTTCAAGACCGATCTCACCGCCGATGCCTCGTACCGGGTGTGGGCCGATCCGACGAGCCTCATGCCGTACGACAGCCCGTTCGGCACCGCGGCGTCGCCGCACCCCACGGGCACGCCCAACGGCTTCCAGCCGAACTTCGTGCCGTCGAACCTCGTGTCGGCCACGAACCTCCCGTACTCGCGGAACGATCCGTGGCTGCCGACTGGAGCGACCAGCACCACCGGCAACAACGTCGACGCCTACGCGGACGTCGCCTCGCCCGATGGCTTCACCCCGAACACGATCGATCTGCGTCCGACGAGCACGACGGCCAACACCTTCGACTACCTCTTCGACGTGAACCTCTCGCCGGCGGCGAGCTCGACGCAGCGCAGCGCGGCGGCGACGCAGCTCTTCTACGACATCAACTTCCTGCACGACTGGTTCTACGACTTCGGCTTCGACGAGGTCGCGGGCAACGCGCAGACCTTCAACTACGGCCGCGGCGGGCGGGAAGCCGACTTCATCCGCGCCGAGGCGCAGGACTCGTCGGGCCGCAACAACGCCAACATGTCGACGCCGGCTGACGGTGCGCCGCCGCGCATGCAGATGTACATCTTCGACGGCGTGGCGCAGCTCAACGTCAACTCCCCCGCGGCCGTCGCGGGGCGCGTCGACGCGAACACCGCCAGCTTCGGCGCGAGCACCTTCAACCTCACCGGTGATCTCAAGCTCTCCGGGACGGTCGAGACGGCGTGCACCGCCTTCGCGCCGGGCTTCTTCGCCAACCGCATCGCGCTCGTCGATCGCGGCACCTGCGCCTTCGCCATCAAGGCGCTCAACGCGCAGAACGCGGGCGCCCTCGGGGTGATCATCGCGAACAACGCGGCGGGCGCGGCGCCGGGCCTCGGCGGCACCGACCCGACCATCACCATCCCCGTGCTCTCGACGACGCAGGCCACCGCGGCGGCCTGGCGCGCGGAGTTCACGGCCAACGCGTCGACGATCAACGTGACGATGAAGCGCACCGCGGATCTCGACCGCGACGGCGCGCTCGACAACGACATCATCGCGCACGAGTGGGGTCACTACCTCTCGAACCGCCTCATCGGGAACTCGGTGGGGCTGACGAACAACCAGGGCCGCTCGATGGGTGAGGGCTGGTCCGACTTCGTGGCGCTGCTCCAGCTGGTGCGCGACGAGGATCGCACCATGCCCGGCAACAACCTCTTCCAGGGCGTCTACGCGGCGGCGGTGTACTCGATGGTCGGCGGGCTCAACCAGGGGGCCTACTACGGCATCCGCCGCGTGCCGTACTCGACCGACTTCACGAAGAACGCGCTCACCTTCAAGCACATCACCAACAACGTGCCGCTGCCGGCCACCCACCCCGTCGCGTCGGGCGCGAACGGCGCGTTCAACGCCGAGGTGCACAACTCCGGCGAGGTGTGGGCCTCCATGCTCTGGGAGTGCTACGCGAGCCTGCTCAACGCGTACCCGTTCCAGGAGGCGCAGAACCGGATGAAGGCCTATCTGGTCGCGGCGCTGAAGATGACGCCGGTGTCGCCCACGATGCTCGAGGCGCGTGACGCGCTCCTCGCGGTGGCCGCGTCCGTCGATCCGGCCGACTACACGCGCTTCCTCACCGCGTTCGCCAAGCGCGGCGCGGGCGTCGGCGCGCTCGGCCCCGATCGCGCCTCGGCGGACCACGTCACGGTCGTCGAGAGCTTCAATACCGGCTCGGCGATGCGCGTGCTGGAGATCGCCCTGGGTGACGACGTCGTGGGCTGCGATCAGGACGGCATCCTCGACGTCAACGAGACGGGCACGCTGCGGGTTCGCGTCGCCAACCTCGGGCGCACCGCGCTCGCCGCGCAGTCGATGACGGTGGCGGCCTCGGGCGCGACGGCGACCATCACCTTCCCCTCCGGCAACACGGCCAGCATCCCGTCGCTCCCCGCGGGCACGGCGTACTGGGCCTCGGTGCCGGTGCGGCTCACCGCGACGACCGGCGCGACGCCTCGCGCGGGGCTGACCATGACGTTCAACGAGCCCACGCTCCCGCCGAGCGCGACGACCGCGACCTACGACGGGCCGGTCAACTACGACGAGAACCTCGGCAGCTCTGCGAGCGATGCCTTCGAGACCCGCGTCGACCCGTGGCTCTCGTTCGGCTTCACGCGCGGCGGCGGCATCGCCCACGCGAACGACTCGAGCGCGGCCTCGGAGTACACGCTCACCACGCCCTGGCTGCAGGTCAACGCCACCGGCAACTTCGTCGTCACCTTCAAGGAGCGCCACTCGTTCGAGTGGGACGGCACGAAGTTCTGGGACGGCGCGGTGTTCGAGTTCACCACCGACGGCGTCACCTGGCTCGACGTCTTCGAGGAGCTCAACCTCAACCCGGGCTACACGGGCTTCCTCGAGCAGCAGGACGGCTTCCCGCTGGCGGGCCGCGCGGCGTGGGTGAACCAGAACACGGGCTTCCCGGCGTTCTCGAGCCGCACGGTCAACTTCGGCACCAACCTCGCCGGCCGCACCGTGCGCCTGCGCTTCCGCGTGGCGTCCGACAGCTCGGTCGGTGCGTACGGCCTCGACGTCGATGACTTCGCGGTCACCAACGTGGCGAACACGCCGTTCGCCTCGATGAGCGCCGAGGTGGGTGGCACCTGCAACCGCCGCCCGGTGGCGGTGATCAGCGCGGTCTCCGGCGTCGAGGGCACGCTCGCCAGCAACGTGCTCACCCGCACGCCGATCCAGCTCAACGGCACGAGCAGCTTCGACCCCGACGGGACGGCGCTGACGTACACGTGGACGCAGCTCGGTGGCCCGACCGCGACGCTCACCGGCGCGAACACCGCGACGCCGAGCTTCACCGCCGACGTCGCGCGCGACTCGTACCTCACCTTCCAGCTCGTGGTGTCCGATGGCACTGACTCGTCGCTCCCTGCGCGCGTCGAGGTCGTGGTGCGCAACGTGAACCAGAAGCCGGTGGCGGTGGCGACCGGGCCTGCGACCGTCGCGGAGGACAGCGCGACGCCGGTCACGCTCAGCGGCAGCGGCTCGACCGACGCCGATGGCGAGACGCTCACCTACGCATGGACCCAGACCGCGGGCCCGACGGTGCAGCTCTCGAGCACGACGGACGCGGCGCCGACCTTCGCGGTGCCGGCCGTGACGGCCGACACCACGCTCACCTTCAGCCTGACCGTCAACGATGGCCTCGCCGACAGCGAGACCGCCTCGACGGTGTCGGTGGTGGTGACGAACGTCGATCGCGCGCCGACGGTCAACGCGGGCGTCGACCTCACCGCGGCTGGCCGCACGACGATCACCCTCGCGGCCCTCGGCTCGGACCCCGATGGCGACACGGTCAGCTACGCGTGGACGCAGGTCAGCGGCACCGCCGCGATGCTCACCAACGCGAACACGGCCGCGGTGTCGATCGCCACGCCCGACATCAAGACGGCGGAGGACCTCGTGTTCCAGGTCACCGCGACGGCCAACGCGCGCACCGCGACCGACACGGTGACGGTGCACGTGCTGGCCGACGCTGCGCCGTTCGTGAGCGCCGGCATCGACTTCACGACGCCGGGCCGCGCCACGACGACGCTCCAGGGCGTGGCGAACGACCCCGAGGGCGACGCGATCACCTTCGCCTGGACGCAGGTGTCCGGCGCGACGGTGATGCTCATGAACGCGAGCAGCGCCACGCCGACGTTCCTGTCGCCTGACGTCAAGATGCCGGCGACGCTCGTCTTCCGCGTCACCGCCACGGCCAACGGGCTGTCCGCATCGGACACCGTCAGCGTGACGGTCGAGGCCGATCGCGCCCCGACGGTGACCGTGTCGAACCGCACCGTCGACGCACGCAGCATGGTCGCGCTCGCCGGCTTCGCTTCCGACCCGGAGGGCGATGCGCTCACCTGGGCCTGGACGCAGACCAGCGGGCCGACGGTGATGCTGACCGGCGCAGACACGGCCTCGCCGAGCTTCGTCGCGCCCGACGTGGCGTCGGGGACGGAAGCGGTGGTGCTCCACGCGGTCGTCACCGCCAACGGCCTCACGGGCTCGGCGGACGCGACGATCACCGTGCGCGCCGCCAACCGCCAGCCGGTGGTCGCGGGGCTCAACGACGTCACCGAGAAGGAGCGCGTCTCGCTGACGCTCACCGCCTCGGCCGTCGACCCCGACGGTGACGCCATCACCTGGCACTGGACGCAGACCGGCGGTCCGAGCGTGACGCTGGCTGGCGATTCGACCGACAGCGTCACCTTCACCACGCCCGAGGTGAGCGGCGACACGCGCCTCACCTTCGCGGTCGAGGCGACGGACCCGAGCGGCGAGAAGAGCTCCGCGACGGTCGGCGTCACGGTGCAGAACGTCAATCGCGGGCCCACCGCGAAGGCCGTCGCCCTCGGCGGAGGCAGCGATCCGCGCATCACGCTCAGCGCTGCCGGCTCGGCCGATCCCGACGGTGACGCGCTCACCTTCGCCTGGAAGCAGACCAGCGGGCCGAGCGTGACGTTCAACTCCACCGACGCCGAGGTCGTGTCGTTCCAGCCCCCGAAGGTCGACACGGCGACCGTCGTCGCCTTCGAGGTGACGGTCAGCGATGGCAGCGAGACGGCGACCGCGCAGGTCTCGGTCGGCCTCGAGCCGTCGAAGTCGGGTGGCGGCTGTGGCTGCACCACGGGCGTCGAGGGCCTGCCGCTCGCGTTCGCGGCGCTGGTGCTCGGCCTGCGTCGCCGGCGGAGCTGAGCCGGTAGCCTGAAGAACTCGCGGGGCGGGGGACGCTGAGTCCTCCGCCCTGTTTCTTTGCGGGAGCCGAACCGCCGACAGGGACGTCAGCAGCCCGCGTGCGATGGACTCATTGCATCAGCAACAGCCGAAATAGACGCAGACAGGAGTTGTCGCCGCCCAGTCAGGAACGCCAATTGAGGACAGTTCGCGCCTTGCCTGAGCCACTACCAACCACATCAACCACTCACAGAGACGAACCGAAGGTGGCCATACATGAGCATCTCCCCAGACATCCGTGGCTGCATCACGATCATCGAGCGAACTGTAGACACAGCGACGTCGACAGCGGCCGCACGCACGATCGTGGCCATCAGCGAACACAATCAAGCATTCCTCGCTCTCAAGAAACTGGCAACAGAGGACGAGTTACTTGACTTGCTGGCCGAGTACGAGGAGTGCACTGACAGCATCGTGGCCGCAGCCGCGCGGTATCAAGCCGACCCAGTCGGCGAAAACGAAGCGACGATGGAATCGCTATCCAGGATGCGCGAACTATCCAGACGCATTCAGGCGACGGCTGAGAACCTGAGTTCCGGTTCAAAGACTCCGAGGTAGATCACCGCGACGGCGACGCGAGAGCGGGCCGAACGCGACCAAAGCCAAAGCAGACAACAGCGCCCCGAGACGGAAGGACCACGGCTGGTAGCGCCAGTGGATCTCGTGGCGGCCCGGCTCGACGACCACCGCTCGCACGAAGCCCCAGGCGCGCAGCCCCTCGGCGGGCTGCCCGTCCACCGCCACGGTCCAGCCGGGGTACCACGCGTCGGCCAGCACCACCGCGCCACGTGCGCACGCCTCGACGCGCTGCTCGACGTGCTCCGGCGAGTGCTCCGTCGTCTCCACCGCCGCAGCGCAGGGCGCTGAACTGAACGCCGGCCCTCGGTCGACGATCACCTCCTCGAGCGAGCCATCGAGGCCGCCGAACGCCGCCGCGTCATCCCCCACCCTCACCCGCGTCACGAAGAAGCCGCGCGGGTGTGCCGACGGCCGCCTCCAGATCCACAGGTCCTCGATGGGCGACGTCTCGACCGACTCCGCGCCCGGTGGCGCTGGCGCCCAGGTCTCCCGAACGAGCGTGCGCACCCCGGCGACGTCGAACGCCCCCGCCCCATGCGAGAACGCCGCGCGCAACCGCCACGGCTCGCGGAAGCCGTAGCCGCCAACCGCGCGGAGGTCCTCCTCGACGAACCGCAGCGCCGCGAGCCGATCTCGCCCCTCGAGCAGCGGGTCTCCTTCGCGATCCCACGGACCGCAGGCCTCGTGCTCGACGTCGTCCAGATCGACACGGATCGAGAGCCGCCCTTCTCCTCTCAGCAGAGGCGCGAGCCTCGACGGCGTCGTCAGCGCCTGCGCCTTCACCCGCTCCCAACGCTCGACCGGCGCGGCCACCAGCTCGAGCGCGACGACTCCGGCGAGCGCCCACGCCCGGCGCCGGACCACGAAGAGCGCCACCGCCACGAGCACGACCCACCACGCTCCATCGCGGAAGCCCTCGCGCACGAA
>JBMORD010000349.1:0-40181 GCA_049322495.1 Myxococcota bacterium | reverse complement strand
GCGTCGGTGCGCGCGCGGGCTTCGGCACGAAGTGGTGCGTCAGGGGCTGCACCCGCTCCATGTTCGCCTTGCCCACGTCGCCGGTGAGCACCACGCGCAGCGTCGCCGGCCAGCGCTCCGCCACCTCGCGCAGGAGCGCCGCGCCGTCCATGTCGGGCATGCGCGTGTCGGTGATGACCGCGTCGAAGCCGTTCTCGAGCTCCACCAGCGCCGCGCGCGCGCTCGTCACCGCGCTGACCGACCAACGTTCGCGGTACTGGTACAGCGCCTTCTTGAGGCCATCGACCACCCGCACTTCGTCGTCGACCAGCAGCACCTTTCTTCGGGGAGCGTTGCTGATCCATGTCGAAAGGTTGTGCAACCTGCACGCCCGCCCAACCTCATGCACCGCGAGGCCGGAGGTGGGTCGTGACCTCCTCGTGGGGCGCGATCACCTCGGCGCGCTGACCCTGTCATCCGTCAGCGCAGCGCTCGCGACGCCGTAACTCCCGAGGACGCGCTGATCGACCTCGCTGGTGGCGTCCTTGCACCGTGCGGGGGCATGGGCGCGCCGCTGCTCCAGGACGAATCGGAGCTGACTACCTTCTTCTGGAACAGCTCCGACCTGATGGGGGTCGTCGATTCCGCGCTGCGCCTGGTGCAGGTCAACCCCGCCTTCGAGCGGCAGTTCGGTCGGAAACCCGACGGGTCGATCCTCGAGGTGTGCGCTCCCAGAGATCGGGAGAAGGCGAAGGCGATCCTCCAGCAGTGCTTCGCGGGCGTGCCGCGTGCCTTCGATGCGCGCGTGGTGCGGCCGAACCAGTCGATGCGCGCGGGCGAATGGAGCGTGTGCACCAACGCGGCGCGCACCCGGCTGTTCATCGTCATTCGCGACGTGACGGCGAAGCGGCGCCTCGAGAAGGAGCTCGCGCAGGCGCAGAAGCTGGAAGCCATCGGCCAGCTCGCGGCGGGCATCGCGCATGAGATCAACACCCCGATTCAGTTCGTCGGCGACAACCTCACCTTCATCGGCGAGTCGCTCCGCGAGCTGCTGGTGCTCTTCAAGACGCTCAGGGCCGAGCCGGCGACCGCCGAGGTGCTGACGCGCTCGAAGGTCGACCTCGCCTTCCTCGAGACCGAGCTCCCCGGCGCGGCGGACCTCGCGTGCGAAGGCGTGCAGCGCGTGGCGGAGCTGGTGCGCGGGCTCAAGGAGTTCGCCCACCAGGACCGCGGGGAGGTGACGCCGACGGACCTCAACCACGCGATCGAGCGCACCGTGGCCGTGACGCGCAACGAGTGGAAGTACGTCGCCGAGCTCGAGACGCACTTCGGAGACCTGCCCCTCGTGCCCTGCCTCGCGGGCGGCATCCGGCAGGTGTTCCTCAACCTCATCTGCAACGCGGCGCACGCCATCGCCGAGCGCAACGAGCGGGAAGGGCGGGACCGCGGGCACATTCGCATCGCGACGAGCTGCGACGAGCGGCAGGTGACGGTCGCCATCTCGGACGACGGCCCGGGAATCCCCGAGCACGTGCGCGCGCGGCTCTTCGAGCCCTTCTTCACCACCAAGCCGGTGGGCAAGGGCACCGGTCAGGGCCTCGCCATCTCGCGCACCATCGTGTGCGAGAAGCACGGCGGGCAGCTCGAGTTCGACACCCGCGTCGGCGAGGGGACGACCTTCTTCGTGCGGCTCCCGCTGCAGCTCCACGCACCCGCAACCGACGAGGCGGCCCCTTGATCCCCGCTCGCGAGCACCCGCGCTGGAAGGAGCTGGTCGCCGGCTCGACCCGCTTCGCGTTCGAGAACCTCGCGCTGCGGATGCTCGTCACCCGGCTGCGGCTGCGCACCGTCCACGGCGACGCGGCGCCCATCGAGGAGGCCATCACCGCGGTCCACGACTTCTTCGAGCGCAACGAAGACACCTGCCGCGAAGACCTCCACACCCTCTTCGGAGAGCAGCCATGAACCACGGCCTGAAGACGGTCGCCGAGACCAACGCGCTCATCACGTCCGGGCGCGCGCTGCTGGTGGCCGGCGCGCAGCCGCTGCTCGAGCAGCTCGAGCCCGGCCGGTGGATCGGCGGGACCATTCCCTACTTCATGGGCCAGGACGGCGGCGTCGAGACCGACACGCTGCTCTTCGTCACCGAGCTCGGCCCGCGGTTCGTCAGTGTCGAGCTCGCCTCGTACGGCGCCGACGAGCTGTCGCGCATTCCCCGCGACTACCCGCAGCACGGCGTGTCCTTCATCATCGTGCCCGCGGGGTGCGAGGCGCACGCGCGCTTCGCGAGAGATGGCGGCAGCTACCCCGGCTTCTTCGAGCGGCCGCTGGTCGGCTGGGTGGCGGGCACCTCGCTCTCGCGCATCGGGCTCGACGCGCCGCGCGTCTTCGACGGCTCGCGGCGCACGTCGTGGGCCGATCGGGCGATCGTCCTGCACGCCTCGCTCCGCCCCGACGTCGTGGTGCGCACCGACATCATCAACCTCTTCCACCCCGCGCCCGACAGCCCGGTGCTCACCTTCGACGACGAGGGCTTCTCGGTGACGTGGTGCCGGGTGAACGGCGAGCGTCGTCGCCTGGCGGAGGTGCTGGCCACGCGGGGGCAACCGCTCGACGCGCCGCTGGTGGCCGACTGGTCCGGCGCGCACCTCAACGTGAGCCTCCAGCGCGTCGACGCGGCGACGGGGCGCGTCGACTTCTACGCGCCGGTCTTCAAGGGCGTCGAGTACCGCTTCCCGCTCGTGCCCGCCGACTACGAGCGCGCGTTCCGCGACGAGCTCGAGCGCCGCCGCATCGAGCCGCTCTTCGCCTGCAACTGCGTGCTCAACTACCTCGCCGCCGGGCTCGCGGGGCGCCGCTCCGGGGCGCTGCAGGGCCCGTTCACCTTCGGGGAGATCGCCTGGATGCTGCTCAACCAGACCGCGGTCTACGTCACGCTCGAGTCGCGCCCCGAAGCGGCGGCACTCCCGCACGGCTGAGCGCGTTGCTGACCTGCGCCCGCCATCGCGGAAAGCGCGTAGAACAGAGGCGTGCGACTCCTGGTGGTGGAAGACGAGCCGAAGATGGCGCGCATGCTCCAGCGCGGCCTGGCCGAGGAGGGCCACCAGGTCGACGTGTGCGCCTCGGGTGAAGCGGCGCTCCAGCAGGCGCTCGACGTGCCGTACGACGCGGTGGTGCTCGACTGGGGGCTCCCCGACATGGACGGCGTGTCGGTGCTGCGCGCGTGGCGTGCGCGGGGCCTGAGCGCGCCGGTGATGCTGCTGACCGCGCGCGGCTCGACGGGCGAGAAGGTGACCGGCCTGCGCGCGGGCGCCGACGACTACCTGGTCAAGCCGTTCGACTTCGACGAGCTCCTCGCGCGGCTCGAGGTGATGCAGCGGCGCAGCGGCTCGGGCGAGCAGGTGGTCTCGCAGCAGCTGGGCGACCTCACCCTCGACGTGCGCCGCCGGGTGCTCCGGCGCGGCGAGCAGGAGGTGTCGCTCACCGGGCGCGAGTTCGCGCTGCTGACCGAGCTCCAGGCGCTCGGCGGCGACTCGGCGACGCGCTCGCGGCTGCTGCTCAAGGTGTGGGGCGGTGACTTCGAGGGCACCGGCAACGTGGTCGACGTGTACGTGGGCTATCTGCGCGCGAAGCTCGAGCGCCTCGGCACCACGCGGGTGAAGGTCGAGGCGGTGCGCGGCGTCGGGTATCGCCTGGTGGTCGCGCCGTGAGGCTGGGCACGCGGCTCTGGCTCGCGGGCGCGCTGGTGCCGAGCGCGGTGATGCTGGTGGCCTTCCTGCTCGCCGGCCAGGTGTTCCGCGCGGCGCTCGAGTCGTCGCTCGACCGCGGGCTGCTCGCCCAGGCCGCCGCCGAGTCGGTGTCGCTCTTCGACCGCGAAGACGGTCCGCACCTCCACATGGCCGAGTCGCCGCTGCTCGAGTCGGTCAAGCCCTTCGCGCCGCGCGGTGAGCTGTTCGATGAGCAGGGCGCGCTGGTGGCGCACTTCCCGCCGCTGCCGCACCCCGAGCGCGACCTCCGCGCGCCGCCGGTCGACGGGCCCGCCACCGAGCTCTCGACGCGCGAGCTGGGCACCGAGCGGCAGCGCGAGCTCGTGGCGCGGGTGCGCCGGGCCGACGGCCGCCGCTTCGTGCTGCGCCTGTCGGCGTCGCTGGCGCAGGTCGACGGGAGCGTGCGCGCCTTCCACGTCACCGCGCTCTCGGTGGTGTTCGCCGCGGGCCTGGTGCTGGCCGCGCTGCAGACGCTCCAGGGGCGGCGGCTCGCTCGGCGGCTCCGGGCCCTGTCGGAGCACCTCGAGCGCGTGCACCGCGGCGACCTCTCGACGCGACCCGAGCCCGACACCGGGAAGGACGAGATCGCGGAGCTGCGACAGGTGCTGGCCGACGCGACGCACCAGCTCGAGAAGGCGCGCGAGGTGTCCGACCGGCTGCTGGCCGACGCCGCGCACGAGCTGCGTACGCCGCTGACGCTGATGCGCACCACGCTCGACCTCGCGCTCCGCCGCGAGCGCTCGCCCGAGGAGCTGCGTGACGCCCTGAAGGACGCGCGCGCGGAGGTCGATCGCCTCGCGCGCCTCGCCGCCGCGCTGCTCGACGTCGCCGCCGCGGGCCGCAGCTGGGACACCTCGGAAGGCGACCTCGCCAGCTTCGTCGACGAGGTGGCCGAGGGCGCGCGCGCCGCCGCCGAGGAGCGCGGCCTGTGGCTCGAGGTCGAGGCCGAGCGCCCGGCGCACGCGCGCTTCAACGCCACCGCGCTCCGCCAGGCGATGGACAACCTGGTGGCCAACGCGCTGCGCTTCGCGCCGAAGGGCACCGCCATTCGCCTCACGCTGCAGAAGCGCCCCGGCGGCTGGCGGCTCGGCGTGCGAGACCGCGGGCCGGGCATCCCCGAGGCGCAGCGCGAGGCGGTGTTCGCCCCGTTCCACCGGCTGGATCAAGGCGGCGGCTCGGGCCTCGGGCTCGCCATCGCCAGCGAGGTGATGCGGCAGCACGGCGGCAGCGCCGCGGCGCTCACCCCCGAGGAGGGCCCGGGCGCCTTCGTGGTGCTCGACCTGCCGGCGTGAGCGAGAGGTGGTCAGTACTTCTTCATCATCTTCTCCACCCACTCGCCGAGATCGCCCACGAGGTTCGCGTACACCCCGTACTTCCCGACGTGCCCGCAGCCGTCGCCCCAGCTCACGACCCCTACGAGGAACTGCTTGCCGTCGGTGGCGAACACCATCGGCCCACCGCTGTCGCCCTGGCAGGCGTCGGTCTCGTCACCGGCGCAGCGCATGTATGACGTGATGCGGGAGGGGTAGGCGGCCTGGCACTGGGCCTCGCTCACCACCTTGAGCTGGGCGGTGAAGAGCTCGTCCGAGCCGTTGCCTGCGCCTTCCGTGCGATCGCCCCAACCGCTGACCGAGACCAGCGCGCCCTCGCGCAGCGCCGGCAACTGCGTCGGAGGCAGGAGCACCGTCGCCGAGGAGGGGACGTCTGCCGCGAGCTTGATCAGCGCTACGTCGAGGTTGTGGGTCTCGGGCGCGTAGTCCCCGTGGACGATGAAGCGCGAGGCCTTGATGAGCCGCCCGCTTCCTGAGAGCCGCGCGTCACCGTGGTACAGCACCACGTCACGAGGTTTGAGCCCCTCGAGGCAGTGGGCGGCGGTGACGACCCACTTCTGGCTGACCAGAGCGCCGCCGCAGAACTGCCCCGCCAGCGCGCTGCTCGCCGACGAGTAGACGAGCCCTACCTGGTAGCGATGCTCGTCCCACTTCGCTGGCCTGGCCCCTGGTCCGACCATCTTCGTCTCGAGGTTGAGCCTCGCGTGAGCGAGCTGGCGTTCGACGCTCTCGAGCAGCGTGGTCGCCTCGAGACTGTCTCCGTTCTTCGATTCTGCGAGTGCGGCGAGCCGGTTCCTCGTACGCGTGAGTTCGTCGGTGATGCGGAGCCGTGCCGACGCGCGCGCGCCGACGAGGTCCTTCTTGATGTCGGACAACTGCTCGAGTGCTGCGCCTCCGCCGACCTGCGCAAGCGACGTGCTGGCAACGACGGAGACGACGAAGAAGAGTCGCATGGGTGAGCCTCCCGTTCAGAGCGAGAACTGCGCAGCGCTGCGAGCCCGGGTCGTCTCCGGTGACGGGGGCCGCGCTCGGTCCCGCGGGGTGGTCGACGTCGAGACCTGCCAGCGCACGACGTCGCCGCGCACCTCTGCGCCGAGAATGACGTTGACCCCGGTCAGGCCCGGGACAGCCCCGCTGTTGAAGGTCGCCAGCATGGGGAACGACGCGAAAACGCCGAGGTCTCCGACCCGCACGCGCACGCGCGGCTCCGCGCCGAGAAAGACGGTGTTCTTGTCTCCGAGCGTGCGCAGCAGGAAGTCGCCGTCGGCGGTGACGGGGCCCATCAGCGCACGCAACGTCAATGGGACCTCGAGGGTGATGGCGGCGCGAAGCTCGGGCGTCGGGCCAGGGAGGTCGAAGCCGACGAACAGCCCGCCCATCAGCGCGAGCGACATGGCGTCGCGGCTGTCGACGGTCGTGGTCGCGACCCCCATGGCGTCGACGGTCGTCGTCTCGAGCTTCCAGGTCATCTGCGGCGACACCCGGAGGCCGCCGCCTCCGGCGACGAAGAACGAGCCCGTGCGGTAGATGCCGGCTGCATCGACCGCCACGCTCGCGCCCTTCAGATCGGGTTGCAGGAGCATCGCACCGTAGTCGGCCGGCTTGCCGTTCTTCACCTCGAAGGGGGCGGCGGCGATGTTGATCCGCGCCCGAAGGTAGCCGGTGCCGAAGTCGTAGTTGAAGCCCACGCCGGCCTGCCCGCCGTTGCTCTCCCCGGCAGTCTTCGCGGTGGCCTCCGCTGGGATGCTGATGGTCGCCGGCGCTGCCGCCTCGCGCGGCGGCTCAGGGTCATCGTCGACGACCGTCTCCTTGCCGAACTCCGCGGAGGCCAGCTGCGAGGAGAGCGCTACCGAGAGGAAGAAGGGAATCGTGGCTCGTTTCACACTCGCTCCGTGATGGGTGGTGGGCGAGAGGGCGACACAGGTTCTCGCAGCCATCACGCCCTCCCGAACGACGATGCTCCTCGTCGTCTCGCACGTTGTCGAGGCCCCTCCAGATTCGCTCGAGGCTCACTGACTCCTGTCGCAGGGCGCTCCGCAGCGTCCTCACCCCGGTCACTCCAGGCGGCTCGCCTCGTCGCACACCCGGCTCACCACCGCGCGGACCTGCGCGCGGCGTGAGGCGCCGGTGGCCTTCGTGGCGATGGTGCCCAGCAGCTTCTCGTCGCGCAGCCCGACGACGCGCAGCAGCAGCCCGCCCGGCAGCACCTCGAGCCGGGGGCGGAGCACGATGGTCGTCGGCGTCGGCTCCCCGTCGAGCACCGCGGCGCCGCACCGGCGGAGCGCGTCGCGGAGCTGCAGGTCGGCCTGCTCCACCAGCTCGCGGCGTTCGCTCCCGAGCTCGCCCTCGCGCTGCCACCGCACCACGTACTCGCGGCGCGACGACGCGGAGGACCACGACGCGAGCAGCAGCAACGACACCAGCGAGAGTCGAGCGGACATGACGGCTCCATGCGGCGCGCAAAGACGGCACGCGCCGGCGGGTCTGCGGGACTGGGACGGGAGTGCGACGGGGCTGAAGCGACCTGTTGCACCGACGGTAGCAGCGGCCCGGGGGCGCGCGAGTTTTCGGCTCCGCCCGGCGGATCAGCGGATCAGCCGCGCCGGGGAGAACGCCGCGTGGAGCGGGTGGGCCTGGCCCAGCACTGCCGCGGCCACCACCTCACCCAGCGCGAGGCCGCAGGTCATGCCCCGGCCGCCGAGCGCCGCGCTCCAGAAGAGCCCGGGCACGCGCGGGTCGGCGCCGGCGACGAACTCGCGGTCGGGCGCGAAGGTGCGCATGCACGCCCAGAACGAGCGCACGCTCGCCCCGGCCAGTGACGGCTCGAAGTCGTGGAGTCGCTCCGCGAGCTGCTGGAGCGCCTGCGCTTCGGTAGGCACCTCGCCGAGGTCCTTCGGGAACCACGTCGTCTCGTCGCAGGGGGACGCGAGCGCGCCGCCCGACTCGGGCCGGAAGTAGACCTCGTGGCCCGCGTCGAGGCGCCACACCACCGGGTCGCGCGACCGGGCGCCGGTCTCGAGCAGCGCGAGGTGCCGCCGCATTGGCGTCAGCGGCAACGGCGCCCCCACCAGCTCGCCCAGCACCGGGTTCCACGCCCCGCCCGCGAGCACCACCTTCGTCGCGCGCATCGAGCCGTGGTTGGTCTGCAGCGTGAAGCCCTCGGCGCTCGGGGTGAGCGCGGTCACCTCCGTCGACACGTGCACCGGCACCTCGCGGCTCACGAGCGCGCGCTGGAGCGTCTGCGTCACCGAGTGGATGTCGATGACCCCGTCGCCGGGGATGAAGACGCCCGGCAGCGTGGTGACGAGGCGCGGGAAGCGCGCGCGGAGCGCCTCCGGCTCCAGCAGCTCCGAGGGCACGTCGAGCGCTGCGAGGTGCCGCCGTGCCTCCTCGAGGCGCTCCCGCGGCCCGAGGTAGAGCGCGCCCGTCTCCCGCACCAGCCGCCCGGCGGTGAGCTCGTGCATCAGCTCCCGGCTGCGCACCGCGAGCTCCACCGACGAGCGCTCGAACTCGAGCTGCCGGAAGATGGCGGCGTTGAGCCCGCTCGCGCGCGTGCCGCACGCCCAGTCCCGCTCGAGCAGACAGAGCCGCTGCGTGCCGTGCCGCGCGAGGTGCCATGCGGTGGAGAGCCCAGCCATGCCCCCGCCGATGACGATGACGTCGAAGTGCTGCACGCCGGGGCTCATAGCCGAGCCCCGCCGCCCGCGCAGCGGAGCCCGTGCGCAACGTTTGCGGCCTCAGCGCTTCTCGAGCCGGACCCGCGTCGCGGCGAGCGTCGTCTCGAGCTGCTCACGCTCGAGCGTCTGCCGACGACGCTCGCGGGCGGCCTCGAGGGTCTGCACCACCAGCGCGTTGCTGCGGAAGGGCTTGGCGAGATAGCCGTCGAGGCCGAGCTCGGCGAGCGCCAGCGGCTCGGGCGCGGCCGTCATCAGCACCGTGGTCAGCCGCGGGAAGCGCCGCCGCGCCTCGAGCACCACCTGCGTGCCCGCCAGGCCGGGGAGGTTCTTGTCGCACAGCAGCACGTCGATGCTCTCGTCGAGCAGCTCCACGCCCACCTGACCGTCGTCGGCCCCCCGCACCTCGAAGCCCGCGTGCCGGAGCACCGCCTCGAGGAGCCGCAGGACCGCGACGTCGTCTTCCACTACCAGCACGCGCGCCATCGGAGGACTGAGTACGACGACGCAGGCCTCGACGGAGAGAAAAGTCTGCGCGCCTGAGATTCGTGGCGCGCCCCGCGTCCGGCGGGTAGGTGAAGGGGGGTGACGTCCTGGCGCGTCTACATGGTGCAGTGCGCTGATGGCTCGCTGTACACCGGGTGCACGAACGACCTCCCGCGTCGGGTCGCCGCGCACAACGCGGGCCGTGGCGCCCGCTACACGCGCTCGCGCCGCCCGGTCGTCGTGGTGTGGACCGCGCGCGCGAAGGACAAGTCGGCGGCGCTGCGGCGCGAGGCGAAGCTCAAGCAGCTCACGCGTGCGCAGAAGTGGGAGCTCGTCGAGGCCCGCCGGGCCAGGAGCCGCGCGTGAGCACGCTGGTGCTGCCGCTGGGGATTCTGCCGACGGGCGAGGGCAACGCCTTCGCGCTGCTGGCGCTCTTCGAAGATGGCCGCATCGGCATCGAGCTCGACCGCTCGTGGGCCGCCGCGGGCGCGAAGCTGGCGCGCATGCTCAGCGGCGAGGTGACGTGCGACGCGACGTTGGCCACGGTCGCGGCGCGCGTGGGCTGGAAGGCGGTGGCGCCGACGCGCGAGCAGCTGCTGCGGCGCGCGGCCATCGCGTTCTGCTTCGCCAACGAGCTGCCGCCCGAGGCGACCTCGCTCGCCGAGCGCTTCTGCGACCTGTGGAGCCACTTCTTCCCCATGCGCCTGTGGGAGCACGTGCCCGCCGAGACGGCCTTCCGCGTGCTGCGGCGGCGGGCGCGCGCCAGCGAGCACCTGGTGGCCATCCTCGGCCAGGCCGGGCAGGAGTTCGGCTTCGCCTGGTACGACGACCCGGCGGCCTTCGCGGCGCTGTGGAACGGTGAGCCGATTCTCTTCGACGGCTTCTCGGTGCTGGCCGACGACTCGGCGTTCCTCGAGCCGTCCTTCCGGGCGCTGGGCGTCCCTCCGCCGACCGTGACGCTCTCGGTGCGGTCCGAGCCGCGCGCGCCCGACGGCGCCACGCTCCAGCTCTCGCGCGCGGTGATGGAGCTGCTGGTGCACGCCTTCCACGACGGCTTCGCCGAGCCGGTGGCGCTCGGCGACGGCTCGACGCTCGAGCTCTCGTTCACCAGGCCGAAGAAGAGCGAGAAGAAGCCGACGAAGAAGCCCGCGGGCCGTGGCGCGGCGAAGAAGCCGGCGCGCAAGAAGCCCGCTCGATAGCTTCGCTGGCGCGCTCGAACAGAACGTACCTCGAGATGCCGGTGGTGTTGCTCGCAGAGCATGTCGCTCGCTGAATGCGCGCCTGCGTGTTTCTGCTGTCGCGCCCGCTGGTTCGAGCCTGAGCGTCAGCCCGCGTCGCGACGTGACGTCTGCCGGTTCGTGAGTTCCGACCTGTCAGCGCAGCGCTTTCGTCGCCCCCGCGGTTGAGCGCGCGGCGATGGGCGTCGCGCGGCACCGCGGGGGACTTCCACCCGCTGCCGCCAGGTTTTCCCGTGAAGAAGACGCATCTGTCGAGCGAGGCGCTCTCTCGCGCGCTCGCCCTCCGTGATCTCACCGACCCCGCGCAGGGGCCGCACGCAATGCAGCTGCTCCTCGCCGAGGTCGTCGACGCGCTCCGGGCGCGCTGGGGCTGCGCCGTCGAGGTGCGGCGCGCGCACCCGGTGGTGCACGTCACCGACAACTACGACGCGCTCGGCTACCCGGCTGACGGGGCGGCGCGCGACTCCCGCTACACGCGCTACGTCACCGACGACACCCTGCTGCGCACGCAGACCAGCGCGATGGTGCCGGCTGCGCTGCGCGAGCTGGCCCGCCAGCCGGCGCGCGACACGCTCCTCGTCTGCCCCGGGCTGGTGTACCGGCGGGACAGCGTCGATCGCCTGCACGCCGCCGAGCCCCACCAGGTCGACCTCTGGCGGCTCTGCCCGCGAGACGACGATGGCCCGCACGCGCTGGCCACCACGGTGCTCGCGGCGGCGCTGCCGGGGTGTGAGTGGCGCGCCACGCCGACGGAGCACCCCTACACGCGTGAGGGGCTCCAGCTCGACGTGCGAGACGGCGACGAGTGGATCGAAGTCGGCGAGTGCGGCGTGGCGAGCCCCGCGCTGGTCGCGCGCTCCGGCCTCTCGGACGTGCGTGGGCTCGCGATGGGTCTGGGGCTCGATCGTCTCCTCATGCTGCGCAAGGGGATGCCCGACATCCGGCTCCTGCGCTCGACGGACGTGCGCGTGATTGCGCAGCTGGGCGACCTCTCGCCGTGGCGCGCGCTCTCACGTCAGCCGCCGGTGACGCGAGACCTGTCGCTGGCCGTCTCGCCCGAGCGCGCGCAGGCAGAGCTGCTCGGCGACGAGGTGCGCGAGGCGCTCGGCACCGACGCGGCGCTCGTGGAGTCGGTCAGCCTGATGAGCGTGACGCCGGCCCTCGAGCTCTCTCCCGCCGCGCGCGGTCGCATCGGGCTTGGTGAGGGGCAGGTCAACGTGCTCCTGCGGGTCGTGCTGCGTGCGGTCGACCGCGCGCTGACGACCGCCGAGTGCAACGTGCTCCGAGACCGACTGTGGCGCGCGCTTCACGAAGGCGCGGTGGACGTGCTGACGAGCGCAGTGTCGGGGCGCGCGAGCCGGTGAGCGTTTCCGCGGTGAGTCATTCCCAGTCGAGGAGGCGCTCGGTGTACGCGCCGGTCTTCCGCTCGACGTAGCCGAAGCGCACCGGCCATGGACCGGTGAGGGCGTCGGGCTCGGCGAAGACGGTGCTCACCACCTGGGTCTCCTCGCGCCTGTTCCGCTTGTCTGCGCGCGGGATCAGCGCGTCGAGGCTCATCGGCGCGACGGAGAAGCGCAGGCCGGAGAACTCGCGACCGCCGAACTTGAGCGGCACCTGCTCGGCCTGCGCTGGCACGACGTGGGGGAGCGTTCCCACCATCTCCGCGAGGTGCCTCAGCAAGGTGCGACCGACGCGCCGCTCGCCGTGCGTGAACACGAGCTGGCCGCGCGCGCTGGACACGGTGTGGCGCGTGATGATGCCTCCAGCAGAGGTCGTCCACGCGCAGCCTGGCGGGTACGCCCGAGGGCCAGGCGTCACGGGGAGGGGGGCCGTGCCGAAGCCCACCAGCTCGATGGACTCCGACGCGGAGTAGCCCGGCGGCGCCGCGTGCGAGAGCGCCCGTGAGACGAGGCCTCCCGTCAGGCGCAGGGCGGGGTCCGGTGAGGCGCCACACTCCTCGACCCTGGGGCCGTCGCTCGCCGACTCGTCGCGCCGGGCCGTGGTGCAGCTCACCTCCCGCTCGGCGATCTTCCGCGACACCGTGGCGCCGGTGGTCAGCCGGTCTTCGTCGGCTGGCAGGGCCCCGTCTTCGCGCAGCTCGAAGGTCAGCCCGCGTGGGCCGAGCCACCGCCCGTCTGGGCTCGTCACCTGGACCAGCGTCGTGTTCTCCGTCACCTCGAGCGCCTGGAGCCGGACCAGCGCCCGGCCACCCTCGTGGTTGCGGGAATGGCTGAGCTGGTACTCGACGAAGTCGCCGACCTTCGGCCGATGGCTCGAGACCACGGGCGCGGGGGCGGGCGAAGGCGGTGCGGCGGGCGGGGCCTCGCGGCACCCCGAGATCATCAGGAGGACGACGAAGACGCGCATGTTCCCCAGCTTGCCCTGCTCGCCCGTCCGAGTCTCCTCGCCCGCGCGAACGTGCGGACCGGCGCGCTCGCGACTACGCAGAGGCCATGTCGACCTCCGTGCGTCGTGTCGTGATCACCGGTGCCTCCCGCGGCATCGGGCTGGAGCTCACCCGCCAACACCTCGAAGCCGGCGACCAGGTGGTCGCCACCTGTCGCACGCCGGCGAAGGCCTCGGCCCTCCACGCGCTCGCGGCGGCCCACGCGGCACGCTGCACGGTGGTGGAGCTCGACGTGGGCGAGGAGGACTCCATCGCGCGCGCGGCGCGGCAGGTCGGCGAGCGCTTCGAGGGCGTCGAGCTGGTGTGGTCGAACGCCGGCGTCTACCCGGGCTCTCCGGGCACGCCGGTGCGCGAGGCGCCGCTCGGTCAGCTCCACGCTGCCGACGGCCTCGAGGTGCTGCGGGTCAACGCGGTGGGGGCGATCCTCGTCGCGCAGGCCTTCCTCCCGCTGCTGCGCGCGGGCCGGTCGCCGAAGCTCGCCGCGCTCTCTTCGGGCTACGGCTCGGTGTCCGACAACCACGGCACGCCCTACTGGTACGGCGCGTCGAAGGCCGCGCTCAACATGCTGCACCGCTCGCTCGCGTTCGATGGCGCGGCGCGCGGGGTGACCGTCGCGCTGCTCTCGCCCGGGTGGACGCAGACCGACATGGGCGGCCCGCGCGCGCCCGACCCGCTGCCCGACGTGGTGACCGGCCTGCGGCGCGTGGTGGAGCGACTGCGGCCCGACGAGACCGGAGGCTTCTTCGACTGGCGCGGGCGCGCGCTGCCGTGGTGACGACGGGCGTGTGGGTGAGCACGTGGCGTTTCAGGGTAGGTTGTCCGCATGGGACCCGCTGAGTCTCGAAGACCCACCACGCTCGAGGAGTTCCTGGCGCTCGCCGACGGGCATCGCTTCGAGCTCGTGCGCGGCACGCTCGTCGAGAAGGCGGCGCCCACCTTCGAACATGGGCTTGCGCAGAGCGGGGTCGACCGCACCATCGGCTCGCGCTTTGCGCGGAGAGCGGGTGGAGGTGGTCCCGCCGGCTGGTGGTTCCTCGTCGAGCTCGACGTGCTGCTCGGAGGCGATGTGCTTCGGCCCGACGTCTGCGGCTTTCGACGAGAGCGCCTTCCCGAGAAGCCGCGGCAGCGCCCCGTTCCGCTGGCACCCGATTGGGTGTGCGAAGTGTTGTCACCATCGACGGCCTCCGTCGATCGAGTCGACAAGCTCCAGTCGTACTTCCGCGCAGGCGTCGCCCACTACTGGCTCCTCGATCCGGCCGAAGGCACGCTGGAGGTCTACCGCCGCACCGATCTCGCCTACGCGCTCGTGCTCGCCGCCAAACGCGGACAGCGAGTCAGGCCAGAGCCGTTCGACGCCGAGGCCTTCGACGTCGACGCGTTGTTCGGCGACGACTGAAGGGCCGAACGGGCGGGCGCCATTGCGCGCGGGAGGTCCGCTCCGCAGAATGGCCGTGCCATGGCTGAAGAGTTGGATGATCGCGCCCGGGACGTGCTGCGGGCCGTCGTGCAGGAGTTCATCACCTCCGGAGATCCGGTCGGGAGCCAGCAGCTCACCCGCCGCGGCGACTTCGAGGTGTCTCCGGCCACCATGCGCAACGTGCTCTCGGAGCTCGAGGAGCTGGGCTACCTCGAGAAGCCGCACACCTCTGCGGGGCGCGTGCCGACCGACCAGGGGTACCGCTTCTTCGTCGACTCGCTGCTGCAGCTCAAGACGCCCACCCACGCCGACCAGCAGCTCATCGAGGCCGGGCTCGCCAGCGCCACGGGCGTCGAAGACCGGCTCACCGAGGCCGGCCGCGTGCTCCACCAGCTCTCGCGGCACGCCGGGGTGGTGCTCATTCCGCGGCCGTCGGCGGGCACGCTGCAGCGCCTCGAGTTCGTCCGCCTCGCCGACGACCGGGTGCTCGCCATTCTCGTGGGGCAGGGCGGCCAGGTGCAGAACAAGCTGGTGATGCTCGACGCGCCGGTGTCCGCCGACGAGCTGCAGCGCGCGTCGAACTACCTCAACGACCTCCTGCGCCACGCGACCTCCATCGAGGACGTGCGCTCGCGCATCCTCGCCGAGCTCGAGCTGCAGCGGACGCAGTACGACGAGCTCACCGCGCGCGCCCTCAAGCTGGGCGCCGCCGCCACCGACGTCTCGTCGGCCGAGCGGGTGGTCATCGAGGGCACCGGCAGCTTCCTCGAGACGCCGGAGTTCGCCGAGGACGTGCGCCGCATGCGCGCGCTCTTCCGCGCCCTCGACGAGAAGCACAAGCTGCTCTCGCTGCTCGATCGCGTGCAGCGCGCGCGGGAGATGCAGATCTTCATCGGCGCCGAGAGCGAGTTCAGCAGCCAGGGCGACGTGACGCTCATCGCCAGCCCCTACGGCACCGACGAGCAGGTGCTCGGCACGGTGGGCGTCATCGGCCCCACGCGCCTCGACTACCAGCGCGTCATTCCCCTGGTGAACTTCACCGCGCGCGTGCTCTCGCGCGTGCTCTCGAGCGACTGAGCCCGGGTCTCACGCCGCGGGGAAGGTGACGACGAAGCGGGTGCCGTCGGGCGTGTTGCCGCCGAAGCGGAGGTCTCCGCCCTGCGAGACCATCAGCCCGCGCGCCACCGGCAGCCCCAGCCCGCGCCCGCGCCCCGCGATGCGCGTGGTGAAGAAGGGCTCGAAGAGGTGGGCCACGTGCTCCTTCGCCACGCCGCCGCCGTTGTCGCGCACCTCGACGTGCACCTCGTCACCGTGGCGGCGGGTGTCGAGCACCACGGTGGGCTGCGCCACGCCCTCGGTCGCCGCGACGGCGTTGTGGAGCAGGCTCAGCACCACCTTCTCGAGCACCACCGCGTCGACGCGACCGTGGAGCTGCCGCACGCCCTCGAGCCGCGGCGTGAGCGGCGCGCCCGCGTCGACCCGGAGCGTCTCGAGGGCCCGGGTGAGCACCGCGTCGACGTCGCAGGGCGGCGAGGGCCAGGGCTGCTTGCGCGACGCGATGCGCCCCGCGTCGGACAGGTCGCGCACGATGCGGGTGATGCGCTCGGTGGCGACCGTCGCGTCGTCGAGCGCCTCCACCGCGTCGTCGGGCGGCGTCGTCCCCTCGGCGAGCGCGCCGCGCACGTAGCGGAGGTTCGAGAGCACCACCGCCGCCGGGTTGTTGAGCTCGTGCGCCACGCCGGCCGAGAGCTGGCCGATGGCCTCGAGCACCTCGGTCCGCGCCAGCGCGCGCTGGGCCCCGGCGAGCTCCTCGGTACGCGTCTGCACTTCCTGCTCGAGCTGCGTCGAGAGCCGCTCGAGCCGCTGCGCGTCGTCGGCGAGGCGGCTGAGCTCGAGCAGGCCGTAGCCCACCGTGCCGACCAGGAAGCCGAGGTCGACCAGCAGCGGGCTGTCGATGACGCGCGCCACCACCAGCGCGTCGTGCATGCCCAGCAGCACCATCAGCGCGCCCCACACCGCCGGCGCGCGCTGCCGCCAGCCCTCGTTCCACCGCCGGCTGACGCGCACCGCGATGATGCCCATCACCGAGAGGAAGTAGAGGAGCAGCCCGGTGCCCACGGGCGTCGAGCGCGGCACGCGCCAGGTCGCGTCGAGCCACGGCACCGTGAAGGCCTCGACCGCGCCGGTGAACATCACCCGCGGCACCAGCGCCAGCACCGCCAGCGCGACCCCGCCCCACGCCGTCGCGCGCTCGAAGGCCGAGAGCGGGCGCCGATCGCGCGCCTCGAGGAACAGGAGCCACGCCCCGCAGTGGAGCCCGGAGACGGCCACGCTCAGGCTCCCGGCCCAGAGCGCCACCGCGTCCGACACCGGCAGCAGCTGTGCGAGATCCGTCAGCGAGTAGAGGCCGGCGGTGAGGCTCACCAGCGACAGCGCGCGCGTGTCGTGCCAGCCGGGCGCGCGCGAGACGAAGAGCCACAGCACCGCGAAGAGCAGGCAGGCGGCCGCGCTGAAGAGGGTGAGGGCGATGGGGAAATTCACGACCTCCTCAATGCGTAAGGGGCGGTCCGGAAGATCTCCGGCGAATCGACGAGACGCAGGCGCGCCGCTTTGCGCTAGCGTACGCGCACCCGTTGCGGCCCCCGACAGCGGCGAAGAGAGCAGTGACGTGCAACCCTCGGCAGTGACGTGCAACCCTCGGCAGTGACGATGTTGAGCCCCGAGCTCCTCGAGCGTCGGGCCAATGGACCGCGCAGCGAGCGCTGGCGCGCGGTGCTCGACGGTCACGAGGTCGAGCTGCGCGTCGTCAAGGCGCCCTTCGCCACCGACGCCGCGCGCTTCGTGGAGCGCACCGAGTGGCTGACGCGCGTCGACCACCCCTCGCTCCGCATGGTGCGCGGTGCGCTGGTGCTGCCCGATGGCCGCCCGGCCGCGGTGCTGTCGCTGGTGAACTGGGTGCCCCTCTCGGCGAGCCCGAAGCAGCCGCCGCGCGCGGTGCTCTCGCTGGGCATCGAGCTGGCCGACGCCCTCGCCGCGGTGCACGCCGCCGGGCTGGTGGTGGGGCCGTTCGATGGAGACGACCTCTACCCGGGCGAGCCCGCGGTGCTCGACGCCTCGCTCGCGGGCCTGGCGGCCGACGACGCGACGCCCGAGGGCGACGTGGGGCTGCTCTGCGACGCGCTGCTCACCGCGCTCGGCGGCGGGAAGGACGTGGGGCCGCTCGAGTCGACGCTCCAGCGCGCGCGCGGCCAGCGCTTCAACGCCGCCCAGCTGCGCCAGGAGCTCGAGGCGCTCGCCACGCGCTTCCAGGCGCGCACCGTCTCGGGCACGCACGAGCCGGTGGAGCAGGTCGAGGTGGTGGAGCCGGACCTCACCGGCCAGCAGCTCCAGCACTGGCGGCTCGAGAAGGTGCTCGGCGAAGGCGCGATGGCGCGGGTGTACCTCGCCACCGACGAGCGCACCGGCGCGAAGGCCGCGCTCAAGGTGCTCAAGCAGGAGCACCTCGACGACGCGGAGCACGTGCAGCGCTTCATCCAGGAGGTGCGCGCGGTCGAGGCCATCTCCAACCCGCACATCGTGAAGGTGAACGAGTTCGGCGACGTGCCGTTCCCCTCGGGGCAGCGGGTGGTGTTCTGCGCGATGGAGCTGCTCGAGGGGCAGGCGCTGTCCGACGCGATGAACCACGAGGCCTTCGGCGTGGTGCGCGCGGTGCGCATCGCGCAGCAGACGGCGCGGGCGCTCCACGCCGCGCATCAGATCGGCGTCGTGCACCGCGACGTGAAGCCCGAGAACCTGTTCCTGATGCGCGACGGCGCGCAGGAGTTCGTGAAGGTGCTCGACTTCGGCGTCGCCAAGCTGCTCAAGCCGCTGGGCAACCTCCCGAAGGTGGGCACCAAGGCCGGCATCGTGGTCGGCACGCCGGAGTACATGGCGCCGGAGCAGGCGCTGGGCACCGGCACCGACCCGCGCGTCGACGTGTACGCGGTGGGCCTCGTGCTCTACGAGCTGCTCAGCGGCGAGCAGCCCTTCAAGGGTGAGACCTTCGGCAAGCTGGTGCTGGAGATCGCCCAGACGCCCGTGCCGCCGCTGCCGGAGAAGACGCGCGCGGGCGAGCGGCTCCCGCCGGGCCTCGCGGCGGTGGTGCTCAAGTGCCTCGAGAAGCAGCCCGACGCGCGCTTCTCGTCCGCCGCGGAGCTGGCCGACGCGCTCGAGCCGTTCGCCACCCCGCGCTGGAGCCGCAGCCAGATGCCCGCGGTGCGGGTGAACGAAGACGCGGTGCCCGAGGTGAGCGACGCGGAGCTCGCCGCGGCGATCCGCCCTTCGCGCGCGCCGCTGCTCGTCGCCGCCGTGGTGGTGGGGCTCGCGCTGCTCGGGACGGCCTTCGCCGTCTTCGGCGGCTCGTCCGGTGAGGCGCCAGCGGCCCCGGCGACGAAGCCCGCCGCGCAGGTCGAGGCGCCGAAGCCGGTCGAGCCCGCGCCGGAGCCGCCGAAGCCGCCGCCTCCTCCGACGGAGGTGACGCTCGAGGTGCAGAGCACGCCGGAGGGCGCGAAGGTGAAGCGCGAGGGCGCGGTGCTGGGCGTCACGCCGCTGCGCGTGACGCTGCCCCGCTCGACCGCCGCGGAGATGCTCACCCTCGAGCTGCCGAAGTACGTCGCCGTGGCGCGCGAGGTGCGGCTCGACGCCGACGTGAAGCTCGAGGTGCAGCTCGAGCCCCAGCCCGCGAAGGCGAAGAAGCCGGCGCCGAAGAAGAAGAAGACCACGAAGCGCTGAGCGTCAGCCGAGCAGCCACGCGAGGAACGTGGTGAGGCGCTGACCGCGCAGGTGCGTGGCGCGCGCGGCGTCGCGGTCGAGGGTGAGGCCGAGCTTCCGCTCGGCGCGGGTGAGCCACGCGGGCAGCTCCTCGAGAGTGCACGCGCCGAGGCCGAGCGTGTCGTGGCGGAGCGCGTCGCCGTCGAACGAGGTGCGCTCGTCGACCTGCCCGGCCTGGAGGCGCACCAGGAAGTGGCGCGGGGCGTCGCTGTCGAGGCTGACCGCGAAGTGCGCGCGGCGCGCGCCCTGGAGCTGCACGTCGACGCGGAAGCGGTCGCCGCGCGCGATGCCGAGGCGCCGGGCCAGCAGGAGCACCGGCGAGGTCTTCGTGCGCTCGGCCAGCTTCGCGTCGACGCGGGTGAGCAGCGCGTCGAGGGCCGGCGTGCGGCGCGCGTAGGTGCGCAGCCGCTCGAGCGCGTCGAGGCGGGCGGGGTCCTTCATCGCGCGGTCGAAGTGGGGCAGCAGCGCGTCGACCGACTCGTCGGAGCCATCGAGCACCAGCACCGCGAGGTACTCGTCGGGCACCGGCTTGCCGGTCGAGGCCGCCGCCTGCGTCGCCGCGAGGAGCCGCGGCTTCTTCGCGATGGCGCCCAGCTTCTCGCGCTTCGGCTTCGAGCCCCACGCGTAGAGCGAGCCGAAGATCTTCAGCGCGTTGACCGCGTCCTTCCAGGAGCGCACGAGGTCGCGCTCGTCGAGCGCGCTCTGCAGGAAGATGACGGCCGGGTCGTCGGGGCGCGCCTTCACCAGCGCCGCCAGCACCGGGCGAATGGCCTCTTCGGTGAACGACTCGGTCGAGCGCGCGAAGCGGTAGTGGTTCCAGCTGAAGAGCTCGAGCGCGGTCGCGACGTCGACGTCGCGCGAAGGGAACAGCCCCGCCGCCCTGCGTCTCAACTTCGCGTCGTCGCGCCCGGAAGCCACCGCGGGAGTATGAACGAGCTGGTGCACAGGAGAAGCCTTCTCAGGCGCGAGCTTCCTGGCCAGAAGTCCCCCTCGAAGGGTCGATTTGGCTGGAAATGCCGAGCTACCGGAGCGTGCAGCTGACCGAGCACACCGCGCTGCCGCCCATGGCGATCGCCTGGCCGTTGCACGCGAGGCGGGCCATCTCCGCCGCCTGACCGCGATCGCGCCCCGAGCCGAAGCCGCCGACCGTGCGGTACATGCACTGGTTGGGGCCGGTGCACTGGTAGACCATGCCCGTCGCCGAGCACTGGTACAGCCCGGTCCCCTCCGGCTCGTCGGCGGGCGGCGCCTCCGCAGGAGTGGTCGCGGCCTCCACCGGGGAGGCCTCGTCGGCCGAGAAGAGGCCCCACACCAGGCAGCTCCCGATGAGGCAGCTGCCGAGCACCCCGAGCGCGACCACCACCAGGATGACGTTGCGGGTCTGCACTCAGAGCTCCATCGACGGCTTCATCAGCACCTCGCCGGTGACCGAGCCGTCCTCGGCGTACTCGCGGTGGAGCACCTCGCCGCTGGGCGCCGAGTCCTCCGACCAGCGGAGCCGGCCCTTCTCCCACTTCTCGCGTCGCAGCAGCTTCGCGCTCCCGGCCTCGAAGGACCGCTGCACGCCGTCGCGCTCACCCGCCGCGTCGTAGCGCTCCTCCTCGCGGAGCTGCCCCTTCTCGTAGCGCTTGAGCACGCCGGTGGGCGCCAGCCCCCACAGGCCGAGCCGCTCGCCCCAGCGGTTGAAGAACGTGCCCTCGAGCACCAGCGCGCCGGAGTCGTCGTACGCGCGCACGTCGAAGGCGCCGTCCTTCCGGCGCACCTTCTCGTACTCCGGCTTGCCGTTGGCGAAGAAGGCGAGCTCCTTCTGCAGCACGTGCTCCTTCCGCTCGAGCACCAGGCGCGGCCGCTTCGACTCCTCGAAGTAGACGGTCTCCTTCTCCTGCTCGCCGCTCGCGGTGCGCTCGAACTTCGGGGCGCCCTGCGCGTCGACCCGGCGCTCCTCGACCGACTTCCCGTGCTCGAAGCGCTCCTCGGACAGCAGGCGCCCGTCCTTGTGGTAGCGGCGCGACCAGCCGTGGAGCTGGTCGTCGAGGTGGCTCACCTTCTCTCGCGGCCAGCCCTCTTCGGCGTACAGCGTCACCTCGCCCGGGTGCCCGCCGCGGCCGCACCACAGGTCGTCTTCACCGAGCAGGCGCTGCGGGCCGCAGCGGAGGCTCGTCGGCTGGCCCTGCGCGTTGAACTGGATGTTGGTGGTCTCGGCCTGCACGCCGCGCGGGTTGACCCACGTGATGCGCGTGAGGACGCCGGTGTCGCGATCGAAGTTCTTCTGCAGGCCCTGCGGCTCGTCGTCGCGCACGCAGAACTCGAAGACCAGCCGGCCGGTGCGGTCGTCGAAGCGCTTCACGCAGCCGTTCCGCTTGCCGGCGGCGTACGGCACGAGCTCCGACAGCCGCCCGGTGCGCCGGTCGAAGCGCTTCGTCTCGCCGACGCGCAGGCCCTTCACCAGCTCGTACGTCTCGTAGACCTTCTTCGTCTCGGGGTCGGTGCACACCACGAGGCCGCTGAAGTCGTCGGGCACGTGGTTCACCTTGCCCTTCGTGCCCGGCATCGCGCCGAGGTCGAGGTCGAGGCCGCCGTAGGTGCAGTTCTCGTTGCTGGTGTCGGTGAGCGAGAGCGTCAGGGCGGCGAGCAGCGCGAGCGCGGACATGGCCGGCCTTGTAGCTCAACGCCTCGGGCACGTGCCCTTCAGCGGGCCGAGGCGCCACGAGTCGTAGAAGCCGACGTACGAGAGCTGCAGCGGCTTCTCGCCGTCGAAGGTGAAGAAGAAGGTCTCGCGCAGCCGCCCATCACCGCGCACGCGCACCCGGTGCCGGCCCGCGCGCGCGAGCGTGAGCGCGGTCTCGTGGGCGCTGACGTCGACCTCCTCGCCGTCGTCGAGCTGCACGGTGAAGCGCTTCACCGGAGAGACGGGGTCCTGCTCGCTGGTGAGCGTGCCTTTGGGGAACTCCCACTGCGCGACGCGCAGGCACAGGGTGTTCGTCTCGCCCGCGAGCGCGACGCCGGACAGCACCAGGGCGCAGAGGAGCGTCTTCATCGCGCGTGGAACGTCACGCCGGGCGTACCCGTTCCGCCAGCTGCGGGAAGACCTTCGCCACCTTGCCCAGCAGGTAGTCGCCGTACGTGCCCCGGAGCCGGTGCACGCTCGCGCGATCCCACCGCTCCGCCGCGTCCTGCTCCACCGGCCGCACCAGCGCGCCGGGCAGGGGCACCACCTCGGCGTCGAAGGCCGGGTCGAAGAAGAACGGCCACGAGTAGCGGCTGCGCCCCGAGGTGTTGCGCACGCGGTGCGGCGTCGAGCGGTAGCGCCCGCCCGTCATGCGGTCGAGCATGTCGCCCAGGTTGCACACGAAGGTGCCCGGCAGCGGCGGCGCGTCGACCCAGCCCGCGGGCGTCTTCACCTCGAGGCCGCCGCAGTCGTCCTGCTTGAGCACCGTGAGCAGCCCGTAGTCGGTGTGCTCGCCGACGCCCCAGGCCCGCTCCTGACCGGCGCGCGGGGCGGGGTAGTGGAAGATGCGGAACAGCGGCAGCGGCCGTCGGGTGAGGCTCCGCTCGAAGAAGTCGGGGGCGAGCTCGAGGCTCAGGGCGAGCGCGCGCATCACGAGCTGGCCGACCCGCAGCTGCGCGTCGACGTACGCCAGCACCGCGTCGCGCAGCTCCGGCAGCTCGCGCGGGAACAGGTTGGCGCCGTGCATCGGCCAGCCCGCGCGCACGCGCTCGTCGTCGGGGCCGAGCTCCTCGCCGAGGTAGAGGCCCTCCTTCAGGTCGGGCGCGCCGGAGGTGAGCTCACCCTCGAGCGGGAACCAGCCCCGCCACGCCCGGCCGCCGTGCGCCATCGCCACGCGCTGCTTCGCGTCGAGCGGGAGCGCGAAGAAGCGCCGCGTGGCGTCTTCGAGCCGCGCCTCGAGCGCGGGCTCGACGCCGTGGCCCGAGAGGTAGAAGAAGCCGTGTCGCTCGCACGCGTCGCGGAGCGTGGTGATGCAGTCCCTCACGTCGCCGCCGGTGCGCAGCGGCGTGAGGTCGACGAGCGGCAGCGCGGCGCTCACCAGAAGTCCTCGTCGCTGAAGTCGAGCGCCTCGCGCCGCAGCCAGGCAGACGTCTCGAGCAGCTCGCGCTGGGCGGGCGTGAGCGTCACCTCGCGGAGGTCGAGGCGCTTCAGGCTGCTCAGGCCCTGCCACGCCGCGAGGCGTTCGACGGTCGCCTGGTTGACGGCGTTCTTCGCGAGCACGAGGTGCGTCAGGGCCTGCGGCGCGCGCTCGCCGAGGAGGAGGCCGAAGCCGTTCGCCTTCAGCTTGCAGCGGTACAGCTCGAGCTCGACGAGCCCCTGGAGGAGGCCGCCGTCGGCGAGCAGCGCGAGCGTCTCGTTGCCACACTCCGAGGCGTTCAGCGCGAGCCGGCGCAGCGGCGGTCTGGCCTGCACCAGCGCGCGCGCGAGCTTCTGGCCGCGCTCCTCGCCGACCACGCCGACGAGCTCGAGGCGCTCGAGCTTCGGGAGGAAGTCCGCGTGGATGAGGGCGTCGAGGTCGTCGGCGGTGAAGGTGTACTCGGGCGGCTTGCGGTTCATCAGCCGGGCGTTCGCCGCGGGGAGCTCGAAGCGCAGCTCGACGAGGTGCGGCCAGCCCAGCCGGAGGAGCGGCGCGAGCTGCCCGGGCTCACCGCTGAGCGAGAGACGCCGCACGCGCCTCGAGAGGCCGGAGCGGAGCCACTCGTCGAGCCCGTCGCGCCCGGAGACGGAGCCCTCGACCCGCGAGAAGAGTCGGCCCGGGAGCTGCGAGCCGAGCTGCTCGACCTGACCGCGCCAGCCGACGCTGCCGAGCTCGAGCTCCACCTCGGGCAGCGCGGCGAGGGGCGCGAGGTCGCCCGCGCCGAGCTCGAGCACGCGGAGCCCGCGCGCGTCAGCCTGGATCCGCTCGACGAGCGTGCGCAGGGCCGGCTCGGGTGGGGCGGCGCGGCTGTTGCTGGTGCCGGAGATGACGAGGCGCTCGAGCGTGGCGGGCAGCGACAGCCGCGCGGCGCGCTCGCGGCCCGGCTCGTCGGCCGTGCCGAGCGGGAGCAACAGCTCGCGGAGCGCGGTGAAGCGCCGCAACACGCCGGGGTCGAAGGTGCTCCCGGGCGCGACCGCGAAGTCGAGGAGCTGGAGCGAGGTGACGTTGGTCCAGGGCGCTTCGCCGGCGGGCCACTCGGAGGCCGCGAGGTGCAGCGTGTCGAGCATCACGCAGAGGCGACGAGGGAGCGCGCGCAGCGGCCCACGCAGGCGCTCGGGGCCGAACATCCACGGCAGCGCGCGCTGGGCGTCGGGCCACAGCGCGAGGGTCCGCTCGCACCACGTGCAGGCGATGGCGAGCGTGGCGGGGTCCTCCAGCTCGGTGAGCCGCGAGAGCAGCCGCTCGAAGCGTCGCTCGTGCGGCGGCCCGCGGAGGAGCGCGGTGAGCTCGGCGCGCAGCGGCGCGGGGAGGGTGTCCGTGAGGTCGCCCCCGACCGGCGGAGGAGAGTCTGCCGCGCTCTCGCGCTCCGGCGGCGGCGTCGGAGGACTCACCGCGGGCAGCGTGAGCCGGAGGTCCGAAGTGAGGCGGGTGGGCGTGCGCTGGTAGGAGCCGATGGACTCGGTGCCGACCTCGACCTCGACGGCCCCGTCCGCCTGGCGGGCGAGCGAGCAGAAGCTGCGCGTGACGGTCTTGCGGCGCCACGCGCCTCCGTCGTCGGGGAACCGCGCGCTCGGGGCGCCGTGGCGCACCCGCAGCAGCGCGCTCACCAGGTCGTCGATGGTGACGAGCTCCGTGCGTCGTCGCCCGTTCGCCTTCTTCATCGCGGCGTCGAGCGCCTCGAGCTGCGCCGTCGTCGCGCCGAAGCCGAGCTGCGCGAAGCCGTACGCCACGGCCTCGAGGTTCCGCTTTTTCCAGAGCGCGCCGAGCAGCTCGGCGAAGGCGCTCTCGCCGGCGGTGTGCTCGAGCGCGCGCTTCGGGTCGAGCAGGCTGGCGGCGGTGGCCAGCCGGCGCGCGAGCGCTCCGTCGTGGAGCCCGGCGGCAGCGAGCCCCACCTGCGCATCGGCGATGGCCTCGGCGTCACCCGAGCGGAGCGCCTCGGCGGCGACCTGCTGGACGGCTTCCTTCATGAGGCGAAGCTACCAGCGCTCGCGGGCGGGGGACGCTCGGCGCGGCGGCGCACCGCCGCAGACCGGCTGCGCCCGAAGTGAGCTACGGCTCGACGCAGTACGCGTACGTGGTGAACATGCCGCCGCCGCAACCCAACGCGCCGTCGCTCCACCAGTGCGCGTCAGGCAGCGTCGGCGAGCCTCCGAGGGTGCTCCCGCCGGTCATCCAGCCCCCGCAGGTGTCGAGGCTCGTGCCCGCCGTCGTCGGCGTGGCCGTCGCGGTGTAGACCCGGTCGCGCCCCTGCATCGGGCCGCAACCCGAGCTGCCGCAGCCGATCCACGGGCCTGCGCGCAGCGGCGCCGCGGACGAGAGCTGGGCGCCGGTGCCGAGCAGCACCCCGTCGGGCCGCGCGAAGAGCGTCGCTGCGTTGAGCGCCGGGGCCGCGCTGCCGATGGAGGGCAGGAACGCGAGCGCCGCCGTGACGCCGGGGGGCAGGTTCGCCGCGCACGTCTGCGTGGGCGTCAGGACGCCCGGGTAGAAGGGCGTGGCCCAGAAGCGCTTCGTGCCGGGCGGGGTCGCGAGCGGGCTCGGCCAGGGCGAAGGGGTGAGCGCCGGGGCGAAGCACGCGACGCGCTGGCTCCCGCTCGAGCACGAGACGGCGTCCTTCAGGAACCAGAAGTCGGAGCCGGCGCCGGTGAGCCCGCGGCGCGCGAAGGCGCCAGTCGTCGAGTAGTCGACGCAGTTCCCGTTCGAGCCCGCGCCGGTGAGGATGGGCACGTTCGGCGCGTCGGCGCCGCTCGCGGTGTGGCGCAGCGGGTAGAGCACCAGCGGGTCTCCCGCGGTGAGCACCTGGAGGAAGGGCCTGCCGTCGACGCCCATCAGGCCACCGGCGGGGACGAAGGGCGGCCCGATGACGTTGCGGCTCGACGAGGTGGTGATGGCGAGCGCCCTGAACGCGTCGTTGGTGGCGGTGTTGATGCCCGCGCTGGTCGCTTCGGCGTTGCAGAGCGCGTCGAGCGCCGCGACGCCGTTGACCATCGGCGCGGCGCCGGTGCTGACGAAGGCGAGGCCCTTGTCGACCAGCGCGGCGGTGAAGGTCGCGGTGAGCGAGACCGACGAAGCGAGCGACACGCTGCTGCAGGTGACCGCCGGGCCGAGCGCCTCGCACGGCGCGCCCTGCCAGCCGGTGAAGACGAAGCCGCTCCCGTTGGTGGTGCGCGCGGTGAGCGTCGGCGTCGCCGTCGGGAGGTACGCCACGCTGAGGCCGGTGCACCCCGGTCCACACACGAGCCGCCCGGTGTCGTCGGTCACCGTGCCGGTGCCGACCTTGGTGAGGGTGAGGGTGTGGCCGCCGCGGCCGGACAGCGCCACCTGCACGCTCCCGCCGGGCGTCGACGACAGCGTCGCCGTCGCGCTGAAGGGGCCGACCGTCGACGGAGCGAAGCGCAGGCTCAGCGTGCAGCTCGAGTGCGCGGCGATGGCCGCGGTGCAGCCGCCGGTGGTGGTGAAGGGCAGCGCGAGCCCGCTGACCGCCGGCAGCCCGGTCGAGACGTCGCCGTCGTTGCGCACCGCCCACGACAGGGTGGCGTTCATCGTGCCGGCGCCGACGATGTCGAAGTCGAGCGAGGGCGTCGACGAGGCGAGCGTCGCCTGACGAAGCGCCGTGCCCGAGAGGCTCACCGACGCGCCGGGCCCGGTCGAGTCGGTGATGGTGAGCGTGCCGCTGCGCGGCCCGAAGGCGGTCGGGTGGAAGCGGAGGTCGAAGGTGCAGCTCGCGTTCGGTGCGAGCGCCGGCCCGCACGTGCCCGTGGAGAGCACCTCGAAGTCACCGCTCGAGCTCATGGCCGAGAGCGTCCCGGTGGCGCCGGCGCCGACGTTCTTCACCGTCAGCGTGGCGTCGTGGTCCGCCGCGCCGACGATGGTGTCGTCGAACACCACGGGGGACGGCATCAGCTCGAGCGAGCCCACCGCGCCCGTGCCACTGACCGGCAGGTCGAGCGTCAGCGCGCCGGAGCTCACCCGCACCGTGTCGACGTGCATCGCGACGACGGTCGGCTGGTAGCGCACGCGTACCGTGCAGGGCGCGCCCGCGGCGAGCGGAGCGGTCGTCGGGCAGGTGGTCCCCGCGGCGACGACGGAGAATGGGCTCGAGGCCCCGACTACGCTCGTGGTCAGCGCAGCCGGCGTCGGTACCTCGCCGTCGTTGAGCACCGTGAAGTCGAAGTCGGCCGACGAGTTGACGGTGAGCGTCGCGAAGTCGTGCGACGACGCACCGCTCGCGGCGAGGTGCGCCCGCCGGAGCGTGGTGGCGCTCAGCGTGAGGTCGAGGGTGCTCCCCGGCGTGGAGAGTCGCAGCAGTGCGCTGCGCTGCCCCGACGCGCTCGAGGCAGGCGCGAACTGCACCTGCACCACGCAGTCGCCGCCCCCGCCGACGCCCGCCGCGCAGTCGTTCATCACCACCGAGAAGAGCGCCGCGTCGGCGCCCGAGACCTGCGCGCTGACGGTCGCAGCGGCGAGGTCTCCTGCGTTGTGCACCGTCAGGGAGCGCAGCGCCGTGTCACCCTGGCCGACGCCGGAGAAGGCGAGCGTGGTGACGGTGCTGGTGAGGGCCGCTGGCGCGTCGGCGATGCCGCTCACCGTGGCGGCTGCCTCACCCGCGGTGCCTCCGCTCACGCGCACGCTGGCGCTGAGCGGGCCGCGCGCGCTCGCCGCTGGCGTGAAGGCGACCGCCAGCGTGCACGACGCGCCGCTGGCGAGGGTCGCGCCGAGGCAGCCCCCGTCGAGCGAGAAGTCCGTCGGGCTGTTGCCCTCGAGCGTCACCGTGAGCGGGGCGGTGGGGGAGCCGCCGTCGTTGGCGATGGTGAAGGTCCGCGGCGCCGACGCGCTGCCCTGCAGCACGTTCGGGAACGAGAGCGAGGGCGGCGCGAAGGACAGGGCGCCGGGCGGCAGGCCCGTGCCGTCGAGCGCGAGGCTGTCTGCCAGCACGTCGAGCGCGCCCGAGGCAGTGACGCGCGCCGACTTCGGTCCGGGGGTCGTCGGCGTGAAGGTCACCGAGCCGGTGCACGACGCGCCGGCGCCGAGCGTCGCCGGGCAGGCGTGGGTGAGCGCGAACATCGGCGAGTCGTTGCCGCCGAGGGAGAGGGCCACCATCGTCGCCGGCACACCGCCGACGTTGCGCAGCGTGAAGCCGAGCGGCGCGGCCTGGGCGAGCCCGACGGAGCCGAAGAGGGCCTGGGGCGGGCTGAAGGCGAGCGTGGGCGGGGCGAGCGCCACGCCGGTGAGCGGCTGCACTGCGCCTCCTCCCGGAGCGCCGAGGGCGACGAGCGCCGCCGAGAGCGGGCCGGGGCGCGAGGCGGTGGCGGTGACGCGGAGCGTGCAGGTGTCCTGCGGGCGCAGCACGTGACCTGCGCACTGGTCGTTCTGCAGGGAGAGCACGTCGAGCGACATGCCGGTCAGCCGCGTCGACAGCGGCCCGGTCGCGGCCGTCCCGGTGTTGGTGACGGTGAAGTCGCGAGAGGCGGTGGCGTTCGGGTTGACGTCTCCGAAGTCGGCGGAGGTGGCGGGGGTGAGGGTCAGCGCACCGCCCTCGACGGCGAGGCCGCCGAGGCTGGCCACCGCGAGCAGCGCGCCGCCCGCGGAGACGCGGAGCGAGCCGAGGCGCGAGCCCGGCAGCCCGGGCGTGAAGCGCACCTGCGCGGTGCACGACGCCCCCGCGGGCAACGACGGGAGCGCGCAGCCGTTGAGCAGCAGCTCGAAGTCGTCACCGACGAGCGCCGCGCTCACCGACGCGAGGGCCGCCGTGCCGCCGTTCTTGAAGGTGACGACGAGCGGCGCGGACGAGGTGCCGATGCGCGCGGCGCCGAAGTCCCACAGCAGCGGCGAGGCCGTCAGCGCCCCGCTCGCGAGCCCGGTGCCCGCCGCCGCGAAGCGCGCCGAGTGCTGCGCGCCGGCGATGATGAGGTCGCTCGTGGCGGCGCCCTCCTGCGTCGGCGCGAAGACGAGGGACAGCCGGCAGGAGCGCCCGGGCGCCAGCGTCGCACCCGCGCACGGGCCGCTGGCGAGGAAGGACGGGGTGCCCGCGTCGCCCGTCGAGAGCGCCAGCGGACCTTCGTCGGCCGTGCCCTGGTTGGTCAGCGTGAGCTCGAGCGTGGCGCTGCGCGCGCCGACGAGCACCGGCCCGAAGTCCCACGCGTCGCGGTCGAGCACCAGCGCGTCACGCGACCCGGCGTCGCTCGCGCCCGCGTCCGTGCCCGCGTCCGTGCCCGCGTCCGTGCCCGCGTCGGCGCCGCCCGCATCGGCCTCGCCGGCGTCGACCTCGGGGTGGCAGAGGTCGGGGTGGTTGGTGCACCAGCGGTCGAAGGCGTTCTGCACGCAGCCGCTGGCGAGGAGCGCGGCGGCCACGACGACGAGGCGCTTCATGGAAACCCTCCCGACAGGCCGAACGCTGCGCCGTGAGGGGTGAGGAGGAGCCCGGCGACGACGGGCGGTGGGCGCTCCGAGAGCAGCATCACCACGCCGGTGGTGAGCGCCGCGGCGCCGACCCCGAGTGAGACCCAGCCCGCGAGCTCGAGCGGCGTGCCCTCGCGCCGCAGCAGCTCTGCTTCGCCCAGGCTCTGCGCGTTCGTGAGGGCGGCTGCCTTGCTCTGGGCGAGGCCGAGCAGCACGCCGCCGGTGCCCGCCGCCACCAGGCCGAGCGCGCCGACGGTCCACGCGACGGGCTTGAGCGACCGCTGCCGGACCACCTCGCGGTCCGGGAAGCGCTGCTGCAGCTCGCTCACCAGGCGGTCGGCCGCGAGGTCGAGCTCCCGCAGGAGCGCCTCTTCACTGTCCGCGCGCGCGCTGGAGGTGGCCAGCACCGTCGCGGTCCCCGCCGCGAGGACCTTGAGGTCGAGCTGCAGCGACGCGCCGAACTGACCGACGTTGCCCTGGATGATGCCGTCGACGCCCAGCGCGCCCACCAGCTCGGCGAGGCAGCTCGAGTCGTCGGTGTTGCACGAGAGGAGCTGCCGCTGCCGCTCGAGGCCGAGCACCGTCTGCACGTCACGGTTGCTGATGACGCTCACGCCGCGCTCGAGGAGCCGCTGCGTGAGGTGGTCATTGAAGAAGGTCACGCTCTCGGGGGCGATCTTCACCGACTGGAGCCCGGGGGCCGCGAGCTTGAACTGCCCCGCCGGGGAACGGGCTCCGACCAGAGCCACCAGCACCATCGCGATGCGCGTCATGTGGCGGCGGAGGCTACACCGGTTCCCGCCCCCTCAACGGCGCGCAGAGCCTCGGCTTCCGCGGCGCGTCACTGGCAGTGGCCGGTGTCCCACGTGCCGGACAGCGGCGCCGTTCCTCCGTCGAACAGGGTCAGCGTGGTGGTGAAGCTGCCGGCCGACGACCGAGCGTCGAGCCGCGTGATGGTGATGGTGCCCGTCGTGCCGAAGCCGCCCACGTCGGTCGCCATGCCCAGCGGCGTGTAGTCGATGCGCGAGACGAACGAGCTCGGGTAGTCGAGGGCGTAGACGCCCGGCGTCACCACGCCCGCGTCGGCGAGCTGTACCCGCACCTCGATGGTCGAGAAGGGCGGGGTGGGGCTGGTGCACGCGCTCACGCCGCGCTGGTCGAAGAACATCGCCGAGAAGCGGCGCGCGTCACCGACGCCCCCGTCGAACGACTGGAAGCCGCTCGTCACCCAGCCCGCGTCGATGGCGTCGGGGCCGACCAGCGTGCCGCTCGAGCCTCCGTCCCATGGCGTCGAGCCACCGCCTCCGCCGCCAGTCGTGCCGCCGCCGCCGCCGCTCGCGCCTCCGCCCCCGGTCGCGGCGCCTCCGCCCGTCGCGCCTCCGGTGCCGGCGTCGGTGCCGGAGGGGCTGCCACAACCAAGGACGACGAGGGACAACGCGACGACGAGCAGGCGGTGCATGAGGGCTTTCTGGAGCTGCGGCGGGAGTGCCGTGTGGTCGGGCAGAGCGAAAGGTATGCCGTCGCGGGTCGCTCGCGCAGGAACAAGGAGGTGTGCAAAGGCCTGCGCAGGCCGTGCAAGGTGCTGCGCTGACGCCGCACTTCCCAGAAAATCGAGCTCGGCCGTCTTGATGGCGACACCCTCGTGAGCACCGACGAGTTGACCCGATGGTACGAGAGCTACGGAGCGCTGGTGCACCGGCGCTGCCGCACCCTCATGGGCAACGACGCCGACGCGAACGACGCGCTCCAGGAGACCTTCATGCGCGCCCACCGCCATCGCCGTGACGACGTGAAGCAGCCGCTGCCCTGGCTGTACGCCATCGCCACCCGCATCTGCTTCGACGCGCTGGAGTCACGCCGGCGCTCGGCGCCGATGGGGGCGCGCCTCCTCACCCGGCTGCGCGAGGTGTGGAGCGGCGCCGACGCCAGCGCCGGCTCGGTCGAGGACCGGCTGTGCCTCGGCTCCGCGCTGGTGACGCTCGACGAGACGACGCGCGAGATGGCGCTGCTGCACTGGCTCGACGGCCTCACCCAGGAGGAGGTCGCGCAGCAGACCGGCTACTCGCGCAAGACGGTCGGCGTGAAGCTGCGCGAGGCCGAGACGCAGCTCCGCGCGGTCTTCGGCGAGGCGCTCCCGGAGGTGGCGGCATGACGCCCTCGTTCACGCCGCGCCGGCCGGGGTGTCCGCCGCGGCTCCACCTCGAGCAGGCGTCCGGCGGAGACTGGCCGCCGGGGGTCGAGGCGCACGTCGCGGCCTGCGCCGACTGCGCGCGGGAGCTCAGCGCCCTCGTCGAGCAGCAGCGGGCCTTCCTCGCGGCGCGCCCCACCGGGCGCTTCGTCGCGCAGCTCGAGCGTCGTCGGGGCACGCGCCGTGGGCTGGTGCTCGGCGGGCTCGTCGCGGTGGCCGCGGCGCTCACGCTCACCTTCGCGCTGCCGCCATCGCCGCACCTCACCTTCAAGGGGGCCCTCACCCGCGTCACCGTGCAGCGCGGGGCGCAGCAGTTCTCCGCCGACGAGCGCACCGCGCTCCGCGAGGGCGACGCGCTGCGCTTCACGGTGCAGGCGCCGGCGCCCGGCTTCGTGGTGGTGTTGGAGCGCGACGGTCAGGGGCACGTCACCGTCGTCGCGCCCTTCGGCGCGCGGGCGGCGCTGGCGGTGCAAGCGGGGCAGACGGTGCTGCCCGACTCCGCGGTGCTCGACGCGACGAAGGGGCCCGAGCGCTTCGTCACGGTGTTCGCCGAGCGGAGCTTCGACGTCGCGGCGCTCGCCGCCCAGCTCGAGCAGGGCGAGCCCGTCCGCTGCGACGGCTGCCGCGTGGAGGAGGCGAAGTTCGACAAGCCGTGATGCGCGCGCTGCTGCTCGTGGGGGTGCTGTTCGCGCGGCTCGCGCTCGCCGCCGAGCCACCGGTGCGCCTGCTGTTGTCCTTCGGGAGCGACCTCGGCCGGCCCGACGAGGCGCCGCTGCAGCACGCCGAGGAGGACGCGCGGCGCGTGCGCGACCTCTTCGTGGAGCTGGGCAACGTCGAGCCCGCGCGTGCGCTGCTTCTCGAGCGCGCGACGGCCACGAAGGTGCGCGAGCGCTTCGCCGAGCTGCAGGGCCGCGTCGCGGAGCTCGTGGGCCTCGGCCGTCGCGTGGAGCTGGTCGTCTTCGCCTCAGCTCACGGGCAGGCGGGCGCGCTCCACCTCACGGGGACGGAGCTGCCGCTCGTCGAGCTCCGCCAGCTCGCCGCGCAGTGCGGGGCGCACCTCACCATCACCATCGTCGACGCCTGCGAGTCGGGCGCGCGCGAGAAGGGCGCGAGGAAGGGGCCAGCGTACGAGCTCCAGGTGCGCGCGCCGCTGGTGACGGGCGAGGTGTTCATCTCGTCGTCGGGCGCGAGCGAGTCGGCGCAGGAGTGGGACGTGCTCTCGGGCTCGCTCTTCACCCACCACCTGCTCACCGCGCTGCGCGGCGACGCCGACCTCGACGGCGATGGCCGCGTGACGCTGATGGAGTCGTACGCCTACGCCGAGCGCCGCACCGTCGCCAACAGCGTCGACCGCGGCCAGCACCCGGAGTTCGACGTCGAGCTCCAGGGCTCGGGCGACGTGGTGCTCACGCAGCTCGAGAAGGGGCGCGCGCGGGTGCTGCTCGACGAGTCGCTCGAGGGGCGCTTCGTGCTGGTGAGCCAGCCGACGCCGACGGTGGTGACGGAGGTGCTGAAGGCGCGCGGCCGGCCGCTCACGCTCGCGGTGCCGCCGGGGCGCTACCTGCTCCGTCACGCGCGGGGCTTCACCGTCGCGCTCCAGGAGGTCGAGCTGCCGTGGGGCGGCGCGGCGCGCATCGACCCGGCGCGCTTCGTCACGCGCGACTTCTCGGAGGTGGCGCTCAAGGGCAGCGACGTCTCGTTCCACCCGCACGCCGTGGCGCTGCTCGGGTCGTTCGCCTCGACCCCCATCGACGGCACGCCCGGCCGCTGGGGCGTCGGCCTCGGCTACCGGCTCGCGCTCGGCCGCGCGTGGGGCGCGCTGGGCGTGGAGTGGGGCACGGCGCGCTTCCGCGGCGTCGCGCTCACCACGATGGATCAGCGCTTCACCGGCACGCTCGCCGGCGGCGCGCGCTTCTGGCTGGGCCCGGTGACGCTCATGCCCGGGCTCGCGGTCGAGCTCACGGTGCTCTCGCAGCGCTCGGTGCGCGACCAGGAGGCGGAGATCCTCCGCTCGTACCCGCCGCTGCCGGTGCGCACCACGCCGGGCGTCGCCTTCGGGCCGCACGTCCGCGTGGAGCTGCCGCTGTTCGGCCCCGTCTTCGCGTCGCTCGCGGTGTCGGGCCTGGCGCGCGCGCTCGAGGTGGAGGGGCTCCCGACGTGGACCGCGGGCGTCAGCGCGCAGCTCGGCGCGGGAGCTCGATTTTGAGGGTCCACTTCCCACCTTCTGCGGGTCGGCCGTCTTCAGGGCGCAGCATTCACTCACTTCGAGGAACTGACCCATGAAGACGCTCCGCAGCACGCTGCTGACCGCAGCGCTCACCGTGCTGGCCGCCTGCCAGCAGCCCGCGACCGGGCCGAAGTACCAGGGCGAGCCGTTGTTCTCCGTGAAGGGCGAGATGTCGCTCACCGGCGCCGGCACCGCGCCGTCGGGCCCGATTCGCCTCGCCATCGGCTGGTACCCCGACGACCGCTCGAGCTCCGCGCCGCGCGCGCTCGTCACGCAGGAGGTCCAGTACCAGGGCTCCTTCCCGCTCAACTACACCTTCAGCTTCTACGGCGTGCCGCCCGCGGGCGCGCTGAGCGACTACGGCGCGAACGGCGTCACCACGCGCGCGGCCTTCGGCGTGCTGCTCGCGTACGAGGACCTCAACGGCAACGGCGAGCTCGATTCCATCGCGCCCGGCGGGAGCCCGGTCGATCGCGTGCTCGGCTCGAGCCTGGGCGACGTCTACAACGGCGACGCGCTCGCCGACCCGGTCTACGTGGCGTACGTCGACGGTCAGCCGCCCGCGAGCTGGGCGGGCTACTCCGCCGGCTACAACCTCCAGCGGGGCGGCGTCATCGTGCCGGCCACCACGCCGGTGCCCATCCCGCTCCAGCAGACCAACGAGCTCAACTTCCTCGTGTGCGAGGAGTTCATCAGCGGCTCGTCGTACGGCTTCGACCTGCCGTGCAACATCGCGCCGACCGACGGCGTGCGCGTCATCGGCAACGTGTACCGCGCCGATGGCGTGGGCGGCGTCTCGCTGCGCATCACCGACGGCACCGCGGCGCTCGCCGGCGCGCAGGTCGAGGTGAACGGCGTGGCGATCCCCTTCTCGGCGGCTGAGGGGCTCTTCACCGCCAGCGGCGTGCCGGTCAACGCGCCGGGCCGCAACACGGTGCGCGTCGTCGCCAACGGTCAGCCCGCGCGGCTCTTCGAGATGGACGCGCCGGCCGACTTCGCGATCCAGGCCCCGCTCGAGGGGGCGCGGCTGCTGGCGGGCTCGCCGCTCGCGGTGGAGTGGACGCGCGCGGCGGGCGCGAGCTTCTACCAGGCGGCGGCGAACCGGGTGACGCCTCCGTACGCCGGCCCGGACGCGCAGCTCGTCTCCGACCGCGGCCAGACGCAGCTCGGCGCGACGCTCGGTGGCCTCGACCAGGACGACTACTACCAGCTCCAGGTGGTCGCCTTCGCGCCGGGCTACCTCGCGCACGGCCGCGGCGGCTCGATGGTGAACGTCTCGACGATGCGCACCACGTACGTCGACGTGCTGCCGGTGAACGCGGGGCTGCGCCTCGAGGGCTCGGTGACGCACGTCACCTTCCAGGGCACCACCTCGGGCTCGGCGTGGGTGAGCGCCTTCGACGGGCTGACCGAGCTCGACACCGCGACGCTCTCGCTCAACGGCGACGCGCTCTCGTGGGACGCCACCTACCGCATGTTCGGGCTCGACACGGCGAACGTGCAGCCGGGCCAGGCGGCGACGTTCTCGCTCGCGGGCAACGGCAAGCCGGCGGTGCAGGTCAGCGCGCGGCTCCCGGCGGACTTCCAGGTGGGCGCGCTGCCCGCGCAGCAGCCGTCGACGCAGCCGCTGGCGCTCTCGTGGGCTGCGTCGGCCGACGCCACCTCGTACCGCGTGTGGGTGGTGGACGCGCAGGGCCGGCAGCTCCACTTCGAGAGCCTGCTGGGCACCAGCGCGACGCTGCCCGCGCTCGGCGTCACCGGTGACGTGTACGTCAGCATCGCGGCCGCGAAGGAGGACGCCGGTGAGCGTCACCTCCTCGGTCTCGTGCAGAAGACGTTCGAGCTGCGCCTGACGCCCTGAGCGGGGGGCGCGCTGAGCCCGGGCCTCCTGCTCGCCACGTCGGGCAGGAGGCGTTCGTGTCTCGTCGCGGCCGCGGTGCTATTCGGCGGCGTATGAAAGTGAACGCCTGGGCCACCTCCGCCGCGAATCAGCCGCTTGCGCCGTTCCCCCTCGAGCGCCGTGACGTCGGCCCGAAGGACGTGCTCATCGAGATCCTCTGGTCGGGCATCTGCCACTCCGACATCCACCAGGCGCGCGGCGAGTGGGGCAACTCGACGTTCCCCATGGTGCCCGGTCACGAGATCGTCGGCCGGGTCACGAAGGTCGGCGCCGAGGTGAAGAAGCTGAAGGTCGGCGACCTCGCGGGCGTGGGCTGCATGGTCGACTCGTGCCGCACCTGCGCGCCCTGTGCGCACGGCGACGAGCAGTTCTGCGAGGCCGGCTGCGCGTGGACCTACAACGGCACCGAGATGGACCGGAAGACGCCCACCTACGGCGGCTACTCGACGCACGTGGTGGTGACCGAGGCCTTCACCCTCAAGGTGCCCGGGACGCTCGACCTCGCCGCCGCCGCGCCGCTCCTGTGCGCGGGCATCACCACCTACTCGCCGCTCCGTCAGTGGAACTGCAAGAAGGGCGACCGCGTGGCGGTGGTCGGCCTCGGCGGCCTCGGCCACATGGCGGTGAAGCTCGCCGCGGCGATGGGCGCTGAGGTGACGGTGCTCAGCACCTCGCAGGGCAAGCAGGCCGACGCCGCGCGGCTCGGCGCGAGCGGCTTCGAGCTGACGACCGACCGCGGCACCTTCAAGAAGCTCAAGAACCGGTTCGATCTGATCATCGACAGCGTGTCGGCGCCGCACGACCTCAACGCGTACCTGTCGACGCTGCGGCCCTACGGGGCGATGGTGTTGGTGGGCGTGCCGCCGAAGGCCGCCGAGGTGCACGCGTTCTCGCTGATCAACAACAACCGCCGGCTCGCGGGCTCGTCGATCGGCGGAATCGCGCAGACCCAGGAGATGCTGGACTTCTGCGCCCAGCACAAGCTCGGCGCCGACGTGGAGCGCATCGCCGCGAAGCAGATCAACGAGGCCTACGAGCGCATGCTGAAGAACGACGTCCGCTACCGCTTCGTCATCGACGCCGCGACGTTCTGATCAATTGCTCCGGCCGCGCGCATGCTGCCGCGAGCCACCACCACGTGCTCCGCTGCCTCCGGCGGTTCAGTTCGAGCGGAGCCGCCACCGCGCCGCCCGGTTCGCCGGCGAGAAGGGGCCGAGCGTCGCCAGCACCGCGTGGCTGCCCTCGCGGCGCGCGCGGTCGTACTCCTCGGTCGACAGCGGGACGAGCTCCATCAGCGAGAGCGGCTCCCGGCGCCGAGGTTGAGGCGGCCTGCATCGCGCAGCAGGAAGCCGGCGCAGCCGAGCTCCGCGATGGGCAGGCGGATGGTGTCGCCGAAGCGGTACGGCACGTCGGCGGCGTGCTGCTGGAGCGCCTGGCCCACGGTCCCGAGAATGCGCGCGAACATCGGGTGATCCGGCCCCATCGCGGCGACCAGCTCGACCCACGCGGTGCCGTCCTGCGCGACGCCCCCGGGCTGGGTGCGCGCGCCGACGCCGAGGGTGTGCATCAGCGTGCCCTGGCCGACGCGGTGCACCTCGACGAACACGCCCGGCGCGCCTTCTCCCGGCGGCAGGTACACGTCGCCGACGAACTGGCCGCGGTGCCACTCGTTCATCGCCGCGCGCGCCAGCGTGAGGTACGTCGTCTCGGCGATGCCGCCCGGGGTCGCCGCCCAGCGCGCCGCCAGCGGCTGAGGGTCGACCGGCGCCAGCTCGAGCAGCGCGCCCGCCTCGCTGACGCGCCACCGCTCGGTGTCGACGCCGAGCAGGTCGAGCGGCAGGCCCGAGGCGCCCGACACGCCGATGGGCACCTCGAGCTCCGCGCCCGGCTCGAGCGAGGCGCTCTCGCGCACCATGTGGTGACAGACGAACAGAGTGGCCTCTCGCGCGCGCTGCTCGTCGAGGGCGGAAGGCACGGGGGCCGCGGCGGCGACGTCGAAGAGCTCGAGCGCGGGCATGCCGTGGCTCCGGTAGCGGCGCGCGTCGGGGTCCCACGAGAGGCTGACCCACGCCATGTACGGGCGGTTCTCGACGTCGTCGAGGTCGCCCAGGCGGCGGAGGAAGGTGTCTCGCGGCAGCGCGAAGTGACCCTGCGGCAGGAGCACCCCCGGCCCGCGGCGCGCCAGCAGCGCCGCGAGCCGCGTCAGGTCGCGGAGCCGCCCCGCGGGCCCCCAGGGATCCGCCTCTGCCCGGGTGATGAGCCGCAGCATCGGCGCGTTGCCCGGGATGCCGAGCGAGAGGCCGAGGAAGCCCTTCGCGCCGCTCGCCCACGGCGCCGCCCCGAAGCGCCGCTCGAGCAGCTCGCGGGGGAACGGCTCGGCGCCGGGGTACACCAGCGGCTCCGCGGCGCCGAGGCGCAGGCGCGTCATCGGTGGCGGCTCGACGCGCACGCCCGCCGCGGGGAGGCCGAGGCCGGTCGCCCAGTCGAGGAAGGCGCCGGGCGACGTCGGCACCGGCTCGTCGAGCAGCACGATGAGCCAGCCCAGCTCGAGCGAGGTGTGCGCGGCGGTGAGCGCATCGTCCCTCCGCCGGAGCCCCGCAGCCTCGTCGCGCGCGGCGATCGCCGCGTCGTAGGCCTCTGCGTCGGTGGCCAGCTCGAGCTCCGCCGCCGCCACGCCGCCGAGCGGGTGGGGGCGGGTGGAGACGACTCGCACGCGCAGCCCTTCGGCCGGCGTGAACCCGCGACACGCGCTCGCGCCGAAGCGGAGCGTGGTGCCGTCGTCGAGAGTGAGCGTGCCCACCCCGTCGAGCGGCCTCAGCGTGGTGATGACGGCGAACATGGCGCACACGCTACCGTGCGTCGCTGCCGAGTGACTGCCGTGAGAGTGAAACGAGATCTCTCCCCGTGCCGCTGACGTAGGCTGCCGCGCCCATGGTGCGCGTGAAGGACAAGTGCCCGTCGTGCTTTCAGCCCATCGCACCCACGGACTTCCTCTGTCCGCACTGTGAGCTGATCCTCAACGCGACGGCGGCGGCCACGCGGCCGGTGTCTGAAGTGAGCGTGGTGCGGCGCCTGCTCGAGATCCCCCAGCGCGGCGTGCCCGCCGAGCGGCCTGATCCGAAGGCGGCGCGGGCGTTCGCGAAGGGCGACGGCTCGGAGGGGCCGACGCGCGTGCTCAACCTCGGGCCGGAGCTCTCCGGCGTGCCGGTGGTGGTGGCCACGCTGTCGCGCAAGTCGGAGCAGCTCACCGAGCTCGAGGCGTGGGTCGTCTCGCTGATCGACGGCCTCAACGACGCCGAGGCGCTCGCGAAGAAGGCCGGCCTGCGCGAGTTCGAGCTTCGCGTGCTGCTGCGCACGTTGAGTGAGAAGCAGATCATCGACTTCGCCGACGAGCCGCTGAGCGACGAGGACCTGGGCATGCCCATCCTCGGCACGCTCGAGTCCGACGGCGTGGTGCTCGAGACGCCCGGCGCCACCGTCGACCGCCGCGACGCGCGCTTCGTCATTCCGCCCGCCCCCAGCGCGCACGACGATGACCTCGGCCTTGCCGTCGCGAGCGCCGCAGCGGAGGAGCCGACGGCCCCGCGCGCGTTCGAGAGCTCGAAGAGCCCGCCGCCCTTCGCTCCGCCGCCCGTTGCGAGCTCGAGAACCCAGTCGCCGGTGGCGCCGCCTCCCGGTGCGTTCGCGAGCTCGAAGAGCCAGCCGCCCGGAGCACCGCCGCCCGGTGCGTTCGCGAGCTCGAAGAGCCAGCCGCCCGCGCCACCGCCCGGCGCGTTCGCCGACTCAACGAGCCCGCTCGATCCGCCGCCAGGCGCGTTCGCCAGCTCGATGAGCCCGCCGCCCTTCGTTCCGCCGCCAGGCGCGTTCGCCAGCTCGAAGAGCCAGCCGCCCGGGGCGCCGCCGTCTGGCGCGTTCGCGAGCTCGAAGAGCCAGCCTCCCGGGCCGCCGCCGCCCGGCGCGTTCGCGAGCTCGAAGAGCCAGCCGCCCGCGGCCCCGCCGCCCGGCGCGTTCGCGAGCTCGAAGAGCCAGCCGCCAGAGGCCCCGCCGCCCGGAGCGTTCGCGAGCTCGAAGAGCCCGCTGCCGTCTGCGTCACCTGACGCGGCATTCCCGTTTCCTCCCGCCCCGCCGCGCGCTGACGCCTCGTTCCCCTTCCCGCCGGCGCCGCCGCGCACCTCGCCGGGCGTGGCGTCTCCCTTCCCCTTCGCCCCCGCGCCTGC
>JBMORD010000348.1:0-5457 GCA_049322495.1 Myxococcota bacterium | reverse complement strand
GCCGCCGCCCGTCGCGTTGCCGCCGCCCGTCGCGTTGCCGCCGCCTCCCGTCGCGTTGCCGCCGCCTCCCGTCGCGTTGCCGCCACCGGTCGCCGAGGGCGGTGTTCCGCACGCGCCGTTGACGCAAGCGGAGCCCAGCGGGCATTGCGCACAGACCGTCGCCCCGACTCCGCATGCGAGCGCGGTCGACCCCGCCTGGCAGACGCCGGTGGCGTCACAGCACCCCAGGCACGTCGCCGAGTCGCAGCGGCTCGTGCTCCCACACGCCGCGACGACGGTCCCCACCACCACGGCCACGAGCGTGGCCCACCCCAACGTCCTCATGTGCATCCTCCCGGGCGCGCGAAGCGCCATCGACGAAGGAGACGACGCGTCTCCCTTCCACCACCACCACGACCACCACCCAGTCTCACGGCTGGATGCGGGAGGGCATAGCAGCTCAGCTCGCGACGGGGGAATGGTCCGACAGCTCGTCATGCGCGAGCACGCGCGCCTCGCGCAGGTCGACGTCACGCACCAGGAGGTGATCGATGTCGACGCCGCCTTCGTCGGTGGCGCGGGTCTTCGCCGAGCCCGCGCGGAGCGGCAGCGCGCCGAGCCCCACGCCCGCCTCGACCACCGGGCGCTCGACGTTGAAGTCGCCGCCGATGATCAGCGGACCGCTCGTCTCTGCCACCAGCCGCGCGAGCGCCGCGAGCTGATCAGCGCGCTTCTCGCCGAAGCTCACGTGCGTCGAGACCACCAGCACGCCCGCGGTCTCGACCGCGAGGAAGCCCTTGCCGGCGTCGCTGCCGAAGGTCTGCGCCCGCCGCACGACGGCGCCGGGCCGCGCGATGACCACCAGGTGCTCGCTCGCGTCGCGCACCATGTCGTTGGGGCGCTTCTGCCGCGGCAGCCGCGGGTACTGGTGGGCGAGCACGAGCCAGCCGTCGAGCGCGTTGCGGAGCGCGGCGAGGAGGTCGCCGCTCACCTCCTGCAGCAGCGCGGCCTCGGCGCCTTCGTCGAGCAGCTCCTCGATGCGCGCGACGACCCCCGCGATGCGCCGCGGCTCGTCGGCCCAGCGCGCGATGGCCGGCTCGTGGTGGTTCTCGCCGTGCACCCGGTGGAGCACGTTCCAGGTGAAGACGTGCACTCAGCGCCCCGCGGGGATGGTCAGCAGAGGCACCGGCAGCGCGCCGCGTCCGGCCTGCATGTTGAAGAGCTGAATGAGCAGCATGAAGGTGCTCTTCGACTCGAGGTCGTCGTCGGCGACGAAGAACCAGGTGCCGCGGTGCTTCACCTTCACCGCCGCGGCCTTCGGCTCGGTCGCGCTCCACTGCACGCGGAAGATGCCGTCGAGCACCTTCTGCCAGTCGAAGCGCCCACCGTCGGTGCTCTTCGTCACGGTGACGAGTCCGGCCTTCTCGTGCTCCGGCGGCACCTCGACCGCCTGCGAGAGGAAGAACATCGCGCCGAGCACCGAGCGGAGCCGCATGCGCAGCGACTCCGCGTCGCGTCGCGTGAAGTCCTCGGTGAGGCGAATGCGCGTCTGCTCCGGCGGCAGGTCGAGCAGCTCGTGCACGGTGCGGAACGGGTCGGTCGGCGACGCCTCGTCGTCGAAGTAGAGGATGCCCGAGTCGCCGCTCCCGTCGTCACGCACGGTGCTCATCGAGAGCCGGTCGGCGATCTGCAGCGCCCGGAGCGCGCGGGTGAGGGTGATGAAGCGCGACGCGTCCGGCGGCAGCTCGGGCGTCGGGCCGGTGGCGGTCGGCGCGTTGCTGATCTGGTTGAGGCGGTCGACGGTGAGCTGCAGCACGCGGCCCACGCTCCAGCCCGACGACGCGACCATCGAGACCGTCTGCAGCGAGATGGGCGCCACCAGCCGCTTCACGAAGTCGTCGCCGCGCACCGGGGCGAAGGTGGTGGTGGGCGTCACCGACATCGAGCTGCTCAGGTTGGGGTTGACGGTGATGGCTGGCGGGGCGCTGGGCACCGACGCGCCGACGCCGACCGAGCCGCCCATGGTCTGCTGCGTGGTGAGGCTCGCCACGTCGAGGAAGGCCGGCGTGTCGCGGTAGCGCAGGCGCACGATGTTGAGGAGGAACTGGGTGTCCTGCGTGAGCGAGAGCTTCTCGTTGTAGGCCGCCTGCACCTCGGGGAGCGCCTGCGCACCGAGCGTCGCGCAGCCACCGAGGACGAGCCCGAGCAGGGCAGGGATGAGACGCATGGCGGGTGCATACAACGAGAGCCGTGTGGCTGGGTCGCGCGATGTGCGGAGGGCGTGGGGATGGCTCGCGGCTGTATGCGAGCCGTCACGCACGACCGCAGCAATCAGATGGCTGTGAGCCATCATTCTCCCATTCGTTCGAGCCCAGGAAGTCGCTCGCGGCGCTACCGGTAATGAGGTCATCTGGCTTCAGGGCACACGCCGTGCGCCTTCGTACCGAGCTGCGTCCATCTCACTCCGTCAGGCCGAGTTGCTCCTGTCTGTGGTCTTGTTTCTTGTGCGCATGCGCCTGTCGTGGTGATCTCCGAGGTTGCGCAACTGGGCGCACAGGGGAAATCAATGACAACGATGAAGAGTGCGATGGTGGTGGTTGCGGTGATGCTCTCCCTCGGGTGTTCTGGCGAACGTGAGATCACGACAGTCAGCGCGAGCGGAGTTCAGTCAACCGCCGTGCTCGGTCCGAGCGGAGAAGTGTGCTCGAAGACGACAAAGAGGAATCCTACCTACGTCGGACCTGTCCTCGTTGTGAGGCTTCTTCTCGGCGACGACAGTCCAACGCTGACGTTGACCCCGTCGAGTTCTGGACTCGGCGGAGGTTCTTGGTCGAGTGGTGACGTCAAGTTGTCCTTCGACTGGGTCGACGACGGCCTCTCCGTCGAACTCGTTCGTGACGGGGGGCTTGTGGAGAAAGGCGTTGCGCCGATCGGAGCTGCAACTCTTTCCTTGGGTGGAGAGTTGCTGAAGTTCGATTCGCGCGTCGAGACGATGGGGAAGTCGCCCAACACCGGCTCTCATGCCAGGGGCAACGTTGCTCCCATGCAGGTCCCCCTGTGTAGTTGCGGCCAGAAAGGCTGTGAGCCGGGGAACAACTGCTGCGCGAAAAGCAGCCTTTGCTGCAGTTGCTGCAATTCGGGTTGCGACAGGTGCGGCTGCTGAGCGCTATGGGTCGGCTTCTCGTCCTCATCTTCACTTCCGCGTCCCCGCAGGAACTGCCGACCCACGTCGTTGCTCGTGTTGCACTTCCCTGCGGGGAAGAGGCGACGCGTGAGTTCTTGGTTGATGAGGAGACGCCCATCCAACTCTGTGGGCGTCGCCTCACGGTCGCGTTTGGCTGCTCCTCTAGCTGCGACGGTGTCGTGCATGATGCAAAGGGTACGACCCAGGCCCGACTGCGTCGTTCGGACTCTGGCGACTGGAGTTCATCGAACTCCGTCGACCTACAGTTTGAGGTCATTGGTGAGAACCGACTTCCTCGTGTGGAGTCCCCTGTACACATCTCCGTCGCCACTCTTGGCGACTCCCAGCGATTGCAGGTGCTTCTGGAGCCGCGTACGGAGTGGGTCGTCCCACTGACTGGCTGCTACCAGCTTCCAAAGCTCAAGTTTCGTGGTTCGCGCGACAAGCTTTGGCTGTCGATCGACGGTCGAGAGGAACGCCTACGTCCCGGGGAGAGCCGCCTTTTTTACGATGCCTGTCACCGGCGCCTGAGTGTTGCGCTCGTTCCGTGACTGCAACAGGTCTTGGGGCGCCGAACACGTTTTCTCACTGCCGTGACGAGTGGGCGTGCCCCTCTGATCAACCGGTGGTGAGCACGACCTTCCCGCTGACGTGCCCCTGCTCGACGTAGGTCATCGCGTCGACCAGCGCCGTGAGCGGGTAGCGGCGATCGACGTGCACCCGCAGCCGCCCGGCCTCGAGCCACGCGCGGAGCTGCGTGAGATCCGCCGGCCGCTTGCGCTCGTCGAGGGTGAGCGCGCCGCCCCACTTGCCGTCGAGCGCGAAGAACGGGCGCGCGAAGAGCAGCGTTTTGAAGAGCTGCGCGTTGGTGCCGCCCACCATCACGAAGCGGCCGCCCGGGGCGAGCGCGCGGCGGTACGCGGACAGCGGGCGGTAACCGTTGATGGCCACGACGGTGTCCCAGGTGCGAGGCCGCGCGGTGAAGTCGTCGCGCGTGTAGTCGATGACCTCGTGCGCGCCGAGAGCGCGGACCAGCTCGACGCTCCGCGGGCCGCACACCGCCGTGACCTCCGCGCCGAGCAGCCGGGCGATCTGCACCGCGAACAGCCCGACCCCGCCGCCCGCGCCCACGAGCAGCACTTGCCTCGCCTCCGTCACCCGCCCGAGATCGCGCAGCGCCTGGAGCGCCGTGGTTCCCGCGAGCGGCACCGCCGCTGACTCCTCGAACGACAGGCCGCGCGGTCGTGGCGCGAGCGAGGCCTCGGCGGCGAGGGTGAACTCCGCGAAGGCGCCGTTCGAGAGCATCGGAGTCTCGCCGAACACCTCGTCACCGACGGCGAAGCGCGTCACGCCTTCGCCCACCGCGGCCACCACGCCGGCGACGTCCTGGCCGAGCACGAGGCGCTTCTTCGGGCGGAAGAGGCCGTTGGCCAGCCGCACCAGGAACGGGTGGGCGCGCATCATTCTCTGGTCGGCGGAGTTGATGCTGCTCGCGCGCACCTGCACCAGCACCTGACCTCGCGCGGGCGCGGGTCGCTCGAGCTCCGCCAGGCGCAACACCTCGGGACCGCCGTACTCCCGGTAGACGATGGCTCTCATGTTCATGCGCCAACAATGCGCGCGCCGACCTGGCTGCGAATCGGCCAGGCGGACATTTCTGCATCGGCCGAAAGGATGAGCCGGCGCGAGAAAGATTGCACATGACACGCGATTCGAGGGTCATGCGGCAGCCCCATGCCTTCTCGTCAGCTCGCGCCCGCCCTCCTGTTCGCTTCGCTCCTCTTCACTGCGTGTCCCCAGCCTCCTGCGGGCTGTGGCCCGGAGACCTGCGCGGGCTGCTGCGACGCAACGGGCATCTGTCAGACCGGTGCTCTCAACAACGCGTGCGGTGCGCAGGGGGCGATGTGCTCCGTGTGCAGCGGCGCGACGACCTGTCAGCTCGGCGCGTGCGTCACGAGCGCGACCGGCGGCGGAGGCGGCTCCGCGACCGGCGGCGGCTCCGCGACGGGCGGTGGCTCCGCGACCGGCGGTGGCTCCGCGACAGGCGGCGGCTCCGCCACGGGCGGTGGCTCCGCGACGGGCGGTGGTTCCGCGACGGGCGGTGGCTCCGCGACGGGCGGCGGCTCGGCGACGGGCGGCGGCTCCGCGACGGGCGGCGGCTCGGCGACGGGCGGCGGCTCCGCGACGGGCGGCGGCTCCGCGACGGGCGGCGGCTCCGCGACGGGCGGCGGCTCCGCGACGGGCGGCGGCTCCGCGACGGGCGGCGGCTCGGCGACGGGCGGTGGTTCTGCAAC
>JBMORD010000347.1:0-5477 GCA_049322495.1 Myxococcota bacterium | reverse complement strand
GGGCGGGCGGGGCTGGTGCGGCTCGAGCCGCTGGCCAGCGTGGTGGTGACCGCGCCGGAGGCGTCGACCGGCGCGGTGCTCGGCGAGCTCACGGCCCGCCGGGCGGTGGTGGAGGGCGTGGAGGTCGAGCGCGGGCGCGCCGTGGTGCGCGCGCTCGTGCCGCTGGCGAAGACGTTCGGCTTCGTGACGTCGCTGCGGAGCCGGACCGAAGGTCGCGGAGAGGCCGTGCTCTCCGTCGCCGGCTACGGCGTGCAGCAGTGAGTGAGTGGAGCCCCGGCGGGCTCGTCTTCGGCCGCCGGGGCGTCCGCGTCAGCGCGCGTTCCGCTTCTGCCACGCGACGAGCGAGGCGTTGGCGCGGCTCTGCACGGCCTTGCGGAGGAACGGGGTCCACCCCAGCACCAGGCCGGCGGGGCCGAGGGCCTGCTTGCTCCAGCGGTAGAAGTCGAAGCTGTCGACGTGCCGCTTGATGAGGCCGTTCTCGAAGGTGAAGGAGGCCTCGATCACGTTGTGCACCGGGCGCTTGCCGCCGAAGCGGTACCAGGCCTCCCAGTGCGCGGTGCCGCGGCGATCGTCGGCCTTCACGTCGCGGAACTCGAGCCGGAAGTCCTTCGCCTGCTCGCAGAGCATGGTCCACATGTCGCCGACCGACGCCCCGTACAGCTCGGGGAACGCGGCGTCGCTGAAGTGCGCGTCGGGGGCGTAGGCCGCGCGCATGGGGCCCGGGTCGCGCTTCGAGAACGCGGTGTAGAAGCCGGTGAGGAGCTGCTCGTGTGGGTGCGTCACCGGCGCACCACCAGCACCGGGCAGGGCGCGTGGTGCACGACGCGGTCGCTCACCGAGCCGACCAGCAGCCGCTGCGCCGCGTTGTGCCCGCGCGCGCCGACCACCAGGAGCTCGGCGCCGAGCTGGCCGGCCACGTCGCACAGCACCTCGGCGGGCGTGCCGAGCTCGACGCGGGTGGTGATGTGGAGGCCGGGCTTCTCTCTGGCGATCTGCTCGACGAGCGCCTCGGCCCTCTTCACGTCTTCCTGCGAGCGCGGTGACGAGGTGGTGACGTAGCCCGAGAGCGGGCCGACGGGGATCACCTGCGGCGTCTCGATGACGAAGAGGAAGGTGAGCTTCGCCTGGGTCTGCTCCGCGAGCCCCATCGCGTAGTGGGCCGCTTCGACCGAGGGCTTCGAACCGTCGACGCCCACGAGGATGTTCTTGATCATGGTGCCTCCTTACTTCTTCAGCCGGGCGTTGAGGGTGACGGACTTGCCGCCCTCGAGCGTCCCTTCCCAGGGGCGGTAGCCGGGGGCCTCGAGCCGCACCGGCACCGTCCCGCTCCAGCGGTTGTCGCCCGCCCACGGCGTCTCGCCGACCACCTCTCCGTCGATGGTGAGCTTCGCGCCGGGCGGGCTCGACTCGATCAGCACCGGCGCGCGCTCGCCGAGGTTCAGCTTCTCGAGCACCGTCGGCTCCGAGACACCGTCTGGCGAGCGGTGAGCGACGAGCTGCGGCTGGAGCAGCAGCAGCACGATCAGCGCCCCGAGGGCGATCGCCACGAGGCCGAGCACCAGGCGAGCGGCCAGCGGGCGGGCGCGGCGCGGCGGTGGGGCGTCGGGGCGGAAGTCGGCGATCTCCGGTGCGCGGCTGGCGCTCGCGGTGCGCTCGGCGAGCTCGAGCGGGGCGTCGACGGCCGGCGGGGGGATCGCCGGTGGTGGCTCGACGGCCTCGAGCCGCTGCTGGAGCCGACCGTCTGCCGACAGGGACGGACCGTCGCTCAGGAGATCGTCTTTCTCTTCGGGCTCGCTCACGACTTCATTGTAAGGCGGCTCCGTCGTGTCGAAGCCCCGTTTCAGCGGCACTGCCGTCATCGCCCTGTCCTCGCTCTTCTTCGGGCTGATGGCGGTGATCACCCGCCTGCTCGCGGGGCAGGTGCCGGCGGCGGAGATCGCCGCGGTGCGCTTCGTGGTGGGCATCGTCGGCGTGCTGGGCATCTTCGCCGCGCGCGGCCAGCGCCCGAACCTCACCCAGTGGCGCTTCCTCGCGCTGCGCGGCCTCCTCGGCGGCGTCGCGGTGGTGACCTACTTCGTGGCCATCGAGCGGCTCGGCGCGGCCCCGGCCACGGTGCTCAACTACTCGTCGCCGATCTTCGCGGCGCTCTTCGCCTCGTGGTTCCTCGGTGAGACCTCGACCGCGGTGCGCAAGCTGGGCCTGGTGGTGGCGACGGCGTGCGCGGGCCTGGTCACCTTCTCGACGAGCCGCGGTCCGGGCTCCTTCGTGCCCGACGTGGGGGCGATCATCGGGCTGCTCTCGGCGGTGGCCGGGGGCGGGGCGATGACGGTGATCCGCCGCCTGCGCGACGACACCGACGCGATGACCGTCTTCCTCGCCTTCTGCGTGGTGGGCCTCGCGGTCAGCGCGCCGCTCGCCGCCCCGGGCTGGGTGCCGCTCGAGGGGCGCGCGCTGGCGATCTGCCTCGCGGTGGGGGTGCTGTCGATCGCCGGGCAGCTCCTCTTCACCTGGGGCATGGGGCACACCAGCGCCACCGCCGGCAGCGCCACGACGCAGCTGGTGCCGGTGGTGGCGTGGGTGCTGGCGCTCGGGTGGCTGGGCGAGCCGATCACCGCGATGGGCGTGCTCGGCGCGCTGCTGGTGGTCGGCGGGGTGCTGCTCGGCGTCATCCCCTGGCGCGACGTGCTCACGCCGCCGACGAGAGCTCCCTGAGGTACTGCCACTGGTAGATGCCGGTGCGGTGCAGGTCGCCGAAGGTGAAGCTGAGCGCGTAGTTGCCGACCGGCTGGGCCTCCACCACCTTCATCTCCTCGGGGATGCTCTCGACCTCGAAGGTGCGCTTGCCGCTCCACTCGTCGACGCAGCCCGCGCAGGGGCAGTACTGGCGGAGCCGCCGCGCGCTGACCTTCGTGGTCGCCCCGTCGCTCCAGCCGAGGGTCACCTCGCGCTCGTCCTTCGAGACCTGCACCGAGGTGACGGTGACGCTCTTCTTCGCCGGCTTGACTGAATCCCAGATGCTCACGGTTCCTCCACGAGGGCGATGACGGCGGCGGCGAGGCGATCGACGAACCCGTCGATCAGCACGCCGTTGCGCGGGCGCTCGTCGGCGAGCAGCCCCTCTTCATAGGTGACGTCGAGCCCGAACTCGCGGCGCACCGAGGCGATCTGCGCGAGGTTGACCGCGTAGTCGGGCTGGCTGGGGTACTTCACCAGCCGCGTCGGCAGGCCGGCCGCGTCCATCGAGAAGCGCTCGAGGATGCCGAAGACCCGCGTGGTCTCCTCGACGGGGCTGATGTTGATCAGCTGGAGCGGCCAGATGATCAGCCCGAAGCCGAACGCGAGGTTCTTGAGCGTGCGGTCAGAGGCGACCAGCTCGTTGCCCTGGATGATGGTGCGCACGATGGTGACGTCGCCCTTGAGCAGCGGCGCGCCGCCGGTGGAGGTCACCCGCCACGACGGCCGCCGGCGCTGCACCTCGGCCAGCACCTTCGCCTGCAGCTCGGCGAGCGTGCTCGGCCTGGCGAAGAACGGCTTCTCCTGGATGGTGCGGGTGACGGCCACGGTGTTGCCCATCGGGCTGAAGCCACCGAAGCCGAAGCCCATCATCGAGTACGGCGAGCTGCTGAGCTGGGCGTACTCGGTGCGCGTCGACGTCTGGAGCTCGGCGAGCTCGAAGAGCGGCTCGATCACCACGGTGCGCGCCACGCGCGGATCTTCGGGCGTGAAGGCGCGCTCGCCGACCAGCTTCGCGGTGGCGCAGCCGGAACCGCCGACGAGGACCGCGAGCACGAGGAGGGGACGGACCATGACGAGGTCCCTACTACCGATCTGCCGGCGCGAGTGCACCGGGAAGCGGCGCGGTCACAGCCGGCGGTGCTGGAGCGCCGGGAGGCTGCGCCGGACCTTCTCGAGGTAGGCGGGGTCGAGCTCGGCGATCGCCACGCCTTCGCCCTCCGACGCGCGCGCGATCACCAGCCCCCAGGGGTCGACCACCATCGCGTGGCCCCAGGTGAGCCGATCCTTCGGGTGGCGGCCCTGCTGGGCGGGGGCCAGCACGTACGCCTGGTTCTCGATGGCGCGCGCGCGGAGCAGCACCTCCCAGTGATCCTTCCCGGTCATGAGGGTGAAGGCCGCCGGCACGGTGAGCAGCACCGCGCCCTGCTCGGCGTGCTTGCGGTAGAGCTCGGGGAAGCGGAGGTCGTAGCAGACCGACAGGCCCACCCTGCCCAGCGCGGTCTCGGCCACCACCACCTCGGTGCCCGGCGCGACCTTCGCCGACTCGCGGTAGGTCTGCCCGTCGCCGACCTCCACGTCGAAGAGGTGGATCTTCCGGTACAGCCCCAGCGCCTTGCCGTCGGGGCCGAAGAGCGCGCTGGTGTTGTACAGCCGCCCGTCCGGCGCGCCCTCCTCGAGGATCGAACCGGCGAGGATCGTCACCCGGAACTCCCGGGCCAGCGAGGCCATGCGCGACAGCGACGGCCCGGTGAGCGACTCGGCGTTCTCATCGCGCTCGGGCTCGGGGCCCATCCACGCGAAGTTCTCGGGCAGCCCGATGAACTGCGCACCTGATTCCGCGGCCTTCCGAATCAGCCGGGTGGCGGTGTCGAGGTTCTGTGACTTGTCTGCCCCACTGCACATCTGGATGGCGGCGATCCTCATGAGCCGGTGTTTACACGGGGTCGGGTGGTGTCGTAGATGCCCGGCACCAATTTTTCGGGTGTCCGAAAAGTGGGCCGTGGTGCCCACTTTTTCTTTTTTGGGGAGCGAACACGTCGTGGCCGAGTCGAACCGCCGCCAGAGCATCGAAGAGAAGGCGCTGCAGGTCTGCGAGCCGCTGATCGCGGCCGAGGGCCTGGAGCTCCTCGAGCTGGAGTTCGTGCGCGAGCACGGCGGGTGGGTGCTGCGCCTGTTCATCGACAAGCCGGGCGGGGCGGTGGGCGTCGACGAGTGCGCCATCGCCTCGCGCGCCGTCGACAAGGCGCTCGACGTCGAGGACGTCATCCCCCACGAGTACAACCTCGAGGTCTCGAGCCCCGGCCTCAACCGCCCCCTCAAGAAGCACGCGCACTTCGTGGCGGTGAAGGGCCAGCAGGTGCGCATCAAGACCTTCGCGCCGCTCTTCGAGCCCCCGCGCAAGAACTTCCTCGGCACGCTGTCCGACGTGTCGAGCGACGCCGTCACGGTGGAAGTGGAGGGGGCGGGCCCCTTCACCATCCTCCTCAAGGACATCGCCCGCGCGAACCTGGAGTACCAGCCGTAAGCCACACCGACGCTTCGCGGCGTCGGTCCACATACAGGCCGCCATTCGACGGCCGAGGACAAGGAAGACACGACCATGACCCCCGCAACCGCATCGCTCCGCCTCGACGACGTGCTCACCCAGGTCGCCAAGGACAAGGGCATCGACAAGTCGGTCCTCGTCGCGACGCTGGAAGACGCGATGAAGACGGCCGCCAAGAAGCACTTCGGCCAGGACC
>JBMORD010000346.1:0-5525 GCA_049322495.1 Myxococcota bacterium | reverse complement strand
GACAACCGCGCGAACGCGGTTTCAGGCCTCGTGCCGACGGCAATTCGGCGGGAGAGCCGGTGAGGCTACCGGGCCCCAGGAGAGAAGGTGGCGCTTTCGACGCCTCACTCACTGGCGGGAGACGACGAGCAGAGATTTTTCAACTCACGGGGCCGCGCAGGTGTCTTATGAAGGCGGTCCCTTCACTGGAGAACCCGTAGACGAATCGAACCGAATTCCCGCCAATGAGCGAGGTGTCGAGAACATCAGCCTTCGCGCTTCAGTGCGCAGGAGCGGCGTTGCGCCGCTCTGGAGAATGGTCCGACACACTCCGCTAGGTAGCCTGTTCTTGGCTCTCCTCGCACCGGGACCATCGCCGGCGTGGGAGAGCTGAGACAACTGCGCGAACGCAGTTTCTCCCACGCCGGCGATGGTCCCGGTGCGGGAGAGCCGGTGAGGCTACCGAGCCCCAGGAGAGAAGGTGGCGCTTTCGACGCCTCACTCACTGGCGGGAGACGGTTCGACGAGTCGACGGTGCAGCGCAGGAGGGGCAGTTCGTGACCAACCGAATCGACACCCACGTCTCAGCGGCCGCGCCGGTCCTCACCACGCGGCCCCCTTCGCGCACGAAGCTGACCGACGCGGAGCGCGACGCGCTCGACAAGGCGCGCACGGTCGCCGAGGCGCGCTGGCTGGAGATCGAAGAGAAGGGCGGCGTCGACGCGTGGGTGCGCGCGAAGCTCATCGAGGCGGGCCACAACCCCGACGCGGCCGCGCCGGCGAGCGAAGACGAGAAGAAGACCTTCAAGGAAAAGAAGACGGCCGAGCGCGCCGAGCGGAAGAAGCTGCGCGCGCTGGCCAACGAGGCGCGGCGCTTCGGCACCATCGGCTTCCTCGGCAACCAGGTGCACTGGGACGAGCTGAAGGACGCCGACTCGTTCGACCTCAAGGACCGCGAGGCGAAGGCAGAGAAGAACGGCCTGCCGGCGTGGGAAACGGCGCGTGAGCTCGCCGCCGCGATGGACGTGCCGCTCGCCACCCTGCGGTGGATGACCTTCCACCGCGAGGTCGACACCGGCACGCACTACCACTCGTGGAAGGTGCCCAAGCGCAGCGGCGGCGAGCGCACCATCACCGCGCCGCTGCCGAAGCTGAAGGAGCTCCAGCGCTGGGCGCTGCGGAACTACTTCGAGAAGCTGCCGGTGCACGCCGCGGCGCACGGCTTCCTGCCCGCGCGCAGCGTGCTCACCAACGCGCTGGCGCACGCCAACGCCGACGTGGTGGTGAAGCTCGACATCAAGGACTTCTTCCCCACCATCGGCTGGAAGCGGGTGAAGGGCCTGCTGCGCAAGGCGGGCGTCACCGAGCAGGTGGCGACGCTGCTGGCGCTGCTGTGCACCGAGGCGCCGCGGCAGCTGGTCGAGTTCCGCGAGAAGACGCTCTACGTGGCGACCGGGCAGCGGTGCCTGCCACAGGGCGCGCCGACGTCGCCGGCGATCACCAACGCGCTGTGCCTGCGCATGGATCAGCGACTGTCGGCGCTCGCCGCGGAGCTGGGCTTCACCTACACGCGCTACGCGGACGACCTCACCTTCTCGTTCCGCAAGACGGCGGAGCGGAAGCGCCCGGCGCTCGGCATCCTGGTCGAGAAGACGAAGGACATTCTGAAGAGCGAAGGCTTCGTGCTGCACGCCAAGAAGACGCAGGTGCTGCGGCGGGGCGCGGCGCAGCGGGTGACGGGCCTCACCATCAACCACGCAGGCCCGCAGGTGCCGGCGGCGCGCGTCTCGCGAGACGTGGTGCGGCGGCTGCGCGCGGCGATCCACAACCGGCAGAAGGGCAAGCCGTACCGCGAGGGCGAGTCGCACGCCCACCTCCAGGGCCTCGCGGCGTGGGTCTTCATGTCCGACCCGAAGAAGGGGGCCGAGTTCCTGGCGCAGGTCGCCGCGCTGCCGAAGAGCTGAGGCTCAGGTCCAGGTGCGCCCGGCGTTGCGGGCTTCCTTCTCGCGCACCGCGGTCTCGAGGTCGACGCCGGCGCGGTTGGCGATCGCGCAGAGGTAGATGAAGACGTCGGCGAGCTCGTCGGAGACGGGGCTCACGGTCGAGGCGGGGTCGGTCGCCAGCCGTGACGCCTTGCGGACCGACTTGAAGAGCTCGCCGACCTCCTCGCCGAGCAGCAGGCACTTCTCGATGACCGACTGGTGCGCGAAGCCGCGCTCGTGCTCGAGCGTCTCGACGTAGCGCTGCCACTGCGCGAGCGACGGGGTGCCTTGGAGGGGGATGGGCATGGTCGTTCCTTCGGGAGGCGACATGCCATCAAAGCAGGGGTAAGTGCCCGCGCACTCGTGTCTCGCACTCTCGGACTGAAGTCGGGCATCGGCCTGGTCATCGCCAACATGGTTGGCGCGGGCGTCTTCCTTTCCACCGGCTTCATGGCGCAGGAGCTGAGCGCCGGGCAGGTGCTCCTGGCGTGGGTGGTGGGCGCGGTGCTCGCGCTGTGCGGGGCGGTCGCCTACGCCGAGGTGTCCCGTCTCGTGCCTCGCGGCGGGGGCGAGTACCGCTACCTGTCGACGCTGCTCCACCCCGCGGCCGGCTACCTCGCGGGCTGGGCGTCGTTGCTCGTCGGCTTCTCGGCCCCGACCGCGCTCGACGCGCTGGCCGCGGGCGCCTTCGCGCGCGCCGTGTTCCCCGCGCTGTCACCGCAGCTCGTCGGGGCGGTGTTGATCCTCCTCCTCACGGTGGTGCACGCGCTCGGGCTGCACCTTTCGGCGCGCGTGCAGAACGGCCTGGTGGCGGTGAAGGTCGCGCTGCTGGCGACGTTCGTGCTCGTCGGGGTGACGAAGGGCTCGCTGGCGTGGCCGACCTGGGCGCCTCCGCACGCCGCGGCCGAGCCGGTGAGCGCCATCGTGGGCAGCCTGTTCTTCATCGCCTTCGCCTTCTCGGGCTGGAACGCGGCGGTGTACGCGGCCGACGAGTTCCGCGAGCCGCAGCGCGACGTTCCCCGCGCGATGCTGGTCGGCTGCCTGGTGGTGGGCGCGCTGTACCTCGTCGTCAACTTCATCTTCGTCGCGAACCTCACCCCCGCGCAGGGCACGGTGGTCTTCAACTACGACGCCTTCACCGGCGACAAAGGCCAGTTCGACCAGGTGACGCTCGGCCAGGCGGTGATGGCCGCGCTGCTCGGGCCCGTGGCGGCGAAAGTGATGAGCGCGGTGATGCTGGTGCTCTTCATCTCGGCGATGAGCGCGATGCTGATGGTCGGGCCGCGCGTGTACGCGGCGATGGCGAAGGACGGCTTCCTGCCCGCGGTGCTCGCGGGGCGCGAGGGCCAGCCGCCCACCGGCGCGGTGCTCCTCCAGGGGGCGATCGCCATCGCGCTGCTCTTCACGCACGACGTGCGCACGGTGTTGTCGAACGTCGGCGCGATCCTCGTGCTCTTCGCGGCGCTCACCGTGCTCGGGCTCTTCCTCGCGCGCTTTCGCGAGGGCCGGGTCGAGCTGCCGCCGAGCTGGCAGGTGCTGCTGGCGGTGCTGCTCGTCGTCGGCGTTGGCGCGGTGATGGTGACCGAGGCGATCCCCCTGGGGCTCCGCGTCGGGGCGTCGCTCGTCGTCGGCGGCGCCGCGGCGGTGCTCCGTCGCCGGGCGAATGGCGGAGCCGGCCCGTCGCTGCTGGGGCTGCTCGGAGCGGCGGTGTACGTGATGTCGGCGGGCTGGATGCTCTTCGTCGGTTTCCGGAACAGCCTCAACCTGCTCGGCTGGGTGGCCCTCGTCGCGTTCGTCGGCGTCGGGGCGTACGCGCTGACGCGGCGCTGGCGGGGCGCGACCAGCTGACCGCCAGTCTCGCCTGCGCGAAGACGCACCCACCCACCGGGGGAGCGGGCGCGTCGCGGCCGGCAACTGCTCAGGCGGCGCGCTTGAGCGGCGCGCGCGGCTCGGGGAGCGTGAGGCGGAAGGTCGTGCCTCGCCCCGGCGTCGAGTCGAGCTCGAGCTGCCCGCCGAGCTCGCGGACGACGTCGGCGACGGCCGAGAGGCCCACTCCGCGGCCGCTGGTCTCGCTCGCCGCGTCGCGCGTCGAGAAGCCGTCGGAGAACAGCACCTCGACGAGCTGCTGCCGGGTCGGGTTCTGGAGGCCCGCCTTCCGGGCGACACGTTCCCAGTCGATGCCGCGGCCGTCGTCGCTGAACTCGAGCACCGTGGTGCCGGCTTCGGAGCGTGCGGTGAAGCTGAGCACCGCGGCCTCCCGCTTCCCTGCCTGCACGCGCTCGGCGATCTCCTCGACGCCGTGATCGAGCGCGTTGCGCACGAGGTGCACCAGCGCGCCCCAGAGCTTCGCTGACGGCTCACGATGCAGGCGCACGCCGTGGTCCTGAACCTCGAAGCGCACGTGCGCCTTGCCGAGGCGCTGCGCGAGGACCTCGCCGCGCTGCGCGAGCAGCTTGAGCCGCGGCTCGACCGCCTCGAGGGTCCAGTGGCGGAGCGTCGAGGCGGCTGCGGGCGCGAAGGGCTCGAGCTCATCGGCGAGGCGGTGGAGTTCCCGCCGCGAGAGGTGCACGCGATCCTCGTCGTCGCCCACGAAGGGCCGCACGCGCTCGAGGAAGGCGCTCCACGCGGCCCGCACGCGCTGCTCGATCTCCGGCCGCTCACCCTGCTCGAGCTGGTCTTCGAGCTCGTGGCAGACCTTCGCTACCGACTCGACGCCGAAGATCGACGCGGTGCCCTTGATGGTGTGCAGCGCGCGCGCGACGGCCTGGGCGTCGGGTTGGCTGAGCGAGCCGACCAGCCGCTCGGTCTCCTCGAGGAAGTCGATGAAGCTCGAGCGATCGGCCACGAGGCGGCTGATCGCCGCGACCAGCTCGCGCTGCGCGGCCTGATGGCGATCGGCCTCCACTTCCTGGGTGATGTCGGTGACCGCCACCAGCGCGCCGTCGACCTCGGCCCCCTTCATCATCGGCGTGTACTGAATCGAGAACACGCGCTCGCCGAACGAGAGCCGCTTCGGGAGCTGGTCGATCGCCACATCGAGGGGAAAGAGGCCCTCGAGCACCTGGTCCCACGAGAGCTGCAGCATCGCGTCGAAGCCCGGGACCCGACGCGAGAGGTGCGCGCCGAGCGTCGCCTCCGGCGCGGGCGGGTCGAACCAGGCGTCGAAGCGCGCCGAGCGCTCGTTGGCCATGCGGCCCGCGCGGTCGATGGTGACGAAGCCCTGGTCGACGGTATCGAAGACGAGCCGCATCTCCTCGGTGCGCCGCTTGAGCTCGGCGGTGCGCTCGTCGACCATGCGCGAGAGGTTGGTGCGGTGCTGTTCGAGCTCGGCGTCGCGCACCTCGACGGAATGCAGCATCTCGTTGAAGGCGTGGGTGAGCAGCCCGAGCTCGTCGTTGGTGCGCGACGTGGCGCGCAGGCTGTAGTCGCGCGTCTCCTGCACGCGCGCGGCGACGTGCGCGAGATCCTTCACCGGGGTGGTGATGATGCGGTGGAGCCGGAGCGAGGCCAGCGTGGCGAGCAGGGTGCACGCCGCGAAGATGATCGCGGCGATGACGATGAACT
>JBMORD010000345.1:0-41360 GCA_049322495.1 Myxococcota bacterium | reverse complement strand
CCGCCGCCTTCGCCTGGCCCTCGGGCGAGGCCATGTACTCGCGGCGCTGGGCCATCAGCTCCAGCGCGCGCTCGAGCGTGAGCTCCGAGGGCTCGTCGCCCTTGCGCAGCGAGGCGTTCGTCTCGCCGTCGGTGATGTACCAGCCGAAGCGCCCTTCCTTGAGCTGCAGCTCCTTCCCGCTGTCGGGGTCCTTGCCGACGATGATCGCCGGCTTGGCGGGACCGCGACCGCGGAACTGCTTGGGCTGCTTGAAGATCTCGATCGCCTCCTGGAGGGTGATCGTCAGCAGCTTCGCCTCGTTCTCCGCGCCGAGGTTGCGGGTGTCCTTGCCCTTGGTGAGGTACGGGCCGTAGCGGCCGTTCTGCGCCTTGATCTCCTCGCCGTCGTCGGCCTTGCCGAGCACGCGCGGGAGCGTGAGCAGCTCGAGCGCCTGCTCCAGCGTCACCGCCTCGGGCTTCATCGACTTGAAGAGCGACGCGGTCTTCGGCTTCGACTCGTCGGTCACCTCGCCGAGCTGCACGTAGGGGCCGAAGCGGCCCTGCTTCACGTACACGTTGAGGCCCGTCGCGGGATCCTTGCCGATCGGCACGTCGCCCTTGGGCGCGGCGAGCAGCTGCTGCGCGCGCTCGAGCGTCATCTCATCGGGCGCCAGCGTGGCCGGCACCGAGACGGTGTCTTCGCCACGCTTGATGTACGGGCCGAACTTGCCGGGCTTGACCACCACGCCCGTCTCGGGGCCGCCGATGTAGATCGAGTTGATCTCCGCGGCGTCGATGTTGCTCAGGTTCTGGCCGACGAGCTTCTGGAGGCCCGGGTGCTTCTTGTCGCCGAAGTAGAACTCCTTGAGGTACGGCACCTTCTTCCGCTCGCCCGAGGCGATCTGGTCGAGGTCCTCCTCCATCTCGGCGGTGAACTGGAAGTCGACGAGATCCTCGAAGTGCTTCTCCATCAGCTTCACGACGGCGAAGGCTTCCCAGTTGGGGATCAGCGCCTGGCCCTTCTTCCAGATCAGCTTCGCCTGCAGCTTCCCGATGATCGACGCGTAGGTCGACGGGCGGCCGATGCCGAGCTCCTCGAGCTTCTTCACCAGCGAGGCCTCGGTGTAGCGCGCCGGCGGCGAGGTGGTGTGGCCCTTGGCCTCGAGCGAAGCGACGGGCACCACGTCGCCCTGCGCGAGCTTCGGCAGCGGCGACTCCTGATCGTCGGTGGCCTCCGCGTCGTCGTTGCTCTCGACGTACGCCTGCAGGTAGCCGCGGAAGGTGATGGTGCGGCCGGAAGCGCTGAACTCCACCGCCTGCCCCTGCTTCGTCGTCGCCGCCAGCTTGAGCGACACCGACTCGCCCTCGGCGTCGGTCATCTGGCTGGCCAGCGTGCGCTTCCAGATCAGCTCGTAGAGCTTGAGCTCCGCCGACGCGAGCTCGCCCGCGAGCTCCTGCGGCGTGCGGAAGCTCTCACCGGCGGGACGGATCGCCTCGTGCGCCTCCTGCGCGTTCTTCACCTTGCGCGCGTAGATGCGCGGCGCGTCGGGGAGGAACTGCTTGCCGAACAGCTCGGTCACCTGCGCGCGCGCGGCGTTGAGCGCCGTCTCGGACAGGTTCGTCGAGTCGGTGCGCATGTAGGTGATGTAGCCGCGCTCGTAGAGGCCCTGCGCGACGCGCATCACCTGCTGCGCGCTCATGCCCAGCTTGCGCCCGCCTTCCTGCTGGAGCGTGGAGGTCATGAACGGCGGCTTCGGCGAGCTGCGGTACGGCCTCGTCTCGAGGCTCTTCACCGTGAAGCTCTCACCCGCGAGCCCCTCGGCGATCGCCTTCGCCTTCGCCTCGTCGACCCACACGCTGTTGGGCGTCGCGAGCTGGCCCTTCTCGTCGAAGTCCTTGCCGGTGGCGACGCGCTGGCCATCGACGCTCCACAGCGTCGACTCGAACGCCGGCGAGGTGGAGTGCTTCGCCGCCACGTCCCAGTAGCTCACCGAGCGGAAGCGCATGCGCTCGAGCTCGCGCTGGACGATCAGGCGGATCGCCGGTGACTGCACGCGCCCCGCCGAAAGCCCCTGCCCCACCTTGAGGCGCACCACGTGGGTGACCTGGTAGCCGTAGAGCCGGTCGATGGTGCGGCGCGTCTCCTGCGCGTCGACCAGCCCCATGTCGATGTCACGCGAGTGATCCACCGCCTCCTGGATCGCCTTCTTGGTGATCTCGTGGAACACCATCCGCTTGACCGGCACCTTCGGCTTGAGCTGCTCGCGCAGGTGCCAGGCGATGGCCTCCCCTTCGCGGTCTTCGTCGGTGGCCAGGTAGAGCTCCGAGGCGCCCTTGAGCGCGTCCTTGAGCTCGGAGATGACGTTCTTCTTCGTCACCTCGTAGGTGAGCTTGAAGTCGTTGTCGACGTCGACACACAGCCCGCTGGCGGGGAGATCGACGACGTGACCCACCGAGGCCATCACGTTGAAGTTGGAGCCGAGGAACTGGCCGATCGTCTTGGCCTTCGCCGGAGACTCGACGATCACGAGAGGCTTGGATGCCATGGGGAGCGGCTCGCTACTTTCTTTTGGAATGGCCCGTCAACAGGTTAACTGGACTCTAACTGCTGCACCGACGTCGCTCAGCGGCGTGCGCGGAAGCGGTCGGTCGCCTCGATGAGCTCGTGGAGGATCCCCGGCTCGTGCGCCGCGTGCCCCGCATCTTCGACGATGCGGAGGTCGGCTTCGGGCCACGCGCGGTGGAGCGCCCACGCCGATTCCATGGGGCACACCACGTCGTAACGGCCCTGGACGATCACGCCGGGGATCCTGCGCATCTTCTCGATGTTCGCCGGCGCGAGGAGCGCCCGCTCGCCGTCGAGCCAGCCGCCGTGCATGAAGTAGTGGCACTCGATGCGCGCGAACGCGTCGGCGAAGTCGTCCTCTCCGGTCTTCGAGAGGTACGCCTCGTTGGGCAGCAGGTAGCTGGTGCGCCCTTCCCACGTGCTCCACGCCTTCGCGGCCTCGGAGCGCACGGCGGGGTCGCTGCTGGTGAGCCGCCGGTAGTAGGCGCGCACGAGATCGCCGCGCTCCTCGGGCGGGATGACGGCGAGGTATTTCTCCCACGCGTCGGGGAAGAGGTGGCTCGTGCCGTCCTGGTAGAACCAGTCGATCTCCCACTTCCGCAAGAGGAAGATCCCGCGGAGCACGAGCTCGGTGCAGCGCTCGGGGTGGGTCTGCGCGTAGGCGAGCGCGAGCGTGCTGCCCCACGAGCCACCGAACACCTGCCAGCGGTCGATCTTGAGGTGAGCGCGGAGCGCCTCCATGTCGGCCACGAGATCCCAGGTGGTGTTGTGCTCGAGCGACGCGAACGGCGTCGACTTGCCGCAGCCCCGTTGGTCGAAGAGCACGATGCGGTACGCGCTCGGGTCGAAGAAGCGGCGCTGCTTGGGCTCGGTGCCGCCCCCCGGCCCGCCGTGCACGAAGACCACCGGCTTGCCGTTCGGGTTCCCGCTCTCCTCGAAGTACAGCTCGTGGCCGTGGGTCACGGCGAGCCGGCCGGTGCGGTACGGCTCGAGCGGCGGGTAGTAGGTGCGTCGGATCATCGTGCGCTCCTCGCTCACTTCACGTCGCTGCCCGGCGCGACGTCGCCCGGGTTGATGAGCTGCAGGGTCTTCCCGGAGCCCGCCGCGAGGATCATCCCTCGCGACTCGATGCCCTTGAGCGCGCGCGGCTTCAGGTTGACCACCACCACCACGTTGCGGCCGACGAGCTGCTCGGGCGCGAAGGCCTCCGCGATGCCCGAGACGATGGTGCGCGGCGAGCCCTCGCCGAGCTCGACCGAGAGCTTGAGGAGCTTGTCGGCCTTCTCGACCTTCTCGGCGGAGAGCACCTTCCCTGCCTTGAGCTGCACCTTCGCGAAGTCGCCGAACTCGATCTCCGCGGGAGGGCCTGCCGGAACCTCGGCCTTCTTCTTCTCTTCCTTCGGCGCCGGCGCGGGAGCGGGGGGCTTCGAGGTCTTCGGCGCGGCCGCGGGAGCCTCCTCCGACGCCTGCTCCCTGGCCCACGAGTCCTTGAGCGAGACGGTGCGGTTGAAGACGAGCGCGCCGGGCTTCGCGTCGAGATCGACGGTGAAGTAGCCGAGCCGCTCGAACTGGAAGCGCTCGCCGATCTTCGCGGCGCCGAGCGACGGCTCGAGCTTCGCGTTGACGAGGATCTCGAGCGACTTCGGGTTGAGATCCTTGAGGAAGGCGAAGTCGACGCCCTCGTGCGCCTTGCCGGGGAACTCGGCGGCGAAGAGGCGGTCGAAGACGCGCACCTCGGCGGTGACGGCGTGCGCCGCCGACACCCAGTGGATGGTGCCCTTCACCTTGCGACCGTCGGGCGCGTTGCCGCCCTTCGTCGCGGGATCGTACGTGCAGTGCAGCTCCGAGACCTGCCCGTCGGCGCCCTTCACGAAGTTGGTGCAGGTCACGAAGTACGCGCCGCGCAGGCGCACCTCGCGGCCCGGGCCGAGGCGGAAGAACTTCTTCGGCGGGTCCTCCATGAAGTCGTCGCGCTCGATGTAGAGCTCGCGCGAGAAGGGCACGCTGCGCACACCCGCCGCGGGATCTTCCGGGTTGTTCTGCACCTCGACCTGCTCGACCTGGCTCTCGGGGTAGTTGGTGATGATCACCTTCACCGGGTTGAGCACGGCCATGCGCCGCGGCGCCGTCGCGTTGAGGTGGTTGCGCACCGCGTTCTCGAGCCGGCCCAGGTCGATCACACTCTCGTTCCTGGTGACCCCGATCTCCTCGCAGAACGCGCGCAGCGCCTCGCTGGTGAAGCCGCGGCGCCGCATGCCCGAAATGGTCGGCATGCGCGGGTCGTCCCAGCCACGCACGTACTTCTCCTTCACGAGGTGCAGGAGGTTGCGCTTGCTGAGCACGGTGTACGTGAGCTGCAGCTTCGCGAACTCGATCTGCTGCGGGTGGTAGACGCCGAGCTCCTTGAGGAACCAGTCGTACAGCGGCCGGTGGTTCTCGAACTCGAGCGTGCAGATCGAGTGGGTGATCTGCTCGATGCTGTCCTCGTTGCCGTGCGCCCAGTCGTACGAGGGGTAGATGCACCACTTGTCGCCCTGGCGGTGATGGTGCGCCTTGACGATGCGGTACATCACCGGGTCGCGCAGGTTGATGTTGCCCGACGCCATGTCGATCTTCGCCCGGAGCGTGCGCGTGCCGGGCTCGAACTCGCCCTTCCGCATGCGGCGGAAGAGGTCGAGGTTCTCGGCGGGCGAGCGATCGCGGAACGGGCTGTTGCGGCCGGGCTTGTCGAGCGTGCCGCGGTAGTCCCGCATCTCCTCGGCGTTGAGATCGCAGACGTAGGCGCTGCCCTTCTGGATCAGCTTCTCCGCCCACTCGTACATCTGCTCGAAGTAGTCCGAGGCGTAGAAAAGGCGGTCTTCGAAGTCGCCGCCCAGCCACTTGACGTCGTTGATGATCGAGTCGACGTACTCCTGCTCTTCCTTCGCCGGGTTCGTGTCGTCGAACCGCAGGTTGAACTTGCCGCCGTACTTCCGCGCGAGGCCGGAGTTCAGGACGATGCTCTTCGCGTGGCCGACGTGCAGGTACCCGTTCGGCTCGGGCGGGAAGCGGGTGTGCACCCGGCCTCCCCACTTCCCGCTCTGGTTGTCCGCTTCGATGATCTCTTCGATGAAGTTGAGCGCGTTGTCGCTCATAGGTGTGGGCTGCCTCCGAGGTCGGGCACCCTACACTGACGCACGACGCGGTGCGTCCTGAACTCGCGCCCGCAAGACGAGGGGCCCGATCTCTCGAGCCCCTCGCCCGTGCCAACACCCTCAGTTTGCTTCGCAGGAGACCGCGGTGGCGATCGTCTTTTCGCCGAATGCGGTGGTGCAAGTCGCGCGAACGCTGATCGTGCCCGATTGTGTGCCCGACTCGCTCAAGATGCTCTCGTCCGAGACGTCCGGGCCGGAGACATGAATCACCGAGCTCGAGACCTTGTGGAATCCACTTCCGCAGTCCCAGTCGAAGATGAAGTCTTGAGTGCCGGGGATGAAGGCACCGCACGCCTTGATTCTGCCCGCCGACGTCACGGTGAACGCGCAGGAGGTCGTCGCCACCGGATTGGTGTCACGGCAATCCGAGACCGCATTGCAGGTCGACGCCTCGCGGTATTGGGGAAGGACGTCTTCGACGGTGGTTCCCACACACGGCTGTTCGACAATCCCCGTGCAGTATCCGTCACGGTCAGCATCGCGGCGCACGGACACGAGCCGCCAGACGCTCCCCACACCGTCCTGGCAGTCGCTGGTCGGAAGGCACTGGGACGCGAGCTTGCGACCGGTGTTCGGGGTTGCCCCCGAGCACTCCGGCCGTGCGGCGTCGGAACTGCAGTACCCGTCTCCATCAACGTCATTCCTCACGATGAGATTCTGAAAGCGGTCTCGCCGAACATCGTCGCAATCGTCCGACGGAGCGCACTGCGTCGCGAGAATCGTCCCCGCCGCGGGTGCGGCACCAACGCATTCGGTGCGGCTTGCGCTCACGCAGTAGCCGTCCTGATCGAAGTCGGTGCGAACCAGGAGATTCTGGAACCTCGCGGGCTCATTCGGAGCACAGTCACTCGTCGCGAGCGCAGCCGTCGGTGCCACGAAGCCACTGGGGCAGGCCCCAGCTTGCGTCCGCGAGGCATCCGGACAGACCTGGGAGGTCGTGGTCCCGCTGGCGTAGCGATCGTTGTCGGCGTCGGAAAGGCACGCGATGGTGACGCCTTCGTCGACCTGGCCGTTGCAGTCGTTGTCGACACCGTCACAGACCTCGGCCGTCAGCACCTTGCACACGCCGTTGCACACCGACTGCCCCGCCGGGCACTGGCACATCCCGCTGGTGCACACCGCGCCCTGCACCGAGCACAGCCCCGCGCCCGCCTCATCCGTCTGGCCGTCGCAGTCGTCATCGAAGCCGTTGCAGATCTCGGTCGACGGAGTGCCGGGGGTCGCGCTGCAGGTCACCGCGCCGCTCGAGCACAGGTTTGAGCCAGAGCGGGCGCAGGCGCCGACACCAGCCGAGCACGACGAGCCGAGCGAGACGCAGGTGGTCCCGCACACCGACTGGCCCGACGGGCACGAGCAAGCCCCCGCGCCGCACGTCTGACCGGTTGCCGGACAGAGGTCCGCGCCCGCCTCGTCGACCTGGCCGTCGCAGTCGTCGTCGACGCCGTTGCACACCTCGACGACCGCCATTCCAGCCGGCACCGAGCAGATCAGCTGACCCGAGACGCACGCGATCGAACCCGTGCGCTGACAGGCACCGATCCCGACCACACAGGAGCCATCACGAGAGCCGGTGCCACCGTCGAGCGCGATGCCGCCGTCGCTGCCGACGAATTCGACCTGCTCGTCGATCTGGCCATCGCAGTCATCGTCGACACCGTTGCAGACCTCGGTCGCTGGCACGCAGGAAGGGCCCGCATCGAGCCCAGCGTCCGCGGGCGAGAGCGGATCCCCATTCCCAGCGTCGCCCGGACCTGCGTCGCCCGAGCCGGCATCGTGCGGCTTCGGCACCACGCACAGGTTGTCCTCGCACAGGTACCCCGAGCCGCAGTCGAGATCGCGCAGGCACGAGCGCACGGGCTCCGTCTGCCCGCACGCCACCAGCAGTGAAGAAAGACTGAGAAAGACGACGCTTCTGAAGTTCATGGTTCGGCTCCGTTGGTGAAAGCAGCGGAGCGCCCATGAGCGCGGTCCGTGCCGAGCCGACCTGCTGCAATTTCAACGAGTTCCGCCCTCAGCGCGTCTCGCCCGTGGACGGGAAACGTCCGCGCAGCCGCTCCCGCCCGGCCGCGCCGAGCGGGTTGCCCTCGAGGTCGAGTGAGACCAGTCCTCGGAGCGTCTCTGACGAGAGCAGCGCCTCCAGGCCCGAGGCGCTGATCCGGTTCCGCGCCAGGGACAGGCGCGACAGCCCGCGGAACCGGGTGGCGCGCGCGAAGGCGATGGCGCCGTCGTTGCCGACCTGGTTGCCGGCGAGCGACAGCACGGCGTGGCGTGACGCGAGCGTCGACGTCGCCAGCAGCTCCGCGCCGTCGGCCCCCAGCGCGTTGTCGGCGAGCGACAGCGTGCGGAGCGCGGCGACCCACCGGCTCGAGCTCAGCGCGCGCGCCGCGGCGACCGTGAGCGAGTCACGTTCGAGGCGCAGCTCCGCCAGACCGGGGAGCGTCGCGGGAGCTCGCTCCACGAGGAGTCGGAGCCCCTCGTCTCCGAGGCGCTGGCCGCGCAGCGAGAGGCACGACAGCCGCCGCAGGTGACGGGACGAGAGCAGCCGCCCGAGCTGCTCGACGCTCAGCGCGCCGACGCCGAAGTCGCGCTCGAACGAGAGCGAGGTCAGCCGCGAGCTCCACGCCGACGCCGCGAACCGGGCTGCGTCGAAGAGCCGCTCCGACGAGACGCGAAACGAGACGACCGGCTCGCGCTCCGCCAGCGCCGTCACCTGCGCCAGGGCGCGCGCGTCGAGCAGCTCGATGCTCGAGACGAAGCCTCTGGAGAACTCGACGCGCGCCACCTCGGGCGACAGCTCGCCCAGCCACCGGGCACCGTGCTCGCGGAGGAGCTCGCTCGACCGCTCGGTCTCTCCCGCACACTGGAGCTGGATGAACTCGCCGCGCGGATCCCCCGCCTCGAGGAGCAGATCAGCCAGCACCAGCCGCGGGCCATCGTCGTCGGGTCTGGCGAGGATCGCCGCGAGCAGCTCGTCCCGACTCCCGGCTGAGCTCGCGGGGGTGACCGCGATGGCGACGCGATCCTCTCGGCGGCGCCCCGCCCATGCCTGCAGGCCGGGGACGTTCTCTGCGTCGTCGTAGAGCTGCCAGCTCCCGAGCTCAGGCCAGGCGTTCGCCGGCGTCGGAGCGCCGTGGACCGCCGCGACCCCGACGACGACCTCGTCGCCGCGCACCACGCTGAGACAGATCGTGGTGAGTCCGCGCGCGTCGGGTGCGTCGCCACCGGTCGCCCAGTGGTAGCCGAGCGGTGCCCCCAGCGCCGCCCGAGCGCTCGCCTCCACGAGCTCCATCGACAGCACGCGCGAGGTGCGACGGGCGTTCGCCGCGGAGAGGAGCGCCGCGAGCTTCACGCGTCCGTCGTCGGTCCAGCGAACGTGCCGCACCCGCTCTCTATGGCACGAAGAACCCCGCCGCCGCACCGGGCTGAATCTTCCCCTGGCTCGCGCGGACCGCGCTGCGGCTGACCAGCTGGAAGGCGCGCCGGAGCCCCGAGGGCGTCGCGTCCTTCTCCCAGAGGATGCAGCCCGGCGGGATGCCCATCGCCTTCGCGACGTGCTCGAAGTTCACGTCGCCGCCGACGCCGACGAGCGCGAGCGTGAACAGCTCCGAGGCGAGGAGATCCCGGCTGATGCGTGCGCAGTCGGCAGCCGAGTGCTTGCTCCCGACGTCTTCCCCGTCGGTCACCACCACGACCACCGAGCGCGTCGGGGTGCCGCCGTCACGCAGCCGCTGGGCGTAGGCCACGTTCGCCGCGAGCGCGCTGCACCAGGTGTCGTAGAGCGCCGTCGAGCCGTTCGCCCGGTAGTTCTTCGGGTCGAGGCGCGTGGCGTCGGCGACCGGCAGGTAGCTGTGCACGACGTCCATCTGGCCGGCGAAGGTCCAGCACGCGAGGAGCACCGCGTCCCGCTCCTTCGCGCCCGCGAAGGCATCGAGGAGCGCGTTCTGCCCCTCGCGCACCGCCTTCTCGAGCCCGCGATCGGCGATCGACGAGCTGGCGTCGATCAGCACCGTCACCAGCGTCACGTCGCTCGCGGTGATGTCCTCGAGGTCTTTTCCCGCCGCGCCCGCGAGCACCATGTTCCCGAGGTTGCCGGTGATGAGCGTGCTCGTGGCGGGCGAGATCACGCCCTTCGTGGTGGCAGAGGTGAACAGCGTCGTCGCTTCATCGGTCGTCAGCGTCTTCTTCGTCATGGCGAGGCTCCAGTCTTCGGGTGCGGCTCCGCCAGGGACGGGCTCGATCGCGAGCCCCTCTGCCAGGCGGAGTCAGGGGGACGTCAGATGGTCACGGCGTCGGTGGTGCGGACCACCTTCATGCCGGCCTTCTTCCAGTGCGAGATCGCCTCGTCGGCGATCTTCGGGAAGTTGAGGTGATCCGGCAGCGGCGACAGCGGCGGCGGCGGCACGGGGCTCATCGCGTCCTCGAGGATCCAGATCTTCTCGGCGAGCTTCGGGTCGGTCGCCATCACGTGCTGCTGGATGTCGTTGAGCGTCGAGAGCACGCAGTGGCTCTTCGCCTGGCCGAAGACGTAGACGCGGTCGTACTCCATGAGCAGCTTGAAGAACGGCGCGTTGAAGGCACCGACCACGTTGCCCGAGAGCTCCGTCACCTCGGGCGAGAGCACCGAGTAGTTCTCGGTCAGCGCGTGCGTGCCCTTGGTCTCGAAGTGCGTCTGGTGCTTGCGCGCGGCGGCGTGGAACAGCGCCGCTTCCATCATCGCCGGCACCAGCGCGTGCGACAGGCCGCCGAGGAGCGTGTGGTACGGCCACACCGTCAGCACGTACTTCCCGGTCGCCTCGAGCTTCTTGACGTACTCGATGCTCTCGCGCGGGTGCACCACGGCGGTCCACTTCCCGCTGCGCACGTCCTCGTGGAAGATCGGCGTCAGCGGCGCGGGGTGGCGGCCCTGCGCGTCGACCCACCACGCGGGGTGGAAGATCTGGAACACGCGGTGGGTGTCCATCGAGAAGAAGAGCCCGCTGATCTTGTCGAGGTGCCGGTAGAGCCACTCGATGGTGCGCGTGGTGTCTTCGACCGCGCCGGGCACGAAGAGGCTCGCGCCGGGCGTACAGAAGCCGACCTGCACGTCGATGCCGAACGCCGCGATGCGGAACTTGTCCTGGCCCGCGGGCTTGAGGCCGTGCTTCGCGGCGAACGCCTCGCCAGCGTCGGTCACGAGACCCGCGCGCTCCAGGTAGAGCTGGGAGACCTGCTTGGGATCGTAGAAATCAGGGAGCGGCAGGGACACGGCGAACCTCCTTCAGGACAGGGTCAACTGCGTGATGTCGCGGGCACCGACGACGAGCAGCGAGCCGTCGGCGTTGGGGAGCAGCTCGTCGCCCGCGGAGACGAAGCTCAGGGTGTCGGCGAAGTGCATCGCCTCGACGAGCACGCCGGAGTCATTCTTGAGCGCGACGAGGCCGCGGTCGGTCGCCACCACCACGCGCCCGCCGAGCACCGCCGCGTGCCCGCGCACCGAGTCGGGCGAGTGCGCGAGCACCGTGCCCGCCTCGTCGACGAGCCAGCGCTGCACGAGGTCGCGCCCGCCGGTGTCGGTCACCACCGTCAGCAGCGCGTGCCGCGCGTCGAAGACCGCCTCGGCCTCGATCACCCGCCCCGACCAGCGGATGCCGTCGAGCTGCTTGAGGCCGGCGCGCCCCACGCGGAGCAGGAACGCCACCGTCAGCCCACCCGCGCGGTAGAAGCCGAGGCCGAGGCGCTCGCCAGCCCACACCCACGTCTGCCCTTCGAGCACCTGGCCCACGCGCGCGCCGGTCTGCTGATCGACGAGCCAGGCCTGCTCCTGCCGGTAGGCGGCGCCGAGCGACGCCGCGAAGACCGGGTTCGTGCCGCGCACCTCCGTCTGGGCGCGCTCCACCAGCCGATCACCCTGCCACTTCTCGACCCGCCCCGCTCCATCGGCCAGCCAGGTGCAGGGGCCGGCGAGCGCCACCTGCTTCGGCGAGAGCGTGGTGGCGATCGTCGTCCCGTCCTCGCGGCGCAGCACGCCGTTCTCCTCGAAGAGGTAGCGCAGGCCGCCCTGCATCGCCGCGCACAGCACGCGCCCGCTCGTCTCGAAGGCGGTGCGCGCCGTGCAGCGGCCCTGCGCGCGCAGCACCTGACGCGTCACCAGCGGGCCGAGCGCGCGGCACTCGGGGCACACCGCGCGCGCGTGCTCCACGCCGCAGCCGCACTTCGTCCACGAGAGCTGGAGGAGCGAAGGCGGGAAGGCCTGCCGCGCGTCCTTCTCGAAGACCGCGTGGAACCAGTGCAGCAGATCGTCGGTGAGCACCTTCGGCGGGACCGCCAGCCGGGGGAGCGTGACGTCGCTCTGCAGCACCGAGTGCCGGGCCTCCGCGCGGCGCAGCAGGGTGGCGAGCTTCGCGTGCGTGCCGCCGAAGGGGTGCACCGCGAGCAACGACTGGAAGAGGAGCACCGCGAAGGCGTACCAGTCGGAGCCCTCGTCGAAGCGCGGCGCGCTCGAGAGATCGACGCCATACAGCCGCGGGTCGAGGAAGCGCTCGTGCCCCACCGGGCACGGCAGGCCGTCGAACTGCATCGAGTCGGCGTCGATGAGGGAGGGCCGCGCGTCGGCGAACAACACGTTGCCGTCGTTGAAGTCGCCGATCACCACCGAGGCCGCGTGCACCGCGGCGACCAGCCGGTGGAGCTCCTGGAACAGCCCGGTGAGCGCGGCGTTCGACAGCACGCCGAGGCGCCACTTGCGGTTGGCGAGACGGCCGAAGTCTTCTGCGCCGCTCACCAGCGCCATCCGGTAGCCGACGATCTTCCCGGCGCGATCGGTCACCACCTCGAGCGGCGCCATCACCTGCGGCGGCAGCGTTCGCGGGAAGCGCGCGAGCTTCTGCAGCTTCTGATCGAGCACGCGCTGCGAGGTCGCGTCAGTCGCCGGGTGGAAGATCTTCAGCGCCGAGCCGGCGTGCCGGAACACCCGCGCCTCGCCACCTTCGCCGAGGAGCTCCGCGTCGGTGACGCGCACGCGCTTGCCGGAGAGGTAGAGGTCCATGGCGTCAGCTCCCCAGCACCGCGAGGGTCGCGTCGTCGGCGAAGCGCTCCGACTCGGCGAGGACGTTGAGGCGCCGCTGGAGCGTCAGCGGGTTCCGCGAGAGGCCGCTCGTCTCGACGAGCGCGCGCAGGCGCGGGGGCTCGAGCGGGTTCAGCCCGTCGGTCATCACCGCCAGCCGCGACGCGGTGCCGAAGAAGTGGAGCTGCGGCTCGGGGCGAGCGCCGATCGCCGTCAGCCGGTACGCGGCGTAGGGCGGCGCGTTGTCTGCGCCGGCATCGAGGCGCACCACCTCGTCGTCGACCACGAAGCCGCCGTCGCCGAGGCCGAAGAGGATCGCGCGATCGCCCTGCTTCACCGCGGCCAGGAAGGTGAAGAGGAAGTACCGCTCGAGGACCTCCTCGAGCTGCTCCGCCTCGAGCGAGCGCGCGGCCTGGTAGACGAAGCCGCACAGCGCGTCGACCGCACGCGCGGGCAGCTCCGCCGAGAGGCTCTGCCTGCCGAGCCACTGCCCGAGGAACCGCGCGCCGAGCTGCGCCCCGACCTCGCTCTGCGGCTGAGAGGAGCAGCCGTCCGTCACCACCACCACCGAGGGCGTCGCGAAGACGCCGTCCTGGTTGTTGCGGCCGACGCGCTGATGGTCGCGGCCGACGTGGGTGGCTGAGTACACGGTGGTCCTCCGCACCCGAGGCGCTCCACGAGGGGGCGCTCAGGTCTTCCAATGAGACAGCTCGGCGATCAGCGCCCGGGTCGCTGGTGAAGGCTCCATGCGTCGATCGGCCTCGCTCACCGCGCGCGCCTCATCGAGCGCCGTGGTCCCCGCCGCCGCCGCGCCAGTCAGGAGGTGGTAGCCCTGAGGCACCGCCTCGCCCTCCTGCCCGACGATGCCGAAGGGCCCGCTGCCCCCCGCGCTCCGCCGGAACAGCACCGGCCGTCCCGGGATGCTCTGCTTGCCGCTGCCCGACTCGTTGCCGAACTTCATCGTCGGCTTCGCACCGGTCTGCGTCAGCTTGTAGACGGCCGACACGCGATCGCGCGTCAGCGGTGAGCCGCTCGTCTGAGCGACGAGGTAGCCCCCGTAGCCGTACACCTGCTCCTCCGGCCGCCAGCCGAGCTCGGCGCGGAGCTCCTCGAAGCGCCGCGTCTGCTTCGCGTCGAAGCCGTCCTCGAGGATCTGCACCGGGCGGATGCCGAGCCGGCGCGCCTCCGCTGCCGCGAAGCGGTACTGCGCTTCTTTGTCACCCGAGTCGTAGCGGATCGAGTCCTGCTGGCCGGGGCGCTCGCAGATGATCCGGTACGCGGTGGGGATGCCCGAGGTGATGGTGTCGAAGGTGTCGAGCAGGAAGCTCGAGCGCTGCCAGCGCCGCTCGACCATCGCGCGGAACGCCGCCTCGTCGCTGCCATACCGCTGAATGTGCTCGTGCCCCATGGTGCCCACCGGCACCAGGCCCAGCTTGCGCGCCCCCCACACGTTCGAGGTGCGTGTGAGCCCCGCCTGCTTCGCCCCCTCGAGCGCGAGGAGGTGCTGCTGCGGGCAGCTCGCGGCGCGCAGGCCGACCTCGAAGATGCGCGACGGCGAGCCGACGATGCCCACCAGCTCGGCGACGCGGGCGCGCACGCGGGCCACGTACTCGTCGCTCTTCACCTCGAGGGCCGGCGCCTTGACGCCCACCGCGTCGAGCGTCTCGAGCACCAGCTCCCGCTGCGCCTCGCAGGTCACCGTGCCCACCGCCGCCGACAGCTCCTCGGGCCGCAGCAGCGCGAGCGTGGCCACCTGAATGCGGTAGCTCCACATGAGCGCCGTCGGCTCGAGCCACGACACGAGCGCCGAGGGGCCCGTCACCGAGAACACCGGCTCGCGATCCGAGAAGACCGCCCCCTTCGGGAGCGCCCGCACCACCAGCTCTCGCGACTCGAGCGCCGCGCGCACCGCCGAGCCCATCTCGTAGTCGTTCTTCGCGAGGTACTCCCAGTCGCCGGGCTCGGACACCGGGAGCAGCTTGCGCAGCTCGGCCTCGACGTCGAAGGGCAGCACCTGCAGCCCGCCCTTGCGGTGCGAGTAATAGAAGGTCTCCTTCCGCAGGGGCCACCCCGCCTCGGCCATCGAGAACTTGTAGCCATCGGTGAGCAGCAGCGGCGAAGCCATACCCGTCTCCTCGACAAGGGAAGTAATAAACACCCGAACAAGAGTCGTCAAGACTCTTAGTGGTGATTTCCTGATTACTGCCTGATTGCGGACAGCTGCGAGGCGAAGAAGGCGGTGGCCGCCGCGGCGTTCACCGCAGACGCGAGCGCCAACGCGAGGAAGTGCGTGCGGCGCGGCGAGTCGACCGAGAGCCGGAGCGCGGTGATCGCCAGCAGCAAGAAGGACAGGATGGCCACCGGCAGCGCGTAGACGGCCATCGTCGAGCGCCGCGAGTCGATCCAGATGAAGAGATCGACGGCCGCGGCGAGCGTCGCGGTGAGCGCCAGCGCCCCGCCGAGGTTCATCGGCCAGCCGCCCTGCTTGCCCAGGGTCGCGCGGTCCTTCACCAGCGTCTGCGCGCGGAAGAGCAGCAGCGAGAAGATCACGCCCGCCGACGCGGGGATCGCCTCACCACCGAGCCCCGCGGGCGTGCCACGCCAGAAGCCGACACCGGCCACCACTCCACTGAGCAACGCGACTGCGAGCCAGATCATGGCCGCGCACCCTACCCCTTGATTCCGCCGCAGTTCCGAGGACTTCGCGGCGTGGCGCGCTTTGCCCGCCAGGTTGGCGCGTTTGGTCCAACCCGTTGATTTCGCGCCGATTTTCTACGAATCAGAATCTCTCATACATCCATCAGCCGTGTAAGTGACTGCGATCGTTCGTGATTCGGGCGACTGGAAACGCCGTTGACGCGCCGGAGCGGCGAGTGGCGCAACGATCCACCAGCGGGCTTCGAACATGTCGCCAAAGGCCGGCGCACACACCGGCCCACCAAAGGGGAACCACGATGAGCCGCAACGTCGAGAAGCTCTACGCGAAGTACGGACCGACCATCTACGCGCGCAGTAAGCGCCTGCTGAAGGACGCGACCGCCGCGGAAGACGCGACGCAGGAGATCTTCATCAAGATCCTCCGCCACATCGACTCCGCGCCGAGCGAAGAGGCGGTGCTCCCGTGGATCCACCGCATCACCACCAACCACTGCCTCAACGTGATCCGCGATGCGAAGCGCCACGCGGAGCCGGTCGAGCACGTGCCGGAGCTGGTGGACGACGAGTTCGAGGACAGCGTCGTCACCCGCGACTTCGCCGAGCGGGTGCTCGCGGCGACGCCCGAGGAGCTCAAGAAGCCGGCGGTGATGTACCACGCCAACGGCGTCGACCAGTCGAAGGTGGCGCGCACGCTCGGCGTCAGCCGTCGCACGGTGCTCTACCGCCTCGCCGAGTTCACCCGCCGCGCGATGCACATGCACGAGCTCGCCGAGCAGGTCTGACCCATCCATCCCCGGTCTGTGTGCTCGACGCCCGGCTCCCCGCGTGGGAGACCGGGCGTTGATCGTTTCCCCCACCCGCTGCATCCAACCCGCATGCGCCGCCTCACGCTCGTCCTCGCTCTGTTCCTGCTGCCCACCACCGCGCACGCGGTCGGCCTCGGCGTCGACGTCGGCGCGGGCACGTGGCTGCTCGAGGGGCTGCAGGGCGACGTGCACCTCTCGGTCGAGCAGGAGCTGCTCGACTTCCTCGTCATCGGCGCGCGGCCGGGCGTGAGCCTCACCCTCACCGAGCCGAACCCGCGCGTCGGCTTCCCGATCGATCTCTCGGTGCGCCTCAAGCTGGCGTTCCTCTACCTCGAGGGCCTCGCCGGCATGTTGTGGATGCCCTCGAGCATCGACCCGATCCGCGCGCACGCCGCGGCGGGGCTCGGGCTGCAGCTCTGGAAGTTCCGCGTGGGCGTGGAGGTCGGCTACCTCCAGCCCTCGCTGAGCCTGCTCGCCCGCGTGGGTTTCACGTTCTTCTGAGATCCGCGCGTTGTTAGAAGGGCGCGCATGGGCATCGTGCTCGCGCTCAGCGTGCTGGCGGCCGCACCGGACGGCGGGGTGCTCCTCGCGCGCAACCTCAAGATCACCGCGAAGCACTTCTTCTTCGACAACAAGGTGTCCCGGGGGCAGTACCGCGAGGACGTGAAGGCGGTCCGCGACGACGGGCTGACGCTCACCTGCGATGAGCTGGAGTCGTACCTCGTCGACGGCCGCATCCGCCGGGTCGTCGCGCGCGGCAACGTGTACGCCATCGACGGCGATCGCGAGGCGTGGGGCGACGAGGCGGAGTTCGACAACGAGAACGGCGTCCTCACGGTGCGCGGCAAGCCGCGCGGCAAGCAGGGCCCGCGCGAGGTCGAAGGCGAGCTCGTCACCTTCACCACCGGCGTCGACAAGCTCGTCGTCCACAAGGCGCGCACCCGCGTGAAGGAGCCGAAGGATCAACGCGTGAACATCGACGCCGACCTGCTGACGCTCGAGGGCCCGAAGAACGAGGCGCGGTGGACCGGGCACGTGCGCGCGGTCAAGGGCAAGACGCTGCTCGTCGCGCCGGAGCTCCTCGCCCACCATGGGGCCGACGGCGAGATCGACCGGGTGAAGGCGCGCGGCGGCGTGGAGGTCACCGAGGGCGATCGCTGGGCGCGCGGCCAGGCCGGCGACTACGACGTGGCGCGCGGGCTGCTGGTGGTCACGGGGCAGCCGCAGGCGCGCGACAAGACGATGCAGATGCGCGGAACGAAGGTCTTCTTCTACACCGGCCGCGACCTGCTCGAGGTCGAGAACGTGTCGAGCGTCATCGAGATCGAGAAGAAGAAGGTGCCGTGAATGTCCGAGGAGCTCTCCGACATCGAGCTGGTGCGTGAAGCAGGCGGCGAGATCCCCACCTGGCTCAAGCGCGCCCCGCTGTTCCTCGTCGTCCCCTCGCTGCTGCTCGGCGGCGGCGCGGTGCTCGACGCGTGGGTCTCGCCGCTGCACCAGATCGCCCCCGCGGTGGTGGGCGTGCTCAAGGGCGTCGGCTGGGGCCTCTACTTCCGCTTCGCGATGCGCTCGGCGGGCGGCGTCGAGGGCTCCGGCCTCGGCACGCCGGTGGTGATGATGGTGCTGGGCTTCGTCGGCCTCGAGTACGGCGACCTCGGCGTGCTCGCGCCGATCGTCGTCTGGCTGCTCCCGCTGATCGACTACGCGGTGCTGTACGGCGAGGGCCCCGACGTCGCGCTCGGCGGCGTGCTCGACACCCTCAAGGCCGCGCCGCTGCTCTGGCTGGGCAGCATGTTCGCGCTGCTGGTCGCGCTGGTGATGCTCGGGCTCGTGCTCTCGCTGCCGATGAGCATCTACTCGACCTACGCCCACCGCGAGGGCGCGTGGCTGGCCAACCTGAGCGGCGGGCTCCTGGTCGGGCCGTTCGTCCACGTGGCGGTGTTGTTCCGCGCGCGGCTGTTCCTCGCCATCCACGGAGATCCGGCGTGAGCGCCGACTGGCTCGTCGCGCAGGGGCTCCAGAAGACCTACGGCAGCCGGAAGGTGGTCGACGGCGTGGGCTTCACCGTCAAGCCCGGGGAGATCGTCGGGCTGCTCGGCCCCAACGGCGCGGGCAAGACCACCTCGTTCTCGATGGTGATCGGCCTCGTCACCCCCGACGCCGGCTCGGTGAAGCTCGCAGACCGCGAGCTCGCGCAGCTCCCGATGCACCTCCGCGCGCGCGCCGGCCTGGGCTACCTCCCGCAGGAGGCGTCGATCTTCCGCAAGCTCACCGTGCGAGAGAACATGCTGGCCGCCCTCGAGCTCGACGGGAAACTCTCGCGCGCCGCGCGCGAGGCCGAGGCGAAGCAGCTCATCGCGGAGTTCGGCCTCACCCACGTCACCGACTCGCTCGGCGAGCAGCTCTCGGGTGGCGAGCGGCGGCGCGCGGAGATCGCCCGCTCGCTGCTCCCCAGGCCCCGCTTCATGCTCTTCGACGAGCCCTTCGCCGGGGTCGACCCGATCAACGTCGGCGAGCTGCAGAAGGAGATCGCCCGCCTCCGCGAGAAGGGACTCGGCGTGCTCATCACCGATCACAACGTCCGCGACACCCTGCGCATCTGCGATCGCGCGTACATCATCGCGGCGGGGCGCATCCTCGAAGAGGGCACGCCCGCACAGATCGCCGCTTCCGAGCGGGCACGCTCCGTGTATCTGGGGGCTGACTTCACGCTCTGAGTCGTAATTTCAGCAACTTGCAGATATCCGCAAAAAAGAGGCCACATTCTCGCTGGCGCTTCCGCTAGCCTTGGCACACCTTTTGTCCGAGGGGTGGCCTGAATGGGTATGGAGCTCAAGCAAAGCCTGAGGATGTCCCAGCAGCTGGTGATGACGCCTCAGCTCCAGCAGGCGATCAAGCTGCTGCAGCTCTCGCGCATGGAGCTGATCGACCAGATCCGCGAGGAGATGGAGTCGAACCCGCTGCTCGAGCAGCCCGACGAGGTCGAGGGCGATCTGTCGGACAAGGCGCCGGGCGAGGCCTCGCTCGAGGCGGCCAACCTCGAGCAGCCGCAGAACGTCGAGGCGCCGGCGCCCGACACCGCCCAGGAGGTCAAGCCGAACGACGGGCCGGCGGAGATCGACTGGGACGCGTACCTCAACAGCTACCAGTTCAACGAGCCGACCACCCCGTCGAACAAGGGCAACGTCGACCTCGAGGATCTGCCGTCCTTCGAAGCCAACATGGTGAAGAAGGAGGATCTCTTCGATCACCTGATCGATCAGCTCTCGGGCCTGCGGATGAACGACGCCGAGCGCCGCATCGCGGAGCTGATCATCGGCAACCTCGACGACGACGGCTACCTCAAGCTGGCCGACGTCGAGGGCGACCCGCTGATCCGCCTGTGCAACGAGGCCGACGTGCCGATGGCGGTGGGCACGCGCATGCTGCGGAAGATCCAGCACCTCGAGCCGGTGGGCTGCGGCTCACGCGATCTGCTCGAGTGCCTGCTGATTCAGGTGCAGGCGCTCAAGGAGCCGCAGGCGGCGCTGCTGCAGACGATCATCAAGAAGCACATGAAGCTGCTCGAGTCGAAGAACCTCCCGGCGATCGCGCGCGATCTCAAGGTGCCGCTCGAGGAGGTGATCGCCGCCAGCCGGCTGCTGGCGAAGCTCGACCCCAAGCCCGGCCGCAACTACTCGGGCGAGGAGGCGCAGCACATCACCCCCGACGTCTTCGTGCACAAGGTGGGCGACGAGTACCACGTGGTGCTCAACGACGACGGCCTCTCGAAGCTGCGGGTGTCCGACGCCTACCGCCGCGCGCTGCGCAACGGGGCGCTCAACCCGAAGCAGAAGGAGTTCGTGCAGGAGAAGATGCGCTCGGCGCAGTGGCTGCTCCGCTCGATCCAGCAGCGGCAGCGCACCATCCACAAGGTGACCGAGAGCATCGTGAAGTTCCAGCGCGACTTCTTCGACAAGGGCATCGCGCACCTCAAGCCGCTCATCCTCCGCGACGTCGCCGAGGACATCGGGATGCACGAGTCGACGGTCAGCCGCGTCACCACCGCGAAGTACGTGCACACCCCGCAGGGCATCTTCGAGCTCAAGTACTTCTTCAACTCGTCGATCGCCCGCACCGGCGGTGACGACATCGCCAGCGAGGCGGTGAAGAACCACATCAAGCAGCTGGTCTCGACGGAGAACCCGAAGAACCCGTACTCCGATCAGAAGATCGTCGAGCTGCTCAAGGCGCAGGGCATCGAGATCGCCCGGCGCACCGTCGCCAAGTACCGCGAGGTGCTGGGCGTGCTCCCCAGCTCGAAGCGCAAGAAGTACTACTGAGCCATGTCGCTGCCCGAGGTGTTGATCGTCGATGACGACCAGCTCATCCGCGCCATGGTGCGCGACGCGCTGGCCGACGTGCCGTGCACCGTGCGCGAGGCCGCGTCGGGTGACGCCGCGCTCACGCTGATCGCCGAGCACCGCCCGGCGGTGGTGCTGCTCGACCTGGTGATGCCCGGGCGCAGCGGGCTCGACGTGCTCCGCGCGCTCGAGGGGCGCGGGCCGCGGGTGCTGGTGCTCTCGGCGCTCGACACCGAGGCGCTGGTGCAGCAGGCGCTCTCGTTCGGCGCGCACGGCTTCCTCGGCAAGCCCATCCACCCGCTCGACGTGCAGAACCTCGTGCGCGCCGAGCTCGAAGCCCACGGAGTCTCCTCGTCGTGAGCCAGGAGTATTGGCTGGCGGACAGCGAAGCCCGCGTCCTCGGCCCGATCAGTCTCGACGTCATCACCGCGCTCCACGCCCGCGGCAAGCTGAACGACGTGCGCGCCGTCTCGAGAGACGGCAGGAAGTTCGTCCCGCTGCGCGAGATGCCGGAGCTGGTCGCGGTGCTCAGCGCGCCCGTCACCGCCGACGACTCGAGCCGCGCCCAGAGCGAGGCGACGCGGCAGATCCGCGACTGGCTCGCGCGCATCGCCCAGCGCCCGTCGCACGAGGTGTTCAAGCTCCCCGCCAACAGCTCGCGCGAGGCCTTCCGCGCGGCGTTCTTCGCGCTGGTGCACCGCTACGTGCCCAGCCGGTTGCCCCCCGACACCACGCCCGAGCTGCGGCTGGCCTGCGAAGACGCCTTCCTCGCGCTCGCCGAGCGCATGGTCGAGGTCGAACGCCAGCTCCGCGGCCCGTCGATGCCCACGCCGCCGCCGCTGCCGGCGCCCGCCCCCGCGCCCGAGCCCACGGCGTCGCCGGCGCGCATCACCCACCGCAGCGGCGGCCTGCAGGTGCAGCTCGCGCTCAAGCGCGGCGACGCACGACCCTTCACCTTCGATCGCGAGCACAACTGGCAGACCGACTGCCTCTTCATCGGCACCGCGGAGCGCGCGACGCCCGGCACGCCGGTGGAGCTGGTGGTGTCCTTCGAAGGGCACGTCACGCAGCTCAACGCCACCGCGCGCGTGCAGGCCGCGCGGGTCGGCGGCTTCACCGTGAAGCTGCTCAACCTCGGCGAGGCCGAGCGCTCGCTCATCCGCACCTGGGTGGCGCGCGCAGGCTGATTTTTCCGCGGTCAAACTTCCCGTTTTTCAAGCGGATTGCGCGCGGGAAGACGCATCCTTTGCGACTGGTTTCACGCGACGGCGGTGTTACCGTTCTCGTTGCCACCGGCGAACAAGGCCCGGCTGGCTCGCAGTCAAAACCCCACGGAGAGGGCTCATGCAACTGAACATCACGTTTCGCCACCTCGACCCGATCGATTCGCTCAAGAACTACGCTCGGGAGAAGGTCGAGCGCGTGAACAAGTACCTCGACAAGGCGACCGAAGCGACCGTCGTCCTGTCGCTGGAGCGCCACCTGCACCACGCGGACATCAGCATCCACTCCGGGAGCTTCCTGCTCCGCGGCAAGGAGCGCAGCGAAGACATGTACGCGTCCATCGATCTGGCGATGGACAAGATCGAGCGGCAGCTCAAGCGCTACAAGGAGAAGCTCAAGAGCCACCACGGGCGTGAGCGCGTGCACCACCGCCAGGATCTCCTCAAGGTCCGCCACCAGGTCTTCGAGGCGCAGGGCGCGGAAGAGCTGCCGGCCACCGACCACACTCCGAAGGTGGTCAAGACCAACGAGTTCCTCACCCGCCCGATGGCCGTCGAGGAGGCCATCATGCAGATGGATCTGATGAACAACGACTTCTACGTGTTCACCAACTCCACGACGATGGAGATGAACGTCGTCTACCACCGCAAGGACGGCACCATCGGCCTCATCGAGGCGTCCGGCGTGGAGAAGAAGTCGCTCGTCGGCTGATCGACGCCAGCTGATCTGACGCTCAGAGGCCCGATGCTCCCCGTGGAGCGTCGGGCTTCGCGTTTTCGGCGAACCGCCGCCCGACGGGGTCGAGGCCGAAGCCGAAGGGCATCGATGGGAGCGTCACCGGCAGCCGGCCCGGGGTGCCCGTCTCGCCGAGCAGCGCCGCCGCGGCGGCCTCGGTGGCCGCGTCGCGGTACGAGTACGTGGCGAGCACCACCTTCGCCTCGTGCGCCTGCGCGGCGAGGTACGGCGCCCCGAGCACCACGGCGATCACCGGCTTGCCGGCGAGCGCGGCGTTGGTGACCAGCTCGAGCTGGCGCGAGTTGACGACCCCCACCACCACCACGTCGGCCTGCTCGGCCAGCGCGCGCGCCTGCCGCTTGAGCTCGTCGCGCGTGCGCGGCGCGGGGAAGGCGCCGACCGTCATCGAGACCATCGAGGGGAGCCGCCGCCCCAGCGCGCCCACCAGGCTGGGCTCGGCGGAGATCACCGCCACCCGCTGCCCCTCGCGCACCGGGAAGAGGCCGGGCCGGCTGCGCAGCAGCGTGACCCCCGCGCTGGCGATGCGCGTGGCGAGCGTGCGCTTCTCGCCCAGCGAGGCGAGGCGCTCGGCGAGCGGCGGCGGCGGCACGAAGAGGCCGCGGCGCGCCTTCACCTGGAGGATGCGGCGCACCGAGCGATCGAGCCGCGCCCGGGAGATCTCCCCGCCGCGCACCGCGTCGAGGAGCGCGAGCCACACCTCTTCCTTCTTCTCGAGCCGCCAGGGGATGAGCACCATGTCGGCGCCGGCGTTGATCGCCAGCACCGCCGCGCGCCCCACCCCGTAGTTGCGATCGATGGCGTCCATCTCGAGCTCGTCGGTGACCACCAGCCCGTCGAAGCCGAGCTCGTCGCGCAGCACGCCCCCCAGCACCCGCGCCGAGAGCGTGGCGGGGAGCTGATCGCCGCTGAGCGCCGGCGTCGCGATGTGCGCCGTCATCAGCCCGTCGAGCCCCGCCTTCATCGCCGCCTCGAAGGGCTCGAGCTGTCGGCGCACCTCGCGCAGCGGGGCGCGCACCACGGGCAGCGCCTTGTGCGAGTCGGCGTCGACCGCGCCGTGCCCCGGGAAGTGCTTGGCCACGGTGACGATCTGCGCCGCCTGCTGCCCGCGCACGAAGCTGGCGCCCAGCTCCGAGACGAGCTTCACGTCGTCGCCGAACGCGCGAATGCCGATCACCGGGTTCTGCGGGTTGGTGTTCACGTCGAGCACCGGCGCGAGGTTCATGTTGAAGCCGAGGCGGCGGAGATCCTCGCCCTGGGCCAGCCCCGCCTCGAAGGCGAGCTCCGGCTGGCGCGCGGCGCCGAGCACCATGTTCCCCGGCAGCACCAGGTTGCCGTCGGCGACGCGCACCACGTTGCCGCCTTCCTGATCGACGGCGATGAAGGGCGGCACGGAATCGGCCAGCAGCGCCCGTACGTCGTCGTTGAGCTGGCCGAGCTGGGCCGCCGACGCGACGTTCCGCCCGAAGACGCACACCCCGCCCACGCGGTAGCCGCGCACCAGATCGGCGATCGACTGATCGACGGCCTTGCCCGCGAAGCCGACCATCATCAGCTGCCCGACCTTCTCTTCGAGCGTCATGCGGGCCACGAGCGCGTCGACGTCGGGCTCCGCCAGCCCGGCGTCGGCGGGGGGGGCGACGAAGGCCGGCGCACGCGGAGCGACGGGCCGCTCGGCCAAAACCGCGGAAGGCGCCGCCGGGGGCACGGACCTCACGCAGGCCGCGAGCAGCAACACCACCAACACCCTGGGCCCGGCGCGAGTCACGGGCGCGAGGTTATCTGCCTTTTCTGCGCGCGCACGACCAACGTGCCTTGCGGCGATGTGAGGGCTCGGGTATCAGCCGCCCCCGATGCGCGTCACGGAGTTCCTCAAGATCGAGGCCGTCGTCCCGCGGCTGGCGGGCCGGACCAAGAGTGAAGTCATCGAGGAGCTCTCGCGCACGCTCGCCACCATCACCCCGATCCCCGGCGCCCGCATTCACGAGGTGCTCCGCGAGCGCGAGAAGATCGGCTCTACGGGCATGGAGAAGGGGGTGGCGATCCCCCACGGGCGGCTGGCGGAGCTCGCGTCGCTCGTCGCCTGCTTCGGCGTCTCGCACGAAGGGGTCGACTTCGAGGCGCGCGACGGCAAGCCCTCGCACTTCTTCTTCGCGCTGGTGGCGCCCGAGAACTCCGCTGGCGTCCACCTCAAGGCCCTCAGCAAGGTGAGCCGGCTCTTCCGCAGCGACAGCCTGCGCGAGGCCCTGCTCGCCGCCGAGTCGCCCGAGGCGATCTACGCGCTCATCAGCCAGGAAGACGCGCGTTCCTGAGACAGGCTACGCTGTCCTGTCTTCATGGAAGTCGTGCTGCGGCCCACCAACGATCACTTCCTGCAGGAGGTGGTCTTCCCCGCGCTGGAGCTCGGCGTCATCGACTCGAGCCCCGCGATCGCCCACCTGCTCAAGTACCTCAACGACGAAGAGACACGGGTGCTCCTCGAGCTGGTGCAGGACAACAACGCCGGCGAGAGCTTCTTCGGCATGTCGGACGAGCGCTGGAACCAGGCGCTCTATCGGCTGCTCTTCTTCGAGTGGTACCGCGACAGCGACGGGTGGATCGTCAACCAGCAGTACCTCGGCTTCGCCGGCCCGTGGGAAGAGAGCTTCCACCTCGCGCTGATGCTCGAGGATCCCGACTACCCGTACGCCGACGAGGAGCGCGCCGATCTCTACCGCCGCGCCTTCTGGGGGCAGCCCAGGAAGCAGCACGGGCTCTCGTCGCTGCTGTGCGGCGTGTGGGATCCCATTCCCCGCTTCCCGCCTGATCAGGTGCTCACCGTCGAGGGCCACGGCGTCTACAGCCCGCAGGCGCAGGTGGCGCGCGCCGACTGGGCGTGGCGGCCGATGCTGACGGTCAGCAAGTGGGCCGCGCGGCTGCCGAGCGCGCTCAGCAAGCTCCTCGAGCGGGAAGTGCGCCGGCTGGCGCCGGTGAACCCGCCGGAGCGCCACGAGATCCTCGACTACTGGCTGGGCCGCGTCGAGCAGCCGCCGATCCTCGCGGTGAGCTTCTCGGGCCTGGGGCCGCGCGCGTCGGACTGGATCCGCGAGATCGGCCAGCTCGCCCACCTCGTGCGCACCGCCGCCGCGCAGCAGCAGGGCCTCACCGCGGTGCTCGGCAGTCAGGCCCGCGGCCGGGCGTGAGCGTCACTTGAGGTACAGCGCCCAGCCGGCGACCGCCAGGTAGAGCCCGGCGGTGATCATCAGCGGCACGTCACTGAGGAACACCTTCTCGGGGGCCCCGCCGGCGCCGCGCTTGTGCACCAGGAAGAGGTACCGGAAGATCGCGTACACCACGAAGGGCACCGTGAACTTGAGGTGATCCGAGCCCACGCGGTCGACCGTCTCCTTCGACACCGTGTACAGCCCGTAGGCGAGGATCGAGGTCGCGGCGCTGATGCTCATCATCTGATCGAGCAGCGGCACGGTGTAGTCGGCGAGGCTCGCGCGGTGCGCCGAGGCGTCCTCGAGCGACGAGAGCTCGGCGCGGCGCTTGGCGAACCCGAGGAAGAGCGCGCCGAGCATCGTGCACAGGAACAGCCAGTTCGAGACCTCGACGTCGATCGCCACCGCGCCCGCCACCACGCGGAGGATGAAGCCCAGCGCGATGGCCATGATGTCGAGCAGCACCAGCCGCTTGAGGCCGCCGGTGTAGAGCACCTGCAGCAGCAGGTAGCCGCCGAGCGCCCCGAGGAAGGGCGCGCTCAGCCACCAGCCGAGGGTCGCCGCGCCGCCCCACGCGAGGATCACCAGCAGCGCCGCCACCGCGCCCGAGAGGTGCCCCGCGGCGATGGGCCGCTTGCGCTTCTCGGGGTGGAGCTTGTCCTTCTCGCGATCGAACCAGTCGTTGACCACGTACACGCCGCTGGCGAGCAGGCTGAACGCGACCACCGCGATCAGCGCCCGCAGCACCAGCCCCTGCGCGAAGATGCTCTTGGCGAACAACAGCGGCACCAGCAGCACGCCGTTCTTGATCCACTGCCTGGGGCGCAGCGCGCGGATCGCCGCGACGATGACGGGTGGCCTGGGCACTTCGACGGCGGCGCTCATGGTCGGCTGGCGCTGTACCTCAGTCGCCCGCGAGGAGCGAGCGGAGCGACTCCTCGCCGCGGAAGCCTTCCATGCGGCCCACCTCGGCCAGCGGGCGGATCACCAGCCGCTCGAGCGCCTCGCGGGTGACGAAGCCCGGCTCGGGCCGGAGCTTCTGGACCGCCAGCGACGTCTCGGGCCACAGCCGCTCGACGATCGACAGGGCGCAGTACAGCGCGCGCTCGAGCTTCCAGCGCTTCGCGCGCTCGGCCACCGCGCCGAGGTCGAAGGCCCGGGCGTACGGACCGCCCATCGCCGGCGAGCCCAGCACCAGCTCGCGGAGATCGAGGAACTCGAGCATCGGCACCTCGAAGCCCGCGCGCGCCATGAGGGCCACCTGCACCAGCAGCGCGTCTTCGAGGTCGAGGCGGCGCGCCGAGGGGCCGAAGGCGCGCACCGGCAGCGACCGCTCGAGGAGCCCGCGGTGCTCGTCGGCCTCGGGCAGGAGCGCGCCGTGCACGAAGATCGAGGTGCGCGTGTCAGAGAGCACCCTGGTGGCGCCGGCGGGATCCTTCACCTCGAGGGGCTTGAACTCCGCCCGACGGAGCCAGGTCGCGAGCGGCTCGACGTCGCCCGGAGGCACCGCGAGGCGTACGTCGATCACCGGGCGGAACGCCACGTGCGGGTAGAGGCTCTCGGCGAACGAGGCCGCGCCGACGAGGACGATCTTCCGCCCCTCGAGCTCGTCGATCGCGCGCTTGAGGTTCACCAGCTTCATCACGTTGTCGTTGGCGCTGCCCTGGTAGAGCGACAGCAGGCGATCGCGCACCCAGTCGGGCACGCCCGCAGCGCCGAGGCGGTACTCGAGGTTGTACGCCGCGAGCGGCGCGAGGCCCTGCCCGACGGCCCACTCAGAGAACTGTTCCCACGGCGCGCCGCGCAGCTCGATGCGGGGCGGCGAGAAGGACGTGAGCGTTCGGAAGAGCTCGATCAACGAGACGGCCATGGGCCGCGTATGCCGACCCTGTGGTACAGCCGCCAGCGAAAATGAGCGTCGCGACCCTGCACTTCTCGACCTGCCCGACGGCCCGGGAGGACGCCCGCGCGGCGGTGGCGGCCGGCCATGAGGTCTTCGTCTCGGGCTTCGAGGTGCCCGGGGCGCGCGCCGTCGACGCAGGCTGGGGGCGGGCCGTGCGTCAGGCGGCGGAGCGCACCGCCCGCACGGTGCTGGTCGTCGACGCCCCGACCGACGCCCTGCGCGCGCTCGCCCAGCCGGTCGAGGACGACCGCGCCGACGTCGTGACCGGCGAGCGCCGGCCACCTCCGCTCCTCGAGCGCACCACCAACCAGCTCGCCCGCGCCGCGCTCGACGTGGAGCTCGCCGACCCGCTGTGCCCCGCGCGCGCGTTCCGCGTCGAGGCGCTGCGCGCGGAGCCGCTGGCGCGCGACGGTGACGACGGCGAGGCGGAGGCGCTGGTGAAGCTGGCCGCGCAGCGCTACCGGTTCACCGGCGTCCCCGTGCGCTTCGGGGGCAGGCGCTCACCGGCCAACCTCGCGCGGCTCGCGGGCACCCTGGCGCGCTACGCGACGGTGCAGAACGACGCCGACAACCGCCACGAGGGCTACTCCACCCTCGCCCACCTCGAGGCCGGCGCCCCGGAGTACAACCGCTGGCTCGCCTCGACCTTCTCGCGCTGGGCCGGCCAGCGCGTGCTCGAGATCGGCGCCGGCATCGGGACGATCACCGCGCACCTCGCGCCCGGCCGGGAGCTGGTCACCGCCCTCGAGGTCGACCCCTTCTACGTGCGACGCCTCAAGAACCGCTTCCGCGGCCAGCCGCACGTCGAGCCGTGGCAGGGTGACGTCGCGCTCGCCGACTGGCAGGCGCTCGCCGCGCGGCGCTTCGACACCATCGTGCTGTCGAACGTGCTGGAGCACATCGCCGACGACGGCGGCGCGGTGCGCACCTTCGCGAAGATCCTCCCGCGCGGCGGGGCGCTGATCCTCTTCGTGCCCGCGCTGCCCGCGCTCTTCGGCTCGCTCGACGAGGCGGTCGGGCACCACCGGCGCTACACGCCGGAGCTCCTGCGCGGAGTGCTCGAGCAGAACGGGTTCCAGGTCGAGCACCTCCGGTGGATGAACCTCGTCGGGATCCCCGGGTGGTTCCTCAACGGCCGGGTGCTCAAGCGCCGCGTGCTGCCGCCGCTCCAGCTGCGGGTGTACGACCGGCTGGCGCCGACCCTCGCCACCCTCGAGTCGAAGGTCGAGCTCCCGGTCGGCTTGAGCCTGCTCGCGGTCGGGCGCCGCGCCTGAGCCCACCCGCCACGGCCGGCCGAACCCTCACCGCGCCGGGCGCTTGAGGCCCAGCTTCGCCATGCGGTGCACGATGGTGCGGCGGGGCATGCCCAGGCGCGCCGCGGCGGCGGTGACGTTCCAGCGGGTGCGGGCGAGCGCCTCGAGGAGCACTTCGCGCTCGGCCGCAGCCATCGCGCCCTTGAACTGCTCACCGCTGTCGTCGCGGGCCAGCCGCCGTGGGAGCGCGTCGCGGCCGATCTCGTCGCGGGCGGTCGCGCGCGCCGCGAAGGCCAGCACGTTGACCAGCTCGCGCACGTTGCCCGGCCAGTGCCAGGCGGTGAGCATCGCGCGCGCCTCCGCGCTCAACGTCAGCCGGGGGCGACCGACGGCCACCCGCGCGCGCGACACGAAGTCCTCTGCGATCGGGAGCACGTCTTCGCGGCGCGCCGCCAGCGGCGGCACCTCCACGAGGTGGGGGAACCCGGCCGCCGGAGGCCGCGCGGCCGTCGCGAGGAGCCGCCCGCGCACCGAGCCGATCAGCTCCTGGAGCGCCTGCGGGCTCAGGCGATCGACGTCGCGCACCAGCACCCAGTCGCCCGGCGAGGCGGGCACCACGCGCCCCAGCGCCGAGACCACCGTGACGCGGCGCCCCGCCGCCCGCGCGAGGCCCTCGAGCAGCGTCCGTCGCCCCGCCCCGGGAGGCCCGATGGCGCACACCGGCCGCGGATCGTCCGCGAGGCCCTCGAGCAGCGCGGCGAGGCGGACCATCAGCGGGTCGACGAAGATCGGCTCCGCGTTCGCCGCCGGCTCGCCGAGCAGCGCGTCCCAGCACGCGCCCAGCAGCGTCTCGGCGTCGAGGCCCTGCTCCGGCGAGCGCGCGGTGGCGACGGTGGCGCGCGGCCCCACGATGCCCGGCAGCCGCTCGAGGAGCGCGGAGAGCGCCGGCGCGGTCAGCTCGGGCAGGAGGATCCCCACCAGCTCGATGGCCAGCGCGCCGAAGCAGCACACCGCGCCGGTGCGGCTCACCTCGTCGACCGCGCGCCGGGTGAGCGCCTGCCGCGCGGCGACGTTGAGGCCTGGCGAGGCGATCAGCACCAGCCCGACCGGTCGCGAGGCGCCGGCGCGGCGCAGCTCCTCGTCGAGCCGCGCCATGAACTCCTCCTCGCCGACCAGCCGTGGCCGCGGGGGCACCGGTGGGTGACGCACCGCGAAGAACAGCCGCGCCTGCCCGGCCCGGAGCTCGTCGCCTGCGCGCACCACGAGCTGCGCGGTGGCGGGCACGTCGTTGACCACCAGCTCGCCGCCGTCGCGCAGCGGCTCGACCAGCACGCCATCGTCCTTCGGCAGCAGCGTGAAGTGCCGCGGCGCGAGCCCGGCGTCGGCGATCTCGAGGCCGCCCGGCGCAGCGCCCACCACCGTGCCCCGGCCGGCCACGAGCTCCACCGACCAGGTGCGGGCCTGCGTGGCGATCAGCACCGTCCAGCGGGTCATCGTCGGGCCTCGGCGCGCATCACTTCTTGAACAGGTCGGCCTTGAGCACGACCGAGCTCCCCGCGGGGACCTTCACCGACACCTTGCGCGTCACCCCCAGCTGCTGGTTGCGCAGCACGAAGCTGGCGGTGCCCGCCGGCACCTCGACCGGAGGGATGGGTGTCGTGCCGAGGCTCTTCCCGCCGTAGAGCACCTCCGCCCAGGGGTTGACCCGCACCGACACCCTGCCCGTCTTCGCCACGCGCCGCTGCGGGCGGGGGCGCGGTGGAGCGCTCGGCGCGCCCGCGTCGATGGCGTCCGCCTCGTTCGCCTCGGCCTCGAACTGCACCTCGGAGGGGATGACGAACTCGGGGATCATCAGGTCGTCGGGCCCGACCGCGACGAGGGGGATGTCCTCGACGGCGTCGGGCGCGCGGCGCGGCCAGAGCGAGAGCAGCAGCACGAAGCCGAGGAGCAGCGCCGTCGCGCTGCCGATCACCACCGGCCAGAACAGCTGCCGCCGCTCGTCTGGAGGGGCGACGGGAGGCAACCGCTCGTGGCTCGCCTTCACCGGCGGCAGCACCGGCATGCTCAGCGGCTGGGTGCCGCCCGGCGAGCGTCGCACGGAGATCACCCCCGTGGTGCCCAGCGACTGCTCGAGCGCGACCCCCGCGTTCTCCTCGAGCGCCTGCTCGCCGAAGAGCGCCTGGAGGAAGCCCATGAGATCGCCCGGCACCACCGTCTGGCCGGTCGACACCAGCCAGCCCTCGAGCGCCTCGCTCATCGCCGCGGCGGTCTCGAAGCGTCCTTCCCGCTCGGGGCACAGCGCGCGCGCGAGGATCGCATCGAGCCCCGCGGGCAGCGACGGCACGCTCGCCCACGGCTGGCGCGGCCCGCGCGCCTCCTCGACGGTGCGTGGGCTGTTGGGCGGCCGCTCGAGGAGGAGCATCTCGGCGAGCACCATGCCCATCGCGTACACGTCGGCGCGGCGATCGACCTCGGCGCCGGGGAACGTCAGCTCGGGCGCCATGTACGAGATCTTCCCCTTGGGGCGGCCGACCCGCGCGGCTTCCCCGCCCATCGCCTTGGCGATGCCGAAGTCGACCAGCTTCACCGTGCCCGAGAAGGCGACCAGCAGGTTCTCCGGGCTCACGTCACGATGGAGGATGCCCAGCGGGCGCCCCTTCGCATCGGTGAGCTCGTGCGCGAAGTGGAGCCCGTGGAGCGCCTGCGAGGCGATGCGCGCCGCGAGGCGGGGCGGCACCTTGAGCCCGTGTTGCTTCGCCGCGGAGAGCACCTCGCGCAGCGAGCGCCCGTGCACGTACTCCATGGCGATGAACCAGGTGTCGGCCTCGTGCTCGAGCCCGAACACCTGCGCGATGTTGGGGTGCTGCAGCTGCGCCGCCAGCCGCGCCTCGTTGAGGAAGAGATCGATGAAGCCCTGATCGCTGGCGAGGTGCCGGAGGATCCGCTTGATCACCACCGTCTTCGAGAAGCCCGCCGGGCCCTCGTGCCGCGCGAGGAAGACCTCGCCCATGCCGCCCGTGGCGAGCAGCTTGAGCAGGCGGTAGCGACCGAGACTCTCCATCGCGTCGCCGCGACCCTACACGAGAGGGCGCAACCGCCGCGCGGCCTCCAGCACCGTCACCCGATCGCGATCGGCGCCGAGCCAGGCGAAGAGCTTGCCGAGCCGTTCCATCTTCACCCGAACGGGAATCGCCAGATCGCGCTGCTGACGCACCAGCTCCGCGGGCACGCCGTCGGTCGCGTCGAGCACGTCGATCGCGTGCAGCTCGAAGTTGAAGAGGGTGTCGCCGCGCAGGGTGCGGAAGGTGGCCTCCACGAGCGGCCAGGGGGCGGCGGTGGCGAAGGTGCCGATGAAGGGCAGCCGCGACCCGGGCGCGACGGCCATCGGCAGCTCGACCAGCGGCGCGTCACCGCGCGCGTAGGGCGACGCCAGCGACGGCCGGTACGGCACGCGCGGCGCCAGGAGCACGCGCGGGCTGTCGAGGATCGCGCGCGACGGCCGGCGGATCGCCGCGAGGGCGCCCATCACCGACGCCTTGGCGAGGTAGTACGGCGTCGCGGGGAAGGTCGACGAGTCGTACTCGTAGCCGCGCCCCGCCACCGCGTGGAGCATCGCCGACGACAGCGTGTAGCCCGGCGCGCGGAAGCCCCGGGGGACCACCCCGAGCGGCGCGAGCTCCGCCTCGCAGCGCGCGAGATCGGCCTCGATCTCCACCGCGCTCCGCCGCGACAGCGCGTAGTCGTGCGACCAGCTGTGGCTGGCCAGCTCCACGCCGGCCTCGTGCGCCGCCAGCAGCGCCCGTTTCATTCCGGGCAGCCCCACGTCGGCGCCGATCACGAAGAAGGTCGCCGGCGCCCCGGCGGCGGCGAACAGCTCCAGCAGCCGGGGGATCGCCTTGTCGGCGATCAGCCCGCGCGCCCGCTCGTCGAGGAGCGACTCGGGCAGGCCCTGGATGCGGCAGTAGTGAGGGAGCGAGTCGAGATCGACGGACAGGGCCGAGAGGCGCATGGCGCCCATCACTCCCCGCGTACGCGGATCACGTACACCAGCCGCGCCACGTTCTTGAGCACGTTGGGCACGCGCTTGAAGAGGTGGATCGACGGCTGCCGCTTCTCGAGGAGCTTGATGGGGATCTCGCGCACGTCGAGGCCCTCGCGCCACGCGCGCACCACGAACTCCGAGGCGAAGACGTCCATGTCGACCACGCACCGCTCGATGACCGGCATCAGCCGCTCGCGGCGGAACGCCTTGAGGCCGTGGGTGTCGGTGCCCTTGAAGCCGAGCGTCACGCGCAGCAGGCCGTTGTGCACCCGCGTCGCCACCCGGCGGATGAGCGGGCGCTGATCGCTCGCGCCGCGCGCCGCCTTGGAGCCGACGATGAGATCTGCCTCCTTGCGCAGCAGCGGCGGGACCGCGGCGTCGTAGAAGACGAGGTCGCACAGATCGATCTCGTCGCACACCACGATCTCGCCGCGCGCCATCTGGATGCCGAGCTTGAGCGCGGTGCCGTAGTTCGGCCGCTCGCTGTGGAACCACTTGAGGCGCGGGTTCGCCTTCGTCATGCGCTCGAGGATCTCGGTGGTGCGATCCTTCGAGCCGTTCTCGGCGAAGATGACCTCGTAGTCCCAGCCGCGGGCGTCGAGGCCGGCCGTGAGCTCGGCGGCGGCCTGCTCGACGATGGACTCTTCGTTGTAGACGGGAATGACGATCGAGAGCTGCGGAGAGGACATGGACGCGCGCGCCCTAACACGGACGAACCGGCGCGTCATTCACCTCTGAAACCGGGAGCGCTGTAGTAGCGTCGCCGCGCCCGTCGCTTCCCCAAGGAGACGCATGAAGGTCTCGTGTCCGTCCTGCAGTTCAGTCCTCAACATCGACGACAAGAAGATCCCGGCCGGGGGAGCGCGCATCAAGTGCCCCAGCTGCCAGAACGTCTTCCCCGTCAAGCCCGCGCCCGCGACGGTGAGCTCGTCTCCGTCGGGCGTGGTCCCGCTGCCGGGCATCAGCGCGCCGACGCCGCAGCGCCAGGACTGGGAAGAGGAGGCGACGCGCGTGGCGACCGTGCCGCTCCCCGCGGCCGCCATCCCCGGTGCGACGACGATCGCTGCGCCGCCCACCAACGTGAAGCTCCCGGCGACGCGCAGCTCGCCGTCGTCGGCGTCGATCCCCCTGCCTGGCATCAGCGCCGCGCCCGCCCAGCGCCAGTCGTGGGAAGACGAGGCCACGCGCGTCGGCGAGATCCCGCTCCCCGGCGCCGCCGGACCGGCCGTCGATCTCGACTTCGGCGAGGCCCCCACTGCCTCCATTCCGCTTCCGGGCGCGTCGTCGGCGCGCACCGCGGCGATCCCGCTCCCCGGTGAGGCGCCGACCTCGATCGCCCCGGCGTACGAGCCTCCGCCTGCGCCGACCGGCTCCATCCCGCTCCCTGGCGGCGCGCCCCCTCCGCTCCCCCGGAGCAGCGCATCCATCCCCCTCCCCGGCTCCGCGCCCCCGCCGCTCCCCCGGAGCGGCGCATCCATCCCCCTCCCCGGCTCGGCGTCCCCGCTCCCGCAGGCCGGTGGCATCCCGCTGCCGGGTGGCGCGGCGACGGGCTCGAGCATCCCGCTGCCGGGAGGCGCGCCTCCGCTCTCGCGCGGCATTCCGCTGCCAGGGGGCGCCGCAGGCGGCCCCGGCGCAATTCCGCTCCCCGGCACGGCGCCCGCGCGAAGCGGCGGCTCGATCCCCCTCCCCGGCGCTGGGCCCGCGGGCATCCCGCTGCCCGGCGGTGCGTCGTCAGCCATTCCGCTGCCGGGGGCCGGTGACGAGATGGAGTTCGACCCGAGCGGCGGCGAGGCGATCCCGCTGCCGTCGCCCGCCGAGCCGAGCTTCAACCAGGATCCGGCGATGGGCGGCGGCTTCGACCTCACCGAAGCGCCGCCGGAGACGTCGGGGGGCTTCGACTTCGACGCTCCCGCGCAGGCCCCGGTGTCCGGTGGCTTCGACTTCGACGCACCGCCGGCCCCGGCTCCCGTTGCGGGCGGCTTCGACTTTGACGCGCCGCCGGCCCCCGCGCCCGGAGCGGGCGGCTTCGACTTCGACGCGCCGCCGGCGCCCGCCCCGGTCTCGGGCGGCTTCGACTTCTCCGAAGCGCCGCCTGCGCCGGCCTCGGGCGACTTCGACTTCTCCGAGCCAGCGGCCCCGGCGCCCGCGGCCTCTGGGTTCGACTTCGACGCGGCGCCTCCGCCCGCGCCAGGTGGCTTCGACTTCAACGCGCCGCCCCCGCCCGCCGTCAGCAACTTCGACTTCGGTCCGCCGCCGGCCGCGCCGGCCCCCGCGGCGCCTGCCGCGCCGATGGGCTTCGGCGAGGTCGACTTCGGCGGCGGCGATCTCGAGTTCGATCCCACCGGCGGAGCTGCCTCGGCGGCCCCGGCGGCAGCGCGGCCGCTCGACGATCTCGAGGCCGACATCAGCGCGCCGATTCCCCAGACCCCCGCCGCGCCCGCCGGGCCGGCCGACGGCCTGGAGATGCTCTCGTTCATCGACAAGAGCGCGCAGGAGGCCGGCGCCAGGCCCGACGAGGTGCTCTCGGTGCGGCGCTTCCACGTCAAGCGCCGCAGCGGCAAGGTCTTCGGCCCGTTCGAAGAGGCGGTGATCGTCAAGATGCTCGAAGACGGGCAGCTCCTCGGCAACGAGGAGGTCTCGCTCGACTCCGACAGCTGGCAGCCGATCGGCACCGAGCCGGCCTTCCAGGCGGTGATCGCGCGGCTCATGGAGTCGCCCGCCCGCTCGCAGACGCAGCTCGGGCTGCCGCAGGTCGAGGAGCCGCAGAAGGGCCCCTCGATGGATCGCCTCAAGCAGCTCTACGAGGGGCGCATGGCGGCGGTGGCCGTGGTGCAGGGCAAGGAGCCCGTGCCGCTCAAGAAGCGCCTGCCGCTGATCATCGCCGGAGTGCTCGCAGCGAGCGTGCTGATCGGTGGCGTGGTGCTCGGCCTGGCGACCCCCTACGGCTTCTTCGGCCTCAAGGTTCTCTTCCCCGCCAAGGTGCGGCCCGACACGCGTGAGTTCGGCTACCTCCAGGTGGCGCGCAAGGGCTTCCTGCAGGACACGTGGAAGTCCTACAAGCTGGCGAAGGACTCGGCCAACCAGGCGCTGCAGATCAAGGAGTACCCCGAGGCGCGCGCGGTGTGGTGCCAGGCCGTCTTCAACCTCGATCGCAAGTTCGGGAAGGCCGAGCCGGGCGAGGTGGAGCGCGCCAACGACGAGCTCGTCAACGTGCGCCTGCTGGGCGAGAAGCACCCCGAGGTGTTGAAGACCGAGGCCGCGGCCGCGCTGTCCCGCAAGGACGCCGACGCCGCGCTCGCGGCGATCGCCGACGCGCTCGCCCGCGACAGCGAGGATCTCGAGTCGCACTTCGTCCGCGCCGACGCCTACCTGCTCAAGAAGCAGCCCGCGCAGGCGAAGGCCGAGTACGAGGACATCCTCAAGAAGGATCCCAAGAGCGCCAAGGCGCTCCACGCGCTCGGCCTGCTGCTGCGCGCGCAGAACGAGATCGCCGAGGCCGCCGGTCGCTTCAGCGCCGCGCTCGAGGCCGACCCGGCGCACCAGGCGTCCGCGGTGGAGCTGGCGGAGATCGCCATCGTACAGCGCAAGGAGGTCGAGCGCGGCAACGAGCTGCTCGAGAAGGCGCTCGGCGAGGAGGGCCGGCCGTCGCTTTCGCCCTCGATGCTGGGCAAGGCGCAGGCGCTCAAGGCCGAGTCGCTGGTGGTGCAGGGCAAGGTGGCCGACGCCGTGCCGCTCTTCGAGGAGGCCCTCAAGGCCGACCCGGCGAACGGCTTCACCAACGGCCGCCTGGCCAACGCGTACGCGCTGCTCAACCAGCCCGAGAAGGCCGCGCCGCTCTACTCGGTGGCGGTCAGGGCGCAGCCCGAGAGCATCGAGTACACGGAGGGCTACCTCTCGACGCTGATCATCCTCGGGAAGATGGACGAAGCGACGCGCGTGATGCAGTCGGCGAACACGCGCTTCCCGGGCAACGCGACGCTCGCCTACCTCACCGCGCGCGTGGCCGACGTGCTCGACAACGCGAAGGAGGCCGAGGAGGCGTACAAGCGCGCCATCGCCGCCGATCCGAAGATCATCGACGCGTACCTCTACCTCTCGCGGCACTACATGCACTTCCGTCGCTTCGCCGAGGCGGCGCCGGTGCTCGAGGCCGGGCTCAACCAGGCGCCCGACAACGCGGCCATGCGCGTCGGCATGGGCGAGCTCGCGCTCCACGAGCGCAACCTCGATCGCGCCGAGCAGGAGTTCAAGAAGGCCATCGAGCTCAACCCCTACTCGGCCGACGCCTACCTCGGCGCCTCGCGCGTCTCGTCAGAGCGCGGCAAGTACGAGCTCGCCGCCACGCAGGTCGCCAGGGCGCTGGAGCTCAACCCGCGCATCTCGGGCGGCAAGCTGATGAACGGCGTCGCGCTGTGGAAGCTGGGCAAGCTCGACGAGGCGATCATCGAGCTCGAGGCGGCGCACGAGGCGGAGCCGAAGAACACCCAGATCGTGGTCACGCTCGGCGCGGTCAAGTTCGACAAGGGCGATCTCAACGGCGCGACGGCCCACCTCAACTCGGCGCTGGTGGCCGCGCCCTCGCACCCCGACGCGAACTTCTACCTGGCGCGCGTGAAGAACGCGAAGAGCGAGCACACCCAGGCGATCGAGGCGATCAAGAAGGCCCTCGACTACAACTCGAAGAACCCGCTGTACCTCTACTGGTACGGCCGGATCCTCGCCGACGCGCGCAAGTTCGACGACGCGCTGGCCGAGCTGAAGCTCGCCCTCGACGTCGAGCCGAAGTACGCCGACGCGCTCGAGACGATGGGGCGCATCTACTTCGACCGCAACGACTTCAAGCGCGCGGTCACCTACTACCAGCAAGCCCTCGACGCCGACCCGGCGCGCACCGCCGCGCGCGCGCTGATCGGCGACGCGCAGATGAAGATGGAGGACTGGAGCGGGGCGATCGCCAGCTACACGCAGGCGCTCGACGCCGACCCTGAGCTCAAGCAGGCCTTCTCGAAGCTCGGCGTCGCGTACCAGGAGAAGCGCCAGTTCACCGAGGCGATCCGCTGGTTCCGCAAGGCCGTGGAGGCGGAGCCCGAGAACGCTGACGCGTGGCTCGCGCTGGGGTACCTCTTCAAGGACACCAACAAGAAGAAGGACGCGAAGACCGCGTTCACCAAGTACCTCGAGCTCAAGCCCGAGGCCGAGAACAAGCGGGAAGTGGAGGACGAGCTCCACTACCTCTCACAGTAAGGAGCACCCCGTCGTGCTGGATCTGAAGGAAGTCGCGAAGAACTACGAAGCGGTCGTCGAACGCCTCAACACCCGCGGAGGCAAGCTCGATCTCACGCGCTTCAAGGAGCTCTTCGCCGAGCGCAAGAAGCTCTACGTCGAGCTGGAGGCCAACCAGGCCGCGAAGAACAAGGCCCAGGAGGAGCTCAAGGACCCCGCCAGACGCACCGACGCCCTCAAGGCCTCGATGAAGGAGCTGGGCCAGGTCATCAAGGATCAGGAGGCGAAGCTCAAGGCGCTCGAGGAGGAGCTGTCGGCGCAGATGATGCTCGTGCCCAACGTGCCGCACGAGTCGGTGCCGGTGGGCGCCGACGAGCACGGCAACCAGTGCGTGCGCACCTGGGGTGAGAAGCCGACCTTCCTCTTCACCCCGAAGCAGCACTTCGAGGTGGGCGAGAAGCTGGGGCTGCTCGACTTCGAGCGGGCGGTGAAGATCTCCGGCCCGCGCTTCGCCTTCACCAGGGGCGCGCTGGCGAAGCTCGAGCGGGCGCTGGTCTCGTTCATGATCGACGAGCACACGAAGCGCGGCTACCAGGAGCTGCTCCCGCCCTACCTGGTGACGCGCGAGTCGATGACCGGCACCGGGCAGCTGCCGAAGTTCGAAGACGACGCCTTCAAGATGGCGGGCAGCCGCGAGCTGTTCCTCATCCCCACCGCCGAGGTGCCGGTCACCAACTTCCACGCCGACGAGATCCTCGAGGGGCCGCTGCCGGTGAAGTACTGCGCCTTCTCGCCGTGCTTCCGCGCCGAGGCGGGCAGCGCCGGCAAGGACACGCGCGGCCTCATCCGCATGCATCAGTTCCACAAGGTGGAGATCGTCAAGTTCGCCCGCCCCGAGCACTCGCTCGACGAGCTCGAGGGCCTGGTGGCCGACGCGTCGAACATCCTCGAGAAGCTGGGGCTCCACCACCGGGTGATGCTGCTGTGCACCGGTGACATGGGCTTCGCCTCGCAGAAGACCTACGACCTCGAGGTCTGGCTGCCCGGGCAGAACGCCTTCCGCGAGATCAGCAGCTGCTCGAACTTCTCCGACTTCCAGGCGCGCCGCGCGAAGATCCGCTTCCGCCCGGCCCCCGGCGAGAAGCCGCAGCTGGTGCACACCCTCAACGGCTCCGGCCTCGCCGTCGGTCGCACGGTGGTGGCGATCCTCGAGAACTTCCAGCGCGAGGACGGCTCGGTCGCGATCCCCGAGGTGCTCTGGCCGTACATGGGCGGCTTGAAGGAGCTTCGCCCGAGCTGACGAAAACCCTTTGCAGTCGGCGAGAGGTTCCTGTAGTGGAGGCGCCCCCGCCGTCCGAAGTGGATGTCAGGGGCGTCGGTCACCGAAGTCTGGAGCAGTGGCCGAGCGGCTGAAGGCAGCGGTCTTGAAAACCGCAGACGTCGAAAGGCGTCCGTAGGTTCGAATCCTACCTGCTCCGTAGGGTGCGCAGTCGGAGTTCTTTGACAGGACGTCTCGTCATTTCGCTGTGGAGTGATGGCCGAGAGGCTGAAGGCGCAGGTTTGCTAAACCTGTATACTCGAAAGGGTATCGAGGGTTCGAATCCCTCTCACTCCGCACACCGGTGTGGTTGGAAAAAAGCTCCCTTAGCTCAGCTGGATAGAGCGTTGGACTACGAATCCAAAGGCCGGAGGTTCGAATCCTCCAGGGAGCGCATCAACCCCGATGAGCAGTAGCCTCGAAGACATCGATGTGGGCTTCATGAAGCAGGCACTGGAGCTTGCGAATGAAGCGGCGCGTCTGGGCGAAGTGCCTGTGGGCGCGGTCGCCGTCAAAGAGGGACAGATCATCGGGCGTGGGTACAACCGCCGGGAGATCGATCGCGACCCCTTCTCTCACGCAGAGCTCACCGCGATGAAGGAAGCGGCGCTGGCGATCGGTGCCTGGCGGCTCAGCGGCGTCACGATCTACGTGACGCTCGAGCCCTGCGCGATGTGCGCGGGGGCGCTGGTGCAGAGCCGGGTCAGTCGGCTGGTGTTCGGCACGATGGATCCCAAAGCGGGCGCGGTCGGCTCGCTGTACAACCTGGCGCAGGACCCCCGGTTCAATCACCGGGTCGACGTGACGAGCGGTGTGCTGAGCGAGGCGTGCAGTCAGGCGCTCAAGAGCTTCTTCGCTGGCCTTCGGGCGCGGCGGAGTGCAGCAACGACAACCGAATAGCGCAGTCTTCTGGAGAGCTGGCCGAGTGGTCGAAGGCACCTGACTCGAAATCAGGCATACCGGGAACGGTATCGTAGGTTCGAATCCTACGCTCTCCGCATCGCAGCAGAGTTTCGTCGGCGGGTTGGTCGCTGGAGAGGTGGCCGAGTGGCTGAAGGCGCACGCCTGGAAAGCGTGTGTACCTGAAAGGGTATCGTGGGTTCGAATCCCACCCTCTCCGCTCGCAGCAAATTGAATCTTCTGGTCAGGGCAACGCGGGGCCGTGAACCCCGCCAGGTCCGGAAGGAAGCAACGGTAGCGTTACTTCGCGTGTGTCCTGGCCGTCCTTGTGAGTCCCCGTCATGGCAAACGCCGCGACGGGGACTTTGCTTTTTCAGCGCTCGAACCAGACCGCCAGCCCCGATCGCTTCGCGACGCGGAAGCCGGCGGCGACGAAGGCCGCTTCTGACTGCGCGTCGCGCTGGGGATCCTCGCTGCTCCAGTAGAGTCCGCGGTTGAAGCGCGCGTCGCGGGCGGCCATCTGGAAGCAGCCGTCGTGCGGGAAGTCGCACGGGCACCAGGGGATGTTGCGGCCCAGGTAGAAGAAGCCGGGCGAGCCCCACATGCCCTCGTTCATGATCACCAGCCCGGTGGTCGACGCGGCGTTGCGGGCGACGAGCTGGAACTGCTCCTTGCGCTGCACGTCGAACGGCGACGGGAAGAGGAAGAACGAGAGGCCCGCGACGGCGGTGGCGAGGGCCAGGGGGCGGCGGGAGCCCTTCCACGACTCCGCAGCCCAGGAGACGAAGAGCGGCGCCGCGGCGACGGTGAGGAGCACGAGGGCCGGGTAGAGGAAGCGGTTCTCCTTGTGGCTCGTGGCGCTGACGATGCCGATGTAGCCGAGGGCGGCGGCGAGGAAGATCGTCGGCGCGGGTGACGCCATCCACAGAAGCAGCCAGGCGAGGGCGAGGAGCG
>JBMORD010000344.1:0-42195 GCA_049322495.1 Myxococcota bacterium | reverse complement strand
CGACGGGAGGCGGAAGCGCGACCGGCGGCGGAAGCACGACCGGTGGCGGCAGCGCGACGGGCGGAGGCAGCGCGACAGGCGGTGGCGGCGGCCGCCTCGACGCCGGCTCGCTCATCGACGAGGGGCAGTTCTGCGACGCGTGGGCCCGGGCCTCGTGCGATCGCGAAGCGCGTTGCCTCTTCCTCGACCCGGCCCAGAACATGACCTGCCTCGCGCGCGTGCGAGCGATCTGCGACGCATGGCACCGCGCGGCCACCGCGGGCGTCTACCGCTACGACACGGCGGTCGGCGCGGCGTGCGTCAACGACACCCTCAACAACTCCTGCGCGGCGGGGCGCGGCTTCACCGGCGGAGCGTTCAACTTCGACTTCGGCAATGGGCCTGCCTCATGCGACGCACTGGTCGTCGGAGCCGGCGTCGCGGGCACGCCCTGCACCTCGGCTGCGGACTGCGCGGCGGGCTTCACCTGCCCGATGACCGCCGGCACGGCCTGTCGCGCGTGCGCGGCGCTGCCGACCGTGGGGCAGGCGTGCACGCTCGGCGGCGTGTGCTTCGACTCCTGGTGCCGCGCCTCGACGGACGGTGGCACGGAGTGCGCGGCGTACGCGCTGACGGATCAGCCGTGCACCGGCGCGGCGCAGTGCGACCCGGCGACGACGCGCGGCTGCAGCACCTCGGTGACGGACGCTGGCGTCCGCGTGTGCCTCGCGAAGCTCGCGGACGGCGAGCCGTGTGCGCAGGCGAGCCTCTGCGCGTCGGGCTACTGCAACCAGCGCAACCGCACCGACGCTGGCGTCCGCACCTGCGGCACCGTGGCGGACGGCCTGCCGTGCGGCGCGAGCAGCGATTGTCTCGCGGGCTCGTTCTGCGACGGGCTCACCGCGGCGGCCGCGGGGCTGTGCACACCACGACTGGCGCTCGGCGCGCCGTGCCGCATTCAGCGCACCGCCGACCTCGGCGACGGCTGCGCCGCTGGCGGGGCGTGCTTCGACGGCGCGTGCAAGCCGCGCGAGAACCAGCAGCAGCTCGGCCAGCAGTGCCGCTCGACGACGCTCGACTGCGCGATGGGCACGTTCTGCCCCAACCTGCCGAACGACGGCGGCTACCCCTCGTGCGTCGCTCAGGGAGCGAGCGGCGCTGCCTGCGGCGCCTCCGCCGAGTGCCAGCCGGGCCTTCGCTGCACCAACAACGCCTGCCAGCCGCTCGGCTCTGCGGGCATGCGGTGCTTCGCGGCGCAGCAGTGCAAGGACACGCTCACCTGCCCGCTGGTCGACGCCGGCATGGGCTTCTTCGCGTGCACGCCGCTCGCGACGCCGGGCTCCGACTGCACGGCCTCGGGTGTCACCTGCGCGTCGGGCCCCAGCGAGGGCCTCGGTGGCTACTGCCTGCGCGACGCGGGCGTCGGCACCTGCTTCGCGCCGCTGCTGCCGGGTGACGACTGCGGGGGCAACGCGCAGTGCGCCTCGGGGCGCTGCCTCGCGGCAGACGGCGGAGCGACCGGCAACGGCGTGCGCGGGACGTGCGCAACGCCGTGCCTCCCCTGATCAGCGCGCCTGCTCCTTCACGAAGTCCTCGTACGTCTTGCAGGCCTGGGTCGGTCGCGGAGGGCTGCCCACCGCGTCGAGCACGAAGCGCCGACCCTCACGCGCGACGATGAAGCCGACCTTCCGCGCGTCGTCGACGTACTCGCCGCAGTGCAGCCGCGTGTCGAGCCGCCGCAGCCGCGCCACCACCTCAGGCGGCATGTTCAGCAGCCGCCCCAGCGCGGCCCGCATCTCAACGTCCTCCGTCCCACAGCGGCACCGGCACCTCGGGCTTCGACTTCTCGGCGCACGCACCGAGCAGCAGCATCACAAGGAGCGCGGCGAGGTGTCTGCGAACGGGAGGGAACATGGGGCGCGGCAGAGCAACGCGCGCGCCCGCGCCAACCCGTCGTTTGCACTCACGTTTCCCGCGGAGGCCCCGGCCGGGCGGGGAGACTCAGGTCTCGACCTGGCCGGTGAGCAGCGCGGCGAGCTCGCCGGTCTTCGTGCGACCGACGATGAAGGTCGAGATGTTGATCTCCCCGAAGCGGATGACCTTCAGGTCGGTGAGCTCGGAGGTGAGCGTGGCCTTGAGCGTGGCGAGGCGCTGCGCGTACTCCTGCGAGGCGGGGTCGTTCGGGTCGGCGTTGGCGATGCGCGCGTCGAAGAAGTCGTTGAAGTCGCGCTCCTCGACCTGCGTGCGCGTGGCGAGCGGGAGGTTCGCGGGGTCGACCCACATCACGTCACCGAAGACCGCGTCGTGCTGGGCGCCGAGCTGCGCGCGCACCAGGTCGGGCGTGATGGGCGCGCCGTTGAGCTGCGCGCCACCGAGGAACTTGAACTTCGCGTCGGTCTCGCTGACGAAGAACAGGTCCTTCACTGCGGCCTCGAGCTTCGCCTTCACCGCGGGGAGCGCCGACCCGGGCGTCACCGGCGTCGACCCCGGCACCGGCTTGCCGCGCAGCATGAAGAAGTCCTCCACGAGGTCGCTCGGGAGCTTCGCGCCATCGGCGAGCGAGACCTTGCCGTCGGGGCCGGCGGCCTGCTGCGCCGCGCGCTGGGCGTAGGCCTGCATCTCCTTCGTCAACACGTCGACGCTCACCGACTGCTTGCCGGTCGCCTTGAGGTAGTTGAGGGCGTTGTCGGCGAAGACGCGATCGGCGTCGGGGCGCGCGGCGAGCTTCTTCGCCTCCGAGAGGGTCAGGCGGCCGTCCTTGCCGGCGGCCTTCTTCACCGCCTCCTTGAAGTCGGCAGTCCAGGTCTCGGTGAACGTGCGAACGGTGGGCGTGGTCGGGATGCGGGCCATGCGCACGCTCATACGACATTCCGCGGGGCTGGAGCACTCGGGTCCCGGGAACGCCACGTCTCTGACGCTGCGCACCGGCCCGGCCGGTGGCATGATTGGAGCTGCTCTCGGGGGCCTGAAGTGATCCTCATCGTCGACGACGACCCCATCCTCCGCACCGTCACCAGCCAGGTGCTGTCCCACTCCGGTTACGAGACGAAGGCGGTGGACGGCGCCGACGCGGCCCTCGCGATCGTCCACGCGACGGAGCCTGACCTCATCCTCTGCGACGTGATGATGCCCGGCGCCGACGGCTTCGAGTTCCGCAAGCAGTACCTGTCGCGCTACCCGGACCGCCGCACGCCCTTCGTCTACCTCACGGCGCGCGAAGACCCGGAGTTCCAGGTCGAGAGCCTCGAGAGCGGCGTCGACGACTACCTGGTCAAGCCGGTGTCTCCCGCGGTGCTCGTCGCGCGCGTGCGCCGCTACCTCGCGCGGCACCGTCGCGAGCAGACGGCCTTCACCGGTGAGCTGTCGACCTTCGACTTCGTGCGCCTCATGCAGTTCTGCGAGCGGCAGGGCTTCACCGGCCACGTCGACGTCAAGGCGCCGACGTTCTCGACGAGCGTCTCGTTCCACAAGGGCGTGGTCGATGCGCTCGACGACGAGCTGCTCGATCGCCTCCTCGCCGCGACCGAGGGGACCTTCACCATTCGCCCCGCGGCCATCGACTTCAGCGAGCTGCCGAAGGCGGGCCAGGTCACGGCGCGCGGGCGGCTCTCGTCGCTCGCCCTGCGCGGCGGCCTGGTGGACATCGAGACCACCGTTCGCGAGGGGCGCATCGAGTCGCGCGTGACGCTCAACGGCAAGGCGCTGCAGCACCGCACCTTCCCGCTCGTAGCCGGGCTCACGCCCGAGGCCGAGACGGCGCGCATCGCGAGCGCGCACGCCGACACCGAGGCCGCCGTTCGCCAGCAGCTCACCGCCTTCATCTCGCCCGCGTCGAGCGAGCTCAGCGCCGACCGCTTCACGAGGCTCTACGACACCGGCTTCGAGCACTTCGCCGCGCGCCGCTACGACGAGGCGGTGAAGGCCTGGGAAGCGGCGCTCGCGCTGCAGCCCGAGCACGCCGCGCTCAAGGTGAACCTCGAGGTCGCGCGCCGCCGGCGCAACCGCGCGCACCAACGCTCCTGATGCCGCCGCTCGACGCCCTCATCCCCGGGAGCATCGGAGTGTTGCTCTGCGGCGGGGCGGGTGCGTGGGCCACCCTGCAGCTCGGCCGCGCGCTCGCGGCAAAAGGCTGGCCGCAGTCCGACGGAATCGTGACCGCGGTCCACGTCGAGGAGCGCCGCTCGCGCAACGGGCCCTCGGGACGCCTCCACCTCTCGTACCGCTGGGACGAGGGTGGTCGCACGCGCACCGGCGGGCGCGTCTTCTTCGGCGACGGGCTCGAGGGGAACCTCGCGGTCTGCCGAGCGCTCGCCGAGCGCTACCCGGCGGGCGCGCACGTGACGGTCTACCACTCCGGCGCGCAGAGCTGCCTCGAGCCGCGCGCGTCGCTCAGGCTGTGGCTGCTCGCGCCGGGCGCATGGACCCTGGCGGCGCTCATCGCGCGCGCGGCACTCATCGGCGAGGGCTGATCAGCGCAGCGCCCGCATCGTCGCGGCGAGCGCCTGGAGGTGCGGCGGGCCGCTCCGGTCATCGTCGACGGTGAAGCCGCAGCCGATGGCCCACGGGAGCCAGCCATCGACGCCCGCCGCCTCGGCGCGCTCGACGAGCACCGCCTGCCACGCGCGCCCGTCCACCTCCGCGCGCTCCGCGGAGAACTCGCCGAGCAGCACCGGCGCCGCCTCCGCCGTGCGCTCGAAGTTCTCGGCGAACTGATCCACCCCGTCGTACGGCAGGTACTGGTGCGCGGAGTACACGAGGTTCCCGCCGCGCAGCGGGTGCTCGCGGTACCACGCCACCGAGTGCGCCCAGTCGGGCCCTCCGATGACGAGCACCGGCGCGGCGCTGCGCGTGCGGAGGCGGTCGACGAGCCGCTGCATCGCCGCAGACACCTCCTCGGCGGGCGTGTCGTGCGGCTCGTTGACGAGGTCGTAGAGCACGTGCGGGCGGTTGGCGAAGCGCGACGAGGCGCGGTGCCAGAAGGCCTCGGTGGTGTTGCCCGCGCCGAAGGTCGGCACGCGGAGGATGTTGAGGTGGTACGGCTCGGTGCGCTGGGCGCGCTCCCACTGCACGTCGAGGAGCACGTACAGCCCGCGCACGGCTGCGGCGTCGACGAGCGCCTCCACGCGCGCGACGTAGGCCTCGTCGGTGAGGAACCACTCCTGGTTCACCGGCATGCGCACCACGTTGGCCGCCCAGCGCGTGCGGTCGGCGAGCGCGTCGAGGACCGGACTGCCGCCATCGGGCTGGAGCTGCCAGTGGGTCCCGGCGGCGTCGAACTCGAGGGCGCAGACGTTGACCCCGCGCAGCCTCACCTCACGGCCGGCCTCGTCGCGCAGCGTCGCCCCCTCGACGTGGAGCGGCGGCGGGGCGCCCGGTGGCGCGGGCGTGGGCTGCACCGGCTCCGTCCAGTCGGGGCCCGGCGCGTCGGGGCCGCACGCGGCGGCGAGCACGACGAAGACGAAGCACGCGCGGCGCACCCGCCCAGCGTAGCGCGGCGGGTAGAGTCGGAGGCCATGGCCTCACAGTCACTCCGGGCGCTCGCCGCGCTCGCGCTGGGCGTCGCCTTCTTCGCGGCGTCGTTCCTGCTCGTCGCGGGCCTGGTGTGGCTCGGCGTCAACCTCGCGGGCGAGGTGGGGCACTGGCGCGGGAGCTCGATGTTCATCGGCATGCTCTTCGTCGTCGCGCTGATGCTGGCGGCCGGCGTCGTCGGGTGGGCGCTCCTGCCGCGCCGCGTGCGCTTCGTGGCGCCCGGGCCGGAGCTCAAGCGGGAGCTCCACCCCGCGCTCTTCAAGGAGCTCGACCGCGTCGCCGCGCGCACCGGTGAGCGCGCCCCGCAGCACGTGTACCTCGAGCCGCGCGTCAACGCCTTCGTCGCCGACGTGGGCGGCGTGCTCGGGCTGGGCACGACGCGCGTGATGGGGCTCGGGCTGCCGCTGCTCCACTGCCTCACCATCGCCGAGCTGCGCGGAGTGCTGGCGCACGAGTTCGGCCACTTCTCGAAGGGGCACACCACGCTCGGCCCGTGGGTGCACCGGGTGCGCGCCTCGGTCTCGCGGGTGGTGGAGAACCTCACCGACGCGGCGGCGCTCTCGTGGGCGGGAGACCTCCAGGCGCTCGCCCTCTTCTTCCACGCCCTGCGCGCGCCGTTCGTCGCCTTCGGCCACTTCTACCTGCGCTTCACGCTCGCGCTCAGCCGCGCGCAGGAGCTCGCCGCCGATGCGCTCGCGGTGCAGCTCGAGGGCCCGGAGGTGGTGGTGAGCGGGCTGCAGCGCTCGCGCGCGGCGGCGGTGGGCTTCGAGGGCTTCCTCGAGTCGGAGGTGGCGCCGCTGCTGTCCGAGGGCTACCTGCCTCCCATCGGCCCGGGCCTGGCGCGCTTCCTCTCGGCGGCGGAGGTGACGAAGCAGCTCGAGCGCGTCGCGGCGGCCATCGACCTCGAGCCCACGCACGCGCTCGACTCTCACCCGCCGCTCAAGGAGCGCGTGGCGCACGCGCGCTCGCTGCGCACCACCCACCGCGGCACACCGGCGCGCGAGGGGATGGCGTTCGAGCTGCTCACCCACCACTCGGAGCTCGAGCTGCTGCTCGCGCAGCCGTGGGTGAAGGGGCGAGACCTCAAGCGCGTGCGCTGGGAAGACGCCGGGCCGCTCCTCCACCGCGTGTTCCGCGCGCGCGCCGCGGAGCTGGCCCCGACGCTCGCCGGCCGCACCCCTGCGTCGTTGCCGCGTGAGCGGCACGCGCTCCTCCAGCAGCTCGAGCCGCACTTCGGGCCGCGGCTGCGCGAGCTGTCAGACGAGCGGCTGCTCCTCTTCGCGGCGGGCGTGTGGCGCGCGCCCGTCATCGCCCTGCTCCTCGACGCCGGGTTCACGCTCGAGGCCGAGCCCGGCAGGCCCTTCGTGGTCACGCGCGGCGATGAGCGCTTCGAGCCGGTGACCGCGCTCCACGCGTGGCTCTTCGACGGCGACGACGCGGCGTGGAACGCGCTGTGGAGCTCGTGCGGTCTCGCGAACGCCACCTTCCAGCCGGAGGCGGCGGCCCTCAGCGACACGACTGCGTGAAGATGACGCTCGAGGGCTGGCAGGCGCTGCAGCTCGCGCAGGTGAAGGTCGAGCAGGCCGACACCGCGCGGCAGAGCGTGACGTAGCTGGCGGACTCGCCGCACCCGGGCGCCGTGCTGCCTGCCCACCCGGTGGTGCCGTCGCACTCGCGATCCTCCGTGGAGCAGGCGCCGGTCGTCTGGCAGGCGTCGGTGCGCGTGTCGTGGCGCTCCTCGACGCCGTTGCAGTCGTAGTCGTAGCCGCCACAGCCGGCGCGCGGCGTCGACTTGAACTGCGTGGCGCCGGGCTTCGCCCACGGGTCGCTGTCACAGCAGTCACCGCCGCGCGCGCTGTAGCCCTCGGGCGGGAGCGCACCGCACAGCAGCACCGCCGCTCCGGCGCCGATGCCATCACCATCGGCGTCGACCCAGGCCGCGGCGCACGTGCCGCTCATGCACTCGTCGGTCGAGCCGGCGCCGCTGCACGCCGCGCCATCGGGCCGCCGCGGCGCGCACTGGTTGCCGGGCTGGCACCAGTGCGTCGACAGGCAGTCGGCGTTGCTCGCGCACGAGGTGCGGCAGGCCGCGCCGCCGCACTGGTAGCCGTTGCAGGGGATGGACGTCGTCGCCTGGCACACCGCCGCGTCGCCCGCACAGTGGCGCGCGGGAGTGACGGAGCCCGCCGCGCACACCTGGCCCGCGCACTCCACGGTGGCGGCGGCGAAGCCATCGGCGGGGCACTCCGCGCCCGTCCCCGAGCAGCGCTCCTCGACGTCGCAGCCGTTCACCGCGGGCCGGCACACCTCGCGCGCGTCGAGGAACGCGTCGAGCGCGCACTGAGGGCTCAGGCCCGAGCACCGCTCCTCGAGGTCGCAGGGCCCCGCGGCCGGTCGGCACATCACGCCGGAGCTCACCCAGCCGTCCTCGGGGCAGAGACCATCGTCGCCACAGAGCTCCGCGACGTCACAGTCGCCCGCCTTCGCCCGACACTCGACGCCCGGCGTGCAGCGGATCCCCGCGTCCGTGCCGGCGTCGGTGCCGCCGTCCGTGCCCCCGTCACGGCCGCCATCAGCCCCGCCGTCGCGGTCCTGCTCCGGCTCGCAGAAGCCGCTCTGACAGACATCGCCGTACTTGCACTCGGCGTCCTGCCGGCAGGGCACTGCCGGGCTGCAGGCGGCGAGCGCGAACGACACGACGAACCACGACACGAAACGCATGACTTCCCCTCGAGATGGTGGACCCCCAGGTGGGCCCGCATCGAAGGGACTGGCCGTCGTCGATTTTCTGGGAACCTCGAAGTTCTCAGCGGCGGCGCCGCAGCGTCCACGTCAGCGCGAGCGCGAGGAGCGCCTCGAGCCCGCCGCCCGTGGAGCAGCCACCGCAGCCGCCCTTCGCGTCACCGGCGAAGTGGTTGCCCATCACCAGCTTGCGCGTGAGGTGGAGCGCGCCGCTGACGGTCTGACCGGTGACGCCGGTGGCCACCGCGGTGAGCTCGTTGTCGCCCTCGACGAGGGGCACCGAGGCGGAGAAGCCCCCCGCACCGAGCAGCTCCGCGGTGACGCCGTTGATGGTGACGCTCGCGACGTCGAAGCCCTTCACCACGCCGTACACGGTGACGGAGTCGGTGTTGATGGTCGCGCCGTCGGCCGGCTCGACGAAGGACACCGAGGCCTCGGCCGCCATGTCCTGGCCCTCGGTGAGGCCGACGTTGAGCGAGAGGCGCGCGTCGGCCGGCACGGTCACCGTCTCGCTCGCCGTGAGGAAGCCCACCTTCTTCACCACCACGAGGTAGTCGGCGGGCACGGTCATCACCGGCGCGAAGTACGCCCCGCTCGCGTCGGAGGTGACGGTGGAGACCACCGTGCCGCTCGCGGGCTCGCGCAGCTCGACGCTCGCGCCCTCGACGCGCGCGCTCTCGTCGCCCGCGCGATGCACGAAGCCCGCGACGCCCGCGTTGAAGGTGACCGCCGCGGTCGCGCGCCCCGTGTTGCCGGCGCCGTCGGTGGCGCTCACCTCGAGGGTGTTGCGGCCCGGCACGAGCTGCACCTCGACCACGAAGGCGCCGTTGCTCACCGCGACGTCGCTCGCCGCGCCGCCGTTGAGCGCGACCTTCACGCTCGAGAGGGCGTCCGCGTTGTCCGACGCGGTGCCGCGCAGGTCGATGCGCCCGAGGTCGAGCGACGCGTCGTTGGTGGGGAAGCTGATGGCGACCTGCGGCGCCTGGGTGTCGGCGCCCGACGAGCCGCTCAGGCCGACCGAGCCCCAGATGGTGGTGCCCGCGGTCACGGTGCGCGTGACGTTGTTGCTGGCGTAGCCGCTCTTCGCGACCTGCACGGTGTACGTGCCCGGCGGGAAGGTGAAGAGGTACGCGCCGTCGCTGCCGGTGGTCTGCGACTGACCGTTCGACGTGACCGTCGCGCCCGCGATGGCGACCGACATGTCCGCCGGGTCGGCGGCGTTGTACGCGAAGATCTTCCCGCGCAGCGTGCCGGTGGCCGTCGACGCGTTGATCTCCATCGAGCCCCAGGTCTGCGCGCCGGCGGTCACCGTGCGCGTCACCGACGCCGAGCCGAAGCCGGCCTTCGTCACCGTCGCGGTGTAGCTGCCGGGCGAGAGCGTGAACTGGTACAGGCCATCACTGCCGGTGGTGACCGTCTGGCTGCCGACCGTGACGGTCGCGCCGGACACGCGGTTCGCGGTGTTGCCGCCGGTGTAGATGGCGCCGATCAGCACGCCGGTGCCCGTCGTCGGCGCGGAGCCGGTCACGAGCGACATGTACTTCGTCCAGTTCCAGCCGCTGCCCGGGTCGGTGTGCCCGCCGGTGTTGCAGCTCGACGGCACCTCGACGTGCCCGATGATGTGCGCGCGCGTCTTGGGGATGCCGTGGCGATCGCAGATCCACCGGGTCAGCTTCGCCGACTCGGCGTACATCGCGTCGGTGTACCAGCGCGAAGGATCGCTGATGTACCCCTCGTGCTCGATGCCGATCGACCGGCCGTTGTAACACTGCGCGTGCCACGCGGTGTCGCCGTGCTCGACCATCTGGGTGATCTCGCCGTCGCTCGAGCGCACGATGTAGTGCGACGACACGTTCGAGCTCGGGTTCTGGAACCACGACTTCGTGCCCGCGTAGCTGCCCTGCATGGTGTGGATGAGCACGAACTCGTACGAGCTGCGACCCGACGAGTAGTTGGGCGAGGCGACCCACGCGGCGGCGCCGGGGTATTCCTTGAGCGCGTCGCGGCGCGCGGCGATGGCCGGAGCATGCAGCCGCCACGAGCTCGCGAGCGGGGCCTGCGAGGTGAAGCCGGTCTCGAGCGCGAGGAAGACGTCGCTGGCGTACTCCGCCGCGGCGGTCGCGGAGTCGAACCCCGGGTAGTGGCTGACCGCGGTGAACCAGTCGCCGGGCTCGCGCGCGTCGAGGCCGGGCTCCGAGGCGAGGCCGCGATCGAAGCGGGCGCGCAGCACCGCCGCCGCACCGCGGATGTTGGCCGCCGGGTCGACGCGGAGCCGCCCCTCGGTGACGCCGGTGCGCTTCGCCGCCTCGGCGAGGGTGTCGACGTCGCCGCGCCGCGCGAGCTGCATCACGCCCACGCCGCCGCTGGCCGACTCGAGGTCGGCGCGCGTCGACAGCCGGGTCTCGACCCAGCCGATGGCCTTCAGCACGCCCACCGGCACCTGGTACTCGCGCGCCGCCGCCTCGAAGGCCGCGTCGAGCGGCGCGGGCTGCGCGGCGACGGCTGGCGGCGCGGCCGGCTGATCCACACCGCAGGCAGCGAGCAGCACGAGGGCGATGGGGAGCGAGCGCGTCATGGGCCCGCTTGTCGAACGATCATCCCATTCGACTCAAGCGGGAAAAGTGCCCCTGTCTCCCGTGGGTGACACTGCGGGGCTCACGGCGTCGTGCCGCCATCGGGACCAGCGCGCCAGTGCCCGGCCCGCTCGAGGATCAGCTTCACCCAGGTGATCATCATCGCCTGCCGCGACGGCTCGACGAGGAAGGCAGGCAGCGGCGTGTTCGGGTCGGTCCACACCACGTAGGTGAGCTTCGTCTTCCCGTCGGACTGCGGCTCGAAGTCCCACGTGCAGCGGAGCTTCTCGACCCGCACCACGCCCGCCTTCGGCGGCGGCGCGAACTCGTTGGCGATGTCGACCGTCACGCGGCACCGCCCACCTTCCTCAAGCACGCGCGCGGTGCGCACCGCGTAGTCGCGATCGCTCACCACCGGCGCGGCGATGAAGTCATAGGCCACGCGCTCGTGCTCGCTCTCGGAGAGCACGGTGCGCGACTTGAGCGACGGCTCCTTCGGGTCGGCCTTGCCGGTGCCGAAGGCGCCCGCGCAGAGCGCGTCTGGGGGGAACGCCACCGTCGCCGTCGCCCTGAGCTCCGCGAAGCGCGAGCCCTCGACGGCGCGCGCCTCGACCACGATGCCGTCCGACGACTTGACCTGCTTCCACTCGGGCGCGGCGGCGACGGCGACCAGCACGAAGAGAGCGCTCATCGGGCACGACTGTAGGGTCGGGGCCGGAAACGGTTTCCACGAAACGGACCGGGGGGTGTCGGGTTTGTGGAAACGGATGCTGGCAAGCTGCGGCGCCATGATCCGCAACCGCGTCTTCCTCGGCGTGCTCTCCTCGCTGCTGGGCGCCTGCGCCACGGCTCGTCAGGGTCCGGCCGCGCGCCCGCTCCCGCCGGGGCCGGATCGCGTCGTGGCGTTCGAAGACGCGCGCTTCGCGCCGACGATGGTGCGCTTCGCCGACGACACCGTGGGCGTGCTGCGCTCGTGGAGCGACGGGGTGCTGGAGATCTCCTGGCGCTCGCCCTTCCGCGTGAAGGACCTCGCCGTCGCCGGCTCGTCACGCGCCTGCGTGCTCACCACCGACGACGAGGCCTTCTGCGTCGACGAGCAGGGCCACGTGAACGGAGAGCGGGTGCGCGTGCCGGGGGCGGTGTCCATCGGCATCAACTCGGCGCTGCAGCTCTGCACGGTGCGCGCAGACGGCGGCGTCACCTGCACCGGCGGCATGGTCGGCGCGAAGCCGGACCGCTACGCCGCGTTCCCGCCGCTGCGGAAGCTGATCCCCTTCACCACGTGCGCGATCAGCCAGGCGGATCAGTTGATCTGCCTCGGAGATCAACGCACCGGCCAGTACTGGGACGAGCAGCCGCACGTCTTCCTCGAGGGCGTGCGCGACGCGAGCCTCGTGCCCAACGGCCCCGCGGTGACGGGCTGCATCCTCATGCTGAACGGCGAGCTGCAGTGCTTCGGCGGCAACTCCTTCGGAGAGCAGGGCGTGGGCAGGCGCAGCTCGAGCGAGCCCCTGCACGTGGTGCGGGGCCTGCCGCCGCTCTCGAAGCTCGCGCACGTCGACGGCGTCACCTGCGGCCTCGCGCGCGACGACGGCAGCGCCTGGTGCTTCGGCGCGTGGTTCGGCCCCGACTACGAGCGGCGCGCGAAGGAGATCCCGCGGTGTGAGCGCGTGACGAAGAAGGTGCACGTCCCCGCGTGCCCCGAGAGCACCGGAGACAACCCGTGCCTCCGCATGGGTGGCAGCACGACACCGCGCGACGTCGAGCAGACCGTCACCGTGCGCGACGCCGCCGGCCAGTGCGCCGACGGCCCACACGAGGACTATGTGCCGACGCCGACGCGCCTCACGCTGCTTCCGCGCGCGCTCGACCTGAGCGTGCACTTGGAGGGCGTCCGCTTCCTGAGTGACGACGGCGTGCTCTTCAGCACCTTCTACGGCAAGTGGACCGAGGCCGTGCCGCGCCCCGCGACACGGGGGCGGTGAGGCCCACTCACTGCGCGCACCGAGACGCCACCACCCCCGCGCCCCCGGCCACGAGTGTCGAACGAGACGATGGCCTCCAGCGCGCCGGTGAGCAGCCGCACGTCGCCCGCGAGGAGCGGCTGGAAGAGCCGACCGCCTCGCGTGAGCTGAAACCACGGGTGCATGGCCGGCGCGTGGAGCGTCGCGAGGCGCGCGCTGAGCGCGCTGCGCCGACGGTCGAGCAGGAAGATGAGGTGGTCGACGAGCTGCGCGCCGTGCGCCACTCGCGGCGGGAAGACCAACAGCAGCCCGGGCCCGCGACCTCCATCGGCGAGCACGCTCGCGAGCGCGGTCGGCGCCCCGTCGACGGCGAGCTCCAGCGGCGCGCGCCTCGCCAGGCGTCTCCACGGTCGCGCGACGAGGAAGCGTTCGCACGCGGTGACGAGCGCCGCGGCCTCGGCCGAGACCGAGAGCGACACTGGCAGCCGCAGCTCCTCGGCGACGAAGAAGCCGGCGGCGAGGCGGCGGACCTCCTCGGGCGCGGGCGTCACCTCCCAGCCGCGCTTCGTGCAGTACGGCCGCACGTTCGAGCTGCACTCCACGTCACCTCGGCCCCGCAGCCGGCGCGCGAGCTTCCGGTGCAGCCCCTCTTCGGTGTCGTCGAGCGCGCACCAGGTGCTGCCGGTGCCGGGCTCCCAGGTGAAGGCGACGCGGCCACCCTTCAGGCCGCGGTACTCCGTGGCGTAGATCATCGTGCGTCCTCCCGCGGGGCTCCCGGTGCAGGCGCACGGCCAGCCGGGCCCCGCGCGCAGCCCCGAGGCAGTTCTCACCGCGCGAGAGTCACGGTGGAGCGCGCAGGGAGACCGGAACGGGAGACGAGGGTCCGCGCTCAGCGCACGGTGACGACGAGGTTCTTCACCGCGCCCGACTTCGGCGCGTCGCACTGGTCCTGGTTCGAGAACGAGGCGACGGGCATGTTCGCCACGCCGGCCTTCGCGCCCGCGGCGAGCTCGTGGCACGCCGAGGCGACCATCTTCCCGCCGTTGACGCAGGTGATCTCCAGGTTCCAGCACGCCTTGAGCGCGGCCTTGCCCGCGGTGCGCTTCACGTCGCAGTCGACGCCGTTCGGGCCGGGCACGCCGCAGTCGACGCGCGCCGACGGCAGATCCTTCGCGAAGGCCGCGAACGCCACGACGACGAGAGACGAGACGAGAAGGAAGCGGTTCATGCGCGCGACTCTCCCCAGCCGTGTGGAGCCTGTCCAGCTTCCGGGGCACCGGCTTGAAAGTCGCGCGAGGCGCTGGTCAGTTCCGCCGCATGCACACTCGATTGGTGACGGCGGTGGTCCTGGTGCTCGCGGTGAGCTGCGGTCGCCCTGAGGAGGTCGTCCTCCCTGCGGCGGTCACCGAGCTCGGAACTCCTGTGGGCACGCCCACCAGCGGCGTCATCGGCGCGGCGGGCGGCACGCTCCGCACGCCCGACGGCCGCCTCGAGGTGCGCTTCCCGGCGGGCGCGGTGACGAGTGACACCACGGTCCGCATCCAGCCCATCACCAACACCTCGCCCGGCGGCGTGGGCACCGCGTACCTCCTCGAGCCCGAGGGGCAGACCTTCGGCGCGCCCGTCGAGCTGACGCTCCACTACGGCGACGCCGACGTCGAGGGCTCGGCGCCGGAGTTCCTGAGCTGGTCGCTCCAGCAGGCCGACGGCACCTGGCTCACGCTCGACTCGACCCTCGACCCGGCGGCGAAGACCCGCACCGTCACCACCACCCACTTCAGCCGCTGGAGCCCCTCGCTCGACATCGTCGTGCTGCCCACCCTGGCGAAGGTGAAGACCGGCGCCACCAAGCGCTTCGAGGTGCAGACCTGCCGCGCCGACGTCGGCACGAAGTGGCGCTACGTCTGCACGCCGACCTGGACCACCTTCGCGGCGCGCGTGCTCGGCGACTGGACGGTCAACGGCATCGCGGGCGGCAACGCCACGGTGGGCACGGTGCTCGGGCCCGAGAAGGTCGACTACACCGCGCCCAACGAGGTGCCCAACCCCAGCCGCGTCACGCTGTCGGCCACGGTGACCAACTCGCAGGGGAAGCTCACCGCGCCGCTGGTGATGCACGTCGACATCGTCGGCGCGAAGGACTACGGCGGCCGCTACGAGTTCACTCAGCAGCAGGGCGACCGCGTGCTCACCGGCTCGGCAGACCTCTTCTGGAAGCGTGTCGAGTCGAAGCCCGACACCGCGGGCTACACGCCCACCGGCCAGGTCGACGCGCACTACACCTTCTCCGACTGCGACCCCATCGACGTCGTGCTCCAGCCCGACCCGTCGTCGAAGCTGCAGATCTACACCGAGAAGAACCTCGCGCTGCCGAAGCAGCACCAGTTCACCCTCAACGCCAGCGCGGCCAACGTGACGCTCAGCTGCGGCACGCCGCGCAAGGCCGTCACCACCACCCTCGTGCTCGGCTTCGCCGTCGGCGTATGCAACGCGCCGCCCTTCGCCCAGTACACCGACGAGGCCGTGCTCAGCGGTGACGAGGAGTGCAACGGCACGAAGAGCCACTGGCGCTTCGAGCTGCTCAGTCCTTGAAGCAGCTCTGCTCGAGGAGGCCGTGCACCGCGCGGCGCGCGACCATCGCCTGCAGCACCGGGCTCGCGAAGCGCACGCCGACCGGGAGCTCGAGCAGCTGGTTGTAGGCGCCGCACTGCACGACGAGGCGCAGCGGCGTCAGCGAGAGCCGACACTCGGGCGGCTTCGCGTACGGGTTGGTCTGACGCGCCACGGTGGCCGCCCACAGGCGCGTGAGCGTGGTCGCGAGCGGCCCGTTGGGCGGCGTCACCTTCAGCTGCGCGGGGTAGACGCAGTGGCGGTCGACGTCGAGCGGCTCGAGCGCCTGCACCTCGCCCTGAGACAGGAGCGGCGGAGGCAGCGGCGCCTTGCCGGGCAGCTCGGTGAGGCTCGGCCGCACCCCAGAGACCGAGCCGGTGCCGTCGAGCGCGGGACCGAGGAGCGTCGTGACGGCCACCGACGGCTCCGGGCTCTCGAGCAGCGAGCCGAGGATGAAGTCGTCGCCGGGCCGGTAGCTCGCCCACTCGAGCAGCGGCATCTCTTCGACGGGGCGGATCTCGATGACGCGCTCGACCGCGAGCCGCCGCAGGTGCCGCTCCCAGGTGGCGCTGACGAGGTGCTCCGCGCAGAGGCGCCGCGCCGGCCCGGCGAGCTTGCCCCGCGAGGCGCACCCCGCGAGCCCGGCTTCGAGGTCGGCCTTCACCTCCGCGGGGAAGGCGCCGTCGAGCGTCGGTGGCTTGCCGGCCTTGAAACGCGCCTCGACACCGTCGGGCCCGAAGAGCGCGTCGTCGAGCCCGCCCAGGTCGAGCGGCTCGAGCCCCCGGGCCTTCAGCGCCTCGACCAGCGGCACGCGGAAGTCCGGCGGAACGGAGAAGGCGACCGTCTTCGCCTGCGCCCAGCACGCCCAGCCCAGCACCCCCACCAGCAGCGCGATTCGCATGAAGGTCGAGGTTAGCGCAGCGGCTTCGTGACAGTGTGCGCGGCCATGTCGACGACGACGCGGTGGTGGTTCTGGGCAGTGGTGGGGCTCCTCGCAGGCTGCGCTCCGGAGGGCTCGACGCTGAGCGGGCGGGTGGTGCTCAGCGATGGCTCCGACGCAGCCGGGCTGGTGGTGACGCTGAGCGGCGACGCCACGCGGGCGGTGAGCACCTCGCGCGACGGCGCGTTCGCGTTCGAGCGCGTCCCCAGGGGCGCCTGGGTCGTCGCCGTCGAGGCGGCCGCCACGCGCGAGGGGCGCAGCGCGCTCGGCGTCACCGCGCCACGCACCGACGCGGTCGAGCTCCGCCTCACCACCGTCGGCGGCGTCGCCGGCACCGTCACCTTCGGTGGAACGCCGCAGGCCGGCGCGACCGTCACCCTCGCCGGCACCGGCGCGAGCGCCACCACCGACTCGCTCGGGCGCTTCCACTTCGAGGGCCTCGACACGGGCGCGGTCGAGCTGGTGGCGACCCACCGCGCGGAGGGTACGCTGCGCGCTGCGTCGGCGAGCGCCATCGTCACCCGCGGCGTGAACGCCGAGCTCACGCTGCCCCTCGTCGAAGAGCCGCCAGCGACGGCGACCATCCACGGCGCGGTCGGCTTCTTCGGCGCGCAGGACCCGTCGAGCATCACCGTGGCCGTGCCCGGCACCTCCGCCACCGCGAACGCGGGCGCCGACGGCCGCTTCACGCTCGTCGTTCCACCGGGGCGCTGGCCGCTCGTCGCCACCGCGCTCCAGCACCCGCAGCAGGTGCTGACCGTGGTCGACGTGCGCGCCGGCGAGACCGTCGAGCTCCCGGCGGCGGTGCTGTCGTTCTTCGCGCCGCTCGCCGAGTTCGGCGGCTTCCTCGGCACGCCGACGGTCGTCGCGGCGCGGAGCCCCCTGTACCTCCTCGAGCTCACCGACAACGGCGTGCAGAAGACGGTGCTGGTCAACAGCCGCACGCGCACCGCGCGCGTCATCGCCACCGCGAGCGTCGCCGAGCCGCGCTTCTCGAAGACCGGCAAGTACCTCGCCTTCAACCTCGGCGGCTCGCTCTTCTCGTACGACGTCGCCAGCGGCGCGCTCTCGCTGCGGGGCGCGGCGGGCGACTTCACGTTCTCGTCGGACGAGCGCGTGCTGTTCCTGCCGCGCGAGCCCATCCTCTACCGCGTGTCGCTGGCCGACGGCCGGGTCGAGCGCTTTCCCCAGACGCTCGGCGTCTCGCTGCGCAAGCACACCGACGACCGGTGGACCGTGGTCGACGTGGGCTCGAACCTCCGCCTCATCACCTCGACCGATGACGTCATCCTGCTGACCAACGCCGATCGCGTCGGCCTGACCCCGGCCATCTGGGCGCAGACGGGGTGCGCCACCTCGTGCAAGCTCACCGTCGTCGCGCCTGATTCGGCCGTCACCCACGAGGTGCCGCTGCTCGCCGGCCGCGCGGTCAACGAGGTGACCCGGGCGGGCCGCTTCGTCGTCTTCGAGACGCCGGATCTCTACCTCGTCGACCTCACGAGCGGGGCCGCGCTCCGGCTCGACGACGGGGCGCGCACGCTGCGCTTCAACGAAGACGGCTCGCGCTACTCGTACTGGAACCGCTTCGAGCTCTTCGAAGGCCCGGCCTCGACGACGACGCCCATTCCCCGCGTCGCGGGCGCGCCCGGCCTCGGCTTCGGCTACTACCTGTCGCCGACGCGCCTCGTGGCGCTCAACACCGACCCGGCGGCGCCGAGCGTGTTCGACGTGCGCGCTGGAGTCAGCACCGAGCACCGCGCGAGCGACGCGTCTTCCCTGGTGCTCGACGCCGCCGCACACCTCGTGGCGTGGCGCGCGACCACCGGTGCGCTGACCGCGTTCGTGGGCGACGGCCCGCTGACCAGGCTCGACGAGGGCCCGGCGACCGCGACGGTGAGCCGCCTGCGCGGCGGTGCCCGCTGCGGCGTCGTCGAAGCGCAGGCGCTCGGCGTGTCGTGGGTGGTCAACGCCGCGCGCACCACGGCCACCTGGCTCCCGCTCACCCTCGACTCGCTCCCGGTCCTCGCGACCGACGGCTTCGAGGTGCTGCCGCTCCGGCAGGGAAGCACCACGCAGGCCTGGGACTGCGGGCACGATCGCCTCGTCTCGATCGAAGAGCTGCCGGGCAACGCCGCGTCGGCCAGCGGGCCCGACGAGGTCGTGGTCTTCGACACCTCGACCACCAACCCGCGGCTGCTGCGCCTCGGCGTGATGCGCTGAAGCGCTACGGCAGCGGCACGTTGGTGAACGCCGCGCGCGCGCCGGTGTCGACGCCGTGCGCGTCGGCCCAGCCCGCGTTGACCTCGAGCACGGAGCGCGAGAGCCGCCCGACGGAGCGCGTCGTCTCGCTCATCGCCCGCGCGTTGCGCACCACGCCCACCACCTCCAGGCGCGCGTTGATGAAGATGATGTCCAGCGCGATGGGGGTGCCCTTCATCCAGAAGTTGCGGTCCTGGTCGTCGTCGAAGACGAAGAGCATGCCCTCGTCGGCCGCGAGGTGACGCACGCCCTGGAGGCCGTGCTCCTGCGATTCCTTGTCGAGCGCGAGCCGCACCGTCACCGACGCCGGGCCGCGCGACCCCACGAGCGACACCCGCGGCGCGCTCGGGCTGGGCGCGGGAGGCACCGCCTCGGGCACGGTCTCGGGAGCCGCGCGCGGCGCCTCGGCGGGCGGGGCCGGGCGAGCGGCGTCGGGCTCCCGCGCAGGTTCGACGTGCTGACAGGCCGACAGGAGCAGGAGAAGGGCGACGCAGGGCGGGCGCACGACCTTCAGCGTAGTCGCCCGCCGCGCGCGCTCAACGACCGCGGCTCTTCGCCGCCACGTCGTCGAGCTGCTTGACCGCATGGGCGATGGCCGCGTTGAGCGCCTCGCGGCTGGTGCCGGTGAGCACCGCCCTGCCCTCGAAGCCGGAGCTCTCGGACTGGATGGACAGCTCCTTGCCGTTGACGCGCACGAGCATCGTGTCGTCGGCCATCTCGCTGCTGTGCAGCGCCCACGCGAGGTCGCCGGTCTTCGCCTGCGCGTCCCACACGTAGCCGGTGCCCTGGTCGGGGTCTCCCAGCTGGTTCTCGAGCAGCTCCGCGAAGAGCTGCCGGCCCTGCGGGTGCGTCAGCGTCGCGCGCAGGTCGCGCGCGAGGTTCGCGGTGCCGGCCTGCGACCACCCGGCGGCGCGGCCGGGGGCGTCAGCGGCCGGCGTGGGCGCGCGCGGCGTCGGCGCGGCGGTGGGCAGCGAGGCGGGAGTCGACTTCGGCTGGATGCGCATCGGGAGCTCCGGTGGTGAGTGGTTCACCGGGAGGACACGAGCCCCCGAGCCGTTGTCGCATCGCCCGGCGAAGTCAGGCGAGCTGTTGCACCGACCACACCACGCCGAAGTGCATGCCCGCCGCGACGAGCACCATCGCGTGGAACACCTCGTGGTAGCCGAACACGTTCGGGTTGGGGTTCGGCCAGCGCCGCGCGTACACGCCCGCCCCGAGGATGTAGACGGCCGAGGCCACCAGCAGCACCCAGGTGCGCGGCCAGCCGATGAGCGTGGGCAGCCCGAGGATCATCGGCAGCGAGCTGAGCCCCAGCACCACGTAGATGCCCGCGCGGATGGCGCGGTGCCCGTGGCTGTTCACCAGCGCGTAGATGATGCCGGCCACCGCCCCGAGCCACATGCCGATGAGGCCGAAGGTCGGCGCGTGAGGCGAGATGAGCGCGGCGAAGGGCGTGTACGTGCCGGCGATGAGGAAGAAGACGCCCACGTGGTCCGCCATGCGGAGCCGGTTGCGCGCGGCGTGGCTCCACATCGGCCGGTGGTAGAGCCCGGACAGGCCGAGCATCAGCGTGAGCGAGGTGGCGTAGACGAGGCCCGCGGCGTAGCGCCAGCCCTCGGTGGGCGACATCGCCAGCTCGGCGATGCCGAACAACGACGCGAAGAAGCCCATGGCGTGGAACGAGCCGCGCCAGCGGGGCTTCACCTTCGCCGGCTTCTGGGGAGCGGTGGTCACGAGCGGCGCTCCTCACCGAAACCACGCCGCGCGCCAAGCTGAAAAAGCGTGACGCGGCGTGACGTCGGTCAACGCGCGCCTCGAGCGACGGCTGCAGCGCCGACGGTCGTCACTTCACGTCGGTCCAGGTGCCCTCGGCGCCCGGGCCGGGGTGCCAGTCGATGCGCCCCAGCCCCTTCGGGATGAGCGTCGACGTCGCCGAGAACCACACCACGCCCTGCGACGTGCGCACCTCACCGATGGCGAGGTAGCCGCGCGAGCCTGCGTCGAGCGCGAACTCGAAGAAGCCGTTGGGCCCCGAGGTCTTCTCGAGGGCCGCCTCGGGGAACGTGCCGGCGTCGGTCTTGTTGAACGGGTTCACGGTGAACCAGCCCACGGGCGTGCCCTGCTTCGGCGCACCGACGCACCCGGTCTGGTCGCACCGCTCGGTGAGCTGACCGTAGAGCCCCTGGGTGATGGTGAGCTGCGACTCGACCTCGGTGTTGGTGCCGCACCCGGCCAGCAGCAGCGCGACGACGACGAACGACCTCGACATGGAATGCCTCCGGTTGCAGGCGGGGGAGCTCACCCCGCGCACTTCGCCTTCACGCGCCGCGCGATCTCGCACAGCACCTCATTGCACGGCTCGCAGCCACTGCCGCAGCACCGCGGCCAGCGCTCGGGGGGCGCCGAGAGAATCGGCTTCACGCACGCGCGGTAGTACGGCTTGAGGCCGACCTCGTCGGCCACCTCCGCCAGCACCGCCTCGAGCTGCTTCGGGTCGACCTCGCTCATCGCTGGATGAGCTCGATCTTGTAGCCGTCGGGGTCCTGCACGAAGGCGATGACGGTGGTGCCGTGCTTCATCGGCCCGGCTTCGCGCGTCACCACCCCGCCCTTCGCCTTGATGTCGGCGCAGGCCGCGTACGCGTCGTCGACCTCCAGCGCCACGTGGCCGAAGCCGGTGCCCGGCTCGTACTTCGGGGTGTCCCAGTTGTGGGTCAGCTCGAGCGCGGCCTGCTCCGACTCGGGCCCGTAGCCGACGAAGGCGAGCGTGAAGCGGCCCTCGGGGTAGTCGGTGCGGCGCAGGAGCTTCATGCCCAGCACGCCCGTGTAGAACGCGAGCGAGCGCTCGAGGTCACCCACGCGCAGCATGGTGTGGAGGATTCGCATGCCGCCTCTCTACAGCAGTAGGAAGGCGGCCATGGCCACGAAGAAGAAGCCGACGAAGCAGCGGTCGTCTCCAAAGCCGAAGAAGGCCGCCGCGCCGGGCGTGCTCGAGGGCACCTGCGGCTGCGGCGCGGTGCAGTTCAAGCTCCAGCCGCCGGTGCGCGACGTGGTGTGGTGCCACTGCTCGAGGTGCCAGCGCTTCCACGGCGGGCCGGGCCCGTACACCACCGCGCCGCGCGGGGCGCTGTCCTTCACGAAGCGCGACGGCCTCGCGTGGTGGGACGCCTCGCCGACGGTGCAGCGCGGCTTCTGCAAGGTGTGCGGCGCGAGCCTCTTCTTCAGCGACTCGAACGAGGCGACGGTGTCCATCGCGGCGGGCGCGCTCGTCTCGCCCACGGGGCTCAAGTCGGCGCTGCACATCTTCGTGGGCAGCAAGCCCGACTGGTACGAGGTGAAGGACGGCGTGCCGCAGCGCGAGACGGTGTGACGCTGCTCAGGGGTTGCACGTCGGGCACTCGGCGGGTGACGCGCGCGCGGTGTTGGGCGTGCACCGCGTCATCCCGCACGGGCAGCGGCTGAGCCACACGCGCGGCGCGGCGGTCGGCGTGCGGCACTCGTCGCACGGCAGCCCGGGCTCGGCGTGCGAAGGCACGAAGCCCGGGCGCCCGCACGCGGGACACTCGGCCGCCAGCGCCTCGGCCAGCCGCCGGCCACACGCCGCGATGACCGCCTGACGGCTCGGGTTGACGTGCGCGCGCAGGTCGCTGCGCAGCGTCACCTCGCCCCGCACCGCCAGCGCGCGACGTACGACCGCCAGGTCGCCAATGCCGACGACACCATCGAGCACCAGCGCGTGCGACGGGAAGCCGGCCTCCTCGGCGAAGGCCTCGACCTCGGCCTCGCTGCGCACCACGCGCTCCAGCGCGTGCGCCGCCGCGCGCTCTCGCACCACCACCTCGACCGCCCCGTCGCGGCTCCGCAGGAGCAGCAGCTCTTCGTCGACGAGCAGCCACGGACAGCGCGGGTCAGGCCCGAACGAGCCCTCGCTGCCGAGGCCAAACCGGGCGGCGGGCGCGGCGGCGAGCGCGGCGAGGGCCTTCTGGCGCGCGGCCTCTTCCGGGCTGAGCAGGCGCGGCACCGAGCCGGTGAAGGTGCCGAGCGCGTCGGTGTCGACCGAGGTGACCTCGAGCACCGCCGCGCCGAGCGGCGCGAGGGCCGGGCCGACCTGCGCCGCCTTCCCGTGCCGGGTGGCGAACGCGATGACCGCGCCGCGCCAGCGCGTCACGCCTCGCCCTGGGCGCGCGTCCACCCCGCCGCGCCGTCGAACTCGTGGAGCTTCTCGATGTGCATCCACGTGAAGTGGCGCTCGACGCGGCTGACCAGCGCGCGCACCGCCTCGTCGGTCAGGCCCGCGTCGTCGGTGGTCGCGAAGCGGCAGCGCCAGTGGTCGACGCAGTCGGGCGCCGCGCCGCTCGAGGGGAACACCTGGGTGCCGCGGTTGCTGAGCATCTTGAGCCGCACCGGCAGCCCCTCGGACAGCTTCGCCAGCTGCTCGCCCAGCACCTCCGCGCCCTCCGACGACTCGATGAACACGTCGACGCCCGCGAGCCGGCGGGCGGGCGCGGCGCGGCGGGCCTCGACGCGCGGCATCACCAGCCGCCGGCGGGCGCGCTGCTCGATGGGCTCGCAGGCGTCGAGCATCGCGATGACGGCGTCGGTGAAGGCCTGCGTCGAGACCGCGCCCTCCGCCGAGACGTCGGCGGTGTACGTGCCCGAGGCGAAGACCGAGCGCACCGCGGTCTCGATGCGCGCCGCGGCCTCGAGCTCGCCGAGGTGACGCAGCATCATCACCGCCGAGAGGATGGCCGCGGTGGGGTTGGCGACGCCGCGCCCGGCGATGGTGGGCGCCGTGCCGTGCACCGCCTCGAACACCGCCACCTCGTTGCCGAGGTTGGCGCCCGGCGCGAAGCCCAGGCCGCCCACCAGCCCGCTGGTGAGGTCCGAGAGGATGTCGCCGTTCATGTTGGTGGTGACGATGACCTCGAACTGCTCCGGCGCGCGGACGAGCTGGTGCGCGCAGTTGTCGACCAGCACGTGGTGCGCGGCGATGTCGGGGTACTCGCGGGCCACCTCCTCGAAGACGCGCTTCATGAGCCCCTCGGTGAGCTTCATGATGTTGGCCTTCGTCGCGCAGTGCACCGAGCGGCGGCCCTCGGCCCGCGCCACCTCGAAGGCGAGCCGCGCCACCTTCTCGCAGCCCTGGCGCGAGATGAGCTTGAGGCACTGGGCCACGTTGGGCGTCTGCTGGTGCTCGATGCCCGCGTAGAGGTCTTCGACGTTCTCGCGCACCACCACCAGGTCGACGCCGCGGCCCGAGAAGGGCGTGCGCACGCCGGGCACCTCGCGCACCGGCCGCACGTTGCCGTAGGTCTCGAACAGCTTGCGGAGCGTGACGTTGGCGCTCTTCTCGCCGAAGCCCACCGGCGTCTCGAGCGGCCCCTTGAGCACCACCCGCGTGCGGCGGATGGACGCGATGGTCTCGGCCGGCACGCCGGTGGGGTTGCCCTCGCGGAACACCGCCGCGCCGGCGCGCTGCACGTCCCACAGGAGCGGCACGCGCGCCGCCTCGAGCACCCGCTGCGCGGCGCCGATGACCTCCGGCCCGATGCCGTCACCCGGAATGACCGTCACCTCATGTGCGACTCTGCCCATGGCTGCCTCGCTGACTGACGAACATGCGACATGCATTTCGTATGTCCGAAGTAGTCACTCCGCGGCGGCCCGCGCGCAACGCTCAAAATCTCTCAGGGACACTGAGAGCCGCTCTGGGTGTTGAAACCCGACATGGACGTCGCCATTGTGTGCGCGTGGCGGCGCGCATTCCCCGGTGGACCTTCCTCTCGAACCACGCGCACGTGCTCCTGTGCCTCGCGCGCGACGAGGGCGTGCTGATGCGCGACGTGGCGGAGCAGGTGGGCATCACCGAGCGCGCGGTGCAGCGCATCGTCGCCGACCTCGAGGAGGCCGGGTACGTGGTGCGGGTGCGCGACGGCCGGCAGAACCGCTACGTGGTGAAGCGCCACCTCAAGCTGCGGCACCCCATCGAGGCGCACCGCGAGGTGGGCGAGCTCATCGCGCTGGTCGAGGAGTGAGCGCTCACCCCGTGGGGCGGAGGGGCTCGGCGTCCTCCTCGCCGCTGAGCACCACCAGCAGCGGCTCCTTCACCCCGAGGGTCGCCGCGAAGTTGCGCAGGCGCACCATGAGGCCCTCCGACACGGTGTGGCCGCGGCTGATGAGCAGCGCGCCGTTGCGGGTGCGCACGTCTTCCGCGAGCACCATCCCGGGCTGCAGCCCCTGAATGGAGAGCGGCTTCGGTGCGCCCGAGCCGAGCAGCAGGTTGCGCGCGCGCCGCAGCGCATCGAGCGCGACCGGCTCGGCGGTGCCCTCGAGCGAGGTGATGACGTCGTCGAGCGCCTCTCCGGCGGTCAGCCGCCGCTCGACCGCGGCCGAGAGGTGGAGGAACACCTGCTCGAGCGAGGCGCCCCGCTCCGGCGTCGTCTCGAGGCCCTCGACGAGCGCGATGACCGGCTCGAGCCGGGGAATGTGGCGCAGGAGCTGCCGCGGCACCTGCGACGAGCGCGCGACCATCGCCTTCTCGACCTCGTTGAGCGGCTCGCTGGCGAGCGCCCGCTGCGCCACCTCCGCGGGCAGGCTGATCACCCCCAGCTGCGACAGCGACGCGGCCATCTCGAGCTGCCAGCGGTTGGCGAGCTTCGCCTCCTTCGCCAGCGTCGAGACGATGCGGCGGAGGCGCCGGCTGCGCCCGAAGGCGGCCGGGTTCGAGAGCGCCATCACCTCCGAGAGGGCGTCGACGCTGCCGGTGAGGGTGCGCTCGAGGAGCTCCTTCTCGACCGTCAGCAGCCGCTTCTGCTCGAGCGCCGCCTCTATGGCCGCCCCCAGCACCTCGCGGCTGGCGGGCTTGAGGAGGAAGCGGAAGATGCGCCCCTCGTTGACCGCGCGCGCGGCCGCCTCGAGGTCGGACTGGCCGGTGAGCAGCACGCGAATGGCGCCCGGCTGCCGCGCGCTCACGCGCTTGAGGAACTCGCTGCCGTCCATGCCCGGCATGCACATGTCGCTCACCACCACGTCGAACTCCGCCAGCTCGAGCTGCTGGAGCGCGTCGGCCCCGCTGGCGGCGAGCTGCACGTCGTACCTGCCGTAGAGGAGCCGGTTGAGCCCCATCAGCACCCGCTCCTCGTCGTCGACCAGCAGCAGCCTGGGCTTCCCGTCGTTCTTCATGCCGCCTCCGCGTGCTTCTCGGCCTCGGTCTTGATCGGCAGCCGAACGAAGAAGGTGGTGCCCACGCCGACGGTCGACTCGAAGTCGAGCCGCCCGCCGTGCTTGTCGCGCACGATGGCGCGCGAGATGGCGAGGCCCTGGCCGGTGCCGTGGCCGACGGGCTTGGTGGTGAAGAAGGGCTCGAAGAGCCGGGCGCGCACCGCGTCGGGAATGCCGCCACCGTCGTCCTCCACCGAGACGACGACCGAGTCGCGCTCCACGCGCGTGCGCACCTTGATGAGGCCCTTGCGCCGACCGTCCTTGCGGTTGCGCTCGGCGATGGCCTGCGCCGCGTTGCAGATGAGGTTGAGGAACACCTGCCGCAGCGCGCTCGCCTGCGCCTTGATGGTGGGCAGCTCGCCGTAGTCGGTGACGAGGTCGGCCGCGTACTTCCACTCGCTGCGCGCGACGGTGATGGTGCGCTCGAGGGCGCGGTTGAGGTCGGTCGGGGCGTATTCGCCGGCGTCCTGGTGGGCGAACTCCTTCATGCCGCGGACGATCTCCGCCACGCGCTGCACGCCCTCGCGCGCCTGGTCGACCGACGAGGGCAGCTCCGTCTCGAGGAACTCGAGCTCCAGCGAGTGCCGCCCGAGGAGCTCGGAGCCATCGGGGCGCCCCGCAAGGTCCTTGAGCAGCGCGAGCACGTCGCTCATCACCTCGCCGATGAAGGTGAGGTTGTCGCCGACGAACTGAATGGGGGTGTTGATCTCGTGCGCGATGCCCGAGGCGAGCCGCCCGACCGCCTCGAGCTTCTGCGCCTGCAGCAGTTCCTTCTCGAGCCGCCGCCGCGCGGTGACGTCGCGGATCACCACCGCCACCGAGTCCTGCGCGGCCGAGACCACCCACTCGCCCTGGCGAATCGCCTGGCTGGGGCGCACCACGGCCGCGTCGAAGGTGCGCGTGCCGCCCGCCAGACACTGCACGAGCGCGCTGCGCGTCTTCTCGCGATCGCGCGGCGCGACGATGTCGAGCACGCTGCGGCGCCCCTGGTGCTCCCCGAGCGTCTTCACGAAGGCCGGGTTGGCGCGGATGATCCGCAGATCGCGATCGAGCAGCGCCATGAGGTCCGGGCTGTTGTCGAAGAAGCCCTCGAGACCGAGCCGCCTGGCGTCCTGCTGATCCATTCACGCTCCTGCGCGTGCAAGACGCCCGCCCCGATGATCTCCGCGGAAGCGCTGATCACCCACGCCGGGCCCCGGGGTCGCAGGCACACCGCACGTCAGGCCTGACCCTCGCGCGCACGACCTCTCACCCGTGACGTCGCCCCCCTGCGCGGCGTGCGAGACTTGCAGAGCGATGCCGACGTGATCGCCGAACCGCTGGTCTGCAACGCCCCCCATCGCCCCCGGCGCCGCGTGCTGCTCGTCGACGACGAGCCGTGGGTCGTTCAGGGGTTGCGCAAGGCGCTCTACCCGTACCGCGCGCGCTGGGAGGTCGACACCGCGACCAGCGGCGAGGAGGCCATCGAGAAGCTCCAGGGCCCGGAGTTCGACGCGGTGGTGACCGACGCGCGCATGCCCGGCGCCGACGGCGTGAAGGTGCTGGAGGCGGTGCAGGCGCGCTCGCCGTGCACGCTGCGCGTGGTGCTCTCGGGCCAGGTGGCGCAGGTCGACCTGAAGAAGGTCGAGCGGCTCGCGCACCACTTCATCCCCAAGCCGGTCGGCGCCGGCGTGCTGTTCGCGCGCCTCGAGGAGTCGCTCGACGCGAGAGACCGCCTCGCCAACCCGGAGCTCAAGGCGCTGATCATCCGCCTCGGGAACCTGCCGGCGTTCCCCGAGACCTTCGTCGAGCTGAACCGCATGCAGCGCGAGGACGACGGCGACCTCGACGACTACGTGCGCGTGGTCGAGCAGGATCCCGCGGCGACGACCAACCTGCTGCGCGTGGTGAACTCGGCGTGGTTCGGGCTGCCGGGCCGGGTGGCGAGCATCCGCGAGGCGGTGCGGCTGATGGGCATTCGCCCGCTCACGCACGCGGTGCTCGCGACCTCGATGTTCCGCGGGCCCGAGGCGCTCGCGCGACGGCTCGAGCACGAGTCGGTCAAGCGGCTCGCGGCGCTGCACACGCTGCTCCCGCTGCTGGGCGCCGAGGAGTTCGTCGAGGAGGCGTCGACCGCCCTGGTGTTGCTCGACGTCGGGCAGCTCGTGCTCCAGCTCGGGCTCCCGCAGCAGGCGGCGCGCGTCGAGCAGCAGGTGCGCGTGGGCGGAGATCGCCTCGCCGCCGAGCAGCGCCTGGTGGGCATCGACCACGCACACCTCGGCGGCTCGCTGCTCTCGGTGTGGAACCTCCCCCAGGCGCTGGTCGAGGCGGTGACGCTGCACCACCTCTCGCGCCTCGAGACGAAGCCGGCGCGCTCGCTGGCGACGCTGGTCGCGCTGGTGAGCGCGCTGCAGCAGCTGGTGCAGCCCCAGCCGTTCGACGCGGAAGCGCTGGCGGCGGAGGCGCAGGTGCTGGCCGCCGCGTTCGGCAACGAAGACCTCGCCGAGCTCACCGCCGCGTTCGGCACGCCACCGCCCGCGGCGACGTGACGCGCGGCCTCAGCCGTGCACCACCTGGCCGAAGCGGCGCATCCACCCGTCTTCGTCGGCGCTGAGCGGCCCCTTCGCGAGGGCGGCGAGGTTCTCGTCGAGCTCCTTCGCGCTGGCCGGGCCGGTGAGCGCGAGGTCGACGTGGGGGCTCGAGAGACAGAAGCGGTAGCAGTCACCCGCGGTCATCGGCGCGCCGTCCCACTTCCGCGGCTTCTTGAGCAGCCGACGCCACGCGGTCGCGGTGTACGCGACGACGCCGGGGCTCCGCTTGCCGAGGTGCGGGAAGACGTCGCGCTCCGCGCCGGGGTGCGCGGCGTTGTAGCGGAGCATGAAGAGGTCGATGACCGAGTCTTCGGCGAGGCGGCCGGCGCGCGGCCGATCGTGGATCGACACGCCGATCGCGCGGATCTTCCCTTCGGCCTTGAGCTTGAGCAGCTCGTCGATGGTGCCGTCGGTCCACGCCGAGGTCTTGCCGAGCCAGAAGAGCTGGAACACGTCGAGGTAGTCGGTGCCGAGCTTGCGCAGCGCCGCCTCGCAGCCGTTGCGCACGCTGCCGCGGAAGTAGCCGAAGGTCGGCCCGGTCGCCACGACGTAGCGCTCCCGGTCTCGCGCCAGCGCCGCGCGCAGCGACGGCAGCAGGTGGCTGGTGCGCGCGCGCGTGTAGAAGAGGTAGTTGAGCCCGCGCTCGAGCGCGCCGTCGAAGCCCTTCGCGTCGAGGCCCATGTTCATCGCCAGGCCGAGCCGGTGCACCCGCTTGTTCACCACGCGCAGCGTGCGCGTCTGGAAGTCGTCGCCGCTCATGCGCCTGACGATACTCCTGCGCGGCGGCGGTGGAGGAAGTCATGCAATCGATCGCCTCGTCGCGAGTCAGGACCGCTTCGAGGAGATTGCTACGCTCGCATGATGCGATGGTTGGCGGTGGTGGTGGTGGTGGTGGCCGTCTGCGGCTGGCTCGTCGTGCGCTCGCTGGAGGCGCCGCCTGCGCGTGCCGAGCCGCCCGTCACGCAGCTCCGCCCCGTCGAGCCGGCGCAGCGGCCCGCGCCGGAGGTGAGCGCTCGAGCGCAGGAGGTCGTCGACGCAGCGGTGCCTTCGCCCGTCGACGCGGGCGTCGCTGCGGGCCCCCACGAGGTTCGGTTCGTGTTTCCGAGGTCGGCGCAGGTCCAGCGGCTCACCCTGCGGAAGGACGCCTCCGAGGTCAGCGGGAACGTCGGCTTGATGGGCGAGGTGGACCTCCCGATGACCGACGGCGTCTGGGAGGTGCGCGCGCCAGCCCACACCGTGCCCAGAGAAGTCGTCATCACGCCCGAGACGACGACCGTGAACCTCGAGCTCGCGCAGGAGCGGCGGGTGCTGGTGAAAGTGCTCGACGAGGGCGAGCCGGCGGCGAACGTGCTGGTGCTCGGAGACGACGAGCCGCTCGGGCTCACCGACGGCGACGGGCGCCTGGTCGCCCGCATCTCCAGCGACCGGGTCAACCTCTCGGCGTGGCGCGATGAGGCACGCAGCACCGTGGTGCGCGCGGCGGCCGGTTCGAACGTGACGCTCGAGTTCCCGAAGAAGGTCACCCTCACCGTGACCGTCACCAGCCCGGCCAACCATCGCCACCTGGTGCTTCGGCACCGGCTCGGCATCGGGGAGTGCCGTCCGGAGCCGACCTGCTCGCTCCAGGTGCCGGTCGGCGAGTTCCAGGCGGTGGTCGTCGGAGACGTCGGGCGCACCGCGATCGCGAGCTTCACCGACGTCGCGCGCGACCGCGACCTCACGCGCGAAGTGCAGCTCGGCCCGGCGCCGCCCATCACCGGCGTGGTGAAGGACCAGGCGGGGCGCCCGCTCGCGGGGCTCACGGTGCGGGCACACGGGCTCGGGCGCACGGCAGACGAAGCGCGCAACCCGGAGAAGCCGTGGCGAGACTCGGTGGGCATGACGAACGAGGAGGGCCGCTTCTCGATCGCCCCCGTGGGGTCGTCCGACCTCTTCTTCTCGGTGAGCCTCGGTGGCCCGTGGCGGCTCGACCGCGGCGTGCTCGTGTTGCTCGGCGACGAGCCGCTGGCGCTGACCGCCATCCCCGCGGGCTGACGCATCCTCATGCGACCCGCCCGCGAGCCGGTTAGGTCACTCCCCCCGTGACCGCCCCGTCCATCGCCAGCGTCGCCCGCGCCCTGCCGCCGCACTACCACCCGCAGCAGGAGCTCACGCGCGCGCTCCTCGACCTGTGGACGCAGCACCAGACCATCAACCGCTCGCGCGTCGAGTCGCTCCACCAGTCGGTGCAGGTGCGCGGTCGGCACCTCGCCATCCCCATGGGTGACTACCCGGCGCTCGACACCTTCGAGAAGCGCAACGCGGTGTGGATCCGCGAGGCGCAGCGGCTCGGGGAGCAGGCGGTGCGCGCGGCCGTGGCGAAGGCAGGCCTCGAGCTGCGCGACGTCGACGCGCTGTGCTTCACCAGCATCACCGGGCTCGCCACGCCCAGCATCGACGCGCGGCTGATCAACGCGCTCGGCCTCCGCCCCGACGTCAAGCGCCTGCCCGTCTTCGGCCTCGGCTGCGTGGCGGGCGTGGCGGGCACCGCGCGCGTGAGCGACCTGCTCCGCGGCTTTCCGGAGCACACCGCGGTGCTGCTCTCGGTCGAGCTGTGCAGCCTCACCGTGCAGCGCAGGGACATCTCGGTCTCGAACCTCATCGCCGCCGGGCTCTTCGGCGACGGCGCGGCGGCGGTGGTGCTGCGCGGCGGCGGACACGAAGCGCGCGGCCCGAAGGTCCTCGCCTCGGAGTCGGTCTTCTACCCGGACACCGAGGGCGTGATGGGCTGGGAGTTCCTCGACTCCGGCTTCAAGGTGGTGCTCTCGGCCGACGTGCCGACGATGGTGACGAAGCACGTGCGCGGCGACGTCGACCGCTTCCTCGCGAAGCACGGCCTCACGCGACGCGACATCCGCCACTGGGTCGCGCACACCGGCGGGCCGAAGGTGCTCGAGGCCTTCGAGAGCGCGCTCGAGCTCCCGCCCGAGGCGCTGGCGCGCTCCTGGGAGTCGCTGCGCAGCGTGGGCAACCTCTCGTCGGCCTCGGTGCTCTACGTGCTGTCGGACCTGCTCGACTCGCAGACCGCGAAGCCGGGCGACCTCGGGCTGATGATGGCCATGGGCCCGGGCTTCTGCGCGGAGCTGGTGCTGCTGCGATGGTGACCTCGCTCTGGCTCTACACCGGGCTCATCGCGCTCGTGGCCCTCGAGCGGCTCGTCGAGCTGCGGCTCTCGAAGCGCAACGCGCAGTGGGCCTTCGAGCGCGGCGGGCGGGAGTACGGCCAGGGCCACTACCGCTTCATGACGGTGTTCCACACGCTGTTCCTCGTCGCGTGCGTCGCCGAGCCGTGGCTCCTCGCCCGGCCCTTCGTCACGCCGTGGAGCTGGCTCGCGCTGGCTCTCGCGCTCGGCGCGCAGGGGCTCCGCTACTGGGCCATCACCACCCTCGGCACGCGGTGGAACACGCGCGTCATCGTGCTGCCCGAGTGGGAGCCGGTCACCGGCGGGCCGTACCGCTTCTTCCGTCACCCCAACTACGCCGCGGTGGTGCTCGAGCTGGCGGTGCTGCCGCTGGTGCACGGCGCGTGGCTCACCGCGCTGGCCTTCTCGGTGGTGAACCTCGGGCTGCTCCGCGTGCGCATCGGCGTCGAGGAGCGCGCGCTCGGCGCGAAGTACGCGCAGGCCTTCGGACTGGAGCGGAGCTCCGGGTGAGCCTCGACGTCGCCATCGTCGGCGGTGGGCCGGCGGGGCTCGCCACCGCCATCGGCGCCCGGCTGCGCGGCCTCGAGGTCGCGGTGTTCGACAAGCAGGCCGGGCCCATCGACAAGGCGTGCGGCGAGGGGCTGATGCCCTCGGGGCTCGCGGCGCTCGAGCGGCTCGGCGCGCTGCAGCACCTCGAGCGCAGCGACGCCGCGCCGTTCGAGTCCATCACCTACGTGCAGGGCGCCGTGCGCGCCGTGGGCCGGCTCGCGCCACCGGGCGGGCTCGGCGTTCGCCGGCTCGCGCTGTCGGCGGCGCTGCGGCGGCGCGCAGAGGAGCTCGGCGTCGAGGTGCGCGAGCGCACCGGCATCCGCGACCACCGCCGCGTCGACGACGGCGTGGAGCTGACGACCGACGCGGGCGCGGTGCGAACGAAGGTGCTGGTGGGCGCCGACGGGCTCCACTCGCCGACGCGCGAGCGCGAGGGGCTGAGCGGGCCGGCGACGACGTCGCGGCGCTTCGGGCTGCGCCGGCACCTGCGGCTCGCGCCGTGGAGCCGCTCGGTCGAGGTGCACTTCGGCCCGGGCGTCGAGGCCTACGTGACGCCCGCGGGCGTGGAGCGCGTCGGCCTCGCCTTCCTCTGGGAAGACGGCGCGCTCGGGAGCGCGGTCTCGTTCGAGGAGTTGCTGGCGCGCTTCCCGGCGCTCGAGGAGCAGGTGCGCGGCGTGCCGTTCGACTCGTCGCCGCGCGGCGCCGGGCCGCTGCTGCAGCAGGTGAAGCGGCGGGTGGCGCCGCGCGTGGCGCTGGTCGGTGATGCCGCGGGCTACGTCGACGCCATCACCGGCGAGGGGCTCACCCAGGCGTTCCTCGGCGCGGAGGCACTCGCGGCGACGCTGCCCGAGGTCATCGCGCGCGGCGGCGACGTGACGGCCTTCGCGCCGTACGAGCGCGTCGCGGCGCGGGAGTTCGCCCGGTACGCGCGCCTGGCGAGCCTCGTGCTGTGGACCGCGCGCCGGCCCGCGCTGCGTCGCCTCGTCATCGCGACGCTCGCGCAGAGCCCGGCGCTGTTCGCGGGCGTGCTCCGCGCCGCGCTGTGAGGGCTAGAGTCGCGCCCATGAACCGAGTGCTGGGCGTGCTGGTCGTGATGAGCTTCTCGGGCTGTCCGCAGCCGATGACGAGCCTGGACGGAGGCGTCGACGGAGGCCCCGACTGCCCCGAGGTGAGCGACCTCGGCCAGCTCGATCTCGGCTGCGTCGCGCGCGGCGTCGTCGCGAGCCGCCGGCTGCCCGACGCAGGAGTCCCCTGGTTCGCCGTCGGCTCGCCGGCCTTCGACGTGGTTCGCGACGAGCTGCGCTTCACGCCGAGCGAGGCGCGCGACTACCGCGCGACGCTCGTGGCGTGGCGCGGCACCTGCGCCCTGGCGAAGCTCGGCGTGCGCGGCAACGGCGTCGAGTCGTCCTTCTGGTGGTCGCCCGAGAGCCTCGACTTCGGGCGGCTCGCGACGGGCCGCACGCTGACGCGCGAGGTGACGTTCCGCAGCTGCACCTTCTCGAGCACGCCGCTCGGCAACGCGAGCACCAGCGCGTCGGTCTTCTCGGTGGTGCGCGACGGCGGCCTCGTCATTCCCGCCGCGGTGCGCGACGAGACGGGCGTCATCGTCCCGGGCGAGCTGCCGGTGGCGATCGCCTTCGCTCCCTCGGGGCTCAGCGTGACCCAGGCGTTCTTCTCGGCGGAGACGGGGCTCGTCACGCAGCCCTCGGTGGCGATCGTGCTCCGCGGGGTCGGCGGCGGCCCCATCGCCGAGCTGACGCCCGCGCAGCTCGACTTCGGCGCGGTGGCCGGCCCGACCACCAGACAGGTGACGCTGAGGAACGTCGGCGATCGCGTCGCGCCGGCAGACCCGAGCGCGAACCTCTTCCTCGGCGTCGACGGGGGCCAGCCGTACTTCGAGCTGACGCCCGCGAGCTGCGGCACCGTCACGCTGAGCAGCCCGTACGGCCCGTCGCTCGGCCTCTCGACGACCGACGCGCTCACCTTCGACGTGACGTTGCAGCCCGCCGCCGGGCCGCGCCGCTGCGAGCTGCGCGTGTTCACGTCGGACCCGCTGACTCCGGAGCCAGTGGTGGTGCTCACCGCGCAGTGAAACAATGCCGCCGTGGCCTTCGTGACCCGCGGCACCTACCTGCAGGCAGTGGTCAAGGCGCTGGAGAAGTCGGGGCACCTCCAGCCGCTGCGCGAGGCCGTGTCCGCTCGCACCGCGACGATGCTCACCACGCCGCACGCCGAGACCTGGTGGCCGGCGGAGTGCGTCATCGAGCTGCTGCTCGCCGCCGAGCGACGCGGGGGCTTCACGCTCGTCGAGGACACCTGCGCCGGTGCCATCGACCAGTACGTCACGCCGCTGATGCGCTCGATGCTGAAGATCGCCATCTCGCTCTCGGGGCGCACGCCGAGCACCGCGCTCTCGCGGATGGATCAGATGGTCTCGGTCACCAACCGCGGCATCACCACGCGCTGGGAGCAGGCGACGCCGCGCTCGGGGAAGCTGCACGTCGACTACGACCTCGCGGTGCCGCCGGTCGTCGGCGCGGTGTGGACCGGCACGGTGAGGTCGATCCTCTCGTCGTTCCGCGTGCAGGGGACCTGCCGCATCGTCGAGACGCTCCCCGCGGGCTTCGTGCTCGAGGTGAGCTGGTAGCGCTCAGCGTCGCTTGCGCGCCACGAAGCGCCGCATGGTGCCGTCCGCGCGGCGCCCGTCCTCGAGGATCTCGAAGCCGCTCTCCTCGACCGTCTGCTCGGTGCGGCGGTTGGGCCGACAGCCGCCAGCGACGGCGGTCCACGCAGGCTGCAGGGCGTCCTGCACGCCGCCGTACCAGCCCTCGCTGCGCACGTGCTCCATCATGCGCAGCTGCCCTTCGTCGTCGAGCACGCGCCGCAGCTCGCCCAGCCCCTGCTTCGGGTCGGGCACGCTGCAGAAGACGAGGCTCGAGACCACCGTGTCGAAGGCGCCCTCGCGGAAGGGCAACGCCTCGGCGCTCGCGCGCACGAAGAGCGCGTTCGGCGCGCGCTGCCGCGCGACGGCGAGGGCGTCCGCTTCCGGCTCGACCGCCACCAGCGTCACGTCCTGCGGGTAGCGCGGCAGGTTGCGCCCGGTGCCGCAGCCGACCTCGAGCGTGCGGCCCTTCGCGCCCTTCGTGAGCCACTCGCGCCAGCGCGCGAGCCCGGAGTGGTCCAGGAAGAAGCACATCGCGTCATACAGCCAGGGGATCTGTTCGACTCCGCGCATCGCGTGGGGAGTTGAGCACGACGCCGCGCCGGCGCGGTACACCGCCGAGATGAGCCCAGTCCTCGCGCAGCGCCTCGCCGCGCAGCACCTCACCTCGCCCGCGAAGCGCGTGGTCGACGCCGCGCGACGCCTGCTGGCGCTCCAGGGGCAGGACCTCGCCGCCGTGAAGTGGGCCCTCGGCGTGCGCACCGCCGGCGCGACCGAGGCCGACGTCGACGCCGCCTTCGACGCGGGCCTGCTCGTGCGCGCCTGGCCGCTGCGCGGCACGCTCCACGTCGTGCCTGCGGACGAGCTCGCCTGGCTCCAGGCGCTCACCGCCGAGCGCAACCTCGCGCGCGCCCGCGGGCGTCACCGCGAGCTGGGCCTCGACGAGCGCGACGTGCAGCGCGCGCGCAGGGCCGCGGAGGACGCGCTCGCCGGCAAGCACGCCCACACCCGGGAGGAGTTCATGGCGCTCCTCGAGCGCGCGAAGGTGTCCACCGCGGGCCAGCGCGGCTACCACCTCATCTGGACGCTCTCGCAGCTCGGCGTCGTCTGCTGGGGCCCGCTGCGCGACGGCGAGCAGTGCCTCGTGCTGCAGCGCGAGTGGCTGCCGCAGACCGGGCTCCCCACGCGCGAGGAGGCGCTCGCCCGGCTCGCCGCGCGCTACTTCGACGGCCATGGCCCGGCGACGCTCGAGGACCTCGCGTGGTGGACCGGGCTCCCGAAGAGCGACTTCGCGGGCCTCGCCGTGCCGCAGCCTCCGGCGGTGCGAGCGCGCAGCCGGACGCTGCTCCTGCCCGGCTTCGACGAGTACTTCCTCGGCTACGCCGACCGCACCGCGTGCTGCGACGAGCGGCACCTCACCCGCGTCTGCCCCGGTGGCAACGGCGTCTTCCAGCCGATGCTCGTCGTCGATGGCCGCGTCGTGGGCACGTGGAAGCGCGAGCTCCGCAAGAAGGAGCTCCGCGTCACGCTCGAGCCATTCGACGGCGCGCTCCCCGACGTCAGCGACGCGCTCACCGCCCTCGAGCGCTACTTCGGCCTGCCGGTCAGTACCGCCCCTTCGCGCCGAGGAAGGGGAGGATGATGGGCAGCGAGAAGGCCTCGCGCGAGAGCGTGCGCGTGCCGTTGCCGGGCTTCGCGAGGTACGTGTAGCCGAGGATCTCCGAGGTCGCCGAGGCGTTGAGCACGTCGAGGAACACCTCGAGCGTGAAGGCGTCGAAGGTCCACAGGCGTGAGATGCGGGCGTCGACGCGCGCGTACGCGGGGAGGCGCGGCTCGTTGGTGAGCGACTCCGGCACCCACGCGGGCAGCAGCGTGCCCGGCTCGAGCCCGGGCCGCATCGCGCGGCTGCTGATGATGCCGCTCTCGGGCCGCCCGGTGTTGACGTGCAGGCCCAGGCTCACGTGAAGGTCGAGCGGCAGCACCACGCCGCCGGTGAGGTGCACCACGTGCGCCTGGTCGAACTCGAAGGGCACCCACGCCTCGCGCGTCTCGATCACCTCGCCCTGGTCGCCGAAGTCGTAGACGGTGCGCAGCCGCTCGCTCCGCTGGAAGGTGTACGACAGCCAGCCGAACCAGCGCCCCGCGGGACGGCGCCGCAGCATCAGCTCGAGGCCGTAGCCGCGCCCATGGCTGGCCACCGTCGCGCCGAGGCGCGTGCGGTTGTTGATCAGATCCTCCAGCGAGTACTCGAGCGGCCGCGTCACCTGGTTCCAGAACACGCTCGCCGTCGCCTCGAAGTCGAACGGCAGCTGCGCGTCGGCGCCGACGTCGACCTTCACCGCCTGCTGCAGCCCGTCGCGCAGGCCGGCGAGGTCGGTCACCGGGAGGTTGAGCAACACCGTCGGCGGCTGGTGCACCAGCGCCGCGCCCGCGCGCAGGCCGAGGCCCTCGCGCAGCGCGGCGCGCAGCACGAGGCGCGGCTCCGGCGCGAAGCGGCTCGGGCCCCCGTCGAGGAAGTAGCCGTCGCCCCGCAGCCCGAGCTCGCCCGAGAAGCGCCCCGCCTTCCACGAGAGCTGGGCGAAGGCCGCGGCGAGCGTGCCGTCGGTGCGCGGCTCACGGAAGCTCGCGGCCGCGCCGACGGTCGCCGACGGGTTGCGGTCGATCTCGAAGGTGGTGCCCTGCCGCTCGCCGTCGAGGCCGAGCTCCAGCTCGAAGACGTCGCTGAGGCGCCCCGCCCACCGCGCGCGGAGCTGCCCCGACAGCCTCGTCATGAGGAACTGCCCGAAGGTCGCGCCGTCGCGCTCGCCGAGGAGCCCCAGCCGCTCGGTGCCGAACAGCGCGCCGACCTCGAGCTCACCGCCCGCGAGCGGCTGACGCCACGCGAGGTCGACGCGGTGGAACTGCGACGAGAGGAGCGCCGTCACCGTGCCCGGCCCGTCCTGCCGCGTGCCGGCCTCGTCCATCACGCCCAGCGCGAAGAGCCGCAGCCGCCCCCTGCCGACGTGCCACTCGAGCCGGCCCTGGTAGTCGCCGAAGTTCACCACCGGGGTCGGCGTCGCGTAGCCGGGCGTCGAAGGAATGAGCGCCTTCGCGACCGCCGCGGCGATGGGGCCGCTGTAGCTGACGCGCCCCGCGAGCGAGACGTCGAGGCGCGAGCCGGGCAGTCGAAGCGGCGCCGAGACGAACGCGCCCGCGTTGAGCAGGTCGACCGAGGCGGTGACGCGCAGCCGATCGGGCGGCTTCGCGACGCGGCCGTCGATGGCGCCCCCCAGCAGCCGGCCGAAGCGCGCCGGCAGCACGCCCGGGAAGAAGTCGACGCGCTCGATGAAGTCGGGGTGCACCACCGCCGGGCCGGCGAGCAGGTGGTAGAGCTGCGGCAGGCGCACTCCGTCGAGGAAGAAGCCCGTCGCCGCCGGCTGCGCGCCGCGCACCACCGGGTACGAGAGCCCCGAGGCGATGGAGCTCACGCCCGGCAGCAGCATCGTCACGCGGAAGGGGTCGCCCTGCGTGCCGGCGATCTCCTGCAGCTCGACGCGGCTGAGCTCGATGCGCGCCGGGCCCTCGTCGCGGCGGCCGCGCACCACCGTCTCCCAGCCCGTCACCACGCGCTCCAGCCGGTACTTCACCTCGAGTCGCTGCGAGGGCGCGAGCGTCTCGGTGACCTGGAGCGGCCGGTGCCCCGAGGCCCGCACGTCGAGCACGTACGTGCCGGCGTCGAGGGCGAGGGAGAAGCGGCCGTCGGCGTCGGTCTCGGCCAGCACGCCGCCGTCGGGGTCCATCACCACCGCCGCGGGGATGGCGTCGCGCGTGCCGCGCGTCTCGACGGTGCCCGAGAGCGACTGCGCGCAGAGCAGGCTCAGCAGCGTCGGGAGCACCGACGCGTCATATCAGCGCGTCGCGGCGGTGAAGACGCCCAACCAGAAGAAGCGCAGCAGCACCAGCAGGCTGGCGAACGCGAGGAGCCGCCAGCCCAGCCGCTTCCAGCCCTGACGGAGGTGGCTGCGCTGCCACGCGGCGAGCGCGGCGACGGGCGCCAGCGGGTACACCAGCAGCCCCGGCAGGAAGGTGAAGGTGCGGTGGAAGCTCGCGAGCGGGTCCCCCGCGCGCACGTGCCACTTGCAGTTGCCGTGGCTGTGCTCGCACTCGGCGACCGTCGCCTCGATGGTGCGCCCGGTGAGCGCGTCGAGCGACTCGACGGTGGCGCCGGTCAGCACCACGAACAACGGGAGGCCGAGGAGCAGAGCGCGGACCACGGCCGCTCCGTACCACACGGTGCGTCAACGCAACCTCTGCGCCGCGCCCGGGCGATCCGCGAAAGTTGTCGAGCGCAGAAGCCCTCACGCAGGCGGAATCGCGCCGCTTCGCTTCGTGGCGAGGCGGTTGCAGTCGCTCCCTCCGTCTCCACAGGAGGTCTCCATGAAAGCGCTCGTCGTCTACGAGTCGATCTTCGGAAACACCCGGGACATCGCCGAGGCCATCGCCGAGGGGCTGGAGCTGAGCGAGCTGGAGGTGGAGCTCGCGGAGGTCGGCCACGCGCCGAAGCCTGACGACGTCGACCTGCTGGTGGTGGGCGGGCCGATCCACGCCTGGAGCATGACGCGGCCCGCGACGCGACAGGGCGCGCGCCAGGAGGCCGCCGCGGCGCACATCGAGCCGGTCTCGAGCGGGCGCGGGGTGCGCGAGTGGCTCTCGGAGCTGTCGGCGAGCCACCGCCCCGCCATCGCCGCCGCGTTCGACACCGCGGTCCAGACGCGCTGGTTCCCGACGGGCTCCGCGGCGCGCGGTGAAGAGAAGGCGCTGCGTCACGCGGGCTACCGCATCGTCGCCGGCCCCGAGCACTTCTACGTGAAGGACTCGCACGGCCCCCTGGTCGACGGTGAGCGCGAGCGCGCCCGCGCCTGGGCGGTGAAGCTCGCCGAGGAGCTCGTGGAGCCCGTCGCGGTGCCCGCCCCGAGCTGAGCGTGTCGCCGCACGCAGCGGCGGGTAGAGTCGCGCGCGTGAAAAAGGGCTGGCTCGTGGTGGTGGTGTTCGCGGTCTGCTTCGTCGGCGTCTTCGTTTGGAGGGCGGTGTTCACCTGCGACCTCTTCGTGGTGAACGGGCTGCCGGTGGCGGTCACCGTCTCGGCCGAGGGCACGACGCAGCGGGTCGCGCCCGGTGAGCACATGCTGCTGGGGACCTTCGGCGCTGGGGCGCTCGAGATCCGCGCCTTTGACCCTGATGGCCGCGAGTTCGATCGACAGGTGCTCCTGCTCAACTCTTCCGAGCGCGCCTTCTACAACCCGCTCGGAGCCGCACCGCTCCGGCTCCGCGCCATCGTCTACACGCAGTCACCGTCCCCGCTCGACGAGCCGATCGACGACATCATCCTCTGCGGCTCGCCGTTCTTCAGTCGCTCCATCGACTTCGTCTTCACCGCGCCGCCGAGAAGCCTCTCGATGGCCAAGGGCGAGCACCGCACGACCCGCACGGCGATCGACCTCGCCGAAGGCGCCTACGAGCGCTGCATCTCTGAGCTCGCCGCGCGCCCGAACCAGGCCGTGGAGTTCGTGCGACGCCTCGCGCCGCTCTTCGACGTCGAGGAGCGGCGGCAGCTCGAGTGGACGGCGGCGACCTTCTACGCGCGCGCCGGAGAGACACAGAAAGCGCGCGCCCTCGCCCGTCGGCTGCTCGACGAGGCGCCCGAAGACGTCGAGGCGCATCGCGGCTGGCAGGGCATCCTCCGCCTCATCGGAGAGCAGGCGACGGCCCGCGAGCAGTACCGCGCGCGCTTTGCCGAACGCCACGACGTGCTCAACGCGTACCTCTACGCGCGGCTCCTCGAGCCCGCACCGTCCCTCGCGGTGCTGTCGGAATGGGCTGACGGAGACGACCCGTGGGTCCACCGTTCGCTGCTCTGGAACCACGCCACCCTCGGGCATCATGACGACGTGCTGCGAGAGACGAGCTGGTGCAGCGCGCACGCGGACCAGCTCGAGGCGCGAATGCTCGAGCTCTGCGTCGAGCTCCGCGCGCTCGCGCTCGTCGCGAAGGGCGACGCCCTCACCGCGCACGAGGAGCTGACGGCCCGCTACAAGAACGTCCCCCGGCTGAGCGTCGAGCAGGCCATCCTCCTCGAGCGGGTGGCGAAGCGGGCGAACACCAAACCGCTCATCGACACCGCGTCGCGCGCGGCGACCGGCGCGAGCGTCATCCCCATGCGACGCTACCTCGGGCTCGCGGTCGACCCGCTGAAGCCCGGCGTCGGCGGAGAGCAGGACTTCGACCTGCTGGTGCTCTCCGCCAGACGCCCTCAGGAGGCCCTGGCGCTGCTCGAGCAGCGCCCCCGCACGGCCTCGTACCTCACCAACGAGGCCGCGATGCTGCTGTTCGGAGAAGCCGCGCGCACCGGCCGCAGCACGGCGCTGGGCATCCTCTCCGCGAACCTCCGCAACCTCGACGAGCCTCCCTCGCGCGTCGCAGAGTGGGTCCTGCACGGCGGCGACGACTTCGATCTCTCCAACCTCGTGGCGAACGAGCGCACCTCGCTGCTGCTGGCGCGTGCTCGGCGCCTCGAGTCTCAAGGCGACCTGGCGGCTGCCGAGAAGCTCTACCGACAGCTCACCACCATCGACCCGCTCGAGGGCCTCGCCTGCCATGCCCTTCGCAACTGGCCTGGCCCCGAGCCGACGAAGGAGCTCGAGGGCACGCTCGAGCGCTCAGAGACGCTCCGCCTGCTGCCCTGACCCGCTCAGCCCTCGAGCCCGAGCACGGCGGCGAGCTCGGCGTGGAGCCGACGCCAGGTCTCGTCGAAGAGCGTGCTCGCCACGCGCACCGAGTCGTTCTGTCGCACCGCGGCGGTCACCACCCTGTCGTGGAGCCGCAGCGACGCGTCAGGGCCCAGCCTGAAGGCGCGGACCGCCCCACTCCACTTCGCCTCGCCTTCGAGCACGACGTCGGGCCACACCAGAGGCACGGTCTGCGACTGCGTCTTGAGCACGAAGGCCTTGCCCGTGGGGCTGAGCACGTAGCTCACCGTCAACGAGAGGTCGCCCGCGCCTTCGCGCACCACGAACCAACCAGCCCCCACCACAGCGTCGAGCTCGCGCTGGAGGAATGCCACGGCCCCGCGCTGACGGGCCGCGCGCCCGGCGTCGGAGACCTCCACTGACAGCGGCGCGAGGGTGTAGCCAGGCGGTGCGCGGAGCGGCGCCTCGCGCACCTCACCCTTGAAGACCACGCCGATGCTCACCGGCTTGTCCAGCGGCGCCGCTGCGAGCGCGCGGGCGAGCACCTCCTGACGGGGGCCGAGCCGCGAGAGCGCCTCCTGCCGGGCCCGCTCCAGCACCGTGACCGCCTCGGCGACGTTCGGCCCCGTCGCATCTGCGGCGAGGAGCGCGCGGACGGCCGGCGTGCCGGCGCGCAAGGCGGAGTACCACGC
>JBMORD010000343.1:0-5758 GCA_049322495.1 Myxococcota bacterium | reverse complement strand
CGGCGATGTCCTCGTACTCCAGGCCCTTCTTCCTGAGCCGCACGATCGCTCGGCGGGTTCGCTGGTCCAGTGCCATGCCCCGCGAAGATCACGTTCGACGATCCTCAGCAAGCGGGTTCAGGGGTATTGTCGTCCTCACGAGCGACGCACAACTCCAGATGTCCGCCGCACTGGTTCCTGGAGGACATCTCGCCAACGCCACGATTCTTCGCCTTCTTCCTTTCGGCAATGCCCGAAGAGACCAATTGGTCGATCGATGGCTCCAAGCACAACCTGAGCAACCACACAAATCCACGGCAGCATACGCAAGAGCCAAGCAAGCACGTTTAACAACACTCACCAATGTCGTTGGAAAGAATCTGGTTCCGGCGTTCCCCGTCGTACTCATTTCGCTTCTGACAGCGTCGGACCACAACAAGCAACTCAGCACAAACAAGAGCAGCTTCAGCTACTACTACGACCTGTTAATCCGCCAACAACTAACGCATGGCCGCAACTCACAACAGGAGATTAATGTCAAATTCAACCTCCTCAGCTTCATCGCCTACGCTCTCCAGGATCGTTCTCCGCCGTCCGCAAGCGAGAGCGAACTACGAGAAATCGTGAGACAATTCGAACAAGCTCGAATGCTTGAGCTGAACTACGCAGACATCCTTGCCGATTTCGAACAATCAAAAGTACTCGTTCGCGAAGAACACAAGTATCAATTTAAGGATGAATGGGCGCGCTTCTACTTCACCGCCAGACAACTGGCGGACCTTCTGCAGAAGAAATCAGGACAACAAGAAGCAAGACTTCGAATCGAGGCCTTGCTTGAGAAACTCCACACCGACGACGGTTCAAATATTCTGCTCTTCTTGGCATACTTCTCGAAGGACGAGTTCCTCTTTGATTCCGCGCGAGCGCTCGCCGATGGCATGTACCGCGAAAACAGCGAGGCGACGATCTCATACGACAAGTCGCTCTCCCACACGCCAGACCTCCAAGAGATGCTCGACAATCTTGTCGAAGAGAAAGCACTGGAGGCCGACCACGATGAAGCAGTTGAGAACGACCAGAAAGCAGCCGAACTCAATTCTGAGCTTCGGCGGATACAAGAAATTAGCCGCGAGTTCTTCACTTCGGTGCGCGCAACACAACTACTCGGGCAGTTGCTCAAGAACAACCCCGCCGGAATCGAGGGTGACGAGAAGTTGCGCATAGCCCGCAGCATGTACGGACTGAGCCTTCGCACCCTTTCCGAGCTTCAGAGACTCACAGACAGCACCAAGGAAGCCCTCTTGGCCGCATTCGTCGAACCAATGCTTGAGCAAGGCAGAACACCCAGCCTTGAGAAGCTCAAGAAACATGCGCTCGAGTCATTTCATTTCTTTAGACTGCTCGCAGCCAATGCCGCAGTACGTCGGGTCGCATGGGGTCTTTCAGATCCATCGTTGGTGCCACTCGCCGATCGCCTCGCAGATGAAGTTGACACCGATGCATCGCGACTCATTGCGGTTGGAGTCAAGCTCAACCTGCTTAGTCCTGATTTCCCGACACAGCCTGTGCTAAATGCGGCAGAACAGGTGCAAGACAACCCGCTAGGCAAGACGATTCTTCAGCGACTTGTTGCGACGCGCCTGTATCTGTATGACACCGCGAGGCAAGAGAAAGACCGGATCTGTGCAAAATTGGAAATCAACCCGAAGCGAATTCCACGCACTTCGCGCTAACACATAGGAGGATGGCAGGGCCGCAAGCGAGGACTTGCACCAACTCACACTCAGGCAAGGTTCGCCGCGCTCACCAGCACGCCGTCGTCGTCCGCGTAGACGAACTGTCCGGGCACGAACTCGACGCCGCCGAACGACACCGGCACGTCGACCGCGCCCGTGCCCAGCTTGCTGCTCTTCTTCGGCGAGCGGCCGAGCGCGAAGACCGCGAAGTCGAGCTCCGCGAGCACCGCCACGTCGCGCACCGCGCCGTTGATGATGAGCCCGCTCCAGCCGTTCTTCTGCGCCAGCGTCGCGATGACGTCGCCCACCAGCGCCACGCGCCCGGAGCCGCCGCCGTCGATGACCAGCACCCGTCCGTGGCCAGGCTCCTCGAGGCGCTTCTTGAGCAGCGCGTTGTCTTCGAAGGTCTTCACCGTGCTGATCGCCCCGTGGAACGGCCGCCGCCGCCCGTGCCGCTCGAACGGGAGCTGACAGAAACGAACCTGCGCGTCATGCGCGTCCACGAGGTCGGCGGTCTTCGGGCTGGCCATGCGGACGATCTACTCCAGCGCGGCGGATGACCCGGAAAATCGCGCTGGAACGACGAACGGTGATGTGGAGAGTTCGTCTCCGATGACGCCCCGTGTCTTCCTCGTGGTGCTCGCCCTGCTGTCCTCGTGCGCGCCGCTCAAGCGCGTGCCGTTGATGCAGACGAGCGTGAAGCTCGCCGACGGGCGCTTCGTCGGCCCGGTCGAGGTGAAGGTGCCGCGCCACGCCGACCACGGCGGCCACGACTTCGAGGTCTCGGTGCGCCTGGTGGCGGCGTGCGATCCGCTGCTCACCCTCGCCTTCCCCGACGGCGAGCAGCAGCCCTTCGGCGTCGACGACGCGCGCTGGCAGGCGCTGCTCCGCGCGCGCGCCGGAGTCGTCGAGGCGCCTCCACAGCCCACGCCGCAGCCACCGCCTCCGCACGACGCGACGGTCGCCACGCAGCCCGCGATGGAGCCGGTGCCCCTGCCCGCTCCCGCGCCGATGCCGCCTCCGATGCCGACGCCCTCCCCCGCACCGCCGCCGATGCCCGCCCCGGTCGAAGCGCGCGCGACCGTCGACGCGCAGGTCACCATTCCTTCGCCGACCGTCGGCCGCTGGGAGCGCACCACCACCGAGCGCTGGGAAGGCCAGCTCGAGTTCGAGGCACAGCGCGAGCGTCGCTGCGGAGCGCTCCGCACGTTCACCGCGAAGTACCGCAACGCCTTCGACGACACGAACACCGTCGCGCTCTGGGCCACCGTGCCGCAGGAGCTCGCGGGCGCGGAGCTCAGCGTGGAGGTCGTCGAGCTCGTCCCGCCTCCGCCCGCGCCGGTCGTCGAAGCGAAGGTCACCGCGCGCGCCGAGGTGAAGCCACCGAAGCCGCGCCCGCCGATGCCCGCGCCGCGCACCGAGAACCCGCGCCCCGCGAAGGACTCGAACGCGCGCTGGCAGCCGGGACACTGGGCGTGGCGCGAAGGCGACGGCGAGTGGGTCTGGGTGAGCGGCGTCTGGCGCCAGCCGTCGGTGATGCCCGCCGCGCGCGTGGAGTCGCCCGGTGCTCCGCCCGTGCCCGGCTGCGGCTGGAAGCCCGGCTACTGGATCTGGATCGGCACCGACGGACACTGGGAATGGGTCAACGGTCAATGGACCGAGCCGCCGCCGCTCGCCGAAGACCGCGGCGACCCGCCGGATCCGACCGCGCCGTGGATTGCGGGCCGGTGGCTGTCCATCTCCGGCACCTTCCGCTGGGAGCCGGGCCGCTGGGGTCGTCCGCAGCCGCGCGCCGAGACGCCGGGCCCGCGCCCGCGCGCCGACGCGGAGTGGATCCCCGGGCAGTGGGTGCTCATCGCCGGCCGCTGGACCTGGTCCGCCGGCTTCTGGTCAGGCACCGAGCGTCCGCCGCCGCCGCGCACCGAGACGCCGCCTCCGCGACCGCACCCCGACGCGGTGTGGCTCGCCGGCTTCTGGCGCTGGGACGTCACCACGCGCACGCACCTGTGGATCGAAGGGCACTGGGAGCTCCCGCCCGGTGAGGGCTACGTGTGGGTCGAAGAAAAGCTCGGGCCCGACCTCGTCGTGCGCGGCCACTGGGAGCTGAGGGTGAAGCGATGACGCGCGCGCTCTTCGCGGTCCTGCTCGCGACGTCGCTCAGCGGGTGCGGGCTCCTCATCGACGGCGCGTACCTGCTCTCGAGCAAGCGCTACACGAAGGACGAGAAGGTCACGCGCCGCACCGAGCTCGCGCAGGTGGTGTTCGAGCACGAGGTGCGCGCGGCGCAGGGGCAGGTGTGGCTGGCGTGCGAAGACGTCGAGCGCGGCGTCGACCGCGTGTGGACCGTGCAGAAGGAATACGAGCACCAGGGCGGCTTCCATCAGGCGCACTGGCTCCCGGTGATCCTCGACACGGTCATCGCCGGCGGTCTGTCGATCGCGTTCGGCCTCAAGTGCGCGAACGAACGCGAGCTGTGCACCGCGCTGTGGGCGACGACGCCGCTGTGGGCCGACGACCTGTACTCCGTCGTTCGGCTGCTGACGATCGACCCGCCGAAGCTGGTGAACAAGACGCGCGGCGAGCCCACCTCGGAGCCGAGCCAGACGCCCAACTGGAGACGCACCGTGGCCTGCGAGCCCGACGCGACGCTCATCGTCGGCCGCAACGCGGCGGACCCGCTCGCGACCTGGTTCCGCGTCGACGCGTGGGGCGCGCTCCCCGAGCCCGAGCGGCAACGGCTCGTCGTCGCGCTGCAGCGGCCCGACGCAGTGCTGATGTGGAGCGCTGGAGGCCGACCGCCGGAGCCCGCGAAGCTGACGCGCTGTGACGCGCTCGCGGGGCTCGGAGTTCCCTGTCCGCAGTCGCATTGACGAACCACGACCCGCCTACCCACCGCCCGCTCGCCTCTGATCTGAGCCCCGGCACGCCCACACGACCGAGGCCTTCTACGAGCAACAGGTGACCAGATTCGCGATCTTGGGCCTACCAATGGAGAACGCCTGCATCACGCCCAAGTTCGATCATTTGAAGAATGGCTTGGTCAATCGCCGACTCCATCGACACTGGAGGCTGCATGCTTCCGCGCGACGTGTATTCAAACGAAGTGGTCTGCCCACCCGCTTGGGCGAGGACCCGAATGGTGCCTCCGTGGGTAAAGCAGCCGACCTCACCCGCAAATGAAGTCGTCGTGAGGCACATCGATTGGGCGACCCCTGCCCAGAGAGACTGAAGGTCGAAGGCCCGCAACTCTCCGAGAGCGGTGGTCGTCACGCCCCCGTCGATGTCTTCAGCGCTGACCGAGATCGCCGCGCGGTTGGTTGCCGCTATGAACTCGCCTCGAACAGTGCAGTAAGCAGTTTCGGGACAGCTCGCAGTCAGCCGGAACTCAACGATTGCGGCCTCTGGAGGCCCCGCATCGCCGCACGGTTGGAGCCGCCGCGTGCAGAAGGAGGACAGACGTGCAGGGTCCTTGCAGTACTGCTCGTTTACGCAATCCGCGTCCCGCGCACAGGAATAGCAGACGAAGGCGCAACCCGTGGACTCACTGCAGGGTGACCCCTGTGGGCACTGAGCGCAAACCCCCGCGTCAATGCCGGCATCTGGTTGGACTCCCCCATCGACATCGGCGTCGTCAGATTCTTCGCCTCCGTCCCTGCCCGCATCGCACGCGAGGCCGCAAGCTCCCCCATCAGGAACCTGGTAGACGCTGCACCCCCAGAGCGCAGCCCCAATGCAGATTGGGATGATTCGTCTCATAGTTACCAACAGACCGGTATCAGGCTCGATCGAATGAAGATTCCGTTCAATGGAGACACGACCGAAGCACTCCAGACCGTCGATCGAGGCGATGAACTTGTCTGCCCTCGCTGCGGCGCACCGGTATGGATCAAGACATCAACCCGAGGACTTGACCTTCCTACCCCTGAACCCGCTTGCTGAGGATCGTCGAACGTGATCTTCGCGGGGCATGGCACTGGACCAGCGAACCCGCCGAGCGATCGTGCGGCTCAGGAAGAAGGGCCTGGAGTACGAGGACATCGCCG
>JBMORD010000342.1:8027-42242 GCA_049322495.1 Myxococcota bacterium | reverse complement strand
CGGGCCACGCCGCCCACGTGCCCGGGCGGCCTCAGCGCGCGCGCGAGCTGCAGGCCGCGCTGCCATGACTTCGGGGCGCGCGCGCGGCGCTGCGACACCTCGGCGTCTTCCGGCTGGAGCTCACCCGGCGTCGTCGGCGAGACGTAGAACGACACCGACTTCACCACCGAGGGGCCGAGCGCCTCGACGAGCGCGTCCATCGCGCCGGCCAGGCGGAGCTCGCGGCTCGCGCCCGGCGCGTAGGCGAAGAGCCCGAGGTGCACCGGCCCGTCCTTCGCGAACTCGCGCACCGCCGCGGCGACCGCCAGCGGCGAGGCCAGCAGGTCGTCGTTCCCCTCGGTCGACGACAGCGCGCCCGCCGTCACGTCGAGCGTCGGCGCCTTCACGTCGATCCACCGCACCTTCGCGCCGCCCTGCAGGAGCAGGGCGATCGGCGACAGCTCCGCGCTCGCGCCGATGAGCACGAAGCGCTCCGACGAGAGATCGAGCCCGCCCTTCGCGTCGGCCTGCTCCACCACCCAGCGGAGCCCGGCGGCGGCGGCCGTGGTGAGCTGGTGGGCCGCGTGGAGCTCGTCGATGAGCTCCAGCACCTGCCGGCCCCGCCACGTCTTGCTGCCGAGGTGCACCTCGGGCACGAGGCCGGGCTTCGCGCTGCCGCCGCGGGTGAGCGTCTTCGGGGCCGGGGTCTCGCGCCGGTACGCCTCGACGAGCAGCTGCTCGACGCCGTCACGCCGGAAGTGGAGCTCGCGGAGCGTCTGCTCGCGCAGGTGCCGTGCGATGGCCACGCGCTCCGCGCTGGCGATGCGCGCTGCCTCGAAGCGCGCCAGCGCATCACCGAAGCTCTGCTTGAACGCGCGCGCGTCGGCCGGCAGCCGAGCGTCGCCGAGGGCGGCGGGGTACAGCCGTGCCGTCTCCGCCAGAATGCGGTGGAAGAAGCCCGAGCCCGTCTCGCCATCGGCGAGGGTGACTCCGTCGGTGGTCGTCTTCATGGCCGCGCCCGTACGACATCGCGACGAGAGGCGCTCGAATGTTCGTCAGCGTCGCCTCACCATCTCGACGTGCGGGATGCCGTCCTCGTCGTAGGGTTCTCCTTCGGCTTCGAAGCCGAAGCTCTCGTAGAAGCGCTCGAGGTACCGCTGCGCGCCGATCCGGATGTCCTCGCCCGGGTAGAGCCGCTGCACCTGCACCACCGCCTCGCTCATCAGGGCGCGACCCATTCCGGTCCTCCGCACCTCGGGGGCCGTCACCACGCGCCCGATCGCCGGCTCGACGAACTTGAGCCCGGGCGGCACGAGGCGCGCCGTCGCCACCAGCCGCCCGTCGAGCCGCCCCAGGCCGTGCCAGCACAGCGGGTCCGCTCCATCGAGGTCGAGGTACGCGCACTGCTGCTCCACCACGAACACGCGCTGGCGCAGCTGCAGCAGGTCATGGAGCTCCGAGACGCTCAGGCGGTCAAAAGGAACCCAGTCGAAGGTTTTCTTTTCTGTCATGCCAGCTTGAGCTAGCTAGCACCGTGCTTGCAGTCCCGCCTGAATCGCTGGTTTCAGGGCGCATTGTTTGCGTCTCCCGAGGGTGACCGTGGATTCGACTGACGCAGGTCTCGCGGCTGGTGCTCGTCTGTTGTCGCGAGCGCTGATCCTGTCGACGGTGGTGGCGGGTGCGGTGTGGGCGCAAGACGGAGGCACGAGCGACGACTCGGCGTCGTGCACCAGCGGCTGCCACGAAGACCTGGTGACGGAGTACCCGAAGCACTCGAAGGTGACGTGTCTCGAGTGTCACCCCAACGTGCCGGACGGCAAGGCGGACCACGCGGGGGCGCTCGACGACACGCCCACCGAGAAGATGTGCGCCACCGCGGGGTGCCACCCGAACGAGGCGAAGCGGACGGTCGAGGGCAAGCACAAGGACGCCGCTTGCGAGACGTGCCACGGCGACGTGCACGGCACCTTCAAGCTCAATGACGAGTCAGCTTGCCGTCAGTGTCACAAGGAAGCGGTAGTCGCCCACGTTGCCAGCCCGCACGCCAGGGCCGAGCAGCCGGTGACGTGTGGCGCGTGTCACGGCGACATGCACGACATCAAGCTGTGGAAGGACCCGCTCTCGCCGATGTCGAAGCTCAACCAGCTCAAGACCTGCGTCGAGTGCCACGACAAGGACGACTCGGTGACGGCCTTCGCGCACAGCGTGCACGGAGAAGGCCTCACGAAGTCGGGCCTGGCGGTGGCGCCGACCTGCAGCGATTGCCACGGCTCCCACTCGATGGCGAAGGCGTCCGACCCCACGTCGAAGGTCTCGCGTCGGAACATTCCTCAGACGTGCGGGTCGTGTCACACCTTCATCACCGACAAGTGGCTGGTCAGCCGACACGGTGAGGTCTGGGCGCAGGAGCTCGACGGCGGGGTGGGCGACGGAGGGGTGGCGGACGGCGGCATCAGGGCGCCGGTGTGCAACGACTGCCACGGTGGCCACGACGTGACCGACCCCGGCCTCAACCTCAAGCACCTCGCGATGGTGAAGACCTGCGAGAAGTGCCACGAGTCGCAGTCGGTCAGCTACCGCCACAGCTTCCACGGCAAGGCCGCCAACCTCGGCTTCGGGCTCGCGGCGACGTGCGCCGACTGCCACACGGCCCACGAGATGCTCGGCAAGGACGATCCGAAGTCGAGCGTGCACGCGAGCAACCTCCAGAAGACGTGCGGTGAGTGCCACCAGGGGGCCAACGAGAACTTCGTGATGTTCATGGCCCACGACGACCCGTCGAGCCCCGACGGCAACAAGGTGGTGCACAACATCTGGTTCTTCATGACGGCCCTGTTGGTGTCGGTGCTGGGCTTCTTCACCGTGCATACCGTCCTGTGGTTCCAGCGTTCGCTGGTGGGCTTCCTCCGCAAGGAATTCGCCCACGAGGCCGAAGGCTCGGTGTGGATCCGCCGGTTCAGGCCGGTCCACATCTGGATCCACCTGATGATCATCCTCACCTTCCTCGCCCTGGCGGCCACCGGTCTTCCGCTGAAGTTCAGCGCCGAGCCGTGGGCGGCGTCGGTGGCGACGGTGCTCGGCGGGGTCAACGGTTCGCGGCTGATCCACCGGATCGCGGGCGTGCTCACCTTCGGCTATGGGGTGTGGTTCGTCGGCTACCTGCTGCGGGAGATCATCCTGCGCAAGCGCCGCAGCCTGCTCTGGGGCTGGCAGTCGATGGTGCCCAACGCGAAGGACTTCAAGGATCTCTTCGCCAACTTCCGTTGGTTCCTCTACCTCGGTGAACGCCCGAAGCTCGATCGCTGGGCGTACTGGGAGAAGTTCGACTTCTTCGCGGTGTTCTGGGGCGTACCCGTCATCGGGTTCTCCGGGCTCTTCCTCTGGAACTCCCAGTGGGTCAGCCAGTATTTCCCGGGCTGGGTGCTCAACATCGCCTACCTCGTGCACAGCGACGAGGCGTTGCTGGCCACCGGCTTCATCTTCTTCTTCCACTTCTTCCACACCCACCTCCGCCCCGAGGCCTTCCCGCTCGATCCGGTCATCTTCACGGGGTCGATGTCGCTCGAGCGCTTCAAGGCGGAGCGCCCGGCGGAGTACGAGCGCCTCGAGGCGTCAGGTGAGCTCGAGAGCTACAAGGTGTCGGCGCCGACCGAGCGTCAGATGCGCCGCATCTACAGCTTCGGCTTCACCGCGCTCGCGCTCGGGGTGCTGATGGGGGCGTTCCTCCTGATGGCCTTCTTCCGCACGCTCGGACACTGACTCGAAGAATAGGGAAGGGCGTGAGCTCGTCCTTCCTGACGAACCCGCAGTACCACCCGAAGGAGAGAGTTCATGAAGCGCTTCACGTTCCTCGCCGTTGCCCTCGCCGTCGCCGCCGCCCCGACCTTTGCCGCTGACAAGAAGATCGAGCGCCTCTGGAAGTCGAAGTGCCAGTCGTGCCACGGCGCCGACGGCAAGGCCGAGACCGAGAAGGGCAAGAAGATGAAGATGAAGGACATGTCGACTGCCGAGTGGCAGAAGATCTCCGACGCCGACATCAAGAAGTGGACGACGGAAGGCGTGACCGAGGAGAAGGACGGCGTGAAGAAGGAGATGGACGCCTACAAGGACCTCACCCCCGAGCAGCTCGATGGCCTCGTCAAGCTGATGCGTGAGTTCAAGAAGTAAGTCCGCCGCACGCCGCCGGACTCTCGTTGAAAGGCACCCTTCGCTCGGCGAGGGGTGCCCTGTTCCGTTTGTGCCTCACCGTACGGAGAACCCACCCCATGCGTTTTCAGCACTTCCTTGTGTCGGCGCTCGTGGCCGCATCGATCGTCGGCTGTGCGGGCCCCACCGGCCCCGCTGGCGCTCCCTGCAAGGTGAGCACTGACACCGATGGCAACGCCGTCATCACCTGCCCCGACGGCTCGTCGACCGTCATCAAGAACGGGACGAACGGCACCAGCGGCACGAACGGAACGAATGGCACGAACGGCACTGACGGCATCTCGTGCTCGGTATTCGCGAACCCCGACGCCGGCACGAAGGTCATCACCTGCTCCGACGGCACCTCGGTGGTGGTGACCGACGGCAAGAACGGCACCAACGGCACCGCGCAGGGCAGCACCATCGCCGAGAAGCACGGGCGCGACGTGCTCGTCGCCGAGGCGGCGAGCGTGTCGCAGAAGAGCTGGGTGAAGGTGAACGTCACCGCGGCCACCGCCAGCGCGGCCGGCGAGGTGGTGGCGACCTTCTCGGTGACCGACGCCAACAACCGCCCGGTGACGAGCCTGGGCTCGGTGACGGCGAGCATCTCGAAGCTGCTCCCGCCGGGCACCGGCGAGGTCTCGAGCCGCTGGGTCAGCTACATCTACCGCGTGCAGACCGTGACCAGCGCGGGCGACTGGCCGGGCGCGATCGGCACCTGGGCGTACCAGGGCAACCGCGAGAGCAACGGCACGCTCACCAACAACGGTGACGGCACGTACACCTACCGCTTCGCCACCAACCTCTCGTCGGCGGCCTTCCCCGACGGCGGCGCGGCCATCTCGTACGAGCGCAACCGCCTGCACCGCGTGTCGATCATGCTCGGCGGCGCCACCGGCCCCACCGGCTCCGGCGAGTTCGACTTCGTGCCCGACGGCAGCGCGTCGACCCTCACCCGCAACATCGTCGAGACCGCGACCTGCCAGAACTGCCACGGCCCGACGTTCGCGCTCCACGGCGGCGATCGCATGACGGTCGCCAACTGCACCACCTGTCACGACGCGCAGAGCACCGATCCGCACTCCGGCAACACCATCGACTTCACGCAGATGATTCACAAGATCCACGCTGGCGGCGAGCTCACGAAGGTGCACGGGCCCGACGGCAAGGTGTTCGACAACCCCGCCACCCCGGTCGACGAGTCAGCCGACAACGGCGAGTACGCCATCTGGGGCTTCGGCAACGCGAAGCACGAGTGGTCGGAGGTCGAGTTCCCCGCGGTGCTGAGCAACTGCACCGCGTGCCACACCGGCAGCGGCGCCAACGTCGACGCGTGGAAGACCAACCCCTCTCGCAAGGCGTGCGGCTCGTGCCACGACGACATCGACTTCGCGACCGGCGCGAACCACGCGGGCGGCGCGGCGACGACGGACACCAACTGCGCGCTGTGCCACCCGGCGACGGGCACCACGGCGGGCATCATCCACCCCGTGCCCGACGCGCACGACTGGCTCAAGAAGGATCTCCGCAACCAGCCCGAGTTCAACGTGACGATGGCGGTCTCGACGCCGGCCAACGGCACGCACTTCGTGGCGGGTGAGAAGCCGCGCATCACCGTGCGCCTCGCGCCCTCGGGCGGGGGCACGCTCGACCACACGGCGCTCCTCGCGGGCGGCGCGGCGGTCGGCTGCGCCGGCATCCAGGCCGACGGCGGGTGGGACGGCACCTGCGCCACCGCCGCCGACAACAACCTCTCGACGCCCAACCTCTTCGTGCACGGCCCGCGCGCCCGCAACAACCCGGTGGGCGGCACCATCGCCCGCGCCGAGATCATCTCGCCGAGCGCGGCCGGCAACAGCTTCACCATCGCGGCGGGCAGCACCCTCACGCTCACCGTCGACAACGGGCAGGACGTGCGCACCGTGCTCGCCAACGGCCAGGACAAGCTGCTGCTCTCGACCTTCTCGGTGCCGGTGCCGACCGCGGGCTTCACCAACGCGACGCAGACCGACCTCATGAACTGGCTCAACGGCAACGCCACCTTCGCGGCGCGCGCCATCGCGTACATGGACGAGGCGAGCGGCCGCCTGGCGATCCGCAGCCGCAACCTCGGCAGGTTCTTCTCGGTGCAGCTCGCCGCGGGCCCGGTGACCACCGCGGTCTTCGGCGGCAACACGGCCATCCAGGCCATCGGCGGCTACTACGCGGCGAACAACCTCGTGACCGACCCGAAGGTGACGAAGTTCGCCGATCGGCTCGAGTACGAGCTCGACGCGGTCGACGACCTCAAGCCCGGCACCTACGTGGCCCAGGTCGAGCTGTCCGACCGCGGCCGCGTGAACGAGACCAACTACCGCACGCCGTCGGTGAAGTGGGTCACCTTCCAGGTGAAGCAGGCCGACGTCGAGAAGCCGGTGGCCTCGGGCTGCGCGAGCTGCCACCAGAACTCGACGGGCAGCGGCTTCGTGCTCGACTGGTCGCGCCACAACAAGCTGTTCGGCAACGACGCGGTCGATCAGTGCGCCGGCTGCCACGACTACCAGGCCCAGTCGGCGATCGGCGGCTGGTCGGGCGGCGGCGCGCTCACCCGGCGCGTGCACGCGGTGCACGCCGGCTCGGCGCTCAACTTCCCGCTGCTCACCGTGGGCTACTCCAACGGCGACCCGGTCGCGGGCCGCAACTGGAACATCACCTTCCCGCAGCCGCTGCGCAGCTGCGAGGCCTGCCACACGAAGACCGGCACCAGCGACGCGTGGAAGAAGAACCCGACCCGCCTCGCGTGCGGCGGCTGCCACGACTCGGAGTCGGCCTCGGCCCACCTCTCGGCGATGACCTTCGACCCGACCCCGGCCAATCCGTACAGCGGCGACGAGCAGGAGTCGTGCGCCACCTGCCACGCGCCCTGAGGTGCACCCCTTGAAGCGCGCGCTCTTCACCCTGGCCCTCGCCCTCTCCGGCGCGGGCTGCCCGGGACCCGGCTCGACTCCGTCGGGCCCGGCACCCGTGTCGGCCGACGTCGTGTCGACGGTGAACGGCGTGGGCATCACCCGCCAGCAGCTCGAGCTGCGGCTCAAGGCCACCGGCCATGAGGCGCCCGAGGTGGCCGACAAGGCGCGCGCGCTCGACGCGCTGGTGGCGCAGGAGCTCGAGGCGCAGGAGGCGGTGAAGCTGGGCCTCGCGCAGACTGCGGGCTTCCTCGAGTTCGAGGCGCAGCTCCAGGCCCAGGTCGCCGAGGCGCGCCGCCGCGAGCTCGCCCGCCTCTACCAGGCGCACCTCGTGTCGGCGGTGAAGATCTCCGACGCCGACGTCGACGCGCTCAAGGCCGCCGAAGCGAAGCACCTCGCCGAAGACGTGCGCGTCTCGCAGCTGCTCTTCAAGTCGAAGGCGCAGGCCGAGGAGGCCCTGGCCGCGGTGCGCAGCAGCTCCTTCGACGAGGTGGCGCGCAAGCAGTTCCAGCCGCTGCCGGCCGGGCTCGAGCCGTGGAAGCTCGAGTTCCTCAGCTGGCAGCAGGTGCCCACGGCCTGGTGGCCCGCGCTCGACGCGCTGGCGCCGGGGCAGGTGAGCGGCGTCATCAGCGGCCCGAACGAGCGGCACTGGGTGCTCCGGCTCGACGAGCGTCGGCCGTCGCAGGCGAGCCCGGAGGCGGTGCGGGCGGCGCTGACCTCGGTGCTGCGCGCCCAGCGCCTCGAAGAGAACCGGAACAAGTCGACTTCCGACCTGCGCGCCCGCGCGGTCATCAAGTGATGGGAGGCACCTTGCAACCCTCGACTCCACGACGTGCGAGCTGGCTGTGGGCGGCGCTGCTGCTGGCCACCCCGGCCGCGGCCTCGACCGTCGACGTGTCGCTCACCGGCGTCACGCAGGTCAGACCCACCATTCAGAACGCGGAGGAGCGCTCGTTCGCCCCGTTCGTGGCGCAGCTCGGCCTCAAGGTGCGCGAGCCGCAGCTCTGGGTGTTCGACGACGTGCGCGCGGAGCTGAGCGCCTGGGGTCGGCTGTCGCTCGTCGACACCACCAGCGCGGGCGATCTCGACCTCGCGTACATCTCGGCGAAGGCGCTCGACAAGCGCCTCACGCTGACGCTCGGGCGGCAGTTCCGCACCGGCGGCGCCGCGCGCGCGCTCCAGCTCGACGGCCTCACCGCCGAGGCGCGCCTGCCGGTCAACCTCGGCCTCACCGCGTACGGCGGCGCGCCGGTCATCTCGCGCTTCGCGCTGGCGAAGGGTGACGCCACCTGGGGCGGGCGCCTCTTCTGGCGGCCCTCGTGGGAGACGGAGATCGGCGCCTCGTACTTCGAGCTGATGAACGTCGGCTACACCGCGCGCCGCGACGTGGGCATCGACTTCCGCACGCAGTTCTTCCGCCGGCTCTCGGTCAGCGGCCTCGGCGTGATGAGCCTGCTCGAGATGCGGCTGGCCGAGCTCGACCTCAACGCCCGCTTCGCAGCCTCGAGCAAGGTGGAGATCATCGGCAACTTCCGCCAGACCTCGCCCGACCTCTTCCTCTCGCGCACGAGCATCTTCAGCACCTTCGCCGACATCTCGCGCACCGAGGGCGGCCTCGGCGTCGGCTACACGCCCACCCAGCAGTGGAACACCATGCTCGACGGTCGCCTGCTCTCCATCAGCGAGGGGCTGGGGTACGACGTGCGCGGCTCCATCGGGTGGCAGCCCACGCGGAACGCGAGCGCGCAGCTGCAGGTGGTGCGCCTCGGCCTGCCGTCGAACGCGTACACCCGCGGGCGTCTCGCCGGTCGCTACACCTTCGGCCAGGTGATGCTGGTCGGTGACATCGACGCGGCCCTCTTCGATGCGCCGATCAACGGCCGCACCACCACGCTGCAGGGGCAGGTGACGGCGCGCGTCGCGCTCGGGAGCAACTTCGAGCTGCTGCTCAGCGGCCTCGCCGCGACCGATCCCCTCTTCGCCCAGCGCTTCGAGGTGCTCGGGCGCGTCGTCTACACCTTCCGCCACCACACGGAGACCTCGCGATGAAGCGCTCGCGGATCCTGCTCGTCGCGAGCTCGATGCTCGCCACGGCCTGCGCCACCTTCTTCGGGCTCGGCCCGCTGCGTGACGGCATCAAGACGCCGCACGAGCGCCACACCAAGGGCGACGTGGAGTGCCTCGCCTGTCACGAGACCATCTTCGACTCCGAGTCGCTCGCCACTTCCAACCTCCCGAAGGAGTCGAAGTGCATGGAGTGCCACAAGGAGGAGAAGGAGGAGAAGAAGAACTGCGGCTTCTGCCACACCAACCCCGAGAAGCCGGAGACGTTCGCGACGAAGTCGCGCACCCTCATCTTCGACCACAAGAAGCACCTCGAGATGAAGGAGATCAACGAGGACTGCAAGGTCTGCCACAAGGTGCTGCCCGAGCCGGGCGTGGCGCAGAACCTCGCGCCGCCGATGGAGACCTGCACCGGCTGCCACGAGCACGAGCAGCAGTTCGACGACGGCCGCTGCGACGTGTGCCACCAGGACCTGAGCTATTACGCGCTGCGGCCGATCTCCTCGTTCAGCCACAAGGGCGACTTCCTCACGGGTCACGTGCCGCTGGCGCGCAGCAAGCCCGAGTCGTGCGCCACCTGTCACGATCAGCAGTTCTGCACCGACTGCCACGCGAAGACGGTCTCGATGTCGCTCGAGACGCGCTTCCCCGAAAAGATCGACCGCCTCATGGTGCACCGCGGGAACTTCCTCGCGCGGCACACCGTGGAGCAGAAGGCCGACCCGGTGTCGTGCCTGCGCTGCCACTCGACGAACTTCTGCAGCGACTGTCACACGCGCGCGGGGCTGACGCCGGAGGGCACTCCGGGGCTCAACCCGCACGGGGCCGACGTCAACGACAAGACGTCGCCGAACTTCCACGGAACCCAGGCGCGCCGCGACATCGTGTCGTGCGCGGTCTGCCACGACCAGGGCGCGGCATCGAACTGCGTCAGCTGTCACCGCGTGGGCGGCACGGGCGGCAACCCGCACCCGCCGAGCTGGTTGCTGCGTCACCGCAGAGAGGAGATTGGCCAGAATGCGATGTGCCTCACGTGCCATCAGTAAGTCCGTCCGAGCGCTCGCGACCCTGCTGCTCGCTGCTGGCTGCAGCGAGCTGAGGCCTCTCGAGGGGGTTCCGCGCTGCGAGCCCTACGCGACGACCGTGCAGCCCATCTTCACGGCGCGCTGCACGAAGTGTCACGGCCCGGCGAAGGCCGAGGGCGAGTACCGCCTCGACTCGCGCCGCGAGAGCCTCGCGCTGCGCGGCGACGGCTCGAGCCGCGTGCTCGGCGCCGACGCGCTCGTGCTGCAGGCCGCGCGCGGCGAGCTCGCCGGCCACAGCGCAGTGCCCGCCGCCGAGGTGACGACGCTCACCACCTGGGCCGTCGACTGCCGCGCCGGCGAAGGCCAGCCGCAGTTCCACGTGCGCGGCTGGGGCACGCCCGGCGACGAGGCCTTCCACGGGCGCTCGCTCCGCGCCTCGGGCTACGAGCTGACCGAGTGCAAGAAGTGCCATGGTGACGACCTCTCGGGCGGCAAGTCTCGGGTGTCGTGTCAGACGTGCCACGGCAAGCAGGTGCTGACCTGCGCGACCTGTCACGGCAGCGACGAGACCGGCGCGCCCCCGCGCAGCCTCTCCGGCGCCACGGCCACCAGCGCCCCCGGTGTCGGCGCGCACCAGGTGCACCTCACCGACGGCCCGCTCCACGCCGCGTACAAGTGCGAGGTCTGCCACACGCCGGTCACCGACGTCGCGCAGGAGGGCCACTACCTCGTCAACGGCGCGATGGACGACGGCATCGCCGAGGTGAAGCTGGCGCAGGGCTCGTGGGATCGCTCGGCCGGCACCTGCTCGGTGAGCTGCCATGCGCCGGGCATGAACGACACCGCGGCGACCAACAAGACGCCGCACTGGACGAAGGTCGGCACTGGCGAGGCCGCCTGCGGCACCTGCCACGGCGCGCCGCCTTCCAGCCACGCGCCCGGCGCGGCGTGCGGCACCTGTCACCCGAACGCGCTGGCGGATGGCGGCGTGATGGCCGCGACGCACGCGGACGGCGTGGTGCAGCTCGGCCGGCCGGGGACGGTGGGCGCGGTGACGTGCGGCTCGTGTCACGGCGACGGGACCGGCACGTTCTCCGACCTCCTCGGTCGCACCGACCCGTCGCTGGAGACCGTCGGCCTCCACCAGGTGCACCTCGCCGGCGCGCGTCGCCTGACGTCGTCGCTGTCGTGCAACGCCTGCCACCAGGTGCCGTCGATGGTCCGCGACCCGGGCCACATCGACACCGCAGCGCCGGCTGAGGTCTTCCCGCAGGGTGCGGCGATGCTGGCGCGCGCCGACGGCGCGATGCCGACGTTCACCGCGAGCTTCTCCTGCACCAACGTGTACTGCCACGGCGGCGGCACGCGCGCGGCGCTCGACACCTCACCGTCGAAGGTGACCACCGTGCCGTGGACCAGCGGCTACGCGCTCACCTGCGGTACGTGCCACGGCGCCCCGCCGAACACCACGGTGCACGCCACGGCCACCACGCTCGCGTCGTGCAACCAGTGCCACCCGCAGACCATCTCCGCTGCGGGCAACCTCGTCGTCACCGACCTGGCCGATGGCGGCGTGAGCACCACGCACCTCAACGGCACCGTCGAGCACAACTGAGGTCGCGAACGGGCATCGCGGTGGGCGAGTCGGCCCGGCGGTGCCCTTCGTGTGTCGTCCTCACGCCGACGTGCGGTGGCGCCTGAGCTGTTTGGTGGTGATGCGCATGCTGCCGTGCCCTGCGTGATGGGCACGCCACGCCGCCGCGGACGTGGCGCCGGAGGTCGCCGGCGCTCCCGAGGAGCCGCGTTGCCCTTCTCGGAGCGACGCGCGGCGAGCGGAGGCAGAAGCCCGAGATCAGCGAACCGGGAACCGGTGGGCTGAACGGGCCGTTCCCGCGCACGGTTCGCCCCCCCGTCACCCCGCTCGGAAGGTCGCCGCGAAGTGGTCGACCGGCCCGATACCGCCTCCGATGTCCGGCGGGGTGAGGAGCGCGCTCGTCAGCCACGCCTTGGCGCGCGCGACCGCGAGCTCGAGCGGCAGGCCCGCTGCGAGACCCGCGGTGATGGCCGCGGAGTAGGTGCAGCCGGTGCCGTGCGTGTGGCGCGTGTCGACGCGGGGCGCCTCGAAGCGCGTGACGCGCCCCGCGTGGAACAGCACGTCGATGGACTCGGGCCCGGTGAGGTGCCCGCCCTTCACCAGCACGGCCGTTGGGCCGAGTCGGCTGAGCGCCTCCGCCGCGGCCTCGGCCTGCGCGAGCGTCTCGACCGGGGCGCCGAGCATCGCCGCGGCCTCCTGGGTGTTGGGCGTCAGCAGCGTGGTCACCGGCAGGAGCAGCGACAGCAGCGCGTCCTTCGCGTCGGGCGCCATCAGCGCATGACCGTGCTTGCTGACCATCACCGGATCGACGACCAGCGGCGCGCCGAAGCGCATGCCGGCCACCGCGCGGATGACCTCCGCGTTCCCCAGCGCGCCGGTCTTCACCGCCCGCGGCGGCACGTCGGCGAGCACCGCCTCGAGCTGCTGGCGGACCAGGTCGGCGGGCATCACCTCGACGCGCGAGACGCTGCGCGTGTTCTGCACGGTCAGCAGCGTGACCACCGCCATCCCGTACACGCCGTGCTGATGGAAGGTCTTCAGATCGGCCTGGAGGCCCGCTCCACCCGAGGGGTCGCTGCCGGCGATGGTGAGCGCGGTGGGCACGGGCCGGCGGGTCGGAGTCTCGTCACTCATGCGCGTCTCTTCACGCCGACGCGCGCACGACGCAAGCCCTCAGGGCCTCGCGGGCAGGCGGATGCAGGTGCTGAGGACTCGGCCCACGAGCGCGGTGCTGGCATCGAAGACGTCGCTCTCGACGACGCCGAGCGTGCGCCCGAGCTTGAGCACGCGACCGACGGCCCGCAGCGGACCGTCCTCCCTGACGGCGCGCAGGTAGTTCACCTTGAGCTCGATGGTCGAGAAGGCCTCGTCTTCAGGCAGCACCGAGAGCATCGCCAGGCCCGTCACGTGGTCGCTGAGGGACGCCACCACGCCGCCGTGGAGGAAGCCGAGCGGGTTGTTGACCTTCGCCCCGCGCACGTCGAGGCGCGCCCACACCGTGCCCGCCTCCCAGGACTCGAGGCGAATACCGAGCAGCTCCGCGAAGGGGCTGTCGGGGGCGCCCGCAGCGACGAGGCCACGGAAGTGCTGGAGCCGGGTCAGTTCATTCATGACGGCAGGAGAGCGCGCCGGGTCGACGGGCGACAACGTGTTCCGGGCAGAGGGTCACAATTCGAGCTCCGCAGGTTCGGAATCTGATACCGGCGCGTCATGACCTCGACCACGCCGGCGCTCGTGCTCGCGACGCTCAAGCAGCTCCTCAAGGCCCAGGGCGTCACCTACCGGGAGCTCGCGCGCGGCATGGGCGTCAGCCTGTCGAGCGTGAAGCGGCTGCTCAGCGCCCGGGACTTCTCCGCCGAGCGCGTCGAGTGCGTGTGTCGCCACCTCAACATCGGTTTCTTCGAGCTGATGCGGCTGGTGGAACAGCGCTCGCGGCACGAGCACTCGGTGCTGACGCCGAAGCAGGAGGCGGCCTTCGTGCAGGACCCGCGGCTCTTCTGGTTCTTCCTCTACGTGGTGAAGAAGAACCCCGTCTCGCGCCTCGAGTCGCGGCTCAAGCTGAGCCGGGCGCAGGTGCTCAAGTACCTGGTCCAGCTCGACCGCCTCGGCCTCGTCGAGCTGCGCGAGGGCACGCAGTTCAAGCTCAAGGCGGCCGCGCACATCACGTGGTCGCGCGGCGGCCCCATCGACCGCTGGCTGTACGAGATGGGCCGCAAGGTGTTCCTCGGGAGCCGGTTCGATCAGCGCAACGAGTTCTTCCGCTTCTACATCGTGAAGTTCACCGAGGCGTCCTACTTCCAGTTCCGCGCGCGCCTCGAGGCGCTGACGCAGGAGATCCTCGAGAAGTCGCTCGACTTCGATCTGCTCTCGACCGAGGCGCGCCGCACCGCGGTGCTGGTCGCCTTCAAGCCCATCGACTTCTCGACGATGGACATCCACACCCGCAGGACCTCCGAGCCGCGACCGTAAGGTCCTCCCGGCGGGCGCGTTCATGGCTCGAGCCGACCTGTCGTCGCGCTCGAGAGCCGGAGTGGACATGAACGAGAAGATCCAGACGACCCTCGCCGTCGAGGGGATGACGTGCCCGAGCTGCATTCGCCACATCGACGCCGCCCTGAAGGCGCTCGGCGGCGTGGACCAGGTCGAGGTGAAGTTGCGCGAAGGCGAGGTCTCGGTGGTGCACGCCATCGGGCTCACCACGGCGGTGCTCCTCGATGCCCTCGCGGCGGCCGGCTATCCGGCGCGGCCGAGCTGGGCGGGGCGGGTCGGCGGTCCCGGAGACGCGCCTTGAGCCGCATCATCGTCGTCGGCGCCGGAGTCGCGGGGGCGCGAGCCGCCGAGGCGATCGCCGTGCGCTCCCCGCTTCGCGTCGTGGTCGTCGGCGCCGAGCCCGAGTGCCCGTACCAGCGGCCGCTCGTGTCGAAGGAGCTCCTCCTCGGTCAGCGACTCTCCGACGACGAGACGTGGCTCGTGACGCTCGAGCGCTGGCAGGCGCTGGGCATCGAGCTCCGCGCCGGAACCTCGGCCGTCGCGCTCAGGCCGGAGGCGCAGGCCCTCGTGCTGAGCGACGGCGAGGTGATGCACTTCGAGCGCCTCGTCGTCGCGACGGGCTCGACGCCGCGGCGCCTGCCTGTGCCCGGCGCGGCGCTCCCCGGCGTCTTCACACTGCGCTCGATGCGCGACGGCCAGGCTCTCGCGCCGCGGCTCTCGACGGGTCGGCGCGTCGTCGTCATCGGTGGTGGCCCTCTCGGCCTGGAGATCGCCGAGGCGGCGCGCGCTCGCGGGGCCCTCGTCACCGTCGTCGAGCGTGGCGAGAGTCTGCTCGCCCGGATGGTCGGACCGCTCCTCGCGCCGCGTCTGGCGGAGTGGCTCCCGCTCGAGGGGCTGACGCTGCGCCTGGGCGCGGGCGTGCGCCGCGTGGTGGGTGTCGAGGTGGCGCAGGGCGTGGAGCTGACCAGCGGCGAGGTGCTCGAGGCCGACACCGTCGTCATGGCGGTGGGCGTCGAGCCCGCGACGGGCTGGCTCGAGGGGAGCGGCCTCCTCCTCGAGCGCGGGGCCGTGCGCGTCGACGAGCACGGGCAGAGCAGCCACCCGCGGGTCTTCGCCGCGGGCGAGGTGGCCGCGGCGTGGAGCCCGCGCCTGCAGCGGCACCTCCGTGTCGAGCACTTCGGGTGGGCGTGGCAGCACGGCGAGGTGGTCGGCCAGAACGTCGCGGGCGGCGCGGTGCCCTTCACGGCGAGCCCCGGCGCCGGGGTGACGCTCCAGGGGCACCGGCTGCAGGTTGCGGGCGACGTCGAGGGCGCGGTGGGCTGCGTCATCGCTCCGGCGGGGCACGGAGGCCGGCTCGCCGTGCTCGAGCGCGACGCGCAGGTGTCGGGCGTGGTCGCGGTCGATGCCCCCCGCGAGTTCGCCCGCGCTCGGGCGGAGCTCGGCCGACCGCTGACGCTGCTCGCCGACTGGGTGCGCGCGGCCTGAGGCCTCCGCGGCGGACCGGCCTGTAAGGTCCTCCGCGGGGTCGCGTCTTCGGGGCGAGCGCATCGCGCGCTTCACACCACGAGGACCACCATGCACCGAACCCTGTCGCTGCTGTTGTTGCTGAGCTGGACCCCCTTCGCGCAGCCCTCGCCTTCCTCTCCGCGAGCCCCCGCGGCGCCGCGGCCCTCCGTGGCCGACGTGCTGCGCTCCGATGACCCGCTCGAGACGCGCGCCCCGTCGACGCCGACGCCGACGCCGAGCCCGGGCGACGCGCACGCGCACCATCACCACCACGCGCCGGAGCCGACCGAGGTGGTCGACCCCGTCTGCGGCATGAAGCTCGACCCTTCGACGGCGGGCGGGGGCTCGCTCGTCGAGGGCGGGAAGACCGTGCACTTCTGCTCCAGCGCCTGCCGCCGGAAGTACCTCGCCGGGCGGGACGGTGGCGCGCCATGAGCCGCGCAGTCCCCGTCGCGCTGGCGCTGGCCGCCTCCGCGTGCGCCACCACCTCCACCCAGCTCTCCGCCGAGCTCGGCCCGCTCCTCGCGCCCGCGGGCGTGACGCGCGCCGTGCTGCCGCCCGATGCGCCGCGCGCGCCCGGGCTCGGCGAGGTGCTCACGCTCGAGCGCGCCGTCGAGCTCGCGCTGAGCAACCACCCGGAGTCGCGCGCGGTGCTCGAGGAGCTCGGCGTGGCGCGCGGGCAGTGGGTGCAGGCCGGGCTCCTGCCCAACCCCGAGGTGGAGTTCGAGCTCCGCGATCCCGGCGGCGCCCAGCCGGCGCAGCTCGACCTCGGGCTCGAGCTCAACCTCACCGCGATGGTGCTCGCCCCGGCTCGCGCCTCGGTGGCCGCCGCCTCGCTGGAGGCCGCGCGCCTGCGCACCGCCGGGCGCCTGCTGGAGCTCGCCTTCCGTGCGCGCCTCGCCTTCCTCGAGGCCCAGGCCGCGCAGCAGCGCTTCGAGCTCCGCGAGCGCCTGCTCGAGAGCCAGCAGGCGTCGTACGCGACGGCGCTCGAGCTCTCGCGCGTCGGCAACCTCGTGCCCCTCGCGCTGGCGGACGAGCTCTCGCAGGTAGAGCTGGCTCGCGTGCAGGTGGCCGAGGCGGAGAACGCGCTCCTCGACGCGCGGGAGCGCCTCAACCAGGCGCTCGGGCTCTTCGGCCCCGCAACGCAGTGGCGCCTCGAGGCGCCGCTGGCCATGCCCGAGGCGACGGTGGTGAGCGACGAGGCGGAGGCGAAGGTCGTCGCCGCGAGCCTCGAGCTGCGCGAGCTCGAGCAACGCATCGAGGCGGCGCGCCGGCAGGTGCGCCTCACCACCGTCGAGGGCTGGCTGCCGCACGTGTCGGGCGGCTTCCACGGGGAGCGCGACGGAGAGCTGTGGGAGCTCGGCGCGCACGTGGCGGTGAGCCTGCCCGTCTTCGACCGCGCGCAGGGCCGGGCGTACTCCGCCGAGCGTGAGCTGCGCGCCCTCGAGCACCGCCGCGAGGGCCTGGCCATCGCCCTGCGCTCCTCGGTGCGCGTGACGCTCAACCGCGTCGAGTCGGCCGGCCGCCGGGCAGACCACTACCTTCGGCGGCTGCTCCCCGCGCGGGAGCGCCAGCTCGAGCAGACCGTCCTCCAGTACAACGCGATGCAGCTCGGCGTCTTCGAGGTGCTCCGCGCACAGCGCGCCGTCACCGAGGTCGCCATCGCGCAGGTCGACGCGGCCCTCGACTACTGGAAGGCGCGCACGACGTACGAGCTGCTGCGCTCGGGCCGCGCCAGCCCCGCCTCGCTCGAGGCCGTCGCGACGTCCACCTCCCTCTCCACCTCCGCGGCTCCGGCCGCTCACTGAGGAGCACCCATGAACCGCAGAGAGTTGATGCAGTGGACCCTGGCCGCCGGCGGCCTCGCCCTCGCGCGCCCCTCGCTCGCCGCCCCGCGCCCGGCCCTCGTGGCGCCCGGTGGACAGCGCGCCGTCGTCACGCCCAACGGCTCGACGCTGAAGCTGAAGACGGTGGGCGGCGTGAAGGTGGGCCACCTCGTCGCGGGCGAGTTCGAGCACGAGTTCGCGCCGGGGCTGAAGGCGCGCGCGTGGGGCTACAACGGCTCGACGCCCGGCCCGACCCTCGAGGTCACGCAGGGCGACCGCGTGCGGCTGTACGTGACGAACACCCTCCCGGAGCCGACGTCGGTGCACTGGCACGGCGTCATCCTCCCCAACGGGATGGACGGCGTCGCCGGCCTCACTCAGCGCCCCATCGGGCCCGGCGAGACCTTCGTCTACGAGTTCACCTTCAAGGACGCGGGCACCTTCATGTACCACCCGCACTTCGACGAGATGACCCAGATGGCCCTGGGCATGAACGGGATGATCGTCGTGCACCCGCGGGCGCCCCGTGGACCGCGCGTCGACCGGGACTTCGCGCTCATGGCGCACGAGTGGAAGCTCGAGCCCGGCGCCGCGCGGCCCGACCCGAACGCGATGAGCGACTTCAACGTGCTCACCTTCAACTCGAAGGCCTTCCCGGCCACCGCGCCGCTGGTCGTCGGCGTCGGGGAGCGGGTGCGCGTGCGCGTCGGCAACCTCTCCCCGATGGACCATCACCCGATCCACCTCCACGGCGTGAGCGCGGAGCTGACCTGGACCGACGGCGGCGAGGTGCCGCCGACCGCGCGCCACCCCGAGACGACCTTCCTCGTGCCCGTCGGGAGCGTGCGCGTCTTCGAGTTCACGGCCACCGAGCCGGGCGACTGGGCGATGCACTGCCACATGACGCACCACGTGATGAACCAGATGGGCCACGGCTTCCCGGTGATGGTGGGCGCGAACGCCGATGCCATCGACGCGCGCGTCAAGCCGCTGGTGCCGCGCTACATGACGATGGGCCACGACGGCATGGGCGCGATGGCGGAGATGAAGATGCCGGCGCCTCCCAACGCGATCCCCATGGGCGGTGGCGCGGGCCCCTTCGGGCCGATCGACATGGGCGGCATGTTCACCCTCATCAAGGTGCGCGAGCGCCCGGAGCTCGAGGACGGCAGCGGCTGGTACGTGCACCCGCGCGGCACCGTGGCTGGACCCGCCTCGGTCGAGCAGCTGCGCGCCGATGGCATCGAGCCGGGGCTGTAAGGTGCGCGGGCGGGGCGCGTCCTCCGGGCATGAACCCCTCGCTCGAAGCCCTCACCCTCGAGTCCTTCGGCCGTCTCTCTGCGCGACCGGGCCTCGCCCTCATCGACTTCGGCGCGGCCTGGTGCCCGCCCTGTCGGGTGTACTCGCCGGTGTTCGCCGCCACGGCCGCGCGCTTCCCCGAGGTGGCCTTCGCCACCGTCGACGTCGACGCGCAGCCCACGCTCGCCGACCTCTTCGACGTGCGGAGCCTGCCCACCACCATCGCGCTCCGTGACGGGGAATACGTCGGTCGGCTCGTCGGCGCGGTCGGCGCGCCCACCCTCGAGCGGCTCGTCACCGAGCTCGTCGACCGGGGCTCCTTCAACCTCGCGGAGGCGCGGCGCGCGGTGCCGTGAGCGCCGATGACTGCGCGGAATCGATGACCTGACGCCTTGTTCCGTCACGCGTGGCCGCGGTGCGGTGTCCTTCCCGGCATGAAGACCTTCTTCTCCTTCGTCATCGGCGGCGTGGTGAGCGCGGTGGTGGTCGGCTTGCTCTGGCTCCACGTGCCGCTCGCGCAGGTGGGCGTCGTCGTCGCCGGCGCGGTGTGCCTCGCGTGGCTGGGCGTCATCGTGGTGCTGCCGTGGAACCTCCTCTTCGAGGCGCGGCGCACCCTGCGGGAGCTCGAGCGCGCGAAGCGGCGGGGCATCGTCGTCACCGCCGAGCAGGAGGCGCGCGCCCGGAGCGTCGAGCGGCGCATGGTGCGCGTGTCGCTCGCGCTGCACCTCGTCTCGGCCGCGCTGCTCGCGTTCGCCTCGTGGTGGGCGCAGGTTCCGCTCGGCCACGTCTTCGCCGCGCTCTTCCTGCTGAGCACGCTGTTCCGCCCCGCGGTCGAGTACTACCGCTACCTCCGCGGTCAGCTCTCGGAGCTCGTCGAGGAGTCGAGGTACCCGCGCACCGACGTGGTGAAGCTCCTGGGCGACGTCGAGGCGCACGGGCAGGCGCTCGAGGCGCGGGCGCGCGCACACGAGCAGCTCGAGCAGCGCGTCGCCGACGCGGAGGTGCGGCTCGAGGCGCGGCTCGCCGAGGCGAACCGGAGGCTGGAGCTCGTCGCCCGCCGCTTCGACGAGACCATCGGTCAGCTCACCGACAACAAGGAGATCATCTCCGGGCTGCGGGCGTTCCTCCGGCTGGTGCGCGAGCCGGCGCCGGGGTGAGCCACCTCAGTCCGGCAGCAGCCGCCCTCGGGCGAGCTGCGTCCGCGCAGCAGTGACGGCGTGACCCCTCGGGGCGCTCCGTCGTCGGGCGCTCGTCGAGAGGTCGGTGCGCACCGCGCCTCCCACGGGCGCTGGAGATCAGAGCACGAGGTGCCAGGTGTCGGCGGTGATGAGCTCCGCGCCGGTCTTCGTGACGTCGTCGGCGAGCGCCTCCGCGCCGGCGCCGCCCACCACGAGGCGCGTCGACGCAGGCAGGCCCTTGCGGAGCTGCGCGAGGGTGCTCACCACGTGGTCGCGCGGGAGCGCCTGGCTCGCCGAGAGCGCCACCAGGTCGGCCTTCACGCGCGTGGCCATCGAGACGACGTCGTTCACCGGCGTGCGCGCGCCGAGGTACGTGACGCGCAGGCCCGCGTTGCGGAAGCGGAGCGCGGCGTAGAGCAGGCCGAGGTCGTGCAGCTCCTCGGGGAAGCAGGCGCACACCACGTGACGGCCCCAGCCCGTCGACGTGGCGTGGATGAGCCGCAGCATGCGCACCCGCACCGCGTGCGACACCGCGTGCTCCTGCGCGACGTCGAAGCTGCCGGCGTGCCAGCGATCGCCCACCTCCCGCTGGAGCGGCATGAGCAGCTCCTCCGCGGCGACCAGCGGCGGCAGCACCGTGAGGGCCTCGTCGAGCACCGCCTCGACCGCCGGCTGATCGCTCAGCTCCGCCGCCACGAGCGCGCGCCGCATCCACTCCTCGACGCGCGACTTCGCCGCGGCCGCCGTGGGCGCGGGGCTCGTGTGGCGCGCGGCGACCTCCTTCTGCAGGTCGGGCAGCATCGGCGCGACGTCACCGATGGACATGCCTTCCTTGACGAGCTGGTTGATGCGCTTGAGCAGCTCGACGTCGCTGTCGCTGTACACCCGGAACCCGCCCGGCGAGCGGCGCGGCTTGACCACGCCATACCGGCGCTCCCAGGCGCGCAGCAGGCTCTCGGAGATGCCCACCATCTCCGCGACGACGTTGATGCGGTAGTGACGCTCAGCCACGGCTGTTCGACTCCAGGACCAGCGCCGCGACGGACGCCCGGCGCTCCTTGTAGGCACGCCAGCGCTCCGAGAGCGACGACGAACCACCGATGATCTGCTCGAAGCCCTCGGCAGGGTCGAGCGGCGAGCTCACCGCGTCGAGGCGCGCCACGAGGCCGCTCAGCGCCTGCGAGAAGACGTCGAGCGCGCCCGGCGCGTGCGGCGCCCCGAGCTCGACGAGGAGATCGGGGCGCTCTGCCTCGAAGAAGGCGTAGCGGAAGGCGATCGGCACGCAGGGCACGCCGCCGAGGCGCGCCAGGGTCTCGACGCCGCGGGCGAGGGTGAGGGGCGCCGGGGCGTTGGGCCGGAGCTCGCCCTCGGGGAAGAGCAGCACCCCCACCCCCGGTCGCTCGAGCAGCCGCTTCGCGTAGCGGAAGCTCTCGAGCGTCGAGCGGCCGTCGCCGCGCACCAGCGAGAACGCGCCGAGGTGGCGAAGGAACGGGTAGCGCGCGAGGTTCTCCGCGGCCATCGCGCCGTAGCCCTCGAAGCCGAGGTGCTGCGTGATGACCACCTGTGCGCTGAACGCGTCCCAGTAGCTGCGGTGGTTGGCATAGAAGAGGGCCGCCTGCGCCGGTGACGGGCGCGGACCGCGCAGCCACACGCCGCGGAAGGTGGTGCGCAGCGCGCGGCGCGCGTACCAGCTCCAGAAGCGGGCCGCGAGGCCGCGTGGTTTGCCGCGGATCATGGCTCCTCCTCGAGCGCGAGCAGGCGCAGCCCGCCGAGCGCGTCGTCGTTCACCGCGCGCCAGCCGGCGGCCTTCACGCAGACCACGCGCTGTGGCGCCGGGGCGAGCAGCTGCTCGGTCTCGCTCGGGCGAAGGGCGAGCATCGGCCGGCGTTGCGCGGGGCGGTGCTCCCGTCGGCGTGCGCGTCTCATGTGGCGCTCTCCGCCGAGGTGCGCGCCGCCGCGCGCACGTGAATGTGGCCACCCGGCATCACCTCGAGCGTGCGCCCGCGCCACTCGACGGTGCGGCGCCCGACGGCGGCCACGAAGGCGGCCAGCAGCAGCAGCTCACCGAGCGCCCATTCCCAGGTGCCCTCGAGGCGCGGCGCGAGCGCGAGCGACAGGCCGGTGCGCGCGGTGACGAGCGCGGTGGCGAGCAGCCCGAGGGTGGTCGAGCCGAGCAGCGCGGCGAGCAGCGCCAGCGGCAGGGTGCAGGCGAAGAGCACCGGCACGAAGGGCCACAGGCCCGGCCGGTGCGCGCGCAGCACCATCATCCACCGGGTGACGCGCGCGAAGGCGCTCTCGAGCGAGACGGCCTGCTGCGGCACGCGGGCGGGCGCCGCCGCGAGCTCGACCTGCTCGCCCCGCGCGTGGAGGCGGCGCGCGAGCTCGAGGTCTTCCCCGATGCAGCCCAGCAGCTTCGGGAGCTCCTCGAGCGCGGCCGGGCCCAGCGCCATCGCCTTGCCGCACACCGCGCGCGCGCCGGGCGTCACCGCGTCGATGGCCGAGAAGTTCTGGTGCGAGTGGTTGAGCAGCCCGCGCAGCGCCGCGGCGCCGAGGCTGGGCGCGCCGACGAGGCGCGGCTCGGCGGTGGCCAGCGCGGCCCCGCGACGCACGGGCTCGACGAGCGCGGCCAGCAGCTCCGCGTCGACGCGCACGTCCGCGTCCACCGCGACCACCACGCGCCCCTCGGTGGGGAGCACCGCGGTCGCGTACGCGAGGTGGCCCGCCTTGCGGTTGGCCGACGGCGGGTCGGAGTACAGCCAGCGCCCGGTGGGCCGCTTGCGCAGCGCGTACGGCGAGAGCACCACCTGCTCCACGCCGTCGGGGAGCGGCGCCGCGAGGTTCTCGAGCTCCACCGGCGTCGGCGCGTCGACCGGGCGCAGCAGCAGCACCGGCACGTCGAGGCGCGCCGGCGCCTTCGCGCGCCGCAGGCGGAGCAGCGCCGAGGCGGTGAAGCCCAGCGCGAGCAGCGACCAGAGGGTGATGAGCCAGCTCATGAGGCACCTCGCGTCCGGAAGTTCGCCATCCAGCGGATCCACGGGCTGTGGAAGCGCTTGAAGTCAGCCACCTCGGACATCGCGTGGAGGCCCGGCCCCGGAGCCTCGAGGCGCGCGTAGAAGGGCGACGACTCGAGCAGGTGGGGCGCGGTGATCGACCCGCCGGCCATCGGCTCGAGCGACGCCGGCACCTGGAGGCCCCAGCCCGAGCGCTGGAGCGTCACGTCGAGCTCCGCGTCGAGCCGCCGGTGCGTCACCGCGTCGGCCCGCGCCTCGACGAGGATGGGCTTCTCGTGCTGCGGCTCGTAGACGATGCGCGTCACGTCGCCGCCGTGGGTGCGCGTCCACCGCCAGGCCTCGACGCCGTCGCCCAGCAGGCGCTCGCCGTGGTTGGTGTCGTGGTACGCGCGGCCCTCGAGCTCGAGCCCGAGGCTCTTCACCGTCACCTTCGCGCGCGCGCGGGCGGCGAGCGGCTGCCAGTAGTGGGGCACGCCCTCGACGAGCTGCAGCTCCGGGCCGACCGGCGACTCCGGGGTCAGCACCAGCTCCGCTTCCATCGGGCGGCCGAGCCACGGCGTCTGGTCCACCACGCGCACGTGGGCGGTGCCGTCCTTGCGGTACTCCCAGCTCGACTGGCCGATGCGCACCGACTCGCGCTCCGAGAGCTCGGCCTTCGGGTACTCGGTCAGCACCCAGCACAGCCGCGCACCGCGCTCGTAGACGGCGAGGTTGACCGCGCAGTGGTTGAGCGGCGGCGCGCCGCGGCGGGCCTCGACCGAGTAGCGGGGCGAGAAGGGCGCGCCGAGCATGAAGATGACCACCACCGTCACGTCGCCCGCGGCGACGTCGAGGTAGAGCCAGCGGTAGCGGGCGTCGGAAGGGAGCATCGTCTCGGGGCTCATGCGGGGGCGCCTCCAGCGAGCAGCGCGCGGGCGGGGCGGCGGTGGGAGAGGAGATCGCCGAGCGCCGACTGCGCGGCGAAGCGGCCAGACAGCATCACCATCGGCAGGCCGCCGCCGGGGTGCGTGCCGCCACCGGCGAAGTACAGCCCGGGCGCGTCGCCGCGGATGCGCGGGCGCCGGAACGAGCCGAACACGCCCGCGGGGAGGAAGCCGTAGATGGAGCCGCGCGGGGCGCCGAGCCGCTCGAGGTCGGCCGGGGTGCGCTCGCCGACGGGCGCGAGGCCCGCGAGCTCGGGGAAGTGGCGGTCGAGGGCGCGGCGGAGGCCGGTGCGCAGCCGCTCGAGCGTCGCCGCGTCGGTGGCGGTGGGCGCGTTGACCATCGCGTACACCCCGCTCGTGCCCGGCGCGCTCATGGTGGCGTCGGTGGCCGACGGGTGGCACAGGTAGAGCGTGAGGTCGTCGGGCACGCGGCCCGCGAAGAGCTCGTCGAACTCGCGCCGGTAGTCGTCGGAGAAGGCCACCTCGTGGTGCGCGAGCGCCAGCCGCCGCGGCGCCTCGAAGAAGGCCACGTAGCCCGAGAGCGTGAGCGGCTCGCGCTCGCGCCCGAGGTGCGCGAGCGGGTCGGCGCCGACGATGACGCCGTCGAAGCGCTCGCCGCCGACCAGCCAGCCGTCACCGTCGCGGCGCCAGTCGACGCGCTGGCCGAGCCGCACCTCGACGCCGAGCCGCTGCACCGCCGTCGCCAGCGCGTTCGCCAGCGCCGCCGCGCCGCCTTCGGCGTGGAACACGCCCTCCTCGCGCTCGAGGAAGGGGATGAGCGAGAACACCGCGCTCGCCTGCCAGGGCGAGGCCCCGGCGTAGGTGGCGAAGCGGCCGAGGAACTGGCGCAGCTCCGGCGCGCGCACCGAGCGCTCGGCGAAGGTCTGCAGCGAGCTGAGCAGCGTGGTGGGCCGCGCGCGGGGCAGGCCCTGCTTCGCCGCGCGCAGCAGGAGGTCGACCGGCCCCTCGTACGGCGCGTCGAGCCACGGCGCACCGACGGCGGAGAAGACCCGCTTCGCCTCGGCGTAGAAGGCCTCGAGGCCGCGCGCTTCCGCCTCGCCGAACTGCGCGCGGGCGCTGGCCAGGGTCTGCTCCGCCGAGCGCCACGCCTCGAGCCGGCGGCCGTTGCCCCAGCGGTACACGCACTGGAGCTCGACCTCGGTGAGCTTCGGCAGCAGCTCGCCCGCCTGGAGCCGCGCGAAGGTGTCGCGCACCACGCCGGGCATCGCCACCAGCGTGGGGCCGGTGTCGAGCCTGGTGGCGCCGTGCTCGAAGGTGGCCGCCTTGCCGCCGAGGCGCGCGGTGGCCTCGAAGAGCGTCACCTGGAGGCCGGCGCGCGCGAGCTCGCCCGCGGCGGTCAGCGCGCCGACGCCTCCACCCACCACGGCCCAGCGGCCCTGTGCCGGCGCGCGCGTCATGGGGTGAGCGGCAGCTTCGCCGCGAGCAGGAGCTTGCCGGGCAGCGACACGCGCGCGCGGCGGGAGAAGACGTCGAAGCGCGCGGCGACGATGGCCTCGAGGATGCCCGAGTACACCGCGGCCATGAGGCGCACCGTGGTGCGCGCGCCGAAGTGCGTGATGGCCGAGAAGCCCTTCGCGCCCTCGGCGTAGAGCTCGCGGGCGCGGGCGAGCTGGAACTGCATGAAGGCGGTGAAGCGCTCGTCGACGCGGCCGGCGGCGAGGTCCGACTCGGTCACGCCGAAGCGGGCCAGCTCCGCCGAGGGCAGGTAGACGCGGCCGCGCTCGAGGTCTTCCTTCACGTCGCGGAGGATGTTGGTGAGCTGCATCGCCTTGCCCAGCGCCGCGGCGTAGCGGGCGGCGCGTGCGTCCTTCACGCCGAGCACCGGCGACATCATCAGCCCCACCACGCCCGCCACGCGGTGGCAGTACACGTCGAGCTCGTCCCACGTCGAGTAGCGCGCCTGCACGAGGTCCATCTCCATGCCCAGCAGCAGCTCGTCGAAGGGCTCGCGGGGGATGTTCCAGCGGCGCACCGTGGCGGCCACCGCGGCCAGCACGTCGGCCTCGAAGTGCGGCGTGGGCTGCGGGCCCTCGGGCGAGAAGAGCTGGTCGAGCACCACGCGCGCCTCGTCGAGGGCGGCGCGCTTCTGCTCGAGCGTGCGCTCGGCCGCGTCGACCAGGTCGTCCATGCCGCGGCAGAACGCGTAGAGCGCGAAGGCCGCCCGCCGACGCTCGCCGAAGAGGGCGATCGACGCGAAGTAGAAGCTCTTCGAGTGGTGCCGGGTCAGCGCCTTCGCGCGCGCGAACCCCCGCTCGACCGCGGTGCTCATGCCGCCTTCACCTCGGCGACGGGCGCGGGCGTCGAGGTGGCGGCCGGCGCGGCGTGCTCCGCCCACTGGTTGACGCGCTCGGTGACGAGCTTCGCCGAGAGCATCACCATCGGCACGCCGGTGCCCGGCTGCGTCGAGGCGCCGACGAAGAAGAGGTTGTTCACGTTGGGGTCGACGTTCGCCGGGCGGAACGGGCCGACCTGCATGAAGTTGTGCGACAGGCCGAAGGCCGCGCCGCGCTCGAGGCTGAAGTGGCCCTCCCAGTCGTCGGGCGTCATGGTGCGCTCGACCTCCACGTCCTGCTCGAGGTTGCCGAAGCCGAGCTCCTCGAGGCGGGCGAAGACCTTCGCGCGCACCTTCGGGCCCTCGACGCGCCAGTCGAGCGAGGGGTGCTTGTGCGGGGTGGGCACCAGCACGTAGAGCGCGTCCTTGCCCTCGGGCGCGAGCGACGGGTCGGTGTGCGCCGGCGCGTTGACGTAGAACGCCGGGTCTTCGGGCACCTTGAAGTCCTCGAAGATGCTCTTGAAGGCGCCGCGGTAGTCGTTGCCGAAGATGACGTTGTGGTGCTGCAGCCCGGGCACCTTCCGCTTCATGCCCAGGTACATCATGTACGCGCTCGAGGTGTACTTGAGCGACTCGACCTTCGGCAGCTGCGCCGGGGTGTTCTTGAGCAGGTTCTTGTACGCCCACGGGAGGTCGGCGTTGAGCAGCACCGCGTCGCAGTCGAAGCGCGAGCCGTCGGCGAACTGCAGGCCCTTCGCCTGGCCGTTGGTGACGATGACCTCCTTCACCGTCTTCTTGTAGTGGTAGGTGACGCCCAGCTCGCGGCCGGCGCGCTCGAGCGCCTTCGGCACCGCGTACAGGCCGCCCTTCGGGAACCAGATGCCGATGGCCAGCTCGGTGTACGGCAGCAGCTCGTAGACCGCCGGCGCCTCGTACGGCGAGATGCCGAGGTACATCGTCTGGAAGGTGAGCGCCTCGCGCAGCCGCTCGTCCTTGAAGCTGCGGCCGACGTCGGCGTACATCGACTTGAGCGCCTTGATCTCGAAGACCTTCTTCAGGTTCGACGGCGTGAACATCTCGAACACGCTGTCGAAGTTGCGGCCCACGAAGTCGCGGACGCTGGTGTCGTACTGGTTCTTCCCCGTGGCGAGGAAGTGGAGGTAGCGGGTGAAGGCGCCGGGCTCGACGCGCTCCAGCTCGGCCTGCATGCGCACCAGGTCGGTCGAGAACTCGATCGACGACCCGTCGCGGTAGTGCACGCGGTAGTTCGGGTCGCACTTGATGAGCTCGAGGTAGTCCGACGCCTTCTTTCCGAACGAGGCGAAGGTCTCCTCGAGCACCTCGGGCATGAGGAGGATGGTCGGCCCGATGTCGAACTGGAACGCGCCGTCGCCGGACGGCGAGGGCACCGAGAGCCGGCCACAGCGGCCGCCGGGGGTGGCGTTCTTCTCGAAGACGGTGACCTGGTAGCCCTGCGACTGGAGGCGCGCCGCGGCGGCGAGCCCTCCGACTCCTGCTCCGACGACGGCGATGCGGTGGTTGCGCTTCATGGGGTGCTCCAAAGGAAAGGGGTGGGGGGAAGTTCAGGCGGCGCGTCGCGAGAGCTTGTGGAGCATCGCGGCGAGGACGGTGCGGGCGGGCGTGGCGGGCAGTGACTCGAGGGCCTTCTGCGCGGCCTTCTCGGATCGCTCGATGGCGCGCTCGGTGGCGCGGCGGCCGCCGTAGAGCTCGAGCGCGGCGCGGGCCTCGCGGCAGTCCTGCGCGGTCTTCGGCGCGCGGGTCCACAGTGAGGCGAGGTGCGCGCGGCCGTTGGCGTGCGCGCGGGTGAAGGCGGCGACCAGCGGGAAGGTGCGCTTGCCCTCGAGGTAGTCGGCGACGCCCGACTTGCCGGTGACGGCCGGGTCGCCGAAGAGGCCGAGCAGATCGTCGCGGAGCTGGAACGCGAGCCCGGTGTGCCGCCCCACGCGAGAGAGCGCGTCGAGCACCGCCTCGTCGGCGCCGCCCAGCATCGCGCCGCACACCAGCGGGGCCACGAAGCCGTAGCGCGCCGTCTTGAGGTGCGCGACGCGCAGGGTCTGGAAGAGCGTCACCTCCTCGACCGGCGTCTCCGCCAGCTGGAGGTCGAGGAACTGGCCGATGGCCGTGTGCCGGCTGACCGCCAGCATGTAGCGCGTCGCGTCTGCCGCGCGCGCCAGGCCGCACGAGAGCATGCCCTCGATGGCGCGCGCGAAGAGGTGGTCGCCCGCGACGACCGCGAGGCTCTCTCCCGGGGAGCCGAGGAGGTGGTGCAGCGCCTTGCCGCCGCGCCGCGTCTCCGCGCGATCCGCCACGTCGTCGTGCACCAGCATGAAGGCGTGCAGCAGCTCGAGCGACGCCGCGAACTCGTAGACGCCGCTCGGCACCGGCTCGCCCGGGCGCACCAGCGACCAGCCCGTGACCACCAATGCGGGGCGCACCCGCTTGCCCGGCCGCAGCACGTACTCGCGCACCTGCTCCATCGCCGCGTCCCACCGCGCGTCCGCCGGCTCGTCGTCGACCTGGAGGAGCTCGGCCAGCGCCGCTTCGATGCGCTCGGCGGGGTCCGTCGGCTTCGGCAAAGGTGCGTTCATGTCTTGTACATAGTTTGTCCATGATTTGTGCGCAACCCGATCTGCGGGGCCCAGGATCCGCGTTGCGGCGATAAGTCCTGTTGTTTCAGTGTGTTGCGGGGCGTTCGAGGTCACTTGTCAGACCCCCTCGCCATACTGCCTCGCATGAGCAACCAGACCGACAGCCGATGGAACTCGTGGATGGGCCGGGCGCGCACCTGCTTCCGCGCGGCGACGGCGATCGACGCCAGCGCGACCGCGGTGACCAGCACGGTGCGGGAGTTCGAGGGGGCGAACGACGAGCTCGCGGGGGAGCTGGTGGCGTCGCTGCGTGAGGCCGAGGCGGCGCTGGCGCGCGCGCGTGACGCGGTGCAGGCGGCGCTCGCGGCGCGGAAGCTGACGCCGCAGAACCGCGAGCCGGTCTACGGCCTGGCGAGCTGAGGGACACGACGATGGGCGAGATGAAGCGATGGAACGCGCAGCAGTGCTTCCGGGCGGCCTCGGCGCTCGAGGCGACGACGCGGCACCTCCTCGACTCGGCGAAGGAGCTCGACGCGGCGGCCGACGACGCGGGCCGCGAGGCGGCGCGGGCGCTGCGTGAGGCGCAGGAGCGGCTGCTCGAGGCGCGGCGCAAGCTGCAGGCGGCGGGCACCCAGAAGTCGCCGCTCCAGCTCGTCAGCCGGTGAGGCGGCTCACTGCCACTCGAGGTGCATGGTGAAGCCCTCGGTGTCCTTCGAGACGAGCGTCACCGCGACGTGCTTCGCGCCCACGTACTCGAGGATGGCCTCCACCACGCCCATGTCGAACTCGGGGATGGTGTGCTGCTCGTTGAGGTGGAAGTCGAACGAGGTCGGCCCGGTGCGGCTGAGCTTCACCACCGTGTAGTTGTTGGTGTTGGCGTAGTTGCGCGCCGCGCGCTCCACCGAGCGCACCGGGCCGGTGAGCTTCATGAAGGCGAAGGCCGCCTTGCCGATGAGCGTCTCGCCGAAGCCGTGCACGGTGCTGCGCCCGAGCTTCCAGTACGCCGCCTCGCGCGTCTCGTCCGGGTAGATGTGGCGCGCGACGAGCTCCACCGTCTGCGCCCACAGCTCCACCGAGTACCCGGGAAGGAACGGGCGATCGAGGTGCACGCCGAGGCGGTCGAGCTCGTCCTTGCAGGCGGGCGTCAGCAGCGCGCGCACCTCGCGGGAGAACAGCCCCTCGAAGCCCTGCCCGAAGACGATGCGCTCACCGGCCATGACGGCGGCGCATGATGGTCGAACCTCCGCGCGTTCGCCCGCACTGAAATAAATGACCAATCGGTCTGATTTTATTGACGCGCCGGGGAGCTGCCCCTCGAATGCGCGCCGCTTTCACACCCGGGGAGACATGCCATGAAGAAGCTGCTGACGACGATGAGCGTGGTGGTGCTCGGCGCATGCGGGCCGGTCGAGGACCTGCCGGAGCAGGCGCCGGCGACGACGCCGGTGAAGGTCATCAAGGTGCCGACGGAGCGGCGCGACGAGCTGTACGCGGCGAGCAGCAAGCTGTGGGGCACGCGCTCGCTGCGCGTGTGCTGGATGGACTCGGGCTGGAGCGCCGAGAAGGGCTGGGTGCGTGACGCGGTCGCGCAGTCATGGGCGCGGGTGTCGAACCTGAGCTTCGGCGACTGGGGCACGTGCCCGACGAACTCCCTGCAGCCGTACTGGCCGTACTCCGACGGCATTCGCATTCGCATCGCCGACGAGAACCCGCGCACCACGGGCCTGGGCGAGGAGCTCGACAACCTCGGCGAGACGATGACGCTCAACTTCTCGTTCCAGACCTGGAGCAAGGACTACTGCTCGGGCGCCAACCGCGAGAGCTGCATCCGCGCCATCGCGGTGCACGAGTTCGGGCACGCGCTCGGCTTTGCCCACGAGCAGAACCGGCCCGACACCGACCGCACGCTGTGCACTGACGCGCCGCAGGGCAGCAACGGCGACCTGTACCTCACCTCGTGGGACCTCCACTCGGTGATGAACTACTGCAACCCCGACTGGAACAACGAAGACGTGCCGGGCTGGCTGAGCCCGGGCGACGTCGAGGGCGTGCGCGCGGTGTACGGCACGCGCGGTGACGCGATGGCCAGCCCCATTCCGCTCACGCTCGCGGCCGGCGAGACCACGGTCTACGGCTCGAACCTCCGCGCGTCGAACGACGGGCCGAAGCCCTCCTTCGTGTGCGGCGGCGGGCCGAACGTCTGGTACTCGTTCACCCTCACGCAGCCGGAGGTGGTGTGGCTCGACACGGCGGGCAGCGGCTTCGACACCGCGCTCCACCTCGTCGACGCGAACGGCGCGCTGGTGGCCGACTTCGCCAACGACGACGCCGCGTGCGGCGGGGCGGGCGACTGGAAGGACGCGCGCGGCTACGAGTCGGCGGTGGCGGGTCTGCTCCAGCCCGGCACGTACCGCGTGGCGGTCGGTGGCTGCGAGGCGGGCAACTTCGTGCTCCACGTGCAGCACGTGCCGCTCTCCGTCACCTCGTACTTCGAGGGTCGCATTCAGGGCGCGGGCAGCGCGTCGACCTACCTCACGGGCGCCAGCAGGCTCACCAGCGTGTGCGGCGGCACGGCGTCGGGTGAAGACCTCCGCTGGTTCACCTCGTGCGGCGGCAAGCCGGCGCTGTTCAGCCTCTGCCAGGCCGACGGCGGCAACTTCTCGCGCGCGAGCGGCGGCGTGAAGTTCGACCCGGCGATCTACGCGTGGCTCCCGCAGACGGGCGGCCTCGGGGTGTGCAACGACGACGGCGGCTCGGCCTTCGTGTGCCAGGGCTTCGGCGGCGACACGGCGAACTACGGCTCGCGGCTGAGCACCACCTCGGCGCGCGGCCTCAACACCATCGTGGTCGACGAGCGCAGCGGCGGCACCCCCAACGACCACGGCATGGACTACACGCTCGCGTGGTCGGTGCAGTGACGCGTCAGAGCCGGTAGAGCTTCGTCAGCGCCCAGTCGAAGAAGCGCGCCGGCAGCAGGGCGCGCAACGTCACCGCGAGGCGCTGAATGAACTGCCCGGCGAGCACGCTGGCCGGCGGCCTGCGTTGCTCGAGCACGCGGGCGACGTGCTCGGCGACCTCGTCGGGCGGGGCGGCGGTCGTCTCGTCGCGGTGGAAGATCTCGAGCGTGCGCGCGAAGGCGGGGTACGCGCTGTGCGCCGCCGGTCGCGCGAGCTGGCGGGCGGCGGTGATGCCGGTGGCGAAGTCGCCCGGCTCGAGGCTCACCACCTGCACGCCGAACGGGGCGAGCTCGAGGCGCAGCGCGCGGGTGAAGGTGATGAGCGCGGCCTTGCTCGCCGAGTAGTGCGCCTGGAACGCCATGGGAATGTGGCCTGCGAGCGAGGCCACGTTGACGAGGTGGCCGTGGCCCTGCGCGCGCATCTGCGCCGCGGCGAGCCGCGAGACGGTGACCAGGCCGAAGTAGTTGGTCTCGAACTGGCGGCGCGCGTCGGCGGTGCTGGTCTCTTCGACCGCGCCGGCGAGCACCCAGCCCGCGCAGTTCACCACCGCGTCGAGCGTGCCCGCCTCTCGCGTGATGCGCTCGAGCACCGCGGCGACGGCGGGCTCGTCGGTGACGTCGAGCGTGACGCAGGTGAAGGCAGGCCTCGGCTCGAGCCGCTCGATGCCGCGGCTCGCGCCGTAGACGGTCCAGCCGCGGCGCTGGAGCAGCTCCGCCGTGGCGCGCCCCATGCCGCTCGAGGCGCCGGTGACCAGCGCGACCTTCGCCCGGGGCGTCACCACGAGCTCAGGGCGCGGCGACCTGGAAGGTGATGGTCACGCGCTTCGTGCCGCACGACACCTCCTGCGTGGAGGTGAAGCCGTCGAAGGCGCCGTCCACCGGCAGCGTGACGCGCGCCGGCGTGCCGCACGCGTCGGTGGGCAGCGAGGTGCCCGCGGTGGTGGTGATCATCTCGGTGGTGATGGTGCCGTTGTCGTTGCATTCCTTCTGGGCGTTGCCGAACACCGAGACGCCCGCGGAGAACTGCTTGCCGCCGTTGTCGAGGAGCAGGAGGCGCTGCGTCGTGAGCGACGACTGCTTGATGGTCGTGGTGCACCTCGCGGTGCCCTGGCCCGAGAGGTCGTCGGTGATGACCACCTCGACGCTCTTCAGCGCGCTGCCGTCGTAGTTGGCGCTCATCTTGTCGGCGGACTTGCGGGTGAGCTCGCCGACGAACGAGCCGACGATCTTGTTCGGCGTCGCGGCCATGTCGGAGTCGGTCAGCGTCCAGTTCGCGGTGAGGGTCAGCTTCGGGGGGAACGCGTTCTGGAGCGTGTTCGTCTGGCCGCTCGTCGTCGACGAGCCCGACTCACATGCACCCAACACCACGACCAACACCACAGAGAGTCTCTTCATCGTCGCCTCCAGCAACGGGTGGAGGCCGCTCCATACACCGGCACGAGCAGCTTCGTCACACGCGCTGCGAGGTCCAGAAGAGCGCGACGCCGAGGATGAGCGCCGAGCCGAGCGGGAGCACGACGCGCACGTACGCCGGCCTCGCGCGCAGCAGCCACGCGAGGGGCACGAAGACCGCCACGATGGCGAGCTGACCCGCCTCGACGCCGAGGTTGAAGCCGAGCACCGAGAGCCCGAGCGTCGCGCCATCGGCGCCGAGATCCTGGATCGCCGAGACGAAGCCGAAGCCGTGCATCAGCCCGAGCGAGAACGCGAGCGACCACCGCGTGTCGGGCACGAAGGGCACGAGGTTGTTGAACGCCGCGAGCGCGACGGACAGCGCGATGGTGACCTCGACCCACTGCGCGTTGGGCGTCACCACCCCGAAGGCCGCCAGCCCCAGGGTGATGGAGTGCGCCGCAGTGAAGGCCGTCACCACCTTCGTCACGTCGAGCAGCGTCGCGCGCAGGCCCTCGCGCGGCACCCACTGCCTCCCCTCGCGGCGCAGCACCGACGGGAGCAGGAGCGCGAAGAGGAAGCACAGGTGGTCCCACCCGATGGCGATGTGGTGCACGCCCTGGCGGAAGGCGAGCCCGGTCTGCTGCCCGCGCGAGACGGAGGTGAAGGTGAGGCGCTGCGCGCGGCGGTTGGAGGTGAAGGCGGTCCAGTTGCCGCCGCCCTCCGAGGACACCGAGACCAGGCCGCGGTGCTGCGCGTCGAGCTCGAAGAGGAGCCGATAGCCGACCTCGAGCTCCGTCACCGGCGCCGGGCAGCGCGCGCGCAGCGGCACCGACGCGTAGACGCCGTCAGAGTGCGTGATGAGCGCGAGCGCGCCGAGCTCGAGCGGGCAGGGCGCCGCGCCCTGGGTGAGCGAGAGCCCGCGCGCGAGCGCGTCGCG
>JBMORD010000342.1:0-8017 GCA_049322495.1 Myxococcota bacterium | reverse complement strand
CACCTCGCCCCAGGTGAGCGCGCCGTCGGCGTCGCGATCGAGATCGAGCAGCGGATCGAGGTCGCGCAGCGCGACGTCGACGCGCCCGGCGAGCAGCGCTCCATGCGCGCGCAACGTCCAGTAGGCGTCGGAGCCCTTGTGGGCGAGCGCGCTCGTCGCGAGCAGCAGCAGCCACAGCGGCGCGCGGGGCGTCCCGAAGGCGAACGAGGTGCTCACGGAGCCAGCTCCTTCGCGAGCGCGCGGAGCCGCGGGCTGGCCAGCTTCACGCCCGCCAGCCACTCGAGCGCCGGCTGCGCCGCGGCCGGGGCCTTCGCCGCCGCCGCCGCCTCGAGCAGCCAGCGCGCGTCCTCCGGCTCGTGCGAGCGGCTCCAGTTCCGCTGCGCGCCCTCGAGCGCCCGCGCGACGTCATGCTCCACGAGCAGCGCGTAGCAGAGCTCCTCGCGGGTGACGGTCTCGTCGCCGCGCTGGCGGTTGGCCTCCATGCGCGCGTTCAGCTCGGGGGCGCGCTCGGTCGCCCCCGCGATGACGAGCGCGAGGAGCTCGCGATCGCTCAGCGCGCGCCCCGCGAACAGCGCGGGCACCTCCGCCCCGCGCTGGAGCTCGAGCAGCCGCTCGGCGAGCTCAGCGCGCGCCTGGGGCAGCTCCTCGAGCTCGAGCACGCGGGTGAGGAGCTTCGCCGAGGCCGCATCGTCTCCCTGCCAGTGCTTGATCCTCGCGAGGAGCGCCAGCGCGCGCGCGCTCCCGTCGGCGCTCAGCGCGGCCTCGTCGAGCGTGCCGAGCAGCGCGCGGGCGGGGGCCTCACAGCGCGCCAGCGACGGCACGCCCGTGCACGCCGCGAGCGACGCTTCGTAGCGCCCGAGTGAGAAGAGCAGCTCCGCGCGCAGCTCCCGCGACGCGACGTCGTCATTCCCGCCCAGCTCGTCGAGGGCGTGGGCGAGCAGGCCCTGTTGGTGCGCCAGCCGCGCGCGCACCAGCCGGAGCGACGCCGACGGCTCCGGCGAGCTCGCCCACGCGCCGAGCGCGGCCTGCGCGCGCCCCACCAGGCGGGGATCATTCGTGCGGCTGGCCTCCGCGAGGAGCTCGGTGGCGAGCGTCACCGCGCCGGCCTCGTCGAGCGGGACCGCGGCGAGGCGAGGCGTGCGCGCCACGCGCTCGACCACCTCGTCGTCACGACGCGGCGTGAAGGGGCCCTGCTGCTCGCGCGGTGGCGTCATGACGAACACCGCGGTCAGCGCGAGACCGCCCAGGAGCACGACGATGGTGGACAGGCGCTGCGGGCCCCACATGGCGCCCCTCATACTCTTCCGCTGCCGCGACCGCGGCGCTCATCGAGCGCTTCGAGGCGGTGCTTCCAGTTTTTCTGTGGCGCAGCACCGTCCGAGAAATCCATCTCACGCGCGCGGACGGCTGAAACACCGCAGCGCCTGTTTCGTACGGGAAGGCAGTCCGAAGGGAAAAGCGACCGACTCCGGCCGGGGTGCGGTCGTTCGTCGAACCTCAACAACAGGGAGCGAAGATGAAGACACGGGCACTCGTGAGTGGAGTGGTGTTGCTTCTGGCCATGGGCTGCGGCGGTGGCACCTCGAGCGGAACTGGAGGTGGCGGCGGCGCGACGACCGGCGGCGGAGGTGGCGCTGCCACGGGCGGAGGCGGCGGAACGACCGGCGGCGGCAGCGGCGGTGGAGGTGGCGGGATGATGGTCGGCACCATCGTCGACGTGGCCGCGGCGAACCCCGACTTCTCCATTCTCGTGGCGGCGGTGCAGAAGGCGGGCCTCGCGGCGACGCTGGCCGACACCTCGAAGCAATTCACCGTCTTCGCGCCGACGAACTCGGCCTTCACCGCGCTGCTCGGTCAGCTCGGCATTACCAACGGGCTCGATGGTCTGAGCGCCGAACAGCTCAAGCCGATCCTGCTGTACCACGTGCTCGGCGCCGAGGTGCGCGCAGCGGCCGCGACGACGGCGGCGACGGCGAACCAGAAGGTCGACGCGCTCGGCGGCAAGGTGCAGCTCTCGCTCTCGGGCTCGAGCATCAAGCTCGACGGGCGCGCGAGCGTGGTGATGGCCGACGTCAGCGCCTCCAACGGCGTCATCCACGTCATCGACCAGGTCATCCTCCCTTCCATCACCGACATCGCCACGACCGACGCGCGCTTCTCGAGCCTCGCGGCCGCGTTGGCGCTGGCCGACACCGGGACGCCCGCGCCGAACCTCGTCGCGACGCTCGACGACGACGCGGCGGCGGGCTTCACCGTCTTCGCGCCGACCAACGACGGCTTCACCGCGCTGGTCAACGCGCTCAAGGGCGCTGACGACGGCGCGACCACGGGCATCACCGCGCTCACCAGCTTCCGGGCGGATCAGGTGCTCCCGGTGCTCAAGTACCACGTGGTGGCGGGCCGCGTGCTCGCGAAGGACGTGCCCGCCACGGGCCGCGTCGACACCCTCGGCGGGAAGGTCGACGTGACGCGCTCGGGCGCGACGGTCACCGTCGACGGCACCAACGTCGTCATCGCCGACGTGCTCGCCAGCAACGGCGTCATCCACGCCATCGGCAGCGTCATTCTGCCGAGCATCACCGACGTGGTGACGACCGACGGGCGCTTCGGCGCGCTGAAGGGCGCGGTGGTGGCGGCCGACGCTGACGGCGCGACGAGCCCCAAGGTGGCCACGGCGCTCGACGGCACGCAGCGCTTCACGCTCTTCGCGCCCACCGACGCGTCCTTCGCGGCGCTGCCGGCGGTGCCGAGCGGGCAGGCGCTCACCAACGTGCTGCTGTACCACGCGGCGCCGGGCAACCCGGTCTACGCCTCGGCGGCGCTCTCGCTGACGTCGCCGCTGAGCGTGTCGACCGCGCTCACCAACAAGTCCTTCTCGGTCGCGGCCGAGGGGAGCCCGAAGGCGGTCACCATCGCCGATGGCACCGCGACGAAGGCGAAGGTGGTGGCCACGGACGTGTTCTGCGCCAACGGCGTCATCCACGTCGTCGACAAGGTGCTGCTCCCCGCGCCGTGAGGTGAAGGGAGTGACGGGAAGTGCGGCCCGGGTCGCTCAGCGGCCCGGGCCGAGCTCCGCGAGCTGCGCGTCGATGCGGGTGAGCTCCGACTTGTTGCCTGCGCTCTGGTGGAGCTGGCGCAGCTTGAGCAGCGTGCCGCGCGCGTCTTCCTTGTGCTTGAGCTCGAGGAGCACGTCGACCAGCTCCTGGAGCAGCTCGGTGGTCGGCGTGCCCCAGCCCTGCGCCGAGCGCAGCACCGCCAGCGAGCGCTGCAGGAAGCCCTGCTCGCGATGGGCGCGCGCGGCGATGAGGGCGTGCTCGACGGCCCCCGCATGGTCTCCGGCGATCTTCAGCTGCGTCGCGAGCTCCTGGGCGAGGCGCGCGTCCTTCGGGTTCGCGTCGACCTTCTCGCGGAGCTCGTCGAGCGGACTCTTCTTGTCAGACTTCTTTCCGAACAGCCCCCCGAGGAATCCCATGGGGGGCATTCTGGGGATCGCCGGCGGGGCGATCAACACCGCTGCAGGTGTCAGCGGATGAGGGACGGCATCGCACCGAGGAAGGCTGCCCCACGCGCCACGGCGGTCTGCGGGTCGGCCTCGAGGTCGAGCGGGCGCTGGAAGTGGGCGGCGACGGCCTCGCGCACCTGAGGAATGAAGGTGGTGCCGCCGATGAGGCTCACCATCGACAGCTGCGCCGGGGTGACGCCGGTCGCCTCGAGCGTCTGCCGGGTCACCTCGACCGCGCGGCTGATCAGCTCGGCCCACACCGCGCTCATCGCGGTGCGGCTGACGGTCATCTCGATGTTCCACCGCCGGCCCCGCACCCCGAGCGCCTCGGGGATGAAGTAGCGCGCCGAGGGCGCCGCCGAGAGCGCGCGCTTCACGCGCTCGCACGTGCGCTGAATGGCGTCGGCGAGGATGACGTCGCGCGTGACGTCGAACTGGAAGCTGCCCCACACGTGGCTGGCGACCGAGCGCGCGAAGGCGGTGTCGAAGTCGTCGCCGCCGAGGCTGTCGTCGCCGCCCGCGCCGAGCACCTTCACCTGGTCGCCCGCGTGCTGCACCGCGGTGACGTCGAGCGTGCCGCCGCCGAAGTCGAAGATGAGCCGAGGGGCCCCGGAGTCCTGCGCGCCGGCGATGCCGCGGGCGAGGGCGCCCGCCACGGGCTCGCTGATGACCCGCACCACCTCGAGGCCGGCCATGCGCCCGATGCGCACCATCGCCTCGCGCACGTTCGGCGGCGCGGGCACGGGCACCGTCACCACCGCCTTCGTCAGCGCGCGCCCGAAGCGCTGCTGCGCGCGGTCCTTCAGGTTGCGCATGATGAGCGAGGCCACCTCGCTCGCGCCGTAGTCTCCGGTGCGCGTGCGCACCTTCACCTCTTCGGCGCCGGTGCCCACCAGCTTGAAGACCGCGCCCGCCTGGAGCCGGCGCGCCTGCGGCGAGTCGAGCGGCCGCGCGATGACGCGCTTGATGGCCCACACCGTGTTCTCCGGGTCGCTCGCGCGGAGCTTGTCGGCCTCCGCGCCCACCAGCGGCGGGCCGTTGCGCGGGAAGTGCACCACGCTGGGGATGCACGCTTCGCCGCGCTCGTCGGTCGCGTAGTGGAACTTGCCGTTCACCACGAGGGCGGCGGTGGAGAAGGTCGTCCCGAGGTCGATGCCCAGCACGGGCTCGTTGACGGCAGTCACGGTGATCAACGAGTACCGGCCGCGCGCCGCCGCGCCGCCTCTCGTGACCCGTCAGGTCCCTGACGACTCTCCCCGGTCGCTCAGGGGATGAAGCTCTGGTGGTAGTTGCCGTCTTCGAGGGCCACCGCGTGGGTGGTGGGCGTGAGTGGGAGCGCGCAGTCGAGCATCACCGCCAGCTCGCTGGTCTCCTTCGTGCCGAGGCTCGCTTCGTAGGCGCCGGGGTGCGGCCCGTGGGGGATGCCCGCCGGGTGGTAGCTCATCGAGCCCGGGCTGACGCCCTTGCGCGAGGTGAAGTTGCCCTTGCAGTAGAAGATGAACTCGTCGACGTCGACCGACGAGTGCGGGTACGGGCAGGGCACCGCCTCGGGGTGGAAGTCGACCGGCCGCGGCACGAAGCTGCAGATGAGCGCCCCGCGCGCGGCGAAGGTGCCGTGCCACGTCGGCGGGAGGTGCGTGAGCCCGACGCGCGGCTGGAAGTTCAAGATGTGGAACGCCCACGGCCACACGCTGCCGTCCCAGCCCACCACGTCGAGCGGGGACTCCTTCGTGGTGAAGCCGTGGAACGCGTCGCCGCGCTTGACCACCGTCTCGCGCAGCCCCTCGTCGCGCGGATCCATGAAGGTCGGCGCGCGGAAGTCACGGTGGCAGTACGGCGCGTCCATGCGGAGCTGGCCGACCTGGTTGCGCCACTGCTTCGGGAGGTGCGCCCCGCCGCGGCACTCGATCCACAGCCACCACTGCGGGAGGCCCGGCGTGGGGATGAAGCGGTGGAGGATGCCGCGCGGCACGTACACGTAGTCGCCTTCACCGAACGTCACGTCGCCCAGCAGCGTGCGCAGCGTGCCGCCGCCCTGGTGCACGTAGAAGAGGTCGTCGCCGTCGCCGTTGACGAAGTAGGCCGCGTCTTCCGCGCCGGGCTTGAGCACGCCCAGCGTCACGTCGGCGTTGAACAGCAGCGGCACGCGCGCGTCGAGCGGGCTCTTCGCCGAGGCGTCGAGCTTCTGCGAGAGGTAGTGGCGCTTGCGCAGCTCCTTCGCCGGCGCCGCCTCCCGCGGCAGCCACCCGTGCGTCGTCGCCGCCGCCTGCTGCCGGTGCGGCGCGTGCCGGTGGTAGGTGATGGTGTACGGCGCGTCGAAGCCCTCCTGCGTGATGCAGTGCTCGAAGTGGAGGTGCCCGGTCTCGTCTCTCAGCTGCAGGTGGTGCTTCTTCGGGACGAGGCCGTTGATCAATCGCTCAATCATTCCCGCCGTCTAGCAGGCGGCCGGCGCGTCGTGTTGACTGTCATAGTGTCATATGACACTGTTGAGGTGTCATGCGCTGGCTCGTCGACTACCACTCGGGCGTTCCGGTCTACCTGCAGCTGGTGCAGCAGGCGAAGGCGGCGGTGGCGGCGGGCACGCTGCGGGCGGGTGATCAGCTCCCCTCGGTGCGCGCGCTGTCCGAGGAGCTGAAGGTCAACCGGAACACGGTGGCGAAGGCGTGGGCCGAGCTCGAGGCGGAGGGCGTGCTCGAGAACCGCCAGGGCTCCGGCTGCTTCGTGACCGCCGGGGTGACGCCGCTGCGCCGCGCGGTGCGCAACGAGCGGCTCGCGCAGGGCATCGACGCGCTCATCGTTCAGGCGCACCACCTCCAGGTGCCCGACGACGACCTGAAGGCGCTGCTCGACGAGCGGCTCCGACGCTTTCACCAGCAACGCCGTGACGCCGAACGTACTGCGAAGGGAGCCTCGTGATGACGCCGGTCGTGGAGCTGAAGGACCTCGTGGTGCGGTACCCGCGGGTGGAGGCGGTGCGGGGCCTGTCGCTGGTGGTCGAGCCCGGGCGCTGTCACGCGCTCTTCGGGCGGAACGGCGCGGGGAAGACCTCGGCGCTGCGCGCGCTGCTCGGGCTGCTGCGCGCCGAGGCGGGGCAGGTGCGGCTCTTCGGGCTCGACCCGGCGCGGCACGAGGCGGAGGTGAAGGCGCGCCTGGCGTGGGTGCCGGACGCGCCCGGCTTCCACCCGTGGATGACGGTGCAGGAGGTGCTCGCCTACGAGGCGGCGCTGCGCCCGCGCTGGGAGCCGACGCTCGAGGCGCACCTCCTCGCGCGCTTCGAGCTCGATCGCGAGGCGAAGGCGGGCGAGCTGTCGAAGGGCCAGAAGACGCAGCTCGCGCTGGTGCGCGCCATCGCGAGCGATCCCGAGCTCCTGGTGCTCGACGAGCCGACGAGCGGGCTCGATCCGCTCGTGCGGCGCCAGTTCCTCGAGGCCGTCATCGGCGTGTTCCAGGAGCGCGAGCCGCAGAAGAAGGCGATCCTCGTCTCGACGCACCTCATCTCGGAGTTCGAGGGCGTGGTCGACGGCTTCACCGTGATGAGCGGCGGCCGCGCGGTGCTCACCAGCAGCGCCGACGACGCGCGCGCACGTTTCTGCCGCCTGCGCGCGTGGTTCGACGCCGAGCCGCCGCGCGAGGTGCCGTGGAAGACGGTGCGGCCGCTCACGCAGCAGGGGCGCATGCTCGAGGCGGTGGTCGACGCGGGGGCCGACGAGGCGCGCGGCTGGCTCACCACCCACGGCGCGACGCGCGTGGACGCCAGCGCGCTGTCGCTCGAAGACATCTTCCTGCTCGCTGCCTGAGAACGCCCATGACGCCTGCGCTCCCGATGACGCGCCCCGTCCGCGCCCGCTTCCCCGTCGCCTCGCTGTGGCTGCTCGTGCTGCTGCCCGGCGTGCTGGTGGCGCTCCAGGGTGAGGTGCAGCTCGCGCGCTCCGTGCCTTCGCTCGTGGTGCTGACGGTCGTGGCTCTGGCCGAGCGCGGGCGCACGGCGCTCGCGGTGCGGCTCAGGAAGGAGGCGCGCCTGATCCTGCCCTTCGGCGTGGCGCTGCTCGGCGCGAGCGCGCTGCCGCAGCTCGAGCCGCTGATCGACCTCGGCCCGGCGCGGCTCCTGGTGGGCTTCATGCCGTGGGTGCTCGCGAGCGTGCTGGTGGCGTCGGTGCTGCTCCAGCCCCTGGTGCGCGAGGTGGAGTGCGGCACGCTCGGCGCGCTCCTGCTGAGCCCCGGGGGCGGCCGCGCGCTCGTCGAGAAGTACGCGCTGTCGGCGCTGGTGGTGGTGGCGTCGTGGGCGCAGCTGTCGGCCAGCAACGCGGCCACCACCGAGCTGTGGTGGTTCGGCCTCGGCGGGCACCTGCTCCCGCTGGCGACGGTGCCGACGTGGTTCTTTCTCACCCGGAACGAAGGTGCGGCGCTCGGGCTGGTGATGCTCGCGCCGTTCGCCGCCGTCGCCGCGCCTGGGCTGCTGGGCGCCGACCTGCGCGTGCTCGTCGGCGTGCTGGCGCTCTACGCGGCGGCGGTGCT
>JBMORD010000341.1:0-5797 GCA_049322495.1 Myxococcota bacterium | reverse complement strand
ATCCGCCGCGCTCGCCGCGCCACCGAGGAGCGCGGCGCGACGAGCCGCCCACGTCGCGGCTTCCGCTACTCCCGGCAGGGCAAACGCGACCTCGCCTCGGCCGCACGGGCGGCCTCAAACTGATCTCGCGCCCGGGCCACGCTTCACCGCAGCCGCGGCAGGAGGAACGGCACCTGCCGGCGGTACTCGTCGTACGACGGCCCGTGGCGCGCGCTGAGCTCGCGCTCCTCGAAGAAGACGAGGTTGAACGCGTGCGCGGGGATGAGGGCGAACAGCGAGCCCAGCAGCAGCGCGGTGGAGCCGGCGAGCAGGCTCACGGCGATCACCTGCAGGTACATGCCGAGCGACATCGGGTTGCGCACGCGCTCGTAGACGCGGCCCGCGACGACCTGCTGCGTGAGCTTGAAGGCCATCAGCCCGGCGCCGAGCTTGCGCAGCGCCTGGATCGACGACGCGGTGAAGTACGTGCCGACGACGAGCAGCGGCACCCCGAACACCCAGCGCGCGATGGGGAAGGGCAGCGACGGCAGCCCGAGGAGCTCGTCGAAGTGGGTCAGCCCCGGCCACACGACGCCCACGTAGAGCGGGGCCATGAGCGCGCCCCAGAAGAAGGCGTGGCTGATGCGGCTGAGCCTGAACGCGGCCTCCTTCGTCGGTGTCCTGCGGATCGCGAGGCCGAGGATGAGCGTGACCACCACGAACGCGGCGATGCCCGCGAGCTGCGCGTAGATGACGACCATGGTTCCCCCCAGCGGTGCTGCGTCAGTACCCGAAGACGGCTCGCTGCTTGCCGGCCCGGAGCTTCGTATCCTCCTCGTCCTGCCGCTGCTTGACCGTCGCCTGCCCGGCCGCGAACTCACGTGACAGCGCCGAGAAGTCGACCTTGCCCTCGAGCTTGCGGATGGCCATCGCCATCGCCTCGGCGAGGGCGCGCCCGCGCGGGTGGCCGAGCTCGTGGGCGCGCGCGAAGCAGCGGAGCGCGAGGTGGCGGTCTCCGTCGAGCGCGAAGGCCACGCCGAGGCTGAACCACAGGTGGGGTGACGACTCGCCGTGCCCGAAGCGGATGATGCCGCCCAGCCCGACGAACACGTCGCGCCGCAGCTTCGCGCGGTCGAGCCCGGTCGGCTGGCCCGCGCGGTAGCGGCCGTGGTCACCGAAGAAGAGCTGATGCTCGTCGGTGAGGTCGACGCCGAGGAGATCCCTGCGCTCGGCGAGCGTCGGGTCCTTCTCGAGGGCGCGCAGGTATTCGATCGCCTGCACCTGATAGCGCTCGCGCCCGAAGTGCGCGTCGGGGTTCAGCGCGATCGCCGCGCGCAGGAGCTCGAGCGCCTGGTCCCATTCCTTCCGGTGCGCGTGGAAGGTGCCGCGGTTGGCGAGCGTCGTGTACTGGCCGGGGAAGCGTCGTTCCTTCTGCTCCATCACCGCGAGCGCCTCGTCGAAGCGGCCGAGGTGATCGAACGCCACGGCGAGGTCGTCGTACCGCTCGGCCGGCGCGTCGCCGCGGTCGATGAGCGGCTGCGTGTACTGCACCTTCTGCTCGTAGAAGAAGGTCGAGTGCTTGCGCACCACGCCGCGGGTGAGCTCGGCGACGTCCTTCTTGCGGAGCGCCTCTTCTTCGAAGGTGTCCGAGTCCCACAGGCAGGCCAGGGCGACCGACGAGGCGAGCAGCGACGCCGTGAAGAGTCCGCGCGGGGAGGGCATGCGGCGAAGGCTACCGGGCCGCCTGCCGCCCACACCACGGCGTGCACTACAGTCGGGGGCCTATGCGTCCGGCGCTCGTCGTCATGTTCGTCCTCGCGGGCTGCGCGCTCGACGAGGTGCCTCATCAGCCGGTGGGCGTGCGCCTCCAGGCGGGGTCGATGTCCGAGACGGGCGCTCCGGGCGCGCAGCTCGGCGCGCGGCTGGCGGCCTGTCCCTCGGGGGGCTTCATCGCCGGCGCTCCGGGTGCCGGCTCGGTGTGGGTCTGGCCGGCCGATCAGTGGTTCTCCCTCATGACCGTCAATGCGTACCCGTTCCCCGTCGCGTGCTACTCGGGCATCTCGGGGGGAGACCGCTGGTGGGTGGGCGGCGCGACGCCGATGACGCTCTTCCCCGATGGCGGGGTCACGAGCCTCGCCGGGACCTTCGTTCAGTCGTTCTCGACGGGAGACGGGCCGTTCATCGCCGTGGGCGGCACGGGCCTCACGCAGCTCGTTCCCCTGAACACCTCGGTGCTCTCCATCCCGGGACCGATCATCTCCGCGGCGGGCCCCGCGCTCGCGTGGAACGGGTCGACGCTCGCCATCGGCATGCCGGCGAGCAACTCGGTGTCGCGGTGGCTCGTCTCTCCGGATGGCGGCAGCTCGCCCGCGGCGCCGCTCACCCCGCCCAACGGCGCCATCGAGTTCGGCCGACCGCTCGTCGTCGGCAACGTCTCGCTCGAGTCTGGCGAGGAGCTCGTGGTCGGCGATGCACCGGCGGGGCGCGTCCACGTCTTCGGCGCGCAGCAGAGCTACGCGCTCACCGGCGGCTCGTCGTTCGGTTCGGCGATCGCGCTCGATCAACGCGTCTTTGGTGATGCGGGCCTCCGTGGGTTGTGGATCGGCGAGCCCTCGGCGGACCTGGTGTGGTTCTTCCTCGGTGACGCCGGTTTTCCCTTCTCCGAGGGCTCCCCGGGCGCGCAGTTCGGGGCGGCCATCGCGGTCGACCCGCTCGGGCGCGTGGCGATCGGCGCGCCGCTGTCGGCCGACGGGGGTGGCGCGGTGTTCCTGCTCGACGTCGACGCCGGCATTCCCGATGGCGTCGCCAGGACGTGCACCGTCGGAGTGCCGTGCCCGCTGCCCGGCTGCATGAAGGGGACGTGCCTCGGCGGTGTGTGGTGCCTGACGGGCGGTGCGACCTCGACGTGCACGCCCAACGAGGTCTGCGCGGCGGGCGTCTGCAGCCCCATGGGCGGCCTCGGTGGGGGCTCGGGCGGCGGTGGCAGCGCAGCGGGCGGAGGCGGCGGCATGGGCATGGGCGGAGGTGCCAACACGGGCGGAGGCACCGGCGGTGGCTCGAGCGCAGGCGGAGGCGGGATGGGCGGAGGCAGCGGCGGTGGCTCGAACGTGGGCGGCGGCAGCGGCGGTGGCGCGAGCGTGGGCGGAGGCAGCGGCGGTGGCGCGAGCGTGGGCGGAGGCAGCGGTGGTGGCGCGAACGTGGGCGGAGGCAGCGGCGGCGGCGCGAGCGTGGGCGGAGGCAGCGGCGGTGGCGCGAGCGTGGGTGGCGGCAGCGGCGGCGGCGCGAGCGCGGGCGGAGGAGGCGGCGACGCGCTGAGCTTCATCGCCTCCGGCTGCACGACGACCGGCTCGGGCTGGCTGTCGGTGCTGCTCCTGCTGCTCGGCGTGCGGAGGCGCGCATGAGCGACGAGCGCTCGACGGCGAGGCTGGCGGAGCTCCGCAAGCAGAAGGCGACGCTCGCGGCGGAAGCGCAGCGACTCGAGTCGCAGGTGAACCTCCTCGAGAAGCAGCTCGAGGCGAGGGACGACGAGTCGACGCAGCGCCGGCACGACGAGCTCGCCGCGAAGCTCGAGGCCGTGCAGGACGAGCTCCAGCGCGTCGAGGACGAACTCGAAGGCAGCGAGACCGCGCGCGCGGATCACGCCGCGAGCATCGCGGAGCTCGAGCAGCTCGTGGACTCACTGGCGCTGGTGACGAAAGACCTCCCGGAGCTGGGCGACCTGCTCTCGGCGATGCGCCTCAGCGTCGGCGCGCTCGCCACCGCGCGTCGGCTCGAGCGCACCCACGAGTCGCTGCCCGAGCCGCGTGAGATCGCCGCCGCGCTCACCGACGCCCTGCTCAAGATGGCGAGTCACCTCTCCACCCGCGCGCAGGTGAAGGCGCTCGCGGGCCGGAAGTGAGGCCGAGAAGAGGAGCCCCCCGGTGCTTCGTGTGATGCTCGTCTCCATGCGCTTCGCCTTCCCGTTCCTCGCGCTCCTCTCTGGCTGCTTGAGCACCGTCGAAGAGCGGTGGTGCGACACCAGCCGGCCGTGCACCGCGGGCTTCGTGTGCCGCGACTTCCACTGCGTCTCGGCCGGCAGCCTCGGCGGTGGCTCGGGCGGCGGTGTTGCGACGGGCGGCGGCGCTGCGACGGGCGGCGGCGCTGCGACGGGCGGCGGCGGCGCTGCGACCGGAGGCGGCGGCGGCGCGACGGGCGGCGGGGGCGGCACGACGGGCGGCGGAGGCGGAGCGACGGGCGGCGGCGGTGGGGCCACGTCGTGTGCTGCCACCTGTGCCGGGTGTTGCGTGCCGAGCGGGGCGTGTGTGCCTCCGACGGCGACGAGCATCGCGAACTGCGGCCTCAACGGTGCGGCGTGCGTCTCGTGTGGCCACGGGCAGCTCTGTGACTCGGGCCGGTGTCGCACGGTCGACCTCGACGGTGGCACCGGCACGGTGGGCTCGGCGTGCGCCAGCGACGTGGAGTGCGGCGGCGGCTTCTGCCTCACCGAGCAGGACGGGTGGCCCGGCGGCTACTGCCTGCAGCTCTGCGACGGCGCGCCCTGCCCGAGCGGGGCCAGCTGCGTCGCAGCGCAGACCAGCGGAGGCGACATCATCAACGTCTGCCTCGCGACCTGCAGCACGCCCACCGACTGCCGCGCGCAGTACCTCTGCGACCAGGGCTTGTGCCTCCCGCCCTGAGCGCGTCGCGCGTCAGCCGAGGCGGCTGATGTACTCGCGGCAGCCCGAGAGCGTGGTCAGCCGCGGCCAGTCTTCGCGCGCGATGTCGACGTCGAGGCGCTCGCTGAGCCGAATGACGAAGCGGATGAAGGTCGGCGAGTTCGGATCGATCGGCTCGTGGAGCGAGAGTTCCTGACGAAGCGCGACGGGATCGACGGACGTGCAGCGCTGCATGGTGCGGCCCCCCGGAGAGAAGAACTCCGTTGAGCCCCGATCGAGAGCACGCCTCGTCGAAGCGGATCAACTGCCCTCCTGAACAGCGGTGGGGCTGATCTGCCCGGGTCACGCGCTGATCACGCAACGGTTGCGCGATGGACGCGATCGAGCCGGAACTGGCGCTTCTCCGCGACGCCCTCGTCGAAGCAGTTGAGGAAGGTCAACGTGCGCTCCATCACCAGGCCCTCGAGGCGGACGGTGCGCGTGGTGCGCTCGCCGTTCGACGACTCGTACTCGAGCGTGAGGCGCTTGCCGGTGAACCACGCCTCTTCGATGGCGGCGATGACGGGCCTCGGCGCCGCGTGGGCGGGAATGCCGACGAAGTGGAGCTGCTTGAGGTGGTCGAGGAGCTCGCGCTGGGCCGACGCCGAGAGCGCGCCGCGGATCTTGTCGAGCGCGCGCCCGAGCGCCTCGGGGAAGGGCACCAGCCGCATGTCGAGCGCGTGCGTCGACAGCGCGCAGAGCACCGCCGCCTCGCGCGGGGTGAGGTTCACCGGAGGCAGCGTGTAGTGCTTGTCGAGCGCGTAGCCGCCGCCGCGCCCCTGCTCCGCGAGCACCGGGAGCTCCGCGTCTCGCAGCGTGTCGAGGTCGCGGTAGATGGTGCGCAGGGTGACGCCGAAGCGCTCCGCGAGCTGCTGGGCGGTGACCCCCGTCTTCCGCGCGCGGAGGTACTCGGTGATGGCGAGCAGCCGGGCCTGACGTTGCACTCCGCCGACGTACCACGCATGGGGTTCGAGATGACCCGCTCGAAGTCGCGGGCCGTCATTACCGTTGGTGATGCGCCGTTGGCTGCTGCTCCTCGTCGCCCTGCCCGTCGCGCATCTGGCCCTCACGCGGCTCGGCGTCGCGCTGGCGGTGCCCCCGGCGTTCTTCACCGCGGCGTGGCC
>JBMORD010000340.1:0-5899 GCA_049322495.1 Myxococcota bacterium | reverse complement strand
CTTCGCGCGCAGGGCGGGCTCGAGGTACCTGGCCATCGCGGCGCACAACGATGAGGCATCGTCCACGGGCACCAGCAGGCCGGTGACCTCGTCGACCACCGCGTCGCTGCAGCCCGGGACCCGCGTCGACACCACCGGCAGCCCCATCGCGGCGGCTTCGAGCGGCACGTTGGGGAAGCCCTCTCGATGCGACGGGAGCACGATGGCATCACTGGCTGCGTACACCGGCCCCGGGTCCTTCACTGCCCCCAGCAGGTGTACGCGCGGCTCACCCTCGAGCCACGCCCGCACCTCGGGCGGCACGGGATCTCTCGGCTCGAACGGCCCGGCGACGACGAGCCTCACCCGTGGGTGCTCGGCGGCGAGCTGCCGAAAGGCAGCGGCCAGCTCGGGGATGCCCTTGTCGCGCACGAGCCGGCCGACGAAGCCGAACACCACCTCGTCCCCCGCGATGCCCAGCGAGCGCCGCAGCGCGCGCCCGGCCTCGCGGTGACGCGCCGGAGAGAAGCGACCGCTCGCGTCGACGCCGTTGCTCCCCTCGAGCACGACCTCGGACCGCGCGGCCGTCACCAGCCCCTCGGCGAGCGCCTGTGCGTGAAGCGAACGGCTCTGGCAGATGACGTGGGTCGCGGCCCGACAGCTCACCCGCTCGGTCGTCTGCAGCACCGCACGAAGCACCCCCTTCGCCGTGACGTAGGCGAGCCCTCGCATCTGGTACAGCCGCACCGGCACGCCGCAGGCGTCGGCCGCCAGCATCCCGAGGAGGCCTCCCTTGGGGGTGCCCGCGTGCACCACGTCGGGCCGGAGCCGCTCGAAGACGCGCCGGAGGCGCTGCAGCGCCACCCAGTCACCGAGCGGCGACACCCGCCGCGGCATCTCGACCCCCACCGTGTCCACCCCGAGGCGACGCCCGAAAGCGGTCAGCCGCTCGTCGGGAGAGGTGATGACCGTCACGTCGAAGCCCCGCTCCTTCGCGCGCCGCACGACGGTGTCGATGAAGAGGAGCGAGTCGGCGACGGTGAGGACGTGGACCAGCCGCGGGCTCATTCGTTCCCCATGAACTCGGGCATCGTCGCGTGGCCCGCAGACGTGACGCCGCGGCGCCGCAGCACCTTGAACACCGTCTCCCCGAGGATGCGCGCGTCGAGCGCGAGGCTCCAGCGCTCGACGTACTGCACGTCGAACTCGAACTTCTCGGCCCAGCTCAGCGCGTTCCGCCCCCGCACCGCGGTGAGGCCGGTGATGCCGGGCTTCATCTCGTGCCGCTTCGCCTGGCGCGCGTTGTACCGAGGCAGGTAGCGCATCAACAGCGGGCGCGGGCCCACGATGCTCATCTCGCCCTTGAGCACGTTCAGCAGCTGAGGCAGCTCGTCGAGGCTCGTGCTGCGGATGAAGCGCCCGACCGCCGTCAGCCGCTGCTCGTCGGGCAACAGCTGGCCGTCCGGGCCGCGCTCGTCCGTCATCGTGCGGAACTTGTAGATGTGGAACGGGCGCCCGTGGAGCCCGGGGCGCTCCTGGCGGAAGAAGACCGGCGCCCCCATCGTCACCCTCACCGCGGCTGCCGCGGCCGCCATCGCCGGGCCGGTGAGCGCCAGTCCCGCCGCCGAAGCGACGACGTCGAACAGGCGCTTGATGCGCAGTTGCTGGTCGCGAGTCACCCCCTCCATATACTGCGAAGCGTGACGACCTCTCCCGTTCTCGTCTTCGGCGCCGGCGGCCACGGCAGGGTCGTCGCCGAGACCGTGCTCGCGCTCGGCCTCCGCGTCGATGGCTTCATCGACGATGGCGTGCCCGCGGGGACGGTGGTGCTCGGCCTGCCGGTGCTCGGCGGGAGCTCGTGGCTGAAGGACCAGCCGCCGCGCGTCGTCGCCCTCGGCCTGGGCGACAATCGCCGCCGCGAAGAGGTGGGCTGCCAGCTCGAGGAAGAAGGCCACACCCTCGGCACCTTCGTTCACCCCACCGCGTGGATCTCCATGACCTCGAAGCTCGGGGCGGGCACGGTGGCCATGGCGCGCGTGGTGGTGAACGCCGAGGCGCGCGTCGGGCGGGGCGTCATCTTGAATACCGGCTGCATCGTGGAGCACGAATGTGACGTGGGTGACTTCGCGCACCTCTCCCCTTCGGCGACGCTCGGCGGCCGCGCGGTCGTGGGGCGGCGCACCCACGTGGGCATCGGGGCGACGCTCCTCCACCTCGCGCGGGTGGGCGACGACTGTGTCGTTGGCGGCGGGGCCGTGGTGCTCAAGGAGCTCGCCGCAGGGCTCACCGCCGTCGGGGTGCCAGCGCGGCCGCTCGCGCGGCGCTGAGCTCTGCTAAGGCCACCTCATGGGCGCACGCGTCTACCTCTCTCCGCCACACATGGGCCCCGACGAGCGCGGGCTGCTCCTCGAGGCCTTCGACTCGAACTGGATCGCCCCGCTCGGCCCGCACGTCGACGCCTTCGAGAAGGAGTTCGCCGCCCGCGTGCAGCTGCCGCACGCCGCCGCGCTGTCGAGCGGCACCGCGGCGCTCCACCTCTCGCTGCAGCTGCTGGGCGTCGGCCGCGGCGATGAGGTGCTCGTCTCGTCGCTCACCTTCGCGGCGTCGGCCAACCCCATCGTCTATCAGGGCGCCACGCCGACCTTCATCGACTCCGAGCGTCAGACGTGGAACCTCGACCCCGCGCTGCTCGAGGAGGAGCTCCGGCGCCTCGCGCAGGCAGGCCGTCGCCCGAAGGCCGTGATCGCCGTCGACCTCTACGGCCAGTGCGCGCAGCTCGACGTCATCGAGCGGCTGTGCGCCGAGCACGGCGTGCCGCTCATCGAAGACGCGGCCGAGGCGCTCGGCGCGACCTGGGCGGGGCGGCCCGCCGGGAGCTTCGGGGCGCTCGCGGCCTTCTCCTTCAACGGCAACAAGATCATCACCACGTCGGGCGGCGGCATGCTGGTCAGCCGCGACGCGAAGCTCATCGAGCGGGCGCGCTTCCTCGCGACCCAGGCGCGCGACCCGGCGCCGCACTACCAGCACTCGCAGATCGGCAACAACTACCGGCTCTCGAACCTCCTGGCGGCGGTCGGCCGCGGCCAGCTTCGGGTGCTCGAGCAGCGCGTCGCCGCGCGCCGCAGCCATCGCGCCTTCTACGAGCGAGCGCTGGGCGAGCTCCCAGGCATCGGCTTCATGCCGCTCTCGCCGCGCGGCGAGTGGAACGGCTGGCTCACCGTCATCACCGTCGACCCGGTGAAGTTCGGCGCGACGCGCGAGGACCTCCGCGTCGCGCTCGAGAAGGACAACATCGAGTCGCGGCCGGTCTGGAAGCCGATGCACCTGCAGCCCGTCTTCAAGGACTGCCGTGCGGTCGGCGGGCGCGTCGCCGAGGAGGCCTTCGAGTTCGGCCTCTGTCTGCCTTCCGGCTCGAGCCTCACCGAGGCCGAGCGCGAGCGCGTGGTGAGCATCATCCACGGCCTCCATCGCCCCTGACGCAATGAAGCTCCTCTTCCTGGGAGTGCACGGCCGAGACCGCTCGCCGAGCCAGCGCTACCGCTTCGAGGCGTTCGAGCCCGACCTCCGAAGCGCGGGCTTCGAGATCGACTACGCGGGCGCGCTCACCTCCGACGAGGCGCGCGACTTCTACGGCCCCGTGTCCGCCGCCAGCAAGGGCCGCATCGCGCTCAAGGCCCTCGCGCGGCGCGTGGCCAGCCTCGCCCGCCCGGCCGACGTGGTCTTCGTGCAGCGCGAGGCCTTCTTCCTCTTCAACGAGTGGAGCGAGTGGCTCGCCCACCTCCGCGCCCCGGTCGTGTTCGACTTCGACGACGCGATCTGGCTGCACGCGGTGTCCGAGGCCAACCGCCGCTTCGCGTGGCTCAAGAACGTGGGGAAGATCTCCCGCATCGTGCGGCTCTCGCACACCGTGCTCGCCGGCAACGAGTACCTCGCCGACTGGGCGCGCAGGTACTCGCCCAACGTGCACGTGGTGCCGACCTGCGTCGACACCGAGCACTTCGCGCCACCGGCCCGTCGCCCCGTCGAAGGGCCAGTCACCCTCGGCTGGAGCGGCAGCCCCTCGACCTTCGCGCACCTCCGGCCCCTGCTGCCGGTGCTCGAGCGCCTCCAGGCGCGCTTCGGCGACCGCGTGCGGCTGCGCGTCATGGGCGATCCGTCCTTCGAGCACGCTCCACTCGGGCTCCGCGGCGAGGCGTGGACCGCTCAAGCCGAGCTCGCGCTGCTGCACGAGATGGACATCGGCCTCATGCCGCTCCCCGACGACGAGTGGACGCGCGGCAAGTGCGGGCTCAAGGGCCTCGTCTCGATGTCCATGGGCGCCGCCACCGTGATGAGCCCGGTGGGCGTCAACCGGGAGATCGTCCGCCACGGCGAGAACGGCCTGCTCGCCTCCACCGACGACGAGTGGCTCGCCCAGCTCTCCCAGCTCGTCGAAGCGCCCGCCCTCCGCCACCGCCTCGGCGCGGCCGGGCGGCAGACGGTCGTCGACCGCTACTCCGTGCAGCGCTGGGCCCCCACCCTCGTCGAGCTCCTCACGCGCGCCGCTCAACCGTCGAGAACCACGCACCACTGAACAGATTGTCAGTGCCTGATGGTAGAAGGCTCGACATGAACCTCGAGCTCGAGTTCTCCGACCCGTTCCTCGATGAGGTGGTGACGCGGCTGTACCGCGCGGCGGCCCTCTTCCCCGATGCCGCCTTCCGCGAGCTGCTGCGCAACGCCGCGGTGGCCATCTTGCGTGCAGAAGACTTCGACGGCCTCCAGCGCGCGCTGACGCTCGCCGACAGCCTGCTCGTCACCGGCGCCGCGCTGGGCCACATCTCGGCGTCGGTCGCCCAGTCGCTGCGCGAGCCGCTCCCGCTGGTGCTCGAGCCGCGTGCGCCGGCCACCGCCTCCGCCCACTGACTGCGAGCGCACCAGCGGGCGAGTCAGTCGTCGAACAGCGCCTCGACGAACTCCTTCGGGTCGAAGGCCTTCAGGTCGGCCACCTTCTCACCCACGCCGGCCCAGGCCACGGGCACCTTGAGCTCGTCGCAGATGCCGATGATCACCCCGCCCTTGGCGGTGCCGTCGAGCTTGGTGAGGGCGATGCTGGTGACGCCCACCGCCTCGTGGAACTGCCGCGCCTGCATGATGGCGTTCTGCCCGTTGGTGGAGTCGAGCACCAGGAGCACCTCGTGCGGCGCGCCCGGGCACGCCTTGTCGATCACCCGGCGAACCTTCTTCAGCTCCTCCATGAGGTTCGCCTTGGTGTGCAGGCGACCGGCGGTGTCGGCGATCACCAGATCGACCTTCTTCTCCACGCCCTGCTTCACCGCCTCGAAGACCACCGAGGCCGGGTCCGCCTCCTCCTTGCCCTTCACCAGCTCCGCGCCCGCGCGCGCGGCCCACACGTCGAGCTGCTCGGCCGCCGCGGCGCGGAACGTGTCGCCGGCCGCGAGCAGCACCTTCTTGCCCTGGTCTCGCGCCTTGGCCGCCAGCTTGCCGATGGTGGTCGTCTTGCCCGCCCCGTTGACGCCCACCACCATGATCACGTGCGGCGGGCCGCCGCCGGCCAGCGCGTGGTTGGCCTTCAAGGTGACGATGCGCTCCACCTCGGCGCGGATGACGCCCTTGAGCTCCGCCGAGCCGAGCGACTTCGCCTTCGCCTTCTCTCGCGCGTGCTCGACCAGCGCCGACGCGGTCTTCACGCCGATGTCGGCGGTGAAGAGCACCTCCTCGAGCTCGGCGAGCACGCCCTCGTCGACCGGCTTCGGCCCTGCGCCGAACAGGCCCGAGAGGCGCGCCATGAAGCCCTCGCGCTTCGTCTTCTGCAGCCCCGCGGCGAGCGTCTGCCCGGCCTCGGCCTCGATCTTCCGCCGCTCGGCGTCCTTCTTCTCCTGCTCCAGCCGCGCCGCCGCCTCGGCCGCGCGCTGCTTCT
>JBMORD010000339.1:0-43259 GCA_049322495.1 Myxococcota bacterium | reverse complement strand
CAGCGGAGGTCGTGGTGATGGCTCGAGGCAGTATGCGAGCCAGCGCGCACGACCGGAGCAATCAGATCAGCCCGCGCGCGCGGCGGATCTGCTCGAGCACCTTCTGGTACTCGATCTCGAAGGCGCCGGTGCCTTCCTGCAGGTGCTTCAGGCGGCCGCGCGCCTCGCGATCGATCTCGTCTTCGATGTCGAGGTGCTTCTTCATCACCTGGAGGATCTTCGGGCGCATCGCCTGGTCGTCCGAGAAGACCTCCTCGACGTTCCGCGAGACGAGGAGGAACTCGAGCATCTGGTTGATGCAGAACTCGATGCCGTCGTCGCCGAGCTTGAACCCGCGCACGTCGGCCATCTCGCGCTTGACCTGCGAGAACTTCGAGAAGTCGTAGCCGCGGCGCTCGAGCGCCTCGCGGGTCGCCTGGTTCACGCGCTCCTCGTTGGCGAGGTACTCGCGCATGATGGCCGAGAGATCCATCTCCGCATCAGACACGCGGATCGGCTCGACCTCGATGTCGTTGTCCTGCGTCAGGCGCTGGATGACTTCACGCGCGATGATGGGGACGAGCTTGGGATACAGCCGCATGGTCGTTCGCCTCTCTTGCTGCTTCGGGGCCGTGAAAACGGACGGCAGATTTATGCGACGGGCGTTCGCAGTCGCAACGAAAAACCTTGGAAACAGGGAATTATTCTTCGTCCGCGTCCTCTTCGACGGTCGCGTTCACCGGCTGGTGGAGGAAGGCGTGAATGCGCTCCGCGACGGCGGGGCCGATCGACTCGACGCGGGCGATCTCCGCGGCTGACGCCTCCTTGAGGCGCTTGAGCGAGCCGAAGTGGATCAGCAGCGCCTTGCGCCGCGTCTCGCCGACGCCCGGGATCGCGTCGAGCTGCGACTGGAGCCCGCGCTTGCGCGACAGCTTGCGCTGGAAGGTGATCGCGAAGCGGTGGGCCTCGTCGCGGAGCCGGGTGAGCGCGAAGAGCTCCGGCGAGGTCTGCGGCAGCACGATGGGGTCCTTGCGATCGACGAGGAACACCCGCTCCGGGCTGCGGCGCACCTCGGCGTCGGGCAGGGGCGTGTCGAGGTCGCGGCTCTTGGCGAGCGCCACCAGGTCGACGCCCTCGACGCCGAGGTCGACCATCGCGGCGTGCGCCGCGGCGAGCTGCCCCTTGCCGCCGTCGATGACGATCAGATCCGGCAGGTCTCCGTCTTCGAGGCCGCGCCTGAAGCGGCGGGTGAGGATCTCGTGCATCGACGCGAAGTCGTCGTTCTGGGTGACGGTCTTGAGCTTGTAGCGCCGGTAGTTCGACGGGTCGGGCTCGGTGTCGACGCTCGCCACCTGCGAGGCGACGATCGAGGTGCCCTGCGAATGGGAGATGTCGAAGCACTCCATGCGGTGCGGCAGCTTCGTGAGGTGGAGCCGATCCTTGAGTCGCTCCAGCACCTCCTCGATCTCCTCGGCGGTGCGGGTGCGCTCCGAGAAGGCGCGCTCGGCGTTGCGCGAGGCGAGGGCGATGAGCTCCAGCTTGTCGCCGCGCTGGGGCACCATCACCCGCACCTTCTCGCCCTTCTGCTCGGTGAGCAGCTCCGAGAGCGCCTCGAAGTCACCCGCGGGGACGATCACCTCGCGCGGCACGAAGTTCTGGTCGGCGTAGTACTGGTTGACCAGCGAGGCGATCAGCTCGTCGTCGGGGAACTCGCTGGTGCTGTGCAGCGCGCGCCCGCCGGTGATGCGGCCCCCGCGCACGAAGAGGATGTAGATGCACAGGCGATCGGCCTGGCGATACAGCCCGAACACGTCCTGATCGATGGCGTCGGTGGTGGCGACGGTCTGGCGCTCGAGGCTCCGCTCGAGGGCGATCACTTGATCGCGCAGCCGCGCCGCCTCCTCGAACTCGAGCTTCTTCGCCGCGGCGGCCATGCGCTCGCGCAGCTGCGCCACCAGCGGCCCGCTGCGCCCCTCGAGGAAGAGGATCACCGCGTCGACGTTCTTGCGGTACTCGTCGACGGGCACCGGCGCGACGCACGGCGCGGGGCACCGGCCGATCTGGTGCATGAGGCACGGCCGCTTGCGCGTCTCGAGCACGTGATCGCTGCACGTGCGGAGCTGGAAGAACCGGTTCACCACCCGCAGCGTCTCGCGGATCGACGACGCGCTCGCGTACGGCCCGAAGTAGCGCGCGCCGTCCTTGTGCGGGCGCCGCACGGTCTCGAGCCGCGGGTACTGGTGCGAGGTGTCCAGCCGCAGGCAGAGGTACTGCTTGTCGTCGCGGAGCTGGATGTTGAAGCGCGGCCGGTGCTTCTTGATCAGCTCGTTCTCGAGGAGCAGCGCCTCCTTCTCGGTGCGCACCACCACCGTCTCGAGATCGCCCAGCACGCGATCGAGCAGCTGCACGAAGGCGCGCGAGTCGGACGTGCGGCTGAAGTAGCTCCGCACGCGGTTGCGGAGGTTGACCGCCTTGCCGACGTAGATGATCCGCCCCGCGCGGTCCTTCATCAGGTACACGCCGGGCTGGTTCGGCAACGCGTCGAGTTTCTCCTCCAGGCCGACGAAGCTCACGGCCCGGTGATTAACCCGGCGCGCTCACTTCATCAGCTTGATCGCGTCGCCGTCGTCGGTGATCACCTTCGTGCCGCTCTGCGGGAGCGGGCCCTCGCCCAGCGAGAAGGTCACCACCCGGCCGAGCGGCGCACCGTTGAACGTGCCGCGCACCTCGACGCCGAGCGTGGTGCGCCCCGGGCCGCGCGTGAAGGCGACCTCGAAGGTGCGCACCTCGCCGGCCGCGATCTTGCCCTCGGCCAGCAGCGACGGGGCGCTGGTGATGGTGAGGCCGTCGAGGCCCGACACGCCGATGGCGACGTTCTCGCCCGCGGTCTCGAAGCGCAGGGTCAGCTTCGCGTGCTGATCGGTGAAGGCGGCGTCGACGGCGACGGGCGCCGAGCGCTTGCCCTCGGCGGGGAGCGGGGCCGAGACCACGGTCGGCTTCGGCTCCTGGTGCGTGCAGCCAGCGACCGCGAAGAAGAGGAGGCTCGACAGGATCAGGTTTCTCATGGGCTCGAAAGGGTGATGGTGACGAGGTAGTCGCCCTGCTGCGCGCCGTAGCCGGTGAGGACCACGACGTAGCGGGCGCCGTTCTGCGACTGGAAGCTGAAGCTCTCGGTGCCGGTGGTGAACTGATCGGCGAAGCCGATCGACTGGCCGCGCTGGTAGCCGGCGATGCCGACGTCCTGCTGCGAGTTGGCGCTCACCGTGATGCGCGCGCCGTTTCCGGTGAACACGTAGTACTGGTTCTGCTGCCACGAGTTGGGCGGGAAGCCGCCGCCGAGCTGGATGCTGCTCGTGCCCGGCACGGCGACGTCGGTGTACATGCCCCGCAGCCCGGGATCGCCGTCGCCGAAGGCAGACGAGATCGGCCCGATGCTCGAGTTCGCCAGCAGCGCGTTGATCGCCGTCGGGCTCGCGCCGGGCTGCGCCTTGAGCGCGGTGACGAACGAGGCGAGGGTGGTCATCGCCTCGGTGGTGCGCTGCGGCCCGGTGAGCACGTCGTAGATGGGGCCCAGGCCGAAGGCGACGGTGTCGAACGGCTCGGCGCGCGAGTCGAAGAGATCGTAGACGATGCGCAGCACGCTCGACTCCGAGAAGCCGCTGGGCGTCGGGTCGTCGGTGGGCGTGGGCACGGTCTCGGTGTCGAAGCCGAAGGCGTACAGCTGGCCGTTGTTCCACACCGAGTCGGCGTACACCGTCTCGGGCAGCACCATCGAGGCCACCGCGTTGCCCCACGCCTCACCGAACGCGATGCGCGGATCGAGCACGTCGCCGGGACCATGGCGCCCGCCGGGGCTGTCGGACCGCGCGAGGTTGCGCTCGAAGTAGTGCCCCCACTCGTGGACGATCACGTGCGAGTCGAACTCGTCGGTGTCCGCGCCCGCCTTGCCCAGCACGTAGATCTCGCCGTCGTTCGGCGCGAAGTGCGAGGTGCCGATGAGGCCCTGCGTCTTGTCGCCGGCCTGGGGGGCGTTGTTGGGGCTCCAGTTCACCTTGAGCGCGGGGAAGTTCACGGGCCGCACCGCCATGAAGGCGCGCGACGCGGTGAGCATCGAGTCGAGGATCGCGAACGGCGCCGCGAGGCGGCGGGCGGCGTCGTAGCCGGAGCCCGTCCAGCCGGCGGGGGCGTGGAGGTTGAGCTGGGTCTGCCCCCCGGTGATCGTCCCGCCGATCGCCCAGGTGAGATCCTGATCGGTGTTGTCCTCGACCTGGATCGGCGGGTTCGTGGTGCGCGAGAGCACCACGACCTGGAGCGCGCCCGAGCCGGACGGGGTGTACGACAGCGCGTAGGATCCGTCTTCGCCCGTGACGCCGGTGGCGAGGGGCGTGGTGCCCTGGATCACGCGGATCACCGCGTTGCGGATCGGTCGCGCGGTGCTCGAGCTGAAGCGCAGCGTGCCGGTGTCCGCGACGGGATCGTAGAAGCACGGCACGAACTCGTAGGTCGCCGTGCCGCTGATCACGTTGGTGCCGGTGCCGCCTCCACCACCGCCGCCGCCGGTGCCCCCACCGAAGCCGCCGCCCGAGCCTCCGCCGAACCCACCACCGAGCCCGCCGCCGGCGCCACCTCCGCCGAAGCCACCGCCGACGCCAGCGGTGGCGCAGCGGCCCACCTGGCAGACCTGACCGGTGACGCAGGTGTCGCAGCGATTGCCACCCGAGCCGCAGGCGTTGTTCGCCGAGCCCACCTGGCAGGCGCCGGCGGCGTCACAGCAGCCACTGCAGTTGGTCGAGTTGCAGTTCGAGTCGTCGACGATGATGCAGCCGGACAGTCCGGCGAGCAGCAGGCCGAGACCCGCCAGTCGGAGATGCATGGGTTCCTCCCGGGAACGCGCCGAGTCTCAAGCCCGCTCGCATCGCTTTCAAGTCCCGAAGTTGTCGGCTAACTGCGCGCACACCATGCAGCTCGTCAGCGTGAAGCAGGCTCTCGCGGGTCACCCCGCGGTCGGTGAGAAGATCGAAGTGCGCGGGTGGGTGCGGACCCGTCGCGACTCCAAGGCAGGCATCTCGTTCGTCGCGCTCTCGGACGGCGGTTGTTTCGACGCCATCCAGCTCGTCGTGCCGAACACCTTGCCCAACTACACGAGCGAGGTGCTCAAGCTCACGGCGGGCGCGTCGCTCTCGGCGACCGGCACGCTGGTGCAGAGCCAGGGCAAGGGGCAGGCGTTCGAGATCCAGGCCGACAGCGTGACGGTGTTCGGCCTCGTCGACGATCCCGAGACCTACCCCATCCAGCCCAAGCAGCACTCGCTGGAGTTCCTCCGCGAGCAGGCGCACCTCCGCCCGCGCACCAACACCTTCGGCGCGGTGACGCGCGTGCGCCACCACGCGGCGCAGGCGATCCACCGTTTCTTTCACGAAGAAGGCTTCTTCTGGGTCAACACGCCGATCGTCACCGCGAGCGACGCCGAAGGCGCGGGCCAGATGTTCCGCGTGTCGACGCTCGATCTGGCGAACCTCCCGCGCACCGAGGCGGGGAAGATCGACTTCAGCAAGGACTTCTTCGGCAAGGAGGCCTACCTCACGGTGTCCGGCCAGCTGAACGTCGAGGCGTTCTGCCTGGCGATGTCGAAGGTGTACACGTTCGGCCCGACGTTCCGCGCCGAGAACTCGAACACCACCCGGCACCTCGCCGAGTTCTGGATGATCGAGCCGGAGATCGCGTTCGCCAACCTCAACGACGACGCGAACCTCGCCGAGCGGTTCCTCAAGTACGTGTTCAAGGCGATCCTCACCGAGCGCATGGACGACATGAAGTTCTTCGAGGAGCGCGTGCAGAAGGGCGTCATCGAGCGCCTCGAGAAGTTCATCACCTCGAGCTTCGAGCGCATCGACTACACGGACGCGATCGAGATCCTCAAGAAGGCGAAGAAGAAGTTCGAGTACGCGCCGGAGTGGGGCAAGGACCTCCAGACCGAGCACGAGCGCTACCTCACCGAGGAGCACGTCGGCCGCCCGGTGGTGGTGATGAACTACCCCGAGCAGATCAAGGCCTTCTACATGCGCATGAACGACGACGGCCGCACGGTGGCCGCGATGGACGTGCTGGCCCCGGGCATCGGCGAGATCATCGGCGGCTCGCAGCGCGAGGAGCGCCTCGATCTGCTCGACGCGCGCATGAAGAAGATGGGCCTCGAGCCCTCGCACTACTGGTGGTACCGCGATCTGCGCCGCTACGGCTCGGTGCCGCACGCGGGCTTCGGGCTCGGCTTCGAGCGCCTCATCGTCTACCTCTGCGGCCTGTCGAACATCCGCGACGCGATCCCGTACCCGCGCGTGCCGGGCTGGGCGCAGTTCTGACGCGCGCCGAGCGCTACCCGGAGCAGTGTGATGGCTGACGAACTCGAGGACGTCCTGCAGGAGCTCGACGCGGGCGGGGAGGCACCGGCCTACCTGCTCGTGGGTGAGGAGTTCCTGATCCGCAAGGCGGCGGAGCAGCTGCTGGGCAAGCTCGTCCCGGGTGGCGCCGCCGATCTCAACCTCGTGACGATGGACGTCGCCACGCCGAAGGAGGTCGCCGCCGAGCTGGCGACGCTCCCCATGTTCGGCGGGCGCAAGGTCGTCTTCCTCCGCGACCCCGAGTTCCTCGCGCCGAAGAAGGGCCGCCCCGACGCGCTCAACCGCGCGCGCGAGGCGTGGAAGGCCAACCGGCGCAAGGAGGCCGCGCGCCGCGTGCTGGCCATCGCCGCGCGGGCAGGGTGGGGCCCGAAGGATCTCGACCCCACGGTGAGCGGCGCGCCGAAGTCGGACGACTGGGAGCGCGAGCTGGGCATCGCCCTGGCCGACGTCGATCTCTCCTTCCTGAGCGAGGTCGCCGCCTTCGTGGCCGCCGAGGGCATCACCGCCGCCAGCGGCGACGACTCGGCGATCCTCGAGTGGCTGTCGGGCAAGCCGGCGCGCGGGCAGGTGCTGGTGATCGCCACCAGCGACGTCGACGCGAAGAACCCGCTGGTGAAGGCGATCAAGGACCGCGGCGCGGTGATGGAGTTCAAGGCGATCACCCGCCTCAAGGACTTCAAGGGCCAGCCGAGCGCCGAGGTGAAGGAGACGCTCGCGCAGTTCGCGAACGAGACCCTCGCGCCGCACAAGAAGAAGCTCGGCCCCGGTGCGATGGAGGTGCTCGTCGATCGCGTGGGCGGCAACTTCCGCCTGCTGCAGAGCGAGCTCACCAAGCTGGCGCTGTACTCCGACGGCGCGACGATCTCGAAGAGCGACGTCGATCTCCTCGTCGGCCACGCCCGCGAGGACGAGTACTTCGAGCTGAGCGACGCGCTCCAGAAGCGCAACTTCGACGCCGCCCGGAAGTACGTCGAAGACGTGGTGAGCCAGGGCGCCCACCCGCTGCAGCTGCTCAGCGGCGTGGCGAGCATCGTGCGCACCATGCTGCTCAACCTCGAGCGCATCAACCGGCTCTCAGGTGGCAAGCTGCCGCGCAACTACAACGACTTCCAGGCGCGCGTGTTCCCCGCGCTGGAGGCCGAGGCGAAGGCCAACAAGACGAAGGTGCCGCACCCGTACGCTGCGTTCATGAGCGTGCAGTCGGCGATGGGCTACGGGCGTCAGGAGCTCCTCCGCGGGCTCGTCGCCTGTGCCGAGGCCGATCTCGCGCTCAAGCTCGGCGGTCAGGAGCTGGTGCTCGAGCGCCTCCTGTGGACCCTCTGCGGCAAGGCGGCCGCGTGGGACTCGCAAATGCACGTCATCCGCCGAGAGCAGGAACGGTGAAGCATGTCGAAGACGCTCGTCACGTGTGCACTCCCCTACGCGAACGGTCCGATCCACCTCGGGCACATGGTGGAGCACATCCAGACCGACATCTTCGTCCGCTACCTCCGATCGAAGGGCGAGCAGGTCACCTTCCTGTGCGCCGATGACACGCACGGCACCGCGATCGAGATCAGCGCGCAGAAGAAGGGCGTCACGCCCGAGCAGTTCATCGACGAGGTGTCGGTCGATCACCAGGCGGTGTTCCGCGACTTCCACATCAGCTTCGATCACTACTCGTCGACGAACTCCGCCGAGAACCGCAAGTACGCCGAGCTGATCTACGGGCGCGCGAAGGACCAGGGCTTCATCGGCACCAGGGACGTCGAGCAGGCCTTCGACGAGGCCGCCAACCGCTTCCTCGCCGACCGCTTCATCAAGGGCACGTGCCCCAACTGCGGGGCGGCCGATCAGTACGGCGACGCCTGCGAGAAGTGCAACGCGACCTACGGGCCGAAGGAGCTCAAGAACCCGTACTCGGTGATCTCCGGCAAGACGCCGGTGTGGAAGAGCAGCAAGCACCTCTTCTTCAAGCTCTCGCAGCACGAGGCCTTCCTGAAGCAGCAGCTCGCGAAGCCCGGCTTCATGCACCCCGGCCTCGCCGCGCAGCTCGGGCAGTTCTTCGAGAAGGGCCTCGCCGACTGGGACATCTCGCGCGACGGCCCGTACTTCGGCTTCGCCATCCCCGGCGAGACGAACAAGTTCTTCTACGTCTGGCTCGACGCGCCCATCGGCTACATCTCGACCGCCGAGCAGTACGCGGGCAAGGACGGCGGCGCGCTCGCCTGGTGGGGGAAGGGCGCCGACGCGAAGATCGTCCACTGCATCGGCAAGGACATCGTCTACTTCCACTGCCTGTTCTGGCCCTCGGTGCTCGAGGTGGCGGGCCTCAAGGTGCCCGATCACGTGCACATCCACGGGCACCTCACGGTCAACGGCGAGAAGATGTCGAAGTCGCGCGGCACCTTCATCAACGCGCGCCCGTACCTCGACCTGCTCGACCCGAACTACCTGCGCTTCTACTTCGCGTCGCTGCTCGGGCCCGGGCCGGAGGATCTCGACTTCTCGCTCACCGAGTTCCGCCAGCGCGTCAACGCGGAGCTGGTGAACAACCTCGGCAACCTCGCCAACCGCACGCTGTCGCTGCTGGCGAAGGGCGAGAAGACGCTCGCGGCGCCCAACGAGGCGATCGGCGGCCAGCTCGTGCGCGACGCGCTCGCGCGGGTGAAGGAGATCGGCGACGCCTTCGAGGGCTTCGACCACCGCGCGGCGATCAAGGCGATCCTCGAGATCGGCTACTCGGCCAACCAGTTCCTCGCGAAGGCGGAGCCGTGGAAGACGCAGAAGACCGACCCCGAGGGCGCGAAGTCGGTGCTCAGCGAGGCGGCGGAGATCGTCTACCTCCTCACCGCGCTGCTCGATCCCATCGTGCCGCAGCTCGCCGACAAGCTCGCGGCGCAGCTCAACCGCAAGAGGCTCACCTTCAAGGACCTCGCGACCGCGCAGTACCCGCTGCTCGATCGCGCGCAGCCCATCGGCGAGCCCGCGCCGATCATCGGGCGCATCGAGGAGGCGGTGGTCGCGAAGCTGATCGTCGCGCCGCCGGAGCCGGCCGCTGCGCCGAAGCCCGCGCCCGAGGCGAAGAAAAAGGAACCGGCCCCGCCCGCGGCGGAGATCGAGTTCACCGACTTCACGAAGGTCGCGCTGCGCGCGGGCAAGGTGCTGGCGGCCGAGAAGGTGCCGAAGGCCGACAAGCTGCTCAAGCTGAGCATCGACCTCGGTGAGGGCGCGCCGCGCACCATCGTCTCGGGCATCGCGGAGGCGTACACGCCCGAGGCGGTGGTGGGGAAGATGGTGGTGGTCGTCTCGAACCTCAAGCCGAAGCCGCTCAAGGGCATCGACTCGCGGGGCATGATCCTCACCGCGGGCGCGGGCGGGAAGGACCTCGTGCTGCTCGACGCGGGCGACGTCGCGCCGGGCACCGAGGTGAAGTGAGCCGCTGATGAGAGAGAAGATCGATCTCGCGCTGCTGAATCTCGAGCGCGCCGGCACACCGGCCGCGCGCCTCGAGGCCGCCGACGCGCTCTGCGAGCTGGCCTTCGACGCCACGCCCGAGGAGCGCACCGAGTTCGCCGCGATCGTCGTGCGGCTGCTCGCGGACAAGCAGGACGAGGTGCGCTGCGCGGGGCTGGCGCTCGCTGGCGAGGTGCTCGCGCCGGTGGAGGCGAAGGAGCTCCTCGCCCGGCACCTCGAGGACCGGGCGGTGCGGGTGCGCGTCGAGGCGGCGGGCCGGCTGGCCGATCTCGCGCTGCCCGAGTCGCGCGGCTCGCTCGCCGCCGCCCTGCGCGACCCGGAGCTCGGGGTGCGCTTCGAGGCCGCCCGCGGCATGGTGGCGCTCGAGCACGCCGCCGGCTTCGAGGTGCTGGTCGAGGCGCTCGACTCGGTCGACCTCCGCTTCCGCGCGGCCTCTGCGCTGGCGCAGCTCGGGAAGAAGGAGGCGATCGAGCCGCTCAAGCGGGTGTTCGGGAGCTGGTTCCTCCCCGCGTTCGACAAGACGCAGATCGCCGGCGCTCTGGCCGCGCTCGGTGACGCAGACGGCCTCGCGCACCTCTTCAAGCGGGCGGGCAAGCGGTGGGCGATGGACCGCGCGATGGCCCTCGAGCTGCTCGGCGAGGTGCGCGCGCCCGGTGCGAAGGAGCGGCTCCTCGAGGTGCTCGGCGCGGCCGAAGATCCGTGCCGGGGCACGGCCGCGCGCGCGCTCGGCCGCCTGGGCGACCTCACCGTCGAGTCTCAGCTCGTGCGCCTGGTCGACGACGGCAGCGCGATCGACGATCTCCGGCTCGACGCCGCCGAGGGCCTGCTGCTCCTCGGGACTGAGTCGGCGCGCGCCCACGTCGCCGGCGTGAAGCTGGGCGACCCCGCCGCGGCCGAGGAGCTGGCCGCGATGATCCGCGAGTACGCTCCGACCAACACGCCATGAAGCTCATCGACGCGCACTGCCACCTCGAGACGAAGGAGTTCCCCGTCACCGCCGAGGTGATCCAGCGGGCGCGCGACGCGGGCCTGGTGCACGCGGTGGTGGTGGGGCTCATGCAGAAGCCGGGCGACTTCGGCAACGCGCTGCAGGCCGCGCGCGAACACCCGGGCTTCCTCACGCCCACCATGGGCATCCACCCGCATGACGCCGCCGCCGCCACGCCCGCCGACTGGGACGAGCTCGAGCGGCTCGCCGCGCTGCCCGAGGTGAAGGCCGTCGGCGAGGCGGGGCTCGACTACTACTACGATCACTCTCCGCGCGACGTGCAGGCGCTCGGCTTCCGGCGCCAGTGTCAGCTCGCGAAGACGCTCCGCAAGCCGCTGGTGGTGCACGTGCGCGACGCCCACGACGAGTGCGCGGCGATCCTCGAGAGCGAGGGCATCCGGGAGGGCATGATCCACTGCTTCACCGGCGATCTCGCGGCGGCGCGGCGCTACCTCGACCTCGGCTTCCACCTCTCGATCTCCGGCGTGGTCACCTACAAGAAGACCGAGCCGCTGCAGGAGGCGGTGAGGTTCGCGCCCCTCGATCGCCTCATGGTCGAGACCGACAGCCCCTACCTCTCGCCGGTGCCGTACCGCGGCAAGTGGCCCAACGAGCCGATGCGGGTGGGCGAGACGGCGAAGAAGGTGGCGGAGCTGCACGGCCGCGACGCCGAGGAGGTCGCGCTCACCTGCGCGCGCAACACCGTGCGCCTGCTGGGCATCGACCTGGCGCTCTGATCACGCCACGAGCTGGCGGATCACCACGTCGAAGTCGCGATCGACGTTCGGCATCTCGGTGAGCAGCGCCTCGGGGTCAAACGTGAAGTCGGCCTGGGGAATGGTGAGCATCGGCTGGATCGCCGGCTCGCCCTTCTTGTCGAGGAACTGCGCGTAGACGATGCGGCCCCGCTCCACCTGGAGGTAGCCCTCCTGGGGCCCGTTGCGCACCAGCAGCCGGCCCGACTTGCGCGCCGTGCCGAGGAGCTTCGCCAGCTCGACCGCGGCGAACTCGTCGAAGCTCCCGCGCACCACGTGCCCGAGGCCACCGTGCTCGATGCGATCGAAGTACGCGGTGCGCAGCGTCGTCGCCGCCTCGTCGGGCGAGAGGGGCAGCGGAATGAAGCCGGTGACGCCCGCCTGCACCAGCCGATCACGGCTGCCGGGATCGGTGGGATCGCCCAGCAGGAGCACCGGCAGCGAGGCGCTCTCAGGGCGCGCGCGGATGAACTGCACCAGCGCGGTGATGTCGGCCACGCCGTAGCTCAGCCCGACGGCGATGGTGTCCGCCTCGTTGGCCAGCACCGCGTCGATGATGCCGTCGAGCTTGATCACCGACTGCACCACCAGCCCGTGCTTGGTCAGCGCGTCCATCAGATCGGTGCGCACCGCCTCGTCAGGGTCGGCGATGAAGAGCTGGCGGCCGTCCTGCTCTACGCGCTGACGGAGCAGGTCGCCGGTCTGCAGCACGTCGAGCGTGTCCACCACCACCGGGTCGAAGAGCGTGCCGGCGAGCTCGCGCATCGAGGCGATCGCCTCCTGCTTGGTCAGCACGCGCCCGTGGAGGTTGAAGGGGTTCCGGGTCAGCTCGAAGAACGCGTCGACCGCGGCGATGATCCGCGCGCCGGCCGAGATGTCCTCGCCCTTGACGCCTTGAGGCACGCCCGAGCCGTCCCACGCCTCGTAGAGCTGCGCGAGGATCGCGTTGACGCCGCCGGGCAGGTGGACCGTCTCGAAGAGCTTGATCGGCGCGCGCGCGAAGCGCTTGGCCTCCGACTTCGCCTCGGGCGAGCTCGCGAGGAGCGGCAGGGTGAGGTGCCGGTCGGGCTTCTTGCCGAGATCGTGGAGGTAGGCGGCGATCGAGGTGTGCGCGATGTCGCGCGGCTGGAGGCCCATGCGCCGGCCGATCAGCGCCGACTGGCGGGCGATCTGCGCGGAGTGCCCGCGGAACTCCTTGCGCGGCATCTCGAGGAGCCCGACCAGGATGTTGAGCGTCTCGACGAAGTCGTTCTCGCCGACGGTGCCGCGCACCGCGCCCAGCATCTCCCGGAGCTGCGTGGGGTTGATGCGACTGCTGGTGCGCCCCGAGCCGCTGATCGACGTGCGGCTCGAGACGTCGCGCTCGCCCTCGTACGCCCCGGCGAGCTTGCGCGCGTCCTGCTGGAGCGTGACGCCGCTCTGCGACGACGAGAACGCGGTGGGGTCGCCGTAGTAGTGCTTCTTGATCGCCGCCTGGATCGCGCTGCGGATGCCGACGTAGGCGAAGACCTCGTTCATCTCGGTGACGAGGGCGATCTCCTTCACCAGCGCGTCGTTCTGCGGCTCGGCCATCACGATCGACAGCACGCGCCGCTCGCCGTCATACGCGATGGGGATGAAGTCCTGCTTCTCCGCCATCCGCACCGGGACCTTGTCGAGCACCTCGGGGGCGATCTTCGCCTGCGCGAGCTTCTCGGCCGACACGAAGCGGGTCTTGAACTCGGCGGCGAGGAAGCGCAGCAGCGCGCTCTCCTGCATGAGCCCCAGCTCGACCAGGCAGTCGCCGAGGCGGTGCCCGGTGATCTTCTGGTGGCTCAGCGCCTGATCGACCGCCTCCGCAGAGACGAGGCCTGCTTCGATCAGCCGCTCTCCGAGTCGCTTCGTGGCCATGATCAGCTGTTCGGCGTCTCGGTCTTCTCGCCGCCAGCCGTCTCACCCACCAGCGCGTTGAAGGGCTTGAACGCCAGCCCCTCGGGCAGCGAGGGATCCCGCTTCGCCTCGGGCTTGTGGTCGGCCTTCGGCTCCTTCGCCGGCGCGGCATCGGCGGGCTTGTGCTCGACCTTCGGGCCGCGCGGCTTCTTCTCGGGGCGCTCCGGCTTCGGAGGCAGCGTGCCCCGCTGGGCGTCGAGCGCCTTCTCGAGGTGGGCGACGAAGTTGTCGAGCGCCTGCACCACGTGCGGGTGCTCGAGGAGCCGCTCCAGCCGCTTGCTCAGCCGCACGCGGGCCTGGTGCTGCTCCTTCTCTTCGCGGGCCGGCTTCTCGTCCTTCGCGGGGGCGGGGGCGGGCGTCCACGCGAACTCGGTGGCGTCGATCGGGCCGGGGTCGAGGCGCTCGAGGCGCTCGATGACGATCTGCGTCTTGCCGTGGAACTGGCCGATCTTGCCCTTCACGAGCAGGAAGTCGTCGGTGGAGAAGGCCTGGTCGGCCGCGTCGACGTTGTCGAACACGCGGGCGTCGACCTCGCCGGTGCGATCGACCACCGTCAGCGCGAGGTAGGACTTCCCCCCGCGGCTGGTGTGCTTTTCCTTCGTGGCGGCCCGGAAAACAGTGTGGACGACCTCGCCAACCTTGAGGTCCTTCACGTAGATCTTCCGGATACGCTCTTCTGAATTGTTCGGGGTGTTTTCAGTCTGGCTCAAGGCCGTGCCACACTATCACTCCGCTCTCCCCACACTCTGGATTTCGAAATGATCAGCCTCGCTCTCGTCCCGATCCTGCTTCTTGGCGCCGACCAGCCCCGCTGGGAGCTCGCGGCCGACCCCGACGGTGTGAAGGTCTACCGCCGCGACAAGGACGGCTCGGCGGTCAAGGAGATGAAGGCCATCGGCCTCATCGACGGCACGCCGAAGGAGGTGTGGGACGTCGTCCGCGACCTCGAGAACTACCCGAAGCAGATGCCGTACACGGCCGAGGCGAAGGTGCTCTCGCGCTCCGAGGGCGACAAGGAGATCCTCTTCTACAGCCGCCTCAACACCCCGCTGGTGAGCGAGCGCGACTACCTCATCGTCCTCAAGGACGAGTCGGAGTGGAACGACGGCAAGGGCTTCTACAAGGTGTCGTGGACCATCGCGCCGCCCGAGAAGGACAGCCTGATGCCCGAGAAGAAGGACGTGGTGCGCGTGCGCGTCAACGACGGCTACTGGCTGCTCGAGCCGCGCGAAGACGGCAAGAAGACCTTCGCCACCTACTACGTCTTCACCGCGCCGGGCGGCAGCATCCCCACCTTCATCATCAACCAGGCCAACGGCATGGCGGTGCCCAAGGTGTTCGAGGCGATCAAGAAGACGGTCGTCGAGAAGCGGAAGCAGAAGTGATCAGCGCCGCGGCTTCGACGCGTCGGCGGTGATCTTGAACAGCACGCCGGCGAGCACGAAGACCACCACCAGGCCCGTCGCGAGCAGCTCCCATCGGTGCTGGGTGCGCCCGGTGTGGATCGCCCAGCCCGCGAAGACCGCCCCGACGAGCGAGAGGAAGATCCAGCGGAAGTAGGGCGAGTGCCAGAAGCGCGGCCCGCCGCTCGTCGCGCGCAGCAGCCCGGGCAGCGCCGAGGCCTTGCGCCAGGCTGCCTCGTCTTCGCGCTTCACCTCGTCGCTCGCCTCGACGAGGCCCGCCGAGGCGGCCTCGAGGAGCTCGGCGTACGACTCGAACTCGACCTCGCCGTCCTCGTTGCGCACGCGGTACTTCACGCCGAGAGCTCCGCGCAGATCTGCTCGGCGATGCGCAGTCCGTCGATGCCTGACGACACGATGCCTCCCGCGTACCCCGCGCCCTCACCGCCGGGGTACAGCCCCTTCATCGACACCGACTGGAGCTGCTCGTTCCGCGTGATGCGCAGCGGCGTCGAGGTGCGCGCCTCGATGCCGATCAGCGTGCCCTCGTCGGTGACGAAGCCCTTCATGCGGCGGTCGAACGCGCGGAGCGCCTGCTTGAGCGACGCGGTCAACCACGCCGGGAAGAGCCTGTTGAGATCCACGTGCGCCAGGCCCGGCCGGTACGAGGTGCCTGCGGGCTGCTTCTTCACGCGGCCGGCGAGGTAGTCGGGGATCGACTGGGCGGGCGCGAAGAACTTCCCGCCGCCGAGCTCGTAGGCCTTCTGCTCCCAGTGCCGTTGGAAGGCGATGCCCGCGAGCGGGCCGTGGAAGCCCTCGCGCGCGTAGTCCTCGACCGACACCGAGACCACGATGCCCGCGTTCGCGTACTTCGAGTTGCGGTGCGAGTTGGACATGCCGTTGGTGCACTGCATGCCTTCTTCGGTGGGCGTGGGCACCACCACGCCGCCGGGGCACATGCAGAACGAGTACACGCCGCGCACGTCGCCATCGACCGAGAGGTTCTCCGCGAGCTTGTAGTCGGCGGGGGGCAGCTTCGCGTGCGAGGCGACCTTCTCTCCGTACTGAATGGCGTTGATCAGCGGCTGCGGGTGCTCGGCGCGGAAGCCGATGGCGAAGGGCTTGGGCTCGATGAAGATCTTCCCGTCGGCGGCGAAGCGCTCGAAGAGCTCGCGCGCCGAGTTGCCCGGGGCGAGCACCACGCGATCGCTGCGCAGCACGGTGCCGTCGGCGAGGCGCACGCCGGTGACGTGGCCGTCCTCCGAGAGGATCTCGTCGACGCGCGCCTGGAAGTGCACCTCGACCCCGAGCTCGATCAGATCCTTCCTCATGCGCTCCACCGAGAGCGGCAGGAGATCGGACCCGATGTGCGGCTTGCCCTGCACGAGGATGCGGTCGGGCGCGCCGTACTTCGCGAAGGTCTCGATCACCTTGCGCACCGAGGGGTGGTTGATGCGCGTCGAGAGCTTGCCGTCGGTGTACGCGCCCGCGCCGCCTTCGCCGAAGCTCATGTTGCTCTCGGGCGTCAGCGTGCCGTCGCGCATCAGCTTCGCCACGTCCTTGCGGCGCTCGATGACGTCCTTCCCGCGCTCGAGGAGGATGCTCTTCACCCCGCGCTGCGCGAGCTCCAGCGCGCAGAACAGCCCCGCCGGCCCCATGCCGATGATGATCGGCTTGAAGGCGGGCTGCCGCTCCACGGGCTTCGACGGCGGGGGCGGGGCCTCGGCTTCGCTCACGTCGGGAGGCACGGTCTTCGGCCCCTTGCCCGCAGCGAACGTCACCTCGACGGTGTGGATGTACCGCGGGCTGTTCTTCTTCCGCGCGTCGAGCACGGAGCGCACCACGCGGACGGACTCGAGATCCGCCGGCGTCACGCCCAGCTTCTCGGCGGCCTTCTTCGACAGGAGCGTCTCGGGCTCGTCGAGCCAGAGCGCGAGGTTGTTGACCCGGTAGGACGGCACGGGCGCCGATTACCAGATCCTCCAGCCCGTCTGCCCGAACTCGCAAGTGCTTGATCCGTCGATGACGGTGCTTCCGCCACTTCGCGGCGAACCGGGCGCGACTGCGAAGCGCGCTTCGCACCTGACGTTCGAAAATGAACTCAAGCCGTTGATGTTGCTACGCGTTTCGCGCGTCACAGGTATGGCACGCGAGCCGCACAGGGGGAACGCCATGAGCACTGACAAGAAGGGCACGAAGATTCTCGCTCGGACGTTCTTTGCGCAGCTCCGTGCCGGTGGTTACACTCCGAACCAGATTCTGGATATCGCCACCGAGCTCATCGACCTGGTCACCACGGACCTGAAGGAAGTGAAGCCCGGTGACGACGCGAAGCCCGAGAACCGGGCGAACGCGTAAGAGTGCGAGCCCGCAGGGTCCTCCGCACACCGGCCAGGCGCCGATGTCGGAACCCACAGCGGGTGAGCAGTAGACCAGCGGCCATGGCGTCGCTGCGGCAGTGAGGAAGCCCGGCCCCGCGCCGGGCTTTGTTTTTTCCCGGTCAGCGGTGGCGCCAGAGCGCCGCGTTGATGCAGACCACGAGCAGGCCGAAGGTCATCGCCGAGAAGACGAGCGACTCGGTCCACGTGAGCGTGACGCCCCACAGCCCGAGCGCGCCGAGCGCGAACAGCGCGTCGAGCCACTTCGGCTTCTTCTGCTCGTGCATCAGGGCGCCGCCGAGGAAGGTGAGCGGCACGCCGACCAGCACCTGGCGGAGGATCGCCGCTTCGTTCTCGAAGATGGTCTGCGCGTTGTGCACCAGCACCGCGGCGAAGATGACCACCGTGCCGATCGCCAGCACCAGCACGCCGGCGGCCGCGATGTCCTTGGTGAGCTTCGCCTTCTCGTCGAACTGCTGGATCGCGAGATCCACCAGCTGCTCGAGCGCCGAGTTGAGCATCTCGGCGAAGAGCACCAGCAGCACGCAGAAGATGAGCGTCACCTTCTCGGCGAGCCCGAGCGGAATGCCGCCGCCCACGAGCCCCACGAGGATCGCTGAGATGACGTGCATGCGCATGTTGCGCTGGTGCACCACGGTGTGGATGAGCCCGTCCCACGCGTGGAGCACCGAGCGGTAGAAGCTGGTCGGCTGGTGCTTCGACTGGAAGGGCTCTCTGGCCATCGCTCCGCGCGCACTACCAATGTCAGGGCGAATTTGCAGCCCGCGTCAGCCGCGGCGTTCGTCGATCATCACGCTGCGCCGGTTCGTGGTTCGGGACGCCTGTCGGCGTTCCCCGCTCCACGTCAACGCAGGCGGTTCGAACAGCGCGCTCGAAGGACATCCGGTCTCCACCGAAAATGGGGACACCGCCCTCAAACGGCGGCGCGATAGCTCAGGTTGGTAGAGCACGAGCCTTGTAGCTCGGTGTCGAAGGTTCGAATCCTTCTCGCCCATCGGAGGGCTGTCGCGTGAGCTGGTGGGAGCACGGCTGGGAGCGCCGTGTGCCTCGGTGGCCTCGCCTCGACGCCATCTCCGCCCCATCCCGGTGACGGGCCCGGGCGGAGCATCGCGCGCGGCGACGTCGTCAGGGCACGGCACCGGGCGCAGTCGGCCCGGCACGTTCCCGGTGTGAACGGCGTGGTCGGCCGCTCGCAACGTCGCTTCGACCCGTGAGCGCGGCAGGCCTCCACTTTTTCGCAGCACCGCAGCACCGCAGCACCACTTCCCGAAAGGAGCGCATCACCATGAAGATCGAGATCACCCAGAACGAGCGCGCGTTCCTCGTCGAGGACGGGCAGCCCGTGAAGTACCTCGCGCCGGGCGTGCACCGCGTGTGGGCCGCGTTCAAGCAGCTGCGCGTCGAGAAGGTGTCGACGGTGAACCTGCTCGCCGAGCTCGACGAGCGCCGGCTGGCGCTGGTGCCCGCCGAGGATCTGCAGGTGGTGAGCCTCGCGGCCCACGAGCGTGGTCTCGTGTACCGCCGGGGCAAGCCGGTCCTGTGGCTCGGGGCGGGCGTCCACCAGGTGTGGACCGTCGATCGCCACGTCGATCGCGCGACGAAGGCGGTGACGCCGCTCGTGAAGCTCGAGGTGCTGGACACCTCGGCGATCGAGGCGAAGCCGCTGCAGGCGGACGTGGTGGCCCTGGCGAAGGGGCGCGACTACGTCGAGGTGACGGCGCCCGAGGGCAGCGTCGCGGTGCGGTACGTCGATGGGCAGCTCGACGCCGTGCTCGGGGCAGGCCGCCACGCCGCGTGGAACACGCAGCGCACGGTCACCATGACGGTGATCGATCTGCGTGAGCGCGTGCTCCAGGTGACGGGACAGGAGGTCATGACGAAGGACCGCGTGACCCTGCGCCTCAACCTGAGCGCGACCATCCGCGTGAAGGACGCGAAGCGGCTGGCGACGGTCGCCCGCGCGCCTGACGACGTGGTCTACCTCGCGATGCAGCTGGCGGCGCGCGAGGCGGTCACCACGCGCACGCTCGACGAGCTGATCGCCGCGCGTGAGGAGCTGGCGAAGGTCATGGTGCCGTCGGTGCGCGAGCGCGCCGAGGGGCTGGGGCTGGAGCTGGTCGAGCTCGGCGTGAAGGACGTCGTGCTGCCGGGCGAGATGAAGGAGCTCCTCAACAAGGTCATCCAGGCCCAGAAGGAGGCCGAGGCCAACGTCATCCTGCGGCGCGAGGAGACGGCGGCCACGCGCAGCCTTGCGCAGACCGCGAAGGTCCTCGCCGAGAACCCGCTGCTGGTCCGCCTCAAGGAGCTCGAGGCGTACAAGGAGCTGGCGGCGAAGGTCGGCCAGGTGCACCTCGTGCTGGGTGACGGGGCGCTCGAGAAGCTCCAGCTCAAGGCCTGACGAAGTGGCGGGAGGGAGCGGCCGGGCGTCGCTCTCTCCCGTCGCGTTTGTTTGGTGAGGGGAGGGTGACGGCTCGCGCGGCGTCGGGTATCAGCCGGCGCGATGCGAGCGCTCGCCCTCCTCGTCCTCGTTTCCCTCCCCGCGCTGGCCCAGGAGTCGTGGATCGACGACTGCGGGCTCGAGCCGCCCGGCTCGGTGCCCGTCGTCCCCCTCGAGCCGAAGCCGTGGGAGCCGAACCTCGTCCCCGAGTCTCCGGCGCTGGTGCGGGTCGAGCGGCCCGCGCTCCGCATCGGCGGTCTCCCGGCGGCGTCGGTGCGCGGCGTGGGCGCGCTCGCCAACAAGGTCGTCTACTTGAGCCCCGGCCACGGCTTCACCTGGGAGGCCGGCCTCGGCGCGTGGCGCACCCAGCGCGGCAACACCAACAACATCGTCGAAGACCTCGTCAGCATCGAGACGCTGAGCCAGTACCTCATGCCGATGCTGCTCAACGCCGGTGCGCGCGTGGTGCCGGTGCGCGAGCTCGATCTGAACTCCAACCTCGTGATCGTCGACAACGGCGAGGCGGGCTACGTCGAGACCGGGAGCGGCTTCATCGACTCGACGCTGATGGGCTTCGGCCGGCCGACGTTCCCCATGACGGGCGCGACGCTGCCGTTCTCGCTCGGCGGCAACCGGCTGATGCCCTCGGCGGCCACCGCGACGGCCAGCGCGAGCTACACCGCGAACATCCCCGCGAGCGGGTACTACGAGGTGTCCGTCAGCTACACCTCCTTCACCGCGCGCGTGACCGACGCGCACTACATCGTCCGTCATGCCGGCGGAGAGACGCACTTCCGCGTCAACCAGCAGCGCCACGGCGGCACCTGGGTGCAGCTCGGGCGGTTCTACTTCCGCCAGGGCGGCACCGCGCAGGTGGTGGTGCAGAACGACTCGGCGGCCGGCAGCGGGATGAACGTCTCGCTCGACGCGGTGAAGTTCGGCGGCGGCATGGGCTTCATCGATCGCGGCGCCGGCACCAGCGGTCGCCCGCGCTTCGAGGAGTCGGCCCGCTACCACGCGCAGTGGTCCGGCGCGCCCACCAGCGTGTGGGCCGCCAACGGCAACACGCCGGCCGACGATCGCACCAACGACGTCGGCACGCGCTCGCGCTTCGCGGCCTGGGTGCACGAGCCCGGCGAAGACGCGGTCTACGTCGCCTGGCACACCAACGCCTTCAACGCCTCGGCGGTGGGCACCAACACCTATGTCTACGGGCCGAACCCGCCCGACGGCACGCTCAACTTCACCGGCGTCGACGGCGGCATGCAGCTCGCGAACGCGGTGCACGGCGAGCTGGTGCGCGACATCAAGGCCGACGCCGGCTGGAACAGGCCGACGTGGACCGATCGCGGCGTCGACTCGGCGTACTTCGGCGAGCTCAACCCCGGCAACAACCCCGAGACGCCCTCCACGCTGATCGAGGTCGCCTTCCACGACGCGGCCGCCGACGCCGCCCACCTCAAGGAGCCGGCCTTCCGCTACCTCGCGGCGCGCGCCATCACCCAGGGCATCATCAAGTACTTCGCGCAGAAGGACGGGGTGACGGCGCGGCTCCCGCCCGAGCCTCCGACGCACGTCGCGGCGCTCAACCAGGGCAACGGCGAGGCCGTGCTGCGCTGGCGCGCCTCGCCCACCGACACCCAGGGCGTGCGCGGCGACGCGGCGACCGGCTACCGCGTGTACTCGAGCGACGACGGGCTGGCCTGGGACGACGGCGTCGACGTGGCGACCACCTCGGCGCGGGTGAGCCTCCCCGCCGGGGCGCCGAAGTTCTTCCGCGTCACCGCCACGAATGCGGGCGGCGAGTCGTTCCCCTCCGCGGTGGTGGGCGTGAAGGCGCCGGTGCCGGGCAAGCCGCTGGTGCTGGTGGTCAACGGCTTCGATCGGCTCGAGGCGGCGATCGGCAAGACCGAGACGTTCGCCAGCACCTACGCCCTCGGCAACGTGCTGCGCATCTTCGTCGCGAAGATGAACGACGGCACCGCCGCGCGGCTCACCGGCGACGCGCTCGCGGCGAACGACGTGGGCTTCGACACCGCCGAGTCCGACGCGGTGACGGCGGGTGACGTGGCCACCTCGCCCTACCAGCTGCTCACCTGGTTCCTCGGGCGCGGCAAGCAGGGCGGCGCGGCGCTCACGGCGGCGGAGCAGGGCGTGGTGACGGACTTCCGCACCCGGAACGTGCCGGTGTTCTTCACCGGCGACTCCAGCGGCTCGGCCAGCTTCGTGTCGACCACCTTCTCCGGCTCGTTCCCCGGGACGACCGGCGGCCTCGCGCTCAGCGGGGCCGGCCCGCTCAACGGTCTCAACGGCCTCGCGCTCGACGATGGCAACGGTGGCTCGTTCAGCGCGGGCGCGCCCCCGGTGGTGGACGCCAGCGGCGCGGCGATCTCCCTCGGCGCGTACGTCGCCGGGGGGAACGCGGCGATCGGCACCCCGATGCAGTCCGTCGTCTTCGGCTTCCCCTTCGAGACGCTCGTCGACCGCACGCAGCGCGTCGAGGTGATGCGCCGGGTGCTCGCCTTCCTCGCCCCCGCGGGCTTCGACGGCGGCGTGGTGATGATCGACGCAGGCACGGTGATCGACGCGGGCGTGGAGCCTGACGCCGGGTCGCCCACCGACGCCGGCACACCCGAGGTTGACGCAGGCATGAGCGGCGTCGATGGCGGGGCCGCAGAAGATGCGGGCGTCGTGCGGCAGCCGGTCCTCGCCTTTCAGGGCGGTGGTTGCTCGGTGACGGGCTCAGCGCTCCCGCTGGCCGCCGCAATTCTTGCAGTGTTCACCGCGCGTCGACGGCGCGACTCGCTGGCGCGACGAGACTCCGAAAAGTAGGGTCCGCGCCGTCTTCAACACCTCACCTCCACAGGAGTTCGCACATGGCCATCAAGTTCGCGATCAACGGGTTCGGCCGCATCGGCCGCATGGTTCTCCGCGCTGCGCTCGCGCGGAAGGAGCAGGACATCGAGATCGTCGCCATCAACGATCTCGACAAGCCGGCGACGCTGGCGCACCTCTTCAAGTACGACTCGGTGCACCGCAACTGGCCCGGGACCGTCACGCACGGCGAGGGCTCGATCACCATCGACGGCAAGACCTACAAGGTCACCGCCGAGAAGGACCCCGCGAAGCTCCCGTGGAAGGAGCTCGGCGTCGACGTGGTGATGGAGTGCACCGGCAAGTTCGCCAGCCAGGAGAAGGCGTCGCTGCACCTCCAGGCGGGCGCGAAGAAGGTGCTCATCTCGGCGCCGGGCAAGGGTGACGTCGACCTCACGGTCTGCTTCGGCATCAACCACACCTCGTACGATCCGGCGAAGCACCACATCATCAGCAACGCGAGCTGCACCACCAACTGCCTCTCGCCGATCGCCAAGGTGCTCAACGACTCGTTCGGCATCGAGCGCGGCCTGATGACCACCATCCACAGCTACACCAACGATCAGCGCATCCTCGACCTGGTGCACGACGACCCGCGGCGCGCGCGCGCGGCGGCGCTCTCGATGATCCCCTCGACCACCGGCGCGGCGAAGGCCATCGGCCTCGTGCTCCCCGAGCTCAAGGGCAAGCTCAACGGCTCGTCGATCCGCGTCCCGACCCCGAACGTGTCGCTGGTCGACCTCACGGTGTCGCTCAAGAAGGCGGTCACCGTCGACGACATCAACAAGGCGATGAAGGCGGCGGCCGAGGGGCCGATGAAGGGCATCCTCCAGTACGACACCGAGCCGACGGTGAGCATCGACTACAACGACAACCCGCACAGCTCGATCTTCGACTCGACGCAGACGCAGATCATCGACGGCACGTTCGTGAAGGTCTTCGCCTGGTACGACAACGAGTGGGGCTACTCGCAGCGCATGGTCGACGTGGCCAAGTACCTCATCTCGAAGAAGTGAGGCGACGCCATGGCCCGCTACATCGATGAGCTCCAGCTGACGGGGAAGCGCGTCTTCATCCGCGTCGACTTCAACGTCCCGCTCGACGACAAGCAGCACGTCACCGACGACACGCGCATTCGCGAGGCGCTGCCCACCATCAAGAAGGTGCTGCAGCTCGGGGGTAAGCCGATCCTCGCGTCGCACCTCGGGCGGCCCAAGGGCGTCGACCCGAAGCTGTCGCTGATGCCCGCCGCCAGGCGCCTCGCGGAGCTGCTCGGCCGCGAGCACGAGGTGCTGATGGCCGACGACTGCATCGGCGAGGGCGTCGCCAAGATGGCGAAGGACCTCAAGCCCGGCCAGGTGCTGATGCTCGAGAACCTCCGCTTCCGGAAGGATGAGGAGGCCAACGACGAGGCCTTCGCCAGGCAGCTCGCGGCGAGCGCCGACGTGTACTGCAACGACGCCTTCGGCACCGCGCACCGCGCGCACGCGTCGACGGCGGGCATGGTGCCCTTCGTGAAGGAGAAGTGCGCCGGCTTCCTGATCCGCAAGGAGATCGAGCAGCTCGGGAAGCTGGTGAAGAGCGCCGAGAAGCCCTTCGTGGTGGTGCTCGGCGGCTCGAAGGTCTCGGACAAGATCAAGGTCATCGAGAACCTGCTGCCGAAGTGCCAGACGATGCTCATCGGCGGGGCGATGGCCTACACGTTCCTCAAGGCCGAGGGCGTGGAGGTCGGCAAGAGCCGCGTCGAGGAGGACAAGCTGTCGCTCGCCACGCGGCTCCTCGACTCGGCGAAGCGCCTCGGCGTGGAGCTGGTGCTGCCGATCGATCACGTGTGCGGCACGTCGCCCGACGAGCAGAGCCAGGCGGTCGACGTGCTCGAGCGCGCCATCCCGAAGGAGCTGATGGGCCTCGACATCGGCGGCAAGACCCGGGCGCTCTACACCCAGCACATCCGCGACGCGAAGACCGTGCTGTGGAACGGCCCCATGGGCCTGTTCGAGGTCGAGAAGTTCGCCATGGGCACGAAGTCGGTGGCCACGGCGATGGCCAACAACCAGGGCGCGCAGACCGTGGTCGGCGGCGGTGACTCGGCCGCGGCGGTCAACGACTTCGGTCTGGCAGGCAAGATGACGCACGTGTCCACCGGCGGTGGCGCGTCGCTCGAGTTCCTCGAAGGCAAGGAGCTCCCGGGCATCAAGGCCCTGGAGTGAGAGACATGGCGCGTCGCTGCTTCATCGCGGGCAACTGGAAGATGAACAAGACGGTGTCGGAGTCGCTCGCGCTGGTGCGAGAGCTCCGCAACGCGATCTCCGTGGTGCGGGATCGCGTGGAGGTGGCCATCGCGCCGCCCTTCACCGCGCTGCACCCCGTCGGCAAGGCGCTGGAGGACTCCAACATCGCCCTGGCGGCCCAGAACTGCCACGCGTCCGACTCCGGCGCGTTCACCGGTGAGGTGGCGGCGCCCATGCTCAAGGAGGTGGGCTGCAGCTACGTGATCCTCGGCCACTCCGAGCGGCGCCAGCTGTTCGGGGAGACCGACGCGGGCGTCAACCGCAAGGTGGCCGCGGTGCTCAAGGCCGGCATGCTGCCCATCGTCTGCGTCGGCGAGACGCTCGAGGAGCGCGAGGGCAACAAGACGCTCTCGGTCGTCGAGACGCAGGTGAAGGGCTGCCTCGCGGGCTTCGGCGCGGCCGAGGGCGCGAAGTTCGTGATCGCCTACGAGCCGGTGTGGGCGATCGGCACCGGCAAGACCGCCACCTCGCGCCAGGCCCAGGAGGTCCACGCGCACATCCGCGCGCTGCTCGGGGGCCTGTGGGGCGCCGACGCGGCGGGGCAGGTGCGCATCCAGTACGGCGGCTCGGTGAAGGCCGACAACGCGGCCGAGCTGCTGTCCCAGCCCGACATCGACGGCGCGCTGGTCGGCGGGGCGAGCCTCAAGGCCGCCGACTTCGCCGCCATCGTGAAGGCGAAGGCCTGAACTGAACCTGTGCGTCCGGCGTTGTACGGCGCCGACACGTGTGCTTAGGAGCGCACCCCTATGTTTTATTTCTTCACGGTCGTTCACATCCTCCTGTGCGTGTTCATGATGTTCGTGATCCTGCTCCAGCCCGGAAAGGACGCGGGCATGGGCGCGGCGCTCGGCGGCGGTGCGGCGACGACGGCCTTCGGCGGCCGTGGCGCGGCCACCTTCCTCACGAAGCTGACCGCCTTCTGCGCGATCGCCTTCTTCATCACCTCGCTCGGCCTCTCGTTCGTCGGCCTCAAGTCGTCGGTCGCTGACTCGATCGCCGATCAGGCTGCCGCCACGCCGGCCGCGCCCGCGCCGACGCAGGCTGCTCCTGCCACGCCCGCCGAGGCGACGCCGAAGCCGGCGCCGGCTGAGACGGCTCCGTCGGCCACCGACGCCGTCCCCGCCGAGAAGGCGCCGGCGAACTGAAGAGAATGTGAAGAGGGACGCGATTTTCCTCTTCCGCTCGTCAGACGATCTGGTATTGGGGCGTCGCTGTCGACATCGCGGTTCCCGAAATAAGCCCAGGTGGTGGAATTGGTAGACACACCATCTTGAGGGGGTGGCGCCTCGCGGCGTGAGGGTTCGAATCCCTCCCTGGGCACTGACGAAACCCACTGAGAAATCAGTGGGTTTTGTCATTTCTGGAGGTCGTGGTGGCAGCCTTGGCGGGCGGCTTCGTGAGCGGCTACGGCTTGACCAGTCGGCTCACCGCACGCGCGAGCGCCGAAGCGTCGCCTTTGCGCAGTGAGCCCGCGGCCTGGCACTCGCGCACGTGCGCGGAGAGGCGGCTCTCGTCGGCCGAAGACCAGAAGAAGACCGGCATCATGAGGCCGTGCGTGCGGAGCGTCTGGACGACGACCGCCGCTTTCATCGTCTTGAGCTCGGGCTCGAGGATCACCAGCTCGACGGGGTGCCGGCGGAGCGCGCGGGCGATCATCAGCGGGTTGTCGAGCGTGACGACCTCGAAGCCGGCGCCGCCGAGGACCTTGCGGGCGGCCTCGAGCTGAGCTGGCTGATCGTCGACGACGAGGATCGTCTTCTTCCCGCCGTTGGGAACGATCGCCGGGAAGGACCCTGACTTGTTGTGGCGGGCAGGGGCGGCGGGAGGTGGAGGAGGGGCCTCATTCGGCGCGGCGCCCCGCGCGACCTCGGTGAGGAAGGGGCCCATCGCCGCGAGATCGATCACGTGCTCGGCGGCGCCGAGCTCGACCGCGGCCTTGGGCATGCCGAACACCGCGCAGCTCGCCTTGTCCTGCACCACCGTGCGCGCGCCCATGCGCCGCATGCGCAGGAGCCCCTGCGCACCGTCGTCGCCCATGCCGGTGAGCAGCACCCCGATGCCGCGGCCCTTGAGGGCGGTGGCCATCGAGAAGAAGAGGCTGTCGACCGACGGGGAGATGATCGAGTTCGGAGGGGGCGGGAGCAGCTTCACTCCGAGGTTCTCCTTGACGAAGAGCTCCTGGCGCGGCGGCGCGACGTAGACGTTGCCGGCCTCGAAGTGGGTCGACGCGGTCGCCTGCTCGACGGGGTGCCCCGAGGCGTCGCGGAGGAAGCGCACGAAGGAGTCGAAGAAGTCCTCCGCCATGTGCTGCACCACGGCGATCGGCAGCGGGAAGTCGCGGGGAAGGGCGCCGAGGAGGCGGGCGAGCGCCTTGGGGCCCCCGGTCGACGCACCGATGCCGAGCAGCAGCGGCTTCTCGGTCGAGACGGGGATGGTGGGGGCGGGCGCCGTGGGGACGACGGGCTTGTCGTCTTCGAGCCCCGCCTCGGCGAGGAGCCGCAGCCGCTCGACGAAGCGCCGCACCTCCTCGTCGTTCGCGCCGAACACCGCCGACTTCGGCACCAGCTCGAGCGCGCCGCGGGAGATCGCCTCGTAGTTGAGGTCGACGCCGGCCGTCGACGAGCGCTCGCTGATCACCACGATCGGCGTCGGCCGATCCTTCATCAGCACTTCGATGGCCCTCAGCCCGCCCATGCCGGGCATGTTGAGGTCCATGGTGATCAGGTGCGGCTGGAGCGTGCGCACCATCGACACGGCCTCTTCGCCGCTGCGCGCCTCGCCGACGATCTGCACGCGGGGATCGAGCTCCAGCGTGCGCCGCAGCACCTCGCGGCTGAGCGTGGAGTCATCGACGATGAGGACGCGCCACGTGGAGGCCATGAGTCAGTTGCAGGGCTGGACGTTGCGGATGGCGCCGGAGAATCGGGGCGCGAGGCCGGTGCAGCTGTTCTGCCCCTTCCAGTGGACGACGCCAGCGCTCCCGCCCCCACCGCCGCCGCCCTTGCCGCCACCTCCGTTGCTGCCTGCCGTACCCGCGAGCGAGGAGCCCGCCCCTCCGTTTCCTCCCTGCCCGCCGGACCCCGCGACATTGCCACCGGGGGCGGGCGTGGCGCTGTCGAGCGCGCCCATCGCTCCGGCGTCGCCGGCAGTACCGCCACCGCCCGGAGCACCGGCCCCGCCCTGGCCGCCGCCGCCGCCGTTGGCCGTGACCCAGCCCGCGTTGGCGATGACGCGCGCCTCGATCACCACCATTCCGCCGCTGCCTCCCCCGCCGCCGCCGATCCCATCGGCCGTGCCCGGCGCTCCGCCGCTTCCTGAGGCCGCGATGACGCCGGTGCTGTTGATGGTGAGTGTCTCGGCCACGGCGACCTGGAGCGCGCCTCCGCCTACGCCGCCGTCGATCGTGCTCGAACTCGAGAAGCCCGTGCCGCCCTGGCAGCCGCCGCGGAGGGTGTCGGGGATGGCCGTGCCGAGAGTGGCCGCACCACCCGCGCCGCCGCTCTCGCCTCCACGGCCTCCCGCAGCACCGAAGCCTCCGCCACCGCCGCCTTCTTTCGCATTGGTCCCGGGGCCTGCGACGGAACAGGAGCTCGGCTGGGTGCCCGCCGGCAGGCCCGCGTCAGGGAGCGCCGCGACGCTGAGCAAGCCATCGACGGTCGCGTTGCCGAGCACCAGGAGCTGCACCGGCGCGCTCCCGACGAAGTGGAGCGTGGCGTCGGGCGCGATCGTCAGGCTGCTCATGCCGAAGACGCGAACGCCTGCGTCGTCGACGCGCGTGACGAGCGTCGGAGCGCCGCACTCCGCGGTGACGATGGTCGCGGTGGTCGTGTCGATGACCGTGCGGCATGGGGTCCCCGCATCGGTCGGCGCGATCACCCAGCCGGCGTCAGCGTGGCCGGGGAGCTCGTTGGCTGCGGTGTGCAGGTAGTCCACCGGGAAGACGAACCACTTCTGGCAGGTGCCCGCGACGCAGACGCCATCGGGGCACGAGGTGAAGTCGAGGTCGGGCACCAGCTCGCAGCTCGTGCTCGGGGCCGCCGCGCAGGCGACCGGCACCTTGAGGCGCATGCACGCAGGGACCATCGTGGTGCTGCACGGCCCGGGCTGGCACACCTCGTTCTGGCACGTCGACCCGATCGCGGTGCAGGCGAGGCCATCGTCGCAGGGGGTGTTGTTGGGCACGCCCATGCACGACGTCGAGCAGACGCCGCTCGAGTTGCAGACCCCGAGGCTGCACGGGGTCCCCGCGTCGACCTTCTCGTAGACGCAGTTGCACGCCGGCTGGCCGCGCTCGCACTCGTTCGGGGTGCACCCGCTCGTGTCGCAGCCGCCGTCGGTGCCCGCATCGGTCCCGGCGTCGATGCCTCCGTCGTCGATCTCCTCGCCGGCGAAAAGGAAGGAGAGCTCGCTTCGCTGGTTTCGGACGAGCTGAACCGTCCTGGTGGTGGTGTCGAACTTCGTGTCGGTGCAGCCCGCCACGGCGTGGCGATCGACGGTGACGCGGACCTCGCCGGTGAGCTCGACGTTCTCCGTGAGCGCGAGGACGATCTGGTTGCCGACGCGATCGATGGCACCGGGCGTCGAGCTGATCGCCGTGCCGTTCGGCCCGGTCGCCGAGACCTTCACGCACTTCGTCCGCGGCTCGTTCTCGAAGGTGATGACGACCTTCACCGCTCCCCAGTTCTGGCAGGCCGCGAGGGCGGGGAGGGCGAGCAGGAGGAGCCGGGATCGCATGGCAGCCCGGAGTCTACGCGCTTCGACGCAGAATCGGCCCGGAAACGAGGGACCGCTACAGGCTGATCCCGCCGCTCCGGCCGGAAAATTCCCCTCGCGGCTCCCGCACGTATCGTCGGCGCATGGCCACGCGGCGAGACGAGCGACAGATGGAGCTGAGCCTGGGCCCGAAGCTCCGGGTGATCCAGGGGCTCGGGCAGCGGAAGCAGGAGCCGCTGGCGTCGCGCGACGACGTGGCGCGGGTGCTGATCGAGGCTGGCGCCGATCTCCTCCTGCGGCGGATCAGCGCGGAGCGGGCCGAGGCGATCGAGAAGGAGGTCGACGAGATCCTCCGGCTCTTCGACATGGTCGACGACAACCGGCTCCTCTTCCCGGTGTTGCAGAAGAAGCTCGACGGGCTCGAGCAGCTGATGCGCGAGACGCGCGAGAAGCGCCGCCGTGTGACCCGGCGGTGACACCCGAGCTTTCGGACCTTTGTGTCGTCGCCCTCCGGGGCCTAGCATCGGCCAGTTCACCCCCGTGTCGCTCGAAACCTACGGCCGCTACCAACTGCTCAAGAAGCTCGCCACCGGTGGGATGGCGCAGATCTACCTTGCGCGGCAGCTGGGGCCGGAGGGCTTCGAGAAGCTCCTCGTGGTGAAGCGGATTCTTCCGCACCTCGCCGAGAACGAAGACTTCATCACCATGTTCCTGGACGAGGCGCGCATCGCGGCGCGGCTCAACCACCCGAACATCGTCCAGATCTTCGATCTCGGCGCGCAGGACGACAGCTTCTTCATCGCCATGGAGTTCATCCACGGCGAGGACGTGCGGCGGGTGTGGAAGCACGCCGACAAGGTGGGCCGGCCGATCCCCCTCGCGCTCATCTGTCGGATCATCATCGATGCCTGCAGCGGCCTCGACTACGCGCACAAGAAGCCCGACGCGCAGGGGCGGCCGCTCAACATCGTGCACCGCGACATCTCGCCGCAGAACATCCTCGTGTCGTTCGAGGGTGGGGTGAAGGTGGTCGACTTCGGCATCGCCAAGGCGGCCGACCAGGCGACGGTGACGAAGTCGGGCGTGCTCAAGGGGAAGTACTCGTACATGTCGCCCGAGCAGGCGGCGGGGCAGGCCATCGACTGCCGCACCGACATCTTCGCGCTCGGGGTGGTGCTCTACGAGCTGCTCACGGGGACCCGGCTCTTCAAGCGGGCCACCGACATCCAGACGCTCAACGCCGTCACCGAGTGCTCCGTCGCGCCGCCGTCGGAGGTCAACACCCGCGTGCCCGCCGACCTCTCGGCGATCGTGATGAAGGCGCTCGCGAAGGATCGCACCGCGCGCTTCGGCGAGGCACGGCAGCTCGGCGCGGCGCTCGAGAAGTGGCTGCTCGACAACCAGCAGAACGGCAGCTCCGCGGCGCTCGCGGAGTTCATGCACGAGATCTACGCCGAGCGGCTGGCGCGCGAGGCCGAAGAGGGCCGGCTCCTCGTCGAGACCGCCGAGCACTCGCGCGGTGAAGAGGGGCTCGGAGGTCCCGAGAAGGCCACGCCGTCGATCGGCGGTCTCAAGCGCCCGACGCAGTCGATGCGGGCGACGCAGAGCGCCGCGCGGCCGAAGCGCGACCTCGAGGCCACCGCCGCCGAGCGTCCCGCGCGCAGCGGCACCCACTCGCGCAAGGCGGTCGAGCGCGCGTTGTCCCAGCCGTCGCCGCCGTCCCGCCCGGTGCCTCAGGTGCGCGCCCCGACCGAGGCGAGCATGTCGACGCAGGGCGCGGGGGCGCCGCGCTCCCGCGTGCCGGTGCTCCTCGTCGGCGCGGCGGCGTTGCTGGCCGTGCTGGGCTTCGGCGCCTGGGTGCTGCTCGCGGACAAGGCGGGCGGCCTCTCGCTCGACACCGAGCCGAGCGGCGCGCGCGTGCTCCGCGACGGCGTCGAGCTGTGCGTCACGCCCTGCGAGCTCGCCGAGCTGCCGCCGGGCCTGCTCGCGCTGACCATCGAGAAGGACGGCTTCCGCGCCGAGAAGCGCTCGCTGATCCTCAAGGCGGGGGTCCACGAGGCGATGGGCTCGATCGCGCTGACGCGGCTCGAAGCGCGAGGGCAGCCTCCGGTGGTCGAGGCGCCGCGCGAGGTGCTCGAGCGCTTCGAGTCGGAGCCACCCGGCGCGCAGCTCACGCTCAACGGCGAGGTGCTGGGCGTCACGCCGCTCGAGCGCAAGCTGCCGGTCGGCGCTGAGGTGGCGCTCGCGCTCGAGCTGGCCGGCCACGCGCCGGTGACCGACTCGTACAAGGTCTCTGCCGAGCCGTCGGGCCCGCACCGCTACACGCTGAAGACGACCGGCAAGGCGCCCGGGAAGGTCGGGCCGGTCGTGAAGCCCCCGCCAGTCGAGACTCCGAAGCCTCCGCCCGTCGCGGCCGCGCGCGGCACGGTGCGCTTCGTCGTCAAGCCGTCGGACAGCTACGCCGTGGTGGACTGCCCGACCGCGCACTTCAAGGACACCACCCCCTTCGCCGACCCGCAGTTCCCGGCCGGCGAGTACACCTGCACCTTCACCAACCCGGACTACCCGCCGCAGACCAAGGTGGTGCGGGTCGAGCCGAACGCCACGGTGAAGGTCGTCGTCGACTACCGGCAGCAGTGATCATGGCGGACACGGCCACCACACCCAGCATGGGGCTGGGGAGCGCGGACCCGTTGCTCCCGCCGGGGCAGTACGTCGAGACCTTCCGCATCACGAGCCTGGTGGCGGAAGGCGCGATGGGACAGGTCTACGCCGCCGTCGACGAGCAGCTCGGCCGGCGGGTGGCGCTCAAGTTCGTCAAGTTCGGCTCCCTCGATGTGCGGGCGCTCCAGCGCTTCCGCGACGAGGCGCGGACCACGGCGCGCTTCAGCCACCCGAACATCGTCACGGTGTACTCCGCGGGGGTCTTCCACGGGCGGCCGTGGCTCGCCCTCGAGTTCCTCGACGGAGAGACGCTCCGGGAGCGCTTCGACGAGGGGCCCGCGAGCCCGGCGGAGGCGATGCGGATCGCCCGGGCGATCGCCGAGGCCCTCGCCGAAGCCCACCGCCACGAGGTGGTGCACGCCGATCTCAAGCCCGAGAACGTGCTCATTCCGCGCGACGGGCGCGTGCGGGTGGTCGACTTCGGGCTCTCGCGGCTGGCCGGTGGCGAGGCGACCAACGGCTCGGGCACGCCCGCGTACATGGCGCCGGAGCGGTGGACCGGCGGCACGCCGCAGCCGTCGATGGACGTGTGGGCGCTGGGGGTGATCCTCCACGAGGCGATCGAGGGGGTGCGGCCCTTCAGCGACGTCGAGTTGGTGCACATGGCGTTCGGGCCGCGTCCGGCGGTGCTCGGGCCGAAGGTGGCCGCCAGCCCGTGCGCTGCGATCGTCGCCGCCTGTCTGGCGATCGATCCGGCCGAGCGGCCGAGCGCCGCTGACGTCGTGCAGCGCCTCGATCGACTGCTCCTGGGCCGCGACGGGGCGGAGGGGCGGTCGCCGTTCCGTGGCCTCGATCCGTTCTCGGAGGCCGACGCCGCCGACTTCCACGGCCGCGCCGACGAGATCGACGCCGCCCTCGAGCGGGTGCGCGCCGACGCGCTCGTGCCGGTGGTGGGACCGTCGGGCGTGGGTAAGAGCTCCTTCGTCTTCGCTGGCGTGGTGCCGCGGCTCAAGGAGCAGGGCTGGCGGGTGATCAGCCTCCGGCCCGGGCGCAGGCCGTGGGTGAGCCTGGCGAACGCGCTCGGCTGCCCGGTGGAGAGCCTCAGCGCCGGCCCGGCGGGGCTCATCACGGCGCTGCGCGCGCTTGGGCCTTCGCGCGTGCTGCTGGTGATCGATCAGTTCGAGGAGCTGATCACCCTCGGCGACGTCGACGACCGTGCGGCGGTGCTGGCCGCGCTCGCGATCGCCGCGAACGCAGACGAGCCGTGGCGGCTGATGGTGACGCTGCGCTCGGACTTCCTCGGGGAGTTCGCCGCGCGGCCGGAGCTCGCCAGCGCGCTGCGCTCGGTGCTGGTGCTGCGCCCGCTGGGCCGCGCAGCCCTCGAGGCGGCGGTGCGCGGGCCGCTCTCGCGCGTCGGCTTCGAGTGCGACGACGCCTCGCTGCCGGCGCGCATCGCGAGCGAACTCGAGGGCCAGGCGGCCGCGCTGCCGCTGCTCCAGTTCGCCTGCCACGCGCTGTGGGAGCGGCGGGACGCGCAACGCAAGCTGGTGCTGCGGCGCGAGTACGAGGCGATGGGCGGGGCGGTCGGGGCGCTGGCCACCCACGCGCAGCGGCTCGTCTCGGAGCAGCTCCCCGAGGAGCGGCGGCTCACCCGCGCGCTGGTGCTCCGGCTGGTGAACGCCGACGGCACGCGGAAGCCGCGCACCCGGGCCGAGCTGCTCGACCGGCTCCCGGAAGCGGCGGGCCAGCTCGATCGGCTGCTCAGCCAGCGGCTGGTGGTGAGCGATCGCGTGTCGGACGACGACGAGCCGCTGGTGGAGCTCGCCCACGAGTCGCTGGTGACGACCTGGCCGCAGCTCACGCGCTGGCTCGCGGAGACCCAGGAGGCGCGCACGCTCGTGCAGGACGTCGAGCAGGCGGCGGTGCTGTGGAACAAGCGCGGCCGGCGCGCGGAGGAGACCTGGGCAGCAGAGGCGCTCGAGGACGTGCTCCGGCGCGTGGAGCGGTGGAACGTGTCGCTCACCTCGACGATGAAGGAGTTCCTCGAGGCGGGCCGCGCGCGTCACGAGCGGCTCCGGCGGAGGCGTCGCACGGGGCTGGTGGCGGCGTTCGTGGCGCTGGGGCTGGTCGCGACCGGGGCGCTCTTCGCCGCGCTCGCCTTCCGCGAGAAGGAACGTCAGGCGATCGCCCAGCAGGAGCAGATCCGCCTCGCAGCCGGTGACGTGGGGCGCTTCGAGCTGGTGCTCGAGCCTTTCGACTGGGACCCGGTGGCGTTGAAGGCCGTGCCGGTGTCGGCGGACCGGCTGCCGGACCTCGACTGGAGGCTGCACACGCTCTTTCGCGAGCACCCGCGCGAGCCCGGGCCGGTCATCGACTCCTCGCGCCTCTCTCGGTCACAGCGTCGCGTCGAAGGTGACGGGCTGCATGAGATCGTCGAGGTGGGGAGCGCGGGCGCGGTCTTCGAGTTCGTCGGGCGTGGCGCGGGCTGTGGCTCGGCGTGGGTGACGTTCCAGGTGCTGCCGGGCTTCGCCGCACGTCGCGAACCTCCGGAGGTGGTGCGAGTGCCGGTTCCGACCTGCCAGGCGACCCGCGCAGACGCAGTCTCACTGGGCGGTTTCTTCCTTGATCGCACCGAGGCAACCTCGGAGATGTGGGAAGTCTACGAGCGCCTCGTTCGCTTCACCGCCGACGAGCGCCTCTATCTGCCTCCCGATTTCCAGATCAAAGGAGCGGGGATTCCCGTCACGGGCATCAATGCTTTCACCGCTGAGCGACTGTGCCGCTTCTTCGGCAGGCGGCTGCCGACGTCAGCCGAATGGCTCAGGGCGGCGCAGACGCACCCGCAGCTCACCGGCGTGTCCGTGTCGGGCTGCAAAGCCAACCTCGACGGTGCAGTCGACGGCTTCGAGGTCTTCGCGCCGGTCGGAGCATGTACCGGCGATCGGACGACGGAGGGGGTCGTCGACCTGCAGGGCAACCTCGGCGAATGGTGTGCAGACGATGAACCGTCCGTCGGCGAAGATCCTCGCTACGCGGGTCTGCGACGAAAGATGGGGGCCGATTGGGGGATACCCAGCGGCGCGCCCCCCACGCGCCTCACCGAGTTCAACGCTCCCGCCACACGCGTCGACTACGCCACCGGTGTGCGGTGCGCGTCAGAGTGACGAGACTCGGGGCCACTTGCCGCCCGACTTGAGCTGCTGCTGCCCGATGTGCTCCTTGATCCACGCCTCGGTGAGGAAGAGGTAGCCGATGCGCTGCGACGACTCGGGGTCGACCATCTGCGCGGTCGACGGCAGTGAACTCCAGACAACCGTGCCGTCGTCGAGATCGACCGAGAGCGGGCTCGCGGCCTTGTTGAGCCGCTTGCCCGAGCGCACCTCAATGACGTTGAAGGTGATGACGTTGTTTTCCCGGCTCACGACCTCCACCGCGACCGCGCGATAGCCGCCGTCGAGGTTGAACGCCCGGTCCCAGTACGCGCCGAGTTCCGTGATGTCCTTCACCGGGCTCGTCGTCGCTTCCATCTTGTTCTCGTCCTTCATTCGCTTCGCCGCCATGGTGCTACCTCCTTGTGGTGAACAACGAACTTCGCGCGCGTGGCGCCAGGCCTTCGGGTCCGTAGTCGTGGACGAAGAGCCCTCGCGTCGGGACCTGGAGCTCGATCTCCGGCCCCAGCGCTTGTCCGAGGCGCGCGACCCACCGTCGCTGCGCGGGCTCGGGCGCCAGGGAACAGCCGAGCAGGCGCACCCTCGCGCGCGGATGGAGAAAGGGCCGGAGTGCGTGCGCGACCTCGTCGCCGAGGCCGTCCTCCGAAAAGATCACCTCGTCGCCGAGGGAGAACTGGCCGGGCGCTCCGTGCCCGATGAGATCCAGTCGGCTGACGTCGCGGTTGCGCCGATGCCAGCGCCGCACCTGGAACACGAGATCCGCCGGCGTCTGGGCGCGCGCAACCGCGCGCTTGGGCCCGGCGCCGCTCGCGAGCCTGAGCGCGATGTCCTCTAGCGTCGCGTCCAGCGCCGAGGGATACGAAACAACGATCAAGTGAACTGGCTTGCGCTTCACCAGCCATCCCATCGTGCGCGCGGGTGCCGACTGGCGGGTGTGATCAGGGATTCGTCCACGTCACGCTCTGGATTCGATTGAGGAAGCTTCGGTTGGGTTGGGCGAAGCGAGATGTGAGTATCTGCTGTTGCTCTCATTGGCTGCTGTCGTCGTTGCTCGCGGACTTGCTGAATGCGGAGAAGCGGCACTTGCGCTATGTGTTGCTTGATTTGGGGGGATTCGGTGGAATGTTGTTTGGAGTTGTCCTGCGGTAAGTCAACCCGAAGTAGCGGAGCCTCATATGAATCGGATCGTCGCCGTCATCGCTCTCGTTGGTGCTCTCGTGTTCGCCGTTCATGGTGTGACCTCCCGTTCGGGGCCTGCTGACAAGTGGCCCAAGAATGCAAGCACTGCCCGCGGTCTCTGAGCCGAGTGCTGCCTGCCATCTCGAGCCTTGTGCTCGAGGTGGTGGGTGGGGTGAGGCTCAACAGTTGTTCCGAAGTCGACGGGGTGGATTGACTCGTCGACGCAAGACGAAGACGGCGAACCACAGCGTCAGGGGGATGAAGTAGAGAAGCCGGCGCCCGAGTTCGGTCATCCCTCGGCTCAGTCGGCGTCGCGGAAGCACGGTCGGGTCGGCGATCTCGAAGGCCCCAGACGTCAACACCGTCAACAGTCTGCGGTCGAGCGCTGACTCGTTCGACCTCAGCACCTTCTCGAAGTCGACCGAGCCGAATTCGAGCGGCAGCCCGTCGGCCGCGACCAGCACTGCCGGGAGGGCGGGAGGGAGCAGTTCGACGGTGCTCTCGCACGAGGCCAGAACCAACAGCTTGGTGCGAAATTCGATGGTGTTTCGCTTCAGGGCGAGGAGGTCGAGCAGTTCGCTCGTCTTGACTCCGTAGCGTTGAATGAAGGGGTTGTCGGCACCGTGAACGCGCTCGAAAAGCGTGTCTTTGGTGAGCCCATCGGTCGGCAGACCGAGCCGCGGAGTGATTGCGTACGACTCGTCACCGTGTGACTCCACGACGATCACGAATTCGAACTCTTGTGGATCGAAGGCTCGTGCGGCGAGTTCGATCACGGCCGCGACGTTCTGCAGGTTCGCAAGGGGATTGCTCGCCTCTCGTCCATCTGCGGGCTGAACCAGTGAGATCGGTACGGTCTCCAAGCGTTCGCCTCGACCAATGAGCACGTTGCCTGTCTTCACCAGTTGGTTGTGCGCAATGACTACCCCATCGAGCGTCGCCGCATGTCGCCTGATGGTCGCAACGTCGGCCGCCACCACCTCAGGAAAGGTCTTGAGGTCCTCGCGGATGCCTTGCGCCAGAATGTGGTCGCTTTCCTCTGTACTCTCTTCAAGCCAGCCTGCGATGCGCGTGATGTTCTCGAGTTCCGTCGCCGTCGGGGCAGGTTCGTTGGCGAGGTAGACGAGGACCTGCGGCGGGGCCGAATGGAGAACGAAGACAGCCAGCAGCGGTAGACCCACGACCCCTCCCCTTACCGTGCGTTTCGCTCGAGCCCGAAGGTGCGGATGAGGTTGTAGACGTGGCTGCGCGCGAGCTCGAGGCGGCGGGCGACCTCCTTGACGTTCCAGTCGCTGCGCTCGAGCTCGCGACGCAGCAGCTCGCGCTGGAAGACGCGCGTCGCCTCGTGGAAGGTCGACACTTCGGGCGCGTGACGCTCGAACTCGTCGACGTGCCTCGGCTCGAGCTGCGAGGCGCCCTCGGCCACCGCGCGGATCAGCGCCTGCTCGAGCTTGCCGCGGAGCTGCCGCACGTTGCCCTGCCAGTCCATCGTCTCGAAGGCGAGCCGGAGCCCGGAGGAGATCGGCAGCAGGGGCATCGAGTGCTCGAAGGCGATCTTCTTCTCGAGCGCTTCGACGATGGGCCCGATGTCTTCGCGCCGCTCGTTGAGGCTCGGCACCCGAATGGTGAAGGTGTTGATGCGGTAGTAGAGGTCTTCGCGGAAGCGCTTCTCGGCGACCAGCGACTCGAGGCTCGCGTTGCTCGCGGCGATGAGGCGGATGTTCGCCGTCGACACCACCGTCGAGCCCAGCGCGTAGTACTGCTTCGACTGCAGCAGCTGGAGCAGCTTGCCCTGCGCCGCCAGCGCGATCTCGCCCACCTCGTCGAGGAACAGCGTGCCGCCCTCGGCCGCCGCCACCTTGCCCACCAGCTGCCGCGCGCCGGTGAAGGCGCCCTCGCGCGTGCCGAACAGCTCGCTCTCGAAGAGCGCCTCGGGAATGGTCGCGCAGTTGAGCTCGACGAACGGCCCGTCGCGGCGCGGGGAGTTGTCGTGGATGGCGCGCGCGAGCTGCGTCTTGCCGGTGCCGGAGTCACCGGTGAGCAGCACCGTGATGTCGAGCGGCGCCACCAGCGAGACCTGCTCGAAGACGCGCGCCAGGGCCGCGCTCCGGCCCGCAAGCGCGTCGAGCCTCAGCCGCTCGCGCCAGGGTCGCGTGGGATCGTTCGCCGGCCCGTGCTGCGCGGGCGAGCGGATGGCGAGCACCGGCCCGAGGAAGCGCGCGACGTGCTCGGCGAGCTTGATGTCGTCCGGCATGAAGGGCCCGCGGCCCCGCTTGCCCTCGAGGTAGATCACGCCGGTCTGCGCGCCGGGGAAGGGCACGCACAGCACCGCCTCGAGCCGCTGGTTCTGCACCGAGGGCTGCTTCTCGAAGCGCTGATCGAGCAGCGCGAATGGGGTGTGCACCGTCTCGCCGCTGGCGATCGCCGCCGCGACGATGCCGCGCGAGGTGACCCCGCGGATCTCTTCTTCCTGCTCGCTGGTGCAGCGGAAGGACACCGTGAGCGAGTCGTGATCGCGGTACAGCTCGAGGAAGGCGCGCTCCGCCTTCACGATCGCCGCGAGCTCCGCGATCAGCTCCGCGAGCCAGTCGCCGAGTCGAGCCTCCTCCGGCCAGGTCGTCATCTTCAGCAACAGCGCCTGCTCGACGTCCCGCCGTCCCTCCGCCGTCGTCATGGGCGCGCACTCTAGTGCCGTCGTTCAGCGCTTCGCCGCGTCATTCTTCCGACGTCGTGCTGTCCAGCAGAGTGGACATGTCGGGCGGGTCAATTCCACTTCAGTGGACACTCTGCGGCGCTGTCCCCTCGGAAAAGGGCCCCTGAAATCAGGCACTCAGGTTGCAGACAGGGCCGCACGGGAAGGGAGAACGAGTCGAGCACAACGGGGCTGAGGCGGTTGTCCGGGGGGATGGCTGTCGCTTCCGGTGGGCTCGACGGGGGAGGGAGACGAAGCCTTGAACTCGCGTGCCGGTTCGTTCCCGGCACCAGAGTTCCATTCCGGGGTTGGCAGGGCACAGGGGTCGTTCACCGGGTGCCGGGGGAATGCGGGTGCAGTGAAGAGGTAGCCTGGTCCCCTCAGGCTCGGCGTAGCACGGTAGTGGTCGACGGATTCTCTTCGCCGTGTCCGAGGGCTGACGTCTCGAGTGGTCGCGAAAAACAGAACGGCCGTCGCTCCAGTTCAGAGCGACGGCCGTTTTTCTTTGCCTCAGCTGAGGAGGCTCACTTCTTCTTCTTCAGCTCCTCGTCGATGACGGCCTTGAACGAGTCGATGGGCTGCGCACCGACGAGCTGACGCCCGTTGATGAAGAAGGTGGGGGTGCCGTTGGCGCCGACGCGCATGCCCTCGGCCGAGTCGGCCTGGATGTAGGCGTCGAACTTGTTCGAGTCGAGGGCGGCCTTGAACTTGCCCATGTCGAGGCCGAGCTCGGAGGCGTAGCGCTCGAGGTTGGGGCGATCGAGCGCCTGCTGGTTCGAGAAGAGCTTGTCGTGCATCTCCCAGAACTTGCCCTGCTCGTTGGCGGCCATCGACGCCGCGGCGGCGATCTTCGCGTTGTTGTGGAAGGGCAGGGGCTGGTGCTTGAAGACGAGCTTGATCTTGCCCTCGTACTGCTTCTCGAGGTCGTGGAGCGTCGGCACCACGCGCGAGCAGAACGGGCACTGGAAGTCGGAGAAGGCGACGATGGTGACCGCAGCGTTCTTCGGGCCCTTCACCGGCGCGCCGTCGAGCTTGAGGTCGGTGACGATCTTCGCCGGCTCGGGAGCGCCCGGAGCGGCCGGCGGAGGCGCCTTGCCGGCCTCCTTCTGGAACTCGGCGTAGAGATCGGCCGGCTTGATGCCCTTGGCGAGCAGCGCGTCGGCCTTCTTGATCTCCTCGTCGATGACGTTCTTGAAGGCCTCGAAGGGCTGCGCGCCGACGAACTCACGGCCGTTGATGAAGAAGGTCGGGGTGCCGTTGGCGCCCACCGCCATGCCGGCCGCCGAGTCTTCCTCGACGCGCTTGGTGAACTTGCCGGAGTCGAGCGCCGCCTTGAACTTGCCGACGTCGAGGCCGAGCTCGGAGGCGTAGCGCTCGAGCGAGGCGCGATCGAGGGCCTGCTGGTTGCCGAAGAGCTTGTCGTGCATCGGCCAGAACTTGCCCTGCTCGTTGGCGGCCATCGACGCCTCGGCGGCGATCTTCGCGTTGTTGTGGAAGGGCAGGGGCTGGTGACGGAAGACGACCTTCACGTTGTCGCCGTAGGTGTCCTCGATCTGCTTGAGGGTGGGCACCACGCGCGAGCAGAACGGGCACTGGAAGTCGGACCACTCGACGATGGTGACCTTCGCGCCGTTCTTGCCGCCCTTGGCCGGGCTGTCAGCGGGGATGTCGACCTTGCGGATCGCGGCCGGCGCGGGGGCCGAGGGCGCGTTCGGAGCCGGGGCCGGCGCGGGGGCGGTGACGCCGTTGGCGATCACCTTCGCGTAGACCTGGTCGGCGGGGGTGCCGTTCTTGACCAGCTCGGCGGCCTTCGCGAGCTCCTCGTCGATGACCTTCTTGAAGTTGTCGATCGGCTGGGCGCCGGAGATCTTCTTGCCGTTGATGAAGAAGGCGGGCGTGCCGGTCGCGCCGAGCTGCATCGCGAGCGCGGTGTCCTTCTGGATCTGCTGCTGGAACTTCGGCGAGGCGAGGTCGGCCTTCCACTTCTCGACGTTGAGGCCGAGATCCTTCGCGTAGCTCTCGAAGGTGGAGTCGTCGAGCGCCTGCTGGTTGCCGAAGATCTTGTGGTGCATCTCCCAGTACTTGCCCTGCTCACCGGCGGCGAGCGCGGCGAGGGCGGCGGGCTTGGCGCGCGGGTGGAAGTCGAGCGGGTGCTGCTTCATCGCCACGCGGATCTTCCCCTCGTACTGCTTCTCGAGCTCGACGATGGTGTTGTTGGCGCGCGAGCAGAACGGGCACTGGTAGTCGGAGAACTCGACGACGGTGACCAGCGCGTTGTTGGGGCCCTTGATGGGGGCGTCATCGAGCGGAACCTTGTAGACGCTCGTGTCGGCCGGGGGCGCGCCGGGGCGGGCCGGGGCGCTGGGCGACGGGGCCGCGGCGACGACCGACGGGCTGCCCGCTGCCGGCTGCTTCTGGAACATGCTGCCGACGGCGAAGCCGACGACACCGCCGACGATGAGGGCGATGATGACTGAGGGTTTCATGAGTGTTTTTGCTCCCTTGGGGAAGTAAGCCGGCGCGGCTCTTAGCAAAGGCGCGGAATGTCGCGCAATGCACGACATGAATGAGCTTCAGAGACTTCTGGTTTCAGCGACCCTGGTCGATGCGCGAGGCCTGGCGTGCCCGGCGCCGATCATCGAGCTGGCGAAGACGCTGCGGCGTGCGGCGCTGGTGGAGCTGTGGGCCGACGACCCCGCAGCGTGGGCCGACCTGGAGGCCTTCCTCTCCGCGACCGGCCACGAGCGAGTGGCCGCTGACCGCGCCTCGGGGGTCGTGCGGGCGGTGATCCGCCGCGGGGCGGGTCGCTGAGGCCCTCACGCAACTACAGAGACCCACTTGGGTTTTGTTGATCTTTGCGGAATCGTGGCGCCTGCTCTCGGTACGAGGGGTGCAGCACCCGAGGGTCACCAACGTCCCCCATGGAGCACAACGTGGATGTCGAACTGAACCGGGCCGAGTCGGAGTTGCAGGCGGAAGAGGCGTCGCTCCACGCGGAGCTGACGCGGCTGGCCTCGGTGAGCGGAGAGCTCTCGCAGCGGGTCGGACAGCTCTACCAGGAGGCGACCGTGGCCGGCGCCGCGGAGATCGCCCAGCGCGCGCGGATCGAGGTGCCGGCGGTGAACGCGGGCGGGGCCTTCGAGCGCGCGAAGGCGGCGCGGCTCGCGGCGGTGCAGGCGCGGCGGGAGACGAACGCGGCGGTGCGGCAGCAGGTCAGCGCGGCGAAGACGCAGCTCCAGCGGCTCGCGCAGCAGGTGCTGGCCGACGAGAAGGCGCTCGTCGCCGTGAAGGCCGAGGCGGCAGCCGCAGCACGTGTGGCCGCGGCCGTCGCGCCTCCGCCGCCGTCTCCGCGCGCGACGCCGATCGGGAAGATCGTGCCCCGGCCGGCGCCGGAGGTGCTCAAGGCGCGCGCGGCGAACCCGGCGGCGCAGCGGCAGAGCCCGCGCGTCAGGATGCAGGCCGCGGTCGACTTCTCGTCGGACAACAACTTCTACAACGGCTTCTCGGCGAACATCTCCGACGGAGGGCTGTTCGTCGCGACGGTCAATCTCCAGCCGCTCGGCACGGAGATCGATCTCGCCTTCTCGCTCCCCTCGGGCGAGCGCATCGAGGCGAAGGGCGTGGTGCGGTGGGTGCGCGAGATCAACGATCAGATCCCCGACTCGTTCCCGGGCATCGGCATCCAGTTCAAGCAGCTCAGCCCCGACGCCGAGCAGGCGATCCACCACTTCCTCGCCGAGCGCGAGCCGCTCTTCTACGCTGAGTAGATTGCTCCGGCCGTGCGCGGCGGCTCGCCAACAGCCGCGAGCCACCACCACGGCCTCCGCTCCGGCGGGCTTGCTCCGGCCGTGCGCGGCGGCTCGCCAACAGCCGCGAGCCACCACCACGGCCTCCGCTGCCTCCGGCGGGCTTGCTCCGGCCGTGCGCGGCGGCTC